>JAUNCL010000034.1 GCA_030535235.1 Bacillota bacterium
GCCCGCATCTTCTACCGCAACGCCATCAACATCGGCCTGGCCATCCTGGAGTGCCCCGAGGCCAGCGAGAAGATCCAGGCCGGCGACGAGGTGGCCGTGGACTTCGACACCGGCGTGATCACCAACGTCACCAAGGGTGAGACCTACCAGTCCAACCCCTTCCCCGACTTCATCAAGGAGATCATCCAGGCCGGCGGCCTGATGGCCTCCATCAAGGGCAACCAGTAAGGGAGGGTCTCGCCATGAATTACAACATCGCAGTCATCCCCGGGGACGGCATCGGCCCCGATATCGTGGAGCAGGCCCTCAAGGTCCTCCGCAAGGTGGGCGACAAGTTCGGCCACACCTTCACCTGCCAGACCGTCCTGGCCGGCGGCGCCGCCATCGACGCCACCGGCGGCTGCCTGCCTCAGGAGACCATCGACGTCTGCAAGGCCTCCGACGCCGTCCTGCTGGGGGCTGTGGGCGGCCCCAAGTGGGACAACCTCCCCGGCGGCGAGCGCCCCGAGCGGGCTCTGCTGGGCATCCGCAAGGAGCTGGGCCTCTTCGCCAACCTGCGCCCCGCCGTCATCTTCGAGGAGCTGGCCGCCGCCTCTCCCCTGAAGCCCGAGATCCTGGCCGGCGGCCTGGACATCGTGGTGGTCCGTGAGCTCACCGGCGGCATCTACTTCGGCGAGCGGGGCACCAAGGAGACCGACCTGGGTCCCGCCGCCTACGACGTGGAGATGTACGCCGAGGAGGAAGTCCGCCGCATCGCCAAGGTGGCCTTCGACATGGCCATGAAGCGGAACAAGCACGTGACCAGCGTGGACAAGGCCAACGTCCTGGACTCCTCCCGCCTGTGGCGGCGGGTGGTGGCCGAGGTGGCCAAGGACTACCCCGAAGTCACCCTGGACAACATGTATGTGGACAACGCCGCCATGCAGCTGGTCCGCAACCCCCGTCAGTTCGATGTGATCGTCACCAGCAACATCTTCGGCGATATCCTGTCCGACGAGGCCAGCCAGATCACCGGCTCCATCGGGATGCTGCCCTCCGCCTCCCTGGCCAAGGGCAACTTCGGCATGTACGAGCCCATCCACGGCTCCGCCCCCGACATCGCCGGCCAGAACAAGGCCAACCCCACCGCCACCATCCTGTCCGTGGGCATGATGCTGCGGTACACCTTCGGCCTGGGGGCCGAGGCCGACGCCGTAGACGCCGCCGTGAAGGCCGTCCTGGCCCAGGGCTACCGCACCCCCGACCTGTACACCGGCGAAGGCATCCTGGTGGGTACCGAAGAGATGGGTCAGCGCATCGCCGACGCCATCTGAGCCACAACCTCAGCACAGTTTTTTCCATAAGCAGAAAGGCGTCTCCCTCAGAAAACGCCTTTCTGCTTTTATCCATCCTGTTCCTTTTGAGATCGCTTGTTGTCAGAGGAATCACATTGACAAGACAAGGACAAGCCGATAAAATGAGAAGAGAAATTCTTTTGATAGAGAGGAGAAAAGACATGGCAAACCGTATCATCAGCCTGTTCATGACCCTGGTCCTGCTGGCCGGTCTCCTGACCGTGGCTGCGGTCCCCGCCTCGGCGGCCTCCTTCGACGGCGGCGACGGCAGCCGGGACGACCCGTATCTGATTTCCACGGCGGCCCAGCTCAAGGCCTTCCGGGACCTGGTCAACGGGGGCAGCCGCTCGGCCTGCGCCAAGCTCACCAACAACATCGACCTGGAGCGCTGCGACTGGGACCCCATTGGTCTGAGCTCCAGCGGCTACACCGGCATTTTTGACGGCAACGGGTACGCCATCCGCAACCTGGAGGTCAGCAAAGCCTCCACGGGTACCTCCAGCGGTTCCTGGACCCTGTGGGGCTGCGGTCTCTTCGGTATCGTGGGCCGGGGCGGCGTGGTGAAGAACCTGAACGTGGACGGCGTCATCACCATGAACGGGACCCAGCCCAAGGACATTGATCTGGGGTGCATCTGCGGCGGCAACCTGGGAACCATTGAGGAGTGCTTCGTCACCGTGAACTTCCGGGACTTCGACCTGGTCATTCAATCCCCCACCAGCACCAGCATGACCACCATCGGCGGCATCTGCGGCGTGAACTCCGGTGTCATCCGCAACTGCTATGTAGTGGGCAGCATAGATATGACGCTGCAGACCAGGAAAATATGTGTGGGCGGTCTGGTGGGCCACACCGGCGTCAGCAGAACCACCGTGGAAAACTGCTACGCAGCCGTGGATCTGAAGGTCAACACCAACGGCACGGCCGCCGTGGGCGGTCTCTTTGGCCGGATAGACAGCAGAGGGACCTTCAAGAACCTCCACGCCAACCAGTCCTACTGCAACAACCTGGTCGCCACCGGCGGCGCATCCTATCTGGAGGACTGCTCCCTGCTCTCCACCAGCACCATGAAGTCCGCCGCCTTTGCTGCCCGGATGGGCAGCGCATTTGCCGTGGACAAGGACAATGTGAACGACGGCTATCCCATCCTCGCCGCCCTGGTGTATGAGGAGGAGAGCGACTGGTCCGAGTGGTTTGAGAACGAGGCTATGGGCGACAACGTGAACAAGGAGATCTTCAACGCGCTCATCCCCGCCGAACTGAAGAACAAGGATCTGACCAAGAGCATCACCCGGGCTGAATTCTGCGCCGTGGCGGTGCAGCTCTATGAGGAGATGGGCGGCCCCCGGCTCAACGCCGCTTCTCTGGACACCCCCTTCGTGGACACCAGCTCCGATGCCGTAAAAAAAGCTTATAAGTTGGGCATCACCAACGGTACGTCCGCCACCACCTTCGATCCCTACACCCTCATCAGCCGGGAGCAGCTTGCCACCATGCTGACCCGTGTGTACAAGTCCCTGAACCTGCCTGGCTGGACCCTGGCCACCGACAGCAGCTACAAGCTGGACTACAGCGGCACCTCGAAATTTGCCGACGACGGGTACATCAGCGCGTATGCCAAGCCCAGCGTCTACTTCATGGTGAAGAATGGGGTCATCAAGGGTTTGACTTCCACCACCTTTGGTCCCCGGAACTTGACCACCTATGAGCAGGCCATCGGCTATGCCAACGCCTCCCGGGAGCAGGCCCTCATTATGGCGGTCCGCATGTTCCAGAAACTGTGACCCAATGGAATCCAAGAAAAAAGAGCGATCCGATTCGGATCGCTCTTTTTTGCGTCTGATCACATAGGAGATTCGCTGGCCATGATCCGGTCGGCCCGGCGAAGGGTCCGGCGCAGGAAGACGGTGGACAGAAGCAGGGAGACCAGCTCGGCGATGGGGAAGGCCAGCCACACCAGGTTCAGGTTGCCGGTCTGAGCCAGGAGCCAGGCCGAGGGCAGCAGGACCACCAGCTGGCGGCAGCCGGAGCAGATCAGGCTGTAGAAGGGGTTGCCGATGGCCTGGCACACAGAGATCACCGGGATAGCGAAGCCCGCCAGGACGAAGTGGGTGGCGATGATCCGCAGGGCGGGCACCCCGATGGCCAGCATGTCCGGCGAGGGGTTGAAGAAGCCCAGCAACACCTGGGGGATGGTCTCGAAGGCCACGGTCCCCACGGCCATGATGCAGATGGCGGTGATGACCGCCAGCTTGATGGTCCGTTTCAGCCGGTCGGGCTTCCGTGCGCCGAAGTTATAGGCCACGATGGGGACCACGCCGTTGTTCAGGCCGAAGATGGGCATGAAGATGAAGCTCTGGAGCTTGAAATAGGCCCCGAAAACGGCGGTGGCGGTGGTGGTGAAGCCCAGCAGGATGCGGTTGAAGAAAAAGACCATCACCGAGCCGATGCACTGCATGAGGATGGAGGGGACGCCGATGCGGTAGATGGCCCGGATGGTGGGGCCGTGGAAGCGGATGCCCTTCCAGTGGAGGTGGATCTCCGGGTTGTGCCGGAGGTTCAGGTAGAGGCCCAGCCCAGCGGCCACCCACTGGCCGATGACTGTGGCCAGGGCCGCGCCGGCCACCTCCAGCCGGGGCAGGCCAAACAGGCCGAAGATGAGAATGGGGTCCAGAATAATGTTCAGAATGGCCCCGGTAAGCTGGGTGATCATAGAGAGCTTGGTCCGGCCGGTGGACTGGAGAAGCCGCTCCATGACAAACTGGCAGAAGATGCCCAGGGAGGCGCACAGGCAGATGCGGCCGTAAACCGTGCCGTAGCCTACGATCTCGGTCACGTCGGTCTGGAACCGGAAAAAGGGACCGGCCAGCAGGGCCCCCATCAGGGCGAAGGCGGCGAAGGAACACAGGGACAGAAGGACGCCCACGTTGGCCACCCGGTCGGCGGTCTCCTGATCCTTGGCCCCCAGGGAACGGGAGATCAGGGCGTTGATGCCCACGCAGGTGCCCCCGGCCACGGCGATCATCAGGGTCTGGAGGGGAAAGGCCAGGGAGACGGCGGAGAGGGCGTTCTCGCTGATCTGGGCCACGAAAATGCTGTCCACAATGTTGTACAGGGCCTGGACCAGCATGGAGATCATCATGGGGACGGACATACTGAAGAGCAGCTTGCCCACGGGCATGACGCCCATCTTGTTTTCCGGTCTATTTTCCATCTGTGGGCCTTCCTTTCTGACAAAAAGATAACCAGATAATCCTATAGCCATTCTGTCAATCTGTCAATGGTCGGAATGGACAAAGGCGGGGCTTTCCGGCAACGGCGGGCATCCCCTTTCTACAAAACAAAGAAGGAGAAGCCGGAGCCTCTCCTTCCTTTTGTTTGTTCAAAGGTTCCTTAGAACATGGGGACCACGGAGCCGGAGTAGGTGGTCTCGATGAACTCGCGGACGGCGTCGGACTGCAGGGCAGCCACCAGAGCCTGGATGGCCTCGTTGTTCTCGTTGCCCTCCTTCACCACGATGATGTTGGCGTAGGTTTCGGCAGCCACAGAGTCGGCGGACTCGGAGGCCAGCGCATCCTCAGCGGGGTTCAGACCGCCCTGGATGGCAAAGTTGGAGTTGATGATGGACAGGTCAACCTCAGTGACAGTCTGGGGCAGCATAGCAGCTTCCAGCTCCTTGAACTGCAGGTTCTTGGGGTTGGAGGTGATGTCGTTGGGGGTGGCGTTCAGACCGGCGGCCTCATCGACCTCGATCAGGCCCAGCTCAGCCAGCAGCAGCAGGGCGCGGGCCTCGTTGGTCACGTCGTTGGGCACAGCGATCACAGCGCCGTCGGGCAGCTCTTCCAGGGAAGCGGTCTTGCCGGCATAGATGCCCATGGGCTCATAGTGGATCTTGGCCACGCTCACCAGATGGGTGCCGTTCTCTTCATTGAACTGCTCCAGGTAGGGGGTGTGCTGGAAGAAGTTGGCGTCCTCGTCGCCTTCCTCCACGGCGGTGTTGGGGATGACATAGTCGCCGTACTCGGTGATCTGCAGGTCGATGCCCTGCTCAGCCAGGACGTCCACCACCTGGGCCAGGATCTCAGCGTGGGGGGTGGGGGATGCGGCCACCTTCAGGGTGACGGTCTCGGCGGGCTCGTCAGCAGCGGGCTCCTCGGCGGGGGCATCGGAACCGCCGCCGCAGGCGCACAGGCCCACAGCCATGGTCAGAGCAAGGATCAAAGTCAGAAGCTTTTTCATGTCGGGGTTTCCTCCTTAAATAGAATGATGGTTTATCTCAGACGCTTGTCCATCTTGGTGGACAGCCAACTGAACAGGGATTGGATCACCTGGACCAGCACGATGATGAGCACCACAGTCACCCACATCATGGAGGGGACTCTGCGCTGGTAGCCGTAGCGGATGGCCAGGTCGCCCAGGCCGCCGGCACCCACGGCGCCGGCAATGGCGGTGTAGGCCAGGATGGTGATGATGGAGATGGACGCCCCCAGGATCAGGGAGGGCAGGGCCTCCGGCAAAAAGACCTTCTTCACGATCTGGAACCGGGAGGCCCCCATGGACTGGGCGGCCTCCACCACACCGGCGTCCACCTCGGCCAGGGAGGTCTCCACCATCCGGGCGATGAAGGGGGCGGCGGAGACCACCAGGGGAACGATGGCCCCCCGGACGCCGATCTTGGTGCCCACGATGAGCTTGGTGAAGTCCATGATGGCGATCATCAGGATGATGAAGGGGAGGGATCGGCCGATGTTGATGATCCAGCCCAGGATGCGGTTGAGCCACTTGTGGGGCCAGATGCCGTGGGGCTGGGTGATGTTCAGCAGGACGCCCAGAGGCAGACCGATGACATAGGCAAAGACCGTGGAGACAATGACCATAATCATGGTGTCCCGGGTGCCTGCCAGCAGCAGGGAGCCGTACTGCCCCCAGAAGGCGGAAATGGTTTCAAGCATGGTTGGGGACCTCCTCTACGGTGATATCGGGCTGGGCCTGAATATAGCGCAGGGCCCGGGTGGCCTCCATCTCGTCCTCGGGCAGGCCCAGGAGCATGGTGCCGAAGGCCTTGCCGTCGATGTTGCGGGTGTCGGCCCCCAGGATGTTCACCTTCACCCCGCAGTCAATGGCCAGGGAGGCGATAAGGGGCTCATAGGAGGAGCCGCCGTTGAAGGCGATGCGGATGACCCGGGAGGAGGGCAGCCGGTCGATCTGGACGCCGTTGGGATAGACCAGCCGGCGGCCGATGTCGGTCTGGGGGTTGGAGAAGATCTCCGCCACGTCCCCCTGCTCGGCCACCACGCCGCTGTCCAGGATGGCAACCCGGTGGCAGATCTCCTCAATGACGTTCATCTGATGGGTGATGACCACCACGGTGACCCCCAGGTCCCGGTTGAGCTGCTTCAGCAGCTCCAGGATGGAGAGGGTGGTGGTGGGGTCCAGGGCGGAGGTGGCCTCGTCGCACAGCAGGACCTTGGGGTTGGTGGCCAGGGCACGGGCGATGGCCACCCGCTGCTTCTGGCCGCCGGACATCTGGGCGGGATAGGCCTTTTCCCGGGTCTCCAGACCCACGATCTTCAAAAGCTCTCTGGCCCGGGCCACCGCTTCCGACCGCTTCACCCCGATGAGCTCCAGGGGGAAGCAGATGTTGTCCAGGGCGGTGCGCTGCATGAGCAGATTAAAGCTCTGGAAGATCATGCTGATGTCCTGCCGGGCTTTCCGGAGGTCCTTCTCCTTCAGCTTGGTCATGTCCTGTCCATCCACGATCACCGAGCCGGAGGTGGGCCGCTCCAGCAGGTTCATGCAGCGGACCAGGGTGGATTTGCCCGCGCCGGAGAGGCCGATGATGCCAAAGATCTCCCCCTCGTGAATGTCCAGGTTGATGTCCTCCAGGGCGTGGACCGCTGTGGGGCCCTCGCCGAAGGTCTTGTTCAGATGCTGGATCTGAATGATGGAGTTTTGCACGGATCTCTCACCTTACTTTCTCTTTCTGTCCAAGGCGCAGAAGGCAAACAAAAAAGCCGCCCTTGACTCAAATCAAGGACGACTGCATCAGCCGTGGTACCACCTTGGTTCGCGCGGCTTCTCACAAAGCCGGCCTTGCAGAGTGCCAACACACTCTCGCGCGATGACGGGCGCTCCCGTCGCAGCCTAACAGTTTCCCGGTCGGTGCGCGGCTCCGAGACCATCTTCTCCCAGGTCTTCTGCGTCCCTTTCCACCAGCCGGGACTCTCTGCGGCGTATCTCCTGGGGTACTCTTCTCTTCCTTGCCTTTGCGTGTTCGGTTGTTACCACTTAATGTACGATAAAACAGGTGACTTGTCAAGGGGGTATTTTTCGCCGGGCGGGTGCCGGCGGGAGCAAGCCCCCGCCCGGCATGGGGCGTGGGGGGATCACCCACGCCCCGGGCTTACCACACCCGCTGGGCGTACTGCTTCTCCGCCACCTTCACCGAGGCCAGGCACAGGAGGGTGGCCACGAGCAGCACCAGGGGGGCCAGGAATCCGGGGGCCACCAGGGGGGTATCCCGGAGGAGGTCAGTGGCCACACCCACCACCACCATGATCGCCACGATGACCACCAGCATGACCAGCCGGCCCTTTTCCGCCCCCAGGCGGAAGAGGATGGGGAAGTACACCGCCTGGACCACCAGGGTCATGGCCAGGGTCATGACCAGCACCAGGGAGGACCCATCGGCGGGCTTATGGCCACCGGAGAAGAGGACCTGCCCCACCAGATAGCACAGAACGGCGAAGGCGGTGGACAGCCAGCCGAAGAGATAGCGGCTGAGGACCAGATCCCGGGTGGAGTAGGGCATCATGGTCGCCAGGGCGTCCCACTTGGCCCGCTCGTCGTAGGCGAAGAGGGTGACAGGGATGATCAGACCGGCGTAGGCCACGAAGAAGGTATTCAGGTTGAAGCCGGTGTCGGGCATGAGGCAGAAGACCGCCACCATAACGATCACGAATTTCATCTGCTTCCACAGCACGCAGAGGTCTTTGTACAGCAGTGCTTTCATTGTTGGGCCCCTCCTTCCTGGGCTAAAAACAGGATGATATCTTCCAGATTGGTGCGCTCGGTGGTGAAATGGGCGGGGATGAGATTCCGGCGGACCAGGGCCTCCGCCCCGTAGGCCGTGACCTTCTTCCCGGCCACGGCGGCGGGGTCCAGCTCGGAGAGCTGGTCGGCGGTGAGCTTGATCAGGGCGTATTCCTCCAGCAGCCGGTCCTTTTCCTCAAACAGGACCAGCCTGCCGTGGTGGAGGAAGGCGATGTAGTCACAGATCTTCTCCAGGTCGCTGACGATGTGGGAGGAGAACACCACCGTGTGGTCCTCCTCCCGGGTGAAGTCGTTGAACACATCCAGGATCTCGTCCCGGATCATGGGGTCCAGGCCGCTGGTGGCCTCGTCCAGCAGGAGGAGTCTGGCGTGGTGGGACAGGGCCACGGCGATGGCCAGCTTCATCTTCATGCCCCGGGAGAACTCCTTGAACTTTTTGTCCATAGGGATGCGGAACCGGGTCAGGTAGGTCTCGTACCGGGCCTGGTCCCAGTTGGCGTAGGTGAAGCCCATGACCTTCCCCAGCTCCTTGGGGGTGATGATCTCGGGGAAGCAGGCCTCGTCCAGCACCACGCCGATGTCCTCCTTGGTGTGGAGGAAGTCCGGGCTCCGGTTGTCGGTCCCCAGGATGGAGATCTCCCCGCCGTCCCGGGGGATGGCGTTCATCAGGAGCTTCAGAGTGGTGGATTTGCCTGCCCCGTTCTCCCCCACCAGCCCCAGGATGCACCCGGCAGGTACGGAGAAGTTGATATCTTCCAGGGTGAAGCCCTGATAGGTCTTGGTTAAATTGCGGCATTCGATGGCGTTCATGGTGTACCTCCCAAAGTTCATTGGTCTTGGCCGGCCAGGAGCCGGAGCATCTCGGTCAGGTCCTCCACCGACAGGCCGCAGCCGGCGGCCAGGGTTAGGATGTCCGTCATGTGCTCCTCGATCTGGGTGAGATAGCCCTCCCGCACCAGCTGGGTGTTTTTCTCGGCCACATAGCAGCCCTTGCCGGGGACTGTGTAGAGATACCCGGCCTTTTCCAGCTCGTCATAGGCCCGCTTGGTGGTGATGACGCTCACCCGCAGGTCCTTGGCCAGCGCCCGAATGGAGGGCAGGCCCTCCCCGGGCTGGAGCCGGCCGGACAGGATGGCGTTTTTCACCTGGGTGGTGATCTGCTCGTAGATGGGTTTGTCGTTGGCGTTGCTGATGATGATATTCATGGGGAACCATCCATTCTGTTCATGTACGGTATACACAGTATACTCGGTTATCATCCCCCTGTCAAGGGGTGAAATCATTTTCTTTCAAATCCCGAACCTTCCTCTTTTGGTGAGGAAAGGCAGGCAAGCCGCCCCCATTTTGGCCCCCAAACGGTTGACGATGTTTACGGGATTGTGGTACAATACCTTGAATAATTGTGAATGCCCGAAAAACTGGGAAACTTTCACCCGGGCAGTCCTCGCCCGGACTTTTGAAGGAGGAAACCCCATGGAAACCAAACAGATCACACTGCGCAGCCAGACCACGCAGTGCCCTCACTGCGGGGAATACTATTCTGTGACCTATAAATACTGCCCCTTCTGCGACGCCGGCCGCAAGGAGGAGGAGCGCCGGCAGGCCGAAAAGAAGAAGAACCGCCAGGCCAAGCTGGGCGGCCTCTTCAGCAGCGCCCCGGAGAAGAAAAAGAAAAAACGCCCCGAGGGGACATCCCCCAAGCAGGAGCGCCCCCACCGGGAAGCCCCTGCCGAGCGTCCTGCCCGGGAATATGCCGAGGCAAAGCCCGAGGTCAGGACCCACACCCCTAAGGAGCCGGCGAAGAAAGCCCCGGCCAAGAAAAAGGAATCCCTCTTCTTTAAGAAGGAGACCCGGAAGAAGACCAGCGAGCTCACCGAGGAGGAGAAGAAGGCCCGTCTGGCCGAGCGGGAAGCCCGGGCCGCCGAGCGGAAGCGTCTCCGGGACCAGGCCGCCCGGGAGGCCGCTCTGGCCGAGCCGGTCGCCCCCATCCTGGCAGCCGAGGATCTCCCCGAGCCCCCGGCCTCCGTGGAGTCCGCACCCCAGGAGGCACAGTCCGTCGCCGCCGAGGTCCCTGCCGCGGTGACCGGCGAGCCCACCCCCGTCCAGGAGGCGGCCGCCCAGACCACCCCCCAGCCGGAACCCGTCATCCAGGACGACGGGGCCGATCAGTGGGAGATCCTGCGGGAGCTGGAGTCCATCCCCAATGCCCCCGTGGTGGAGGTGGCCGGCGCCATGCCGGAGGTCACCGAACCTGCCCCCCAGGTCCAGGCAGCCCCCGTCGAGACCCAGCCCGTCCCGGCGGCACCCGTGGCATCCCAGACCCCCGTTCAGACCCAGGCCGCTCAGCCTCAGGAGAAAAAGCCCTCGGTGGAGACCGAGGAGGACCTGGACGCCCTGCTCAGCGAGATCCGGGACATGCTGGCCGACAGCCCCGTCCCCCAGCTGAACCCTGAGGAGCTGAAGAAGCCCGCTCCCCCGGTGTCCCAGACTGAGATCCCCCCCACCATCCTGGTGGAGGGCGGCGCTCATCTGGCGTCGGAGGAACCTGCCCCCGCAGCAGAAACTCCCGCCCCTGCGGCAGAGGCGCCTGCGCCCGTCGTTGAGGAACCCACCCCCGTGGCGGAGGAGCCTGCGCCCGTCGTTGAAGAACCCACGCCTGTGGTGGAGGAACCCGCTCCCGCGGCAGAGGAATCCTTCCCCATAGCGGGGGAAGAGCCCACCATCGTGCTGCCCCACCTGGAGGACCTGTCCACCGGGTCGGCCCCGGCTGTCGATGTGGCGGTGGATGACCAGCCCACCCAGATCCTGCCCACCATCGAGGCCGCCACAGCGGTCCCCGTTCCGGAGCAAACACGCCCCCACAAGGCTGAGACAAAGAAAACTGAGACAAAGAAGACCAAGCAGAACAAGGGAAGAAGCAAGCTCCTGCCGATCATCCTGTCCCTGATTATCGTGGTGGCTGCCGCCGTCATCGTGGTCAAGCAGGTGCTGCCCACCTTCCAGGATGGCCTGCTCAGCGGCCAGAGCAAGAACCAGGAGCCCGTTGCCGCCGAGTCCCTCACCCTGGACCAGACCGACGTGAGCCTCAGCGAACAGGGCCAGACTGTCACCCTGGTTGCCGCCCTGGCCCCCGAGGGCGCCGCCGGCACCGTCGCCTGGGCCTCCAGCGATGAAACCGTGGCCACCGTGGACCAGAACGGCCTGGTCACCGCCGTGGCCCCCGGCGAGGTCACCGTCACCGCCGCCCTGGAGGGCGGCGCCAGCGCCCAGTGCGTGATCCACTGCACCTGGACCGCAGAGGAGACGCCCCAGGTCCCCGAGGGCCCGGCGCTCAGCGCCAGCAGCATCACCCTGGCCGCAGAAGGCGAAACCAAGCAGCTCCAGGTCACCGGAGCCACCGGCGCGGTGAAGTGGACCAGCAGCAAGCCCGAGGTGGCCACCGTGGCCGAGGACGGCACAGTCACCGCCGTGACCAAGGGCGGCGCCACCATCACCGCAGAGGTGGACGGCGAAAAGCTAGAGTGCGACGTCAAGTGTATCTGGTAAAAGGCTTTTTGATGCGGAAGGGGTATGCCCGTTCCCTACATGGGCCATCGAACCCCTTGCTTTTTGGCAAATTATGGGCCGCGGCAAACGCCGCGGCCCTGTTTTGGCAAGGGGAGGAAAACCAATGTGCACAAAGAAAGCCCCTCCCGCTGCCGTAAAATTTTCACTTCGACGGGAAAAGTTGGTGGTTTCCCTCTTTACTTTATCACGGTAGAGTGATAAAATATCCACCATCCAAGCGTATCAGTTCAGGAAAGGGGTATGGACCCATGGAATTTGATTGGAACATCCTCCGCAGCGGCGAGCAGACCATCTTCCGCCTGCGAGGTTTATACGAGAAATACGGCTACCGCCGGTTCAAAATGAGCAAGTTTGAGGAGTACGACCTCTACATCCGCAACAAGGACTTCCTGGTCAGTGACCGGATGATCACCTTCACCGACGCCCGAGGCGTCCTCATGGCCTTAAAGCCCGACGTGACCCTCTCCATTGTGAAGAACACCCGGGAGAAGGAGCCGGGGCCCCGGAAGGTCTACTACAACGAGGCCATCTACCGCACCAACAAGGGGGACGACACCTTCCAGGAGATCATGCAGACCGGCCTGGAGTGCATCGGCGACCTGGACCTCTACCACATCTATGAGGTCCTCTCCCTGGCCGTCCAGAGTCTGGCGGCCATCAGCCCCGACTACGTGCTGGACGTCTCCCACATGGGGCTGGTCTCCGGCTTCATGGAGGCCGCCGGGGTCTCCCAGGCCGACTACCCCACCGTCCTGGAGGCCGTCCGGGAGAAGAACGCCGCCGCCCTCCGGGCCTTCTGCCAGGAGAAGGGCATGAGCGGCACCGTCTCCGCCCTGCTGGAAAAGCTGGTCAACACCTACGGCCCCATCCAGTCCGTGCTGGAGGAGCTGGCCCCCCTGTGCGTGGGCGGCAAAAAGACCCGGGAGGCCTGGGAAGAGCTCAACAGCATCTGCCAGCTTCTGAAGGCCAACGGTCTGGGCGACAAGGTCTGCCTGGACTTCTCCGTGGAGGGCGGCATGGACTACTACAGCGGCATCGTCTTCCGGGGCTTCATCAAAAACCTCTCCGCAGGGGTCCTCTCCGGCGGACAGTACGACAAAATGGTAGAGAAGATGGGCAAGCGCTGCGGCGCCATGGGTTTTGCCATCTATCTGGACGAATTGGAGCGGCTCCACGCCGGTCAGCCCGCCTGGGACGCCGACGTGCTGGTGCGCTACGACGACAAGACCGACCTCACCGCCCTCACCGGAAAAATGGCCCAGCTGGCCGCCGCCGGGAAGAAGGCCCTGGCCCGGAAGGAGACCGACGGCCTGCGGGTGAGAGAAACCATCGACATGAGAGGGGGCGCACAGGCATGAGCAACCAGGAATTTCTGAACGTGGCCCTGCCCAAGGGCCGGCTGGGAGAGAAGGTCTACGCCATGTTCGCCCAGGCGGGCTTCCCCTGCGAGGAGCTGCTGGACCCCAAGCGGAAGCTGATCTTTGAAAACCCCGAGGCCGGGGTCCGGTACTTCTGGGTCAAGCCCTCCGACGTAGCGGTCTATGTGGAGCGGGGCGCCGCCGACGTAGGCGTGGTGGGCAAGGATATCCTGCTGGAGTATGAGCCGGACATCTACGAGCTGCTGGACCTGAACGTAGGCAAGTGCCGCATGTGCGTGGCCGCTGAGAACGGCTTCCGGCCCGACCCCGACCAGACCCTGCGGGTGGCCACCAAGTTCCCCCGGATCGCCCGGCGGTTCTACAGCGCCCGGAGCCAGGACATCGACATCATCCTCCTCCACGGCTCCATCGAGATCGCCCCCATCCTGGGCATGACCGATGTGATCGTGGACATTGTGGAAACCGGAACCACCTTAAAGGAGAACAACCTCTCCCCCATCGAGACCATCGTCCCCATCAGCGCCCGGCTCATCGCCAACAAGGTGAGCTTTAAGTTCAAGCACGACGCCATCCACAAGCTCTTCCAGAGCCTGACCCAGCAGGTGGCGGCCAAGGAGGCAGAAAAGAAATGATTCGTATTCTAAAGGAAGCAGAGACCGACCGCGCCGCCATTTTCGCCCGGGAGGACCCCGTGGACAGCGTGGCCGAGCCCGTCCGGGCCATCCTCGAGGATGTGAAGGCCCACGGCGACGCGGCGTTGAAGAAATACACCAAGGAGTTTGACGGGGCCGACATCCCCACCGTGGAGGTGAGCATGGGCGCCATCGACGACGGCTTCCGTCAGGCGGACCCCTTCCTGGTGGATATCCTCTACCGGGCCGCCGAGCGGGTGGCCGCCTTCCACCAGCACCAGGTCCGCAACAGCTTTCTCGTCAACGAGGAGTCCGGCATCGTCATGGGCCAGAAGATCATCCCCCTGGAGCGGGTGGGGCTCTACGTCCCCGGCGGCACCGCCGCCTATCCCTCCAGCGTCATTATGAACTGCATCCCCGCCAAGCTGGCCGGGGTGAAGGAGATCTTCATGGTGACACCCCCGGACAAGAACGGCAAGGTCCCCGCCAACATCCTGGCCGCCGCCCGGATCTGCGGCGTGAACCGGGTCTTCCGGGTAGGGGGCGCCCAGGCCATCGCCGCCCTGGCCTACGGCACCGAGAGCATCCCCAAGGTGGATAAAATCGTCGGCCCCGGCAACCAGTTTGTGGCCGAGGCCAAGAAGCAGGTCTTCGGCAAGGTGGGCATCGATATGGTGGCCGGTCCCAGCGAGATTCTGGTCATCGCCGACGGCAAGAACAACCCCCAGATTCTGGCCGCCGACCTGCTGAGCCAGGCCGAGCACGACAGGAACGCCTCCGCCGTCCTGGTCACCGACAGCGAGGAGCTGGCCCTGGCCGTCCAGGCCGCCATTGAGGAGCAGATTCCCAAGCTCAAGCGGGCGGAGATCGCCCGGGCCTCCATCGACAACAACGGCAAGATCATCGTGGCAAACTCCATCAGCACCGCCATTGAGATCTCCAACGAGATCGCCCCGGAGCACCTGGAGCTGTGCATCGACGAGCCCTTCGCCTGGCTGGACAAGATCAGGAACGCCGGTTCTGTCTTCATGGGCCGCAACTGCCCCGAGGCCCTGGGAGACTACTTCGCCGGTCCCAACCACACCCTGCCCACCAGCGGCACCGCCCGGTTCTCCAGCCCCCTGTCGGTGGACGATTTTATCAAAAAAACGCAGTACACCTACTACACCAGGGAGGCCCTCTCCGTGGCCCAGCAGTCGGTCTCCCACTTCGCCAAGCAGGAGGGTCTCACCGGCCACGCCCGATCCATCGACATCCGCTTCGACCCCAAGGTGACGGGAGAGTAACACCATGAGCAGATTTCTGAACACCAAATACGCCGGTCTCGAGGCCTACACCCCCGGCGAACAGCCCCGGGACAAGAAATACATCAAGCTGAACACCAACGAGTCCCCCTATCCCCCCTCCCCCCAGGTGCTGGCGGCCCTGAGCGACCAGGACATCCAGGACCTGCGGCTGTACTCCGACCCCGAGGGCACCGCCCTCCGGGAAAAGCTGGCCGCCCTCTACGGCTGCGGGCCGGAGAACGTCTTCCTGTCCAACGGCTCCGACGACATCCTGAACTTCGCCTTCATGGCCTTCGCCCAGGACGGTGCGGTGTTCCCGGGACTCACCTACAGCTTTTACCCGGTCTTTGCCGACCTGCACAAGGTCCCCTATACCACCGTCCCCCTGAAGGAAGACTTCACCCTGAATGTGGAGGGTCTGTGCAGCACCGGAAAATTCACCGTCCTGGCCAACCCCAACGCCCCCACGGGCATCGCCCTGTCCCTGGCTGAGGTGGAAAAAATCGTCTCCTCCAACCCCGACCGGGTGGTGGTCATCGACGAGGCTTATGTGGACTTCGGAGCGGAGTCAGCCGCCGGACTCATCGACAAATACGACAACCTGCTGGTGGTCATGACCTATTCCAAGTCCCGCTCCATGGCGGGAGCCCGGCTGGGCTTCGCCCTGGCCAGCCGCCCCATCATCCAGGACCTGGAAAAGCTCAAGTATTCCACCAATCCCTATAACGTCAACCGCCTTACCCTGAAGCTGGGGGAGGCCGCCGTGGACTCTGACGCCTACTTCCGGGACAACGCCAAAAAGATCATGGCCACCCGGGAAAAGACCACCCAGGCCCTCCGGGCTCTGGGCTTCACCCTGCCGGACTCCAAGTCCAACTTCCTCTTCGTGAAGAAGGAGGGCCTGGACGGGGGTCTGCTCTACCAAAAACTCAAGGACCGGGGCATCCTGATCCGCCACTTCTCCGACCCCCGCATCGCCCAGTACAATCGGGTCACCGTGGGCACGGAGGAGGAGATGGCGGCCTTCCTGGAGGCCGTCAAGGCCGTGATGGCCGAGGAGGGACTGGCATGAGAACCGCTGAGATCACCCGGACCACCGGGGAGACCCAGATCACCCTGAAACTGAATTTGGACGGGGGCCCCTCGGACATCCACACCGGCGTGGGCTTCTTTGACCACATGCTCACGGGCTTTGCCCGCCACGGGGGCTTCGGCTTGGAGGTCGCCTGCACCGGGGACACCTGGGTGGACGACCACCACTCCGTGGAGGACGTAGGCATCTGCCTGGGCTCGGCCTTCGCCGAGGCCCTGGGGGACATGCGGGGGGTGGAGCGCTTCGGCCACATCCTCCTGCCCATGGACGAGGCCCTCATCCTGGCAGCCGTTGACCTGTCCGGCCGGGGGATGCTCTGCTGGGATGTAACCCTGCCCACCGAGAAGGTGGGGACCTTCGACACGGAGCTGGCCAAGGAGTTCTGGCTGGCCTTCACCCGGAAGGCCAACTGCACCCTCCACCTGCGGATGCTGGCCGGAGAGAACAGCCACCACATCATCGAGGGGGTCTTCAAGGCCGCCGCCCGGAGCCTGAAAATGGCCGTGAAGCTGAATGGGTCCAACGAGGTCCCGTCCACGAAAGGGATGTTGGTGTGATAGCCAACCTGTCGTCCCCGCCCTTGGCTCCCCCTTTGGGGGCGCTGTCACGGCGAAGCCGTGACTGAGAGGGCAAATTTGCGGAGGGTTGAAACCACATCTGCCAAAAGATGGATCGACAAACAGGTTTACCCTCTCAGTCTTCGCCCTGCGGGCGAATCCAGCTCACCCAAAGGGGGAGCCAAGATGGATAGGAGGTTATCAATATGATAGCAGTTATTGATTACGGCGTGGGCAATCTCTTCTCCCTCTGCCGTTCCTTAGAGGCCATCGGCCAGGAGCCGGTGGTCACCGGGGACCCGGCGGTCCTCCGGCAGGCAGATCACCTCATCCTCCCCGGGGTGGGGGCCTTCCAGGACGCCGCCGACAAGCTCCGGGCCACCGGTCTGGACCAGGTCATTCAAGAGGAGGTGGCCAAGGGCAAGCCCATCCTGGGCATCTGCCTGGGGATGCAGCTCCTCTTTGAGGAGAGCCACGAGTTCGGTGTCTGGCAGGGCCTGGGCCTCATCCCCGGCAAGGTAGTCACCATGGAGGGCGTGGTCCCTGCCGACTATAAAATTCCCCACATCGGCTGGAACGGCCTGCACTTCCCCCAGGGCGTTCAGCACCCCCTGCTGAAGACCGTGGTGGAAGGGGAGTGCGTCTACTTCGTCCACACCTTCTATGCCACGGACTGTGACGAAGCGGTTATCGCTACCACCGAGTATGGGGCCGAGCTCACCGCCGCCGTGGCCAAGGGCAACGTCATGGGCTGCCAGTTCCACCCGGAAAAGAGCGGCATCGTGGGTCTGAGCATTTTGAAGACCTTCTGTGAAGGGACGTGGTGAGCCATGAAGATTTTTCCTGCCATTGACCTCTACGGCGGCCAAGCTGTCCGTTTGTATAAGGGGGATTACGACCAGATGACGGTCTACGACCCCGAACCCCTGAACACCGTCCGAAAGTTCGAGGCCGCCGGGGCCAGCCACCTCCATCTGGTGGACCTGGAGGGGGCCAGGACCGGCCAGACCACCAACCTGCCCACCATCGAGAAGCTGGCCGCCAGCACCGGCCTGTTCATCGAGGTGGGGGGCGGCATCCGGAACATGGACACCGTCCGCCTCTACCTGAACGCCGGGGCCAGCCGGGTGATTTTAGGTACCGCCGCCGTCACCGACCCCGACTTCACCGCCCGGGCGGTGGCCGAATACGGCGAGAAAATCGCCGTGGGGGCCGACCTGAAGGACGGCAAGGTGGCCATCAAGGGCTGGCTGGAGACCAGCCAGGACACCTGGGATGTCTTTTTTGAAAAGATGCAGGCCCTGGGGGTCCGGACCATCATCTGCACCGATATCTCCAAGGACGGGGCCATGCAGGGGACCAACCGGGCGCTGTACTGGGCGCTGACCCAGCGCTTTTCCATGGACATCATCGCCTCCGGCGGGGTGTCCTCCCTGGAGGATATCCAGGCCCTGAAGGCCGCCGGGGTCCACGGGGCCATCATCGGCAAGGCCTACTACACCGGAGCCATCGACCTGGCCCAGGCCGTCCGCCTGGGGGAAGGAGAGTAACCCAATGATTACGAAACGCATCATCCCCTGCCTGGACGTCCGGGACGGCCGGGTGGTCAAGGGGGTCAACTTTGAAGGACTGAACGACGTGAACTCCCCCATCGAGCTGGCCGACTACTACAGCCGCTGCGGGGCCGACGAGCTGGTCTTTTACGACATCACCGCCTCCGCCGAGGGCCGCGCCCTCTTCACGGAGATTTTGAAGGAGACCGCCAGCCGGGTCTTTATCCCCCTCACCGTGGGCGGCGGCATCAACACCCTGGAGGATTTCGACCGGGTGCTGAAATGCGGAGCCGACAAGGTCAGCGTCAATTCCGGCGCCATCCGCAACCCCGACCTGATCCGGGAGGCCGCCCTCCGCTACGGCAGCCAGTGCGTGGTGCTGTCCGCCGATGTGAAGCGGGTGGACGGACAGTTCCGGGTCTTCGCCCGGGGGGGCCGGGATGACACCGGCATGGAGGCCATCGCCTGGATCAAGCGCTGCGTGGACCTGGGCGCCGGGGAGATCGTGGTGAACTCCATCGACACCGACGGCGTCAAGGGGGGCTTTGACCTGGAAATGCTCCAGGCCGTCTGCGACGTGGTGAAGGTCCCCGTCATCGCCTCCGGCGGCGCGGGAAAGAAGGAGGATTTCACCGAACTCTTCCGCACCATCCCCGGGGTGGACGCCGGTCTGGCCGCCTCCATCTTCCACTTCGGTGAGGTGGCCATCCCCGACCTGAAAGCAGATTTGAGAAAGAACGGAATCCTCGTTCGATAATATATGGGAGGAAGAACGCCATGATTGACATGGAAAAGCTGAAATTTGACGAAAAGGGCCTGATCCCCGCCATCGTGGTGGACGGCAAGAGCGGTCAGGTCCTGACCCTGGCCTATATGAACAGGGAGAGCCTGGAGATCTCCATCCGGGAGGAGCGCACCTGCTTCTGGAGCCGCTCCCGCCAGGAGCTGTGGCGGAAGGGGGAGACCTCCGGGAACGCCCAGCACATCATCGACATCACCGCCGACTGCGACTACGACGCCCTGGTGGTCCGGGTCAACAAGGACGGCCCCGCCTGCCACACCGGCGCGGAGTCCTGCTTCCACAACCCCCTGTGGGAGAGCGAGGAGAACCACGCCTTCTCCCTGGACGCCCTCATAGAGATGCTGGCCGGCCGCAAGACCAACCCCAAGGAGGGCTCCTACACCTCCTATCTCTTCGAGAAGGGCCTGGACAAGATCCTGAAGAAGGTGGGGGAGGAGTCCACCGAGGTCATCATCGCCGGCAAGGCCGAGGACAAGGCCGAGACCATCTACGAGATCGGCGACCTGGCCTACCACGTGATGGTGCTGATGCTGGAGCTGGGCATCAGCCTGGAGGACGTCCGCAAGGAGCTGGCCTCCCGACACGTCATCGACAAGAAGGTCAAGCAGGAGAAGATGACGTAAAGATGTGCTGCGGCGCATGGCGTGTGTGCCACGAACTCTGGGAGAGAACAAAACCGCGGCATTTGCAGGCGTTTGTAAAACATCAAGCCACCGCGGATGATTGCGCATCTGCGGTGGCTGTTTCGTTCCTTGGGTTACCAATGACTATGAATGGAATCGAGATGGAAAAAAGAATGTGGTTTGTGTTTGCGTTGGGGTCCTCTATTTTTGCAGCCCTAACGTCTATCTTAGCAAAAATCGGCATTGACGGGGTCAACTCTACCCTGGCAACTGCCATCCGTACTGCGGTCGTTTTGGTCATGTCCTGGGGCATGGTGTTCCTCACCAACACCCAGGGCGGGATCGGGGAGATCAGCCAGCGGAGCTGGCTCTTTTTGGTCCTGTCTGGCCTGGCCACCGGCGCTTCATGGCTGTGCTATTATAAGGCGCTCCAGATTGGGAATGTGGCAAAAGTAGTCCCCATCGACAAGTTGAGCGTGGTCATCACCATGGTGCTGGCGGCGGCGATCCTGCATGAACAGTTCACAGCGAAATCCATTTTTGGCTGCGGACTCATCGCCGTCGGCACGCTGCTTATGGTTTTGTAATGATAAGGAAATAGAACGGCCAGCCGTACCGCGGGATTCTCCGCCGTGCGGCTGGCCTTCTTTTTTAGACGATTCGCCAATTAAAATCAGACCGCAAATTGCAATAACAAGTTGGACACCCCGTGGCAAAAAACCTTGGTCACGTAT
>JAUNCL010000035.1 GCA_030535235.1 Bacillota bacterium
GGCGCCGAAGCCTGCCCAGGCGAAGGAGACAATGCGGAAGACCGAGCTGTTGGGGTCCCAGGCCAGGACGGCAGCCACCACGGCGATGCAGGCCACGGTGATCCGGGCGGCGGTAAGGGACTGCTTGGGGGTCATCTTGATGCCCAGGAAGTCCTGCATCAGGTCCTGAGACATGCCGGCGGCGGCGGTGAGCAGCTGGGAGTCGGCGGTGGACATGGTGGAGGCCATGATGCCCGCCAGCACCACGCCGGCCACGATGGCGAAGAGGGGACCGAACTGGCTGAGCAGGTTGGAGAGCTGGATGATGACGGTCTCAGACTCTGCGCTGGTGGACAGGAAGGGGATGTTGCCGGCCTGGGTGACGCTGTAGCCGATGATACCGATGAGGATGGCCACGGCCATGGCGATGACCACCCAGACGGAGGCCACCCGGCGGGAGATTTTCAGCTTGTTTACGTCCTCAATGGCCATGAACCGCAGGAGGATGTGGGGCATACCGAAGTAGCCCAGGCCCCAGGCCAGGGTGGAGACGATGCTCAGGCCGCTGTAGGTGGAGGCCACCCCCTCGGCCATGTTGTGGCCCTGGGTGAGGTTCAGGTAGCCGGGCAGAGCCTGGGCGTTGGAGACCACGGCGTCCCAGCCGCCGGCCTGGTTGATGCCGAAGCAGACGATGATGACCAGAGCCACGGACATGACCACGCTCTGGATCAGGTCGTTGTTGGCCACGGCCAGGAAGCCGCCCAGGACGGTGTAGATGATGATGACCACCGCGCCGAAGATCATGGCCGCCTGATAGTCCACGCCGAAGAGGCTGGAGAACAGGGTGCCGATGGCCTTAAAGCCGGAGGCGGTGTAGGGGATGAAGAAGATCAGCACCACCAGGGCGGCGATGCAGGCCAGCACGTTCCGCTGGTCATGGTACCGGCGGGAGAAGAAGCTGGGGATGGTGACGGCCTTAACGGTGAGCGTATAGTTCCGCAGGCGCTTGGCCACGATGAGCCAGTTCAGATAGGTACCCACGGCCAAGCCGATGGCGGTCCAGCCGGGCTCGGCGATGCCGGAGATGTAGGCCAGGCCAGGCAGACCCATCAGCAGCCAGCTGCTCATGTCCGAGGCCTCGGCACTCATGGCGGTGACAAGGGGGCCTAATTTCCGGCCGCCCAGATAGAACTCGTGGGAGGACCCCCCGGCGTTTTTCTTGCCGAAGTGCACCCCGACGAAGATCATCAGGCAGAGATAGGCCACAATGGTCACCAGGATGCAGATTTTCGCGGTGGTCATAGTGTGTTCACTCCTCAATTTTTAAAACTCACGTTTCTCTCTCAAAAACGTGTCGCATATTGGTATCTATCATACCACGACGAATGATAGAACGCAATACAGAACGGAGTATAGACTTTAGTCTATACTCCGTTCTCGGAATTTCAAAGAAAATCATTTCAAATCAAGGGATTTCTTCTGTACGTTTTTTGGGATATGAGTCAGGATAAAAACTGCTTAAAAAATTAGGCAGAACCTGGGCGGCATATTGCCGGAGGGAGTACTCTCCGCCCCGCAGGCACCAGTCGTACATGAGGGCCCGCTCGCACAGGGCATAGAGCTTCACCATCTCGCTGACGCTCTGCCGGTCAGACAGCTGGCCGGCCTCCTGGCCCTGGGCGATGATTTTCCGCAGGAGGCGGTAATAGGTCCGCTTCTGGTTGAGCAGATGCCGCTCCCCGCTGGTCACCAGCTGGGTGGAGAGAAGGCGGGCCAGCAGCTCCATGGAGACTGAGTTTTCCACCATGCGGAAGAGCTCGCTGTTGAGAAAGAGAAGCTTTTCCATGGCGGGCATGGCCGGGTCCATGGACTCCTGGAGGGCCTCGTACTTCTCGTCGAAGAGGTCGCTGAGGGTGGAGAGGAGGGCGTCCTTGCCGTCGAAGTAGTGGTAGAAGGAGCCCTTGGAGGTCTGGGAGGTCTCGATGATCTCCTCCACGGTGGTCTCTTCGTAGCCCTGCTCATAGAAGAGCTGCCAGGCGGCGGTGACGATCCGGCCGCGGGTGTTCCGGGGGGTTTTCTTGGCCATAACAGCGTTCCTTTCCTTGGTTGGGGGATACAGGGGCGGTCACGACGGGGTCGGCCGGGATTGAAGGGTCCCCTTCCGGTTCAGCTCCCGGACCATCTCGTCGATCTGTTTGCCCACCCATTCCACCTCCCGACACAGCTCCTGGGCGGAGATCCGCAGCACGCCGGCCCGGAGGGCGGAGAGCTGGATGAGGCCGTCGGAGGTGGCCACCCGGACGGCGTAGTTCCGGCCGATGTCGTGGAGGAGCTTTTCGATGTACATGTCGCCGGTCTCGTCCTGCTTGGTGTAGACCACGTGGATGTTGTGGTAGTCTGAGCGGCTGCCCTGGCTGCCCTTCTGCTTGTAGCCGTCAAAGACCACCAGCAGGCGGCATTTTTTGTAGCCCTGGTAGTTGCTCAGGATGTCCAGCAGCCGCTGGCGGGCGGCGTCCAGGTTGTCCCGGGCGATGTCCTTCAGCTCCTCCCAGGCGAAGATCATGTTGTAGCCGTCCACGATCAGGTACTGCTGCTTGGGCGGGGCGATGGTTCGCAGGGGGGCGGCCACGGGCTTCTGGTTCAGGAACTGGTACTCCCGCCGTTTGATGGGGCCGAACTCCCGCTCGAAGATGGCTTCCAGTTCCTTCTCGTCGATGTCCAGGTTCCGGGTGTAGACCCGGGGGACCTGGGGGCTGTCGTCCTTCTGTTCCGGTCGGAGACAGCTCTCCAGGTGCATATATTCGGGGACCTTGTCCCACTTCACCGAAAAGCCCGCGCCGTGGGCGCAGAAGACCGAGTCGGGGGTGTTGTCCAGGTCCCGTTCCGGCTGGTAGCCGATCTCGGCCACCACCTGTTTCTCGTTGTGGCAGGGGGCGTAGCCGTGGAAGGAGCAGAAGAACCGGCCCCGTCCCCGGGTGTAGGAGGCCACCTCCAGGGGGTAGTCCTTCATGGCGGACACGGGGGCCGTGCCGGTGATCACCGCCCGCGCCCCGTCGCTCTCCGGGGCGGAGAAGGTGGCGGACATGGTCTGCAGATCGCTGATGGCCCGGCCCAGCTGCTCGGCGGGCAGCTCCAACTTAAATTCATACCATGGCTCCAGCAGGACGCTTTTGGCCTGCATGAGCCCCTGACGGACACCGCGATAGGTGGCCTGGCGGAAGTCGCCCCCCTCGGTGTGCTTCAGATGGGCCCGGCCGGACATCAGGGTGATGCGCATGTCGGTGATGGGGGAGCCGGTGAGGACTCCCAGGTGGGTCTTTTCCTCCAGATGGGTGAGGATGAGCCGCTGCCAGTTTCGGTCCAGCAGGTCCTCACTGCACCGGGTATCGAAGACCAGCCCGGCCCCCTGCTCCAGGGGCTCCAGGAGGAAGTGGGCCTCGGCGTAATGGCGGAGGGGCTCAAAGTGGCCCACCCCCTCCACAGGCTCGGCGATGGTCTCCTTATACAGGATGCGCCCGGCGTCCACTTCCACGGCTACATCGAACCGCTCCGCGATGAGGCTTTTCAGGACCTCGATCTGGACCTGACCCATGAGCCGGACGTGTATTTCCCGGGAACCCTCGTCCCAGACGATGTGGAGCTGGGGATCCTCCTCCTCCAGCAGACGGAGCTTGGGGAGCATCAACCGGGGGTCGCAGTCGGGGGGCAAGGACAGCCGGTAGGTGAGGACAGGCTCCAGCAGGGGCGGCGGGGCGGAGGATTCCGCCCCCAGACCCTGGCCGGGGTAGGTCTGGCTCAGGCCCAGCACGGCGCAGACCTGGCCGGCCTGGGCGGTCTCGGCGGTTTCAAACTTGGCCCCGGAGTACAGCCGGAGCTGGGTGACCTTTTCCTCTAACGGTTCCTCCCCGTGGAGAGGGTAGTAGGGGAGGGGCGTCCGAACCTTGAGACTGCCGCCGGTGACCTTCAGGTAGGTCAGCCGTCCTCCCTGGGGGTCCCGGGCGATCTTAAAGACCCGGGCGCCGAAGTCGGGGGGATAGACCGGCTCCTCGGTGTAGTCGGCAAGACCCTGGAGAAAGTCCTCCACCCCCTCCATCTTCAGGGCGGCCCCGAAGAAGACCGGGAAGAGCCTGCCGATGCGGATGAGGCCGGAGATATCCCGGGTGGAGAGGGAACCCTCCTCCAGGTACTTGTCCAGGAGGGCCTCCTCCCGGAGGGCGATGGTCTCCTCCCAGTCGTCCCCCCGGTGGGTGAAGTCCACGCAGCCCTCGTCCAGATGCTTTCGCAGGTCGGCCATGAGGGCTTCATGGCCTGCCGTGGGCAGGTCCATCTTGGTGACGAAGACGAAGGTGGGGACCTGGTTCCGGCGGAGGAGCCGCCAGAGGGTCTCGGTGTGGGCCTGGACCCCGTCGGTGCCGCTGATGACCAGGATGGCGTAGTCCAGGACCTGGAGGGTGCGCTCCATCTCGGCGGAGAAGTCCACGTGGCCCGGGGTGTCCAGGAGGGTCACGGACAGGTCCGGGGTCTCAAAAAGGGCCTGCTTGGAGAAGATGGTGATGCCCCTGGCCCGCTCCAGGGCGTGGGTGTCCAAAAAGGAGTCCCGGTGGTCCACCCGGCCCAGGGTCTGGATGGTCCCGGCGGCGTAGAGCAGGGCCTCGGACAGGGTGGTCTTCCCCGCGTCCACATGGGCCAACAGACCAGCACAAATATATTTTTTTGCTTTTTTAGGATTCTGCTCGCTCATGAAAAAGCCTCTTTCCGAAATGGTATATTTTTTTCAGTATACCATAGGAGGAGGCAATAGTCGAGATGCTGTACCCGACGATAATATGAACTTTTTTCGTCCCGTCGGAAGTTTCGGATAGATGTGCAGGCTGAACGACCCATCAATGGAGCTTCCGGTTTCCGATCCACATCCCCTGAGACACCCGCACCTCCTCTTCATCCTTCCGTGCTTCCTGCACCCATGGCTGCAGATCAATCCGTCCCTGCTGAAACAGAAGAACGATGGTAGATCCTGCCAACTCAAAGTGCCCTTTCTCCATTCCCTTGACAAACCGGGCGTGTTCCCTCTCGTTAAAGATCCCGCCCACCACCAGTGCGCCGATCTCCGTCTGAACCACAGGCCCGAAGTGTTCGGTCGCCATCAGGGTCCAACAGCGGCGGTTGAGCGTATAGACCGGGTACGTTTCGCAGGCAATGGGCTGGACGCTGTGAAGCACGCCGGGAATATAGTGGTTCCCGCCCTGGTACCCGTTGTCGATATAACAGTAATGGTGGTAGTCTGAGGCACACAGACGGAAAATCAGGCAATCTCCCCCCTGATAGGACGCAGCCAGTTCCTCATCCTGGAGAAAATCACACAACCGGTAGCGAGAACCTTTTATGGCGAAGCTGCTGTCCGCAGCGATGGGATAGACGCTGAGCCACCCGTCGCAGGGGCTGATCAGATGGTGCGGCAGCGGGTCAAAGGAAACCGGCTCTCTGCTGCGGGCAAAGAAATCCCGAAATGAACCAAAGGTCTGAAGCTCGTTTTCCTCCAGGTGGATGTCATGCCGCCGGACATACCGGCCAATCAGCGGCCGGGACCAGGAAGAGCGGAGAAACCGTGCTGCCAGTCGATCCAAATGGGTTTTCAGAATCAGTTTCAAAAGGGTTCGACCCACACTCGTCCCGTATAAGAAGCAGGTCGCTGTATTATTTCCGTTCATAAACTCCCTCCGATCAACAGAACCAGCAGCAATCCGCTGCCACACGCCAACATCCCGGTCTTCCCCTTCCGCGTCGGCTTTTTCAAACGGAACGGGATCAGAAAGGCCATCCCCATGACCAGCAGGACCGCCGGCGCCAGATTGTCCACAGGCAGCCCAATGATCGGGCCAACACGCATCACAGCCGGAACGATCAGCGCAGCCGCAGTGACCGGCAGCCCGTAATAGGCCAACCGGTCCCCTGTGGTTCTGTT
The DNA here is from genome assembly GCA_030535235.1 of Bacillota bacterium. GTDB lineage: Bacteria > Bacillota > Clostridia > Oscillospirales > Oscillospiraceae > Evtepia. The sequence goes on from JAUNCL010000035.1 coordinate 5,942, forward strand.
CTGCCTCTCCTCCTCATCCACGTTGAACCAGGCAAGACGGATCAGCGCACACAGCAGATACAGGCCCGCCAGCACTGCTGTGAGGATCCCCCCGCCAGACACGGAACAGACAATCACAGCGGGCAGCGCACCGAAGCAGAGCAGATCACTGAGGGAGTCAATCTGGATCCCAAACCGCTTTTCCCGGGCCGTCCGATCTCCTTTGGTAGAAGCGATCCTTCCATCAAACATATCGCACACACCGGCAAGGAGCAGACAGACCATGGCTCCGCGGACATTGCCGTTCATTGCAAAGGTGATGCCGGTATATCCCACCAGCATCCCAAGGTAAGTAAGTACCACCGTGTAGTTATAGACGCCAAGCAGCATCGCGTTTCCTCCTTACAAGATATATCCGAAAATCATACTGTACGCTAAGATACACCAGGGCTTTGCCATCAGGATAATCCAGGTAAACCGCCGAGCCGGCATCCCTGTGAGACCGGAGAAATAGCACAGAAAGTCATCCGGCGCCAGGGGCAGCAGAATCGCCAGAGCCAGGACCACGGTATAGCTCTTTTTGGTGTTCACCCAGTCTGTCCATTTCCGGTATTTCTCCATCGGCACCATGCGTTGGACCAGTTGAACGCCAAACTGCCGCGCCAGCCAGAAGGCGATGATCGAACCGACGCTGATTCCAATGTAATTGCACCAAAAGCCCCCGGCAGCGCCGAACATTCCGGCTCCCACGATACACCCCAAAAAGCCGGGCAGCACCGGAAGAATCACCTGGATGGCCTGAATAACTGTCAGGACCAACGGTGCAAACAAGCCAAATCCCTTGATGTAGGTCTGAAAGCTGTCCACAGAATCAAACTGTCCGTTCCAGTATCCCCGGAGCCAGAGAACCCCGGAGATGACCAGCAGAACGATCAACGCCCAGGTCAGCCCCCGTTTCAGATGTTCCGCTTTTTCCTCCATACAGGAACCTCCGATCCTCAAATACTGTCGTTGACGGGAGACAGCCGGAGAGAGAAAGCGCCGCCTCCCGTTCCCTTGCTGATGGACAACGACAGGATCAGTATATCGGGTACTTCTGAAAATTCTCCTTGTATAATTCTGATGAAATCTGAAATTTTGCCCTCCGGGCTGTTCATCCGGCAGACCGCCCGGTATAATGAAGCCTATCAACCTGTATGATGGAGGTGACATCTTTGAGCAGAAAGAAAATCCTGTTTGCCGATGATGACCCGGAGATCCGGGAGGTACTGAGCCTCCTGCTGAGCAGCGAAGGCTATGAGGCCATCTCCGCCTCCAATGGAACGGAGCTGCTGTCCCGTTTGGATGACACGGTGGATCTGGTGATCCTGGATGTGATGATGCCGGGGCTCAGCGGCTATGCCGCCTGCGCAGAAATCCGCAAACAGTGGGCGGTGCCAATCCTGTTCCTCACTGCGAAATCCCAGGACTCAGACAAAACCCTTGGATTTTCGGTGGGCGGCGATGACTACCTGGTCAAACCATTTTCCTACACCGAGCTGATTTCCCGCGTCAAGGCCATGCTGCGGCGATACTATGTATACGGCGCCAAAAACGCAGAGCAGAGCAATCTCATCCACTGCTGTGGAAATATTGAGATAGACCCCAGCCAATGTATGGTGCGGCAGGACGGGAGAGAGATTCCTCTCACCGATACGGAATATCGCATTTTGTACCTGATGGCCTCCCATCCAAAGAAGGTATTCTCCGTCCAGAACATCTACGAGAGCGTTTGGAACGAGCCCTATTTTTACAACTCCAACAACACCGTCATGGTCCACATCCGCAACATCCGCCGCAAGCTGGGGGATGACCCGCAGAATTGCCATACCATCCGCACTGTCTGGGGAAAGGGGTACCGCATTGAGTAAATGGATCTCCCGCAGTCTCAGCGCCCAGTTGTTCTGTGGTGTAGTGACCTCTCTGTTGGCGGCAGGGATCGTCTTTGGCGCCGTGCTTGCGCTGGGAGGACAGCTCCTGGATCACACCGTCTACGGCCGGCCCTTCGCGTCCAGGATGGCCGATCAGCAATTCGAGAAATTGCAGAACTATGTGACAGAGGAAGCCATCTCGCTGGACAACCTGCACCGTCTCAACGCCTGGTGCAGCCGGGGGGATAAGGTCTATCTGACCCTTTATCAGCGAGGCAGTATTCTCTACGAATCCCCCTTATCGGGAGATACAGAATCCAAGCCAGACCCTGAGCAGTTTGATCCGGAGCAGGAAAATCCGGAACAGGAATACGCGCTGACCCTCCATGATGGCGCCACCGTGCAGGCGTTCCTGTATTATTATGCCGGGGACATCTTCTATTTCTGGATGTCGGCACTGGCAGGGGGCTTGGCCTTTCTGACCTTTTCCCTCTGCTTTGTCTCCCTCGTCCACCGCAAGCTCTCCTATGTCAAACAGCTGAAGCAGGAGCTGGACATCCTGGCTGGCGGGGACCTCAGCTATGCAGTATCCGTGAGAGGGGAGGACGAGCTCAGCGAATTGGCCTCGGGCATCGACCAGATGCGCCGGTCCATCCTGGCCCACCAGACCGCAGAGGAGGAGATGCGCTCGGCCAACTCCCAGCTGGTCACAGCCATGTCCCATGACCTTCGGACCCCCCTGACCTCTCTGCTGGCCTATCTGGAGCTGATGGACCGCGGGAAATACGACAGCGAGGAACAGCTCCGCCACTTCATCCGCCGGAGTCTGGACAAGACCCTTTGCATCAAAGCCATGGCCGACAAGCTGTTTGAATACTTCCTGGTGTATTGCTCCGAGTGGGAAGAGCCGAACCTGGAAGACGCAGACGGCGACGAGCTGTTCCGGCAGTTCTGGGGAGAATACGTCTTCTCTCTGGAGAGCAAGGGCTTCAGGGTAACCACCGACTTTGGGATGTTGAACGGCAGGATCCCAATCAATCTCGACCTGATTCGCCGTGCGTTTGACAACCTCTACTCCAACCTTCTGAAATACGCTGATCCGGACCGGCACGTGGAGATTTCCTTCCGCCGGGAGAAGGACCGGGCTGTCCTTACCCTCGTCAACGGGGTCTCCCCCCGTCGGGACGCCTGTGAAAGCACCAACATTGGCTTGAACACCTGCCATCGCATTCTTCAATACCACAACGGCAGCTTTGAGACAGCGGAGGAAGCCGGGGTGTTCCGGGTAACGGTCAGCCTGCCATTGAGCGAAAAACCTTCCACATCCCCAACTTGAAACAGCCGCCGGCAGAGGGCACATTCTTGTCCTCTGCCGGCGGCTGTTTTGCCCGGCGTTACGGTTCCCCATGCATGACCTTTTCAAAGCGGAAGAAGGCCTCGGTTCCGGGGATATCCCCGGTGGTTTCTTCCTCGCCTTCCGGCGGATGGGGATCGGGGTGGTATTGGTTGTAAAACTCTACAATATGAAACCCGCATTTGTTCACATAGAAATGGATATTCCTCTGTTCAAAATACGGTGTGACGAGTTCCCACACCCTGGTTTCCGGGTAGCTTGCCTCGATGGCCTTCCAGGCGGCCTGACCGATTCCCTGGCTGTGGTGGGCCGGGTCTATGAACAGCAGCTCCACCTGGTTATGCTGCGTTTCCTTGTTGATATTCACGATGACGCCGCCAACAGTTTCTCCATTCCGCTGGATGTGCCAGCTTTCGGCGCCCGGCAAGGGCAATATCAGGGGACATTTCTTCAGAAAAATTAAGAAACACCCCCTCCGCTGTCTGGCAGATCTGCTTCCTATTGTTTCAAGTCTGTGCTTTCGTTTGACACACTGCTTCAGCGCTTGTCTGCAACGAAGCTTGAAAACCGAAAGTGTGAATCATTTACGGCCAAGAAATCATTCTTTGATTGCGTATTGTGGTCGCACATGCTATACTCAAACTAATAATCGGCAAATTTTGGAACCTGATAGTTGTAACTTTGCTACCCGATCATGCAGATGCAGAATAGGAAAGGACAGCGAGGGAAAAATGAATAAGAAAGCAATATATACATTGATACAGAGAATTGCTGTCGGAGTTTTCTGCCTTGCGGTTCTTTTGACCGCGATCTGCCCGCTGCCGGCTTTCGCAGTGGAGCCCCGAACCGTTCGCGTTGGCTATTTTGCATTTCCGGGGTATCACGATGTGCACCAAGGCGAGAATGGGCCGCAGGGGAGTGGGTACGGATTCGATTTTTTGCAGATGCTCCGCAGATACACCAATCTGAATTATCAGTATGTGGGTTATGAAAACAGCTGGCTGGATATGCAGCAGATGCTCCGGGATGGGCAGATCGATATGGTGACCTCTGCAAGAAAAACCAGCCAGCGGGAGAAAGAGTTTGCATTTTCCGCCCCCATCGGCACCAGCAATGCGGAGCTGAGCGTGCGGTCAGACGACAGCCGCTTTCAGCTCAATGACTATGGGAGCTTTGACGGAATGACCATCGGTGTTCTGAAGGCCAACAGCCGGAATGATGATTTGGCTGATTTGGCCCGGGAAAAGGGGTTTACTTATCGTGCCGTGGAGTATGCCGAGGAAGCGGACCTGACGGAAGCCCTACGCAACGGCGAAGTGGACGGGATCGTCGCCAGCAGCCTGAGAAAGCATGCCGGGGAAAAAGTCGTGGCGCGGTTCGCCCTGGAGGAATTCTATGTTATCGTCCGAAGGGAAGATACGGCTCTGCTGGATGAGATCAACCGGGGCATTGAGCAGATGGATCAGAACGAGGGCGACTGGAGAAACAAACTCTATTACAAATACACCACCAGCAACTTAGAGAGTGTACTTACCTTTACCCGGGAGGAACAGGATTATATCCGCGCCGTACAGTCCGGTGAAAAAACCATCACCGCCACCGTCCAGCCGGACAGAGACCCCTACTCCTATGTAGAGAACGGAGAACTGGTTGGCATCATTCCCGAGTATTTTGACTATCTGATGGAGATGGCGGGGCTTCCCTATTCCGTCATGGTTGCGGAGAACCGGGCGCAGTACTACGACTGGGCAATGAACAACGCAGCGGATGTCTACATGGATATCAGCTCGGAGAGAAGCACGATTTTGCAGACGGATAGCGGCATTTCCACGGATCCTTACATCTATCTGACGATGTCCCGGGTGACAAAAAAAGACTTTCAGGGCACGATCCACACCGTTGCAGTTGCCTATAATCAGACCTATGACGGAATCGACATCGATCTGGCGGAGAATGTTCAGGTAATTCCCTATGACACCCGCAGAGAAGCGATGCAGGCTGTCATGGAGGGAAAGGCAGACGCCTGCTATGTATATACCTACATGGCGGAAAAATTTGTCAATCAGGACCCGGATGGGGAGCTGATCTACCATGTTGTAAATAGACCCGCCTTCGGCCTGTCCATCAGCATCCGGCCCACGACGGACCATGAGTTGATCAGTATCCTGAGCAAGTGCCTGAAAGCGGATCAGTCCCTGACCTTGGACGAGCTTGTGGAAAACTACACCCACTATCAGCAGGCTGATGTTACCCTGGCGCAGTTTGCCAGAAATAATCCGTGGTTTTTGATTGCATTGATTGCGATTCTGATCGGTGTTGGCACAGTAGTTATTCTAACGCTCAGGAATAGCCGGAATATGCGTGCGATTGCGCAAGAACGCATGGAATATGCCAGACATTTGAAAGAAAAGAATACACAATTGGAAGAGTCTGTCAAACAGGCACAGAGCGCGAATGTTGCCAAAACCACCTTCCTGAACAACATGTCCCATGACATTCGGACACCGATGAACGCCATCATCGGCTTCACCAATATTGCCCTCAAACAGCAGCCGAAGCCGGAGGTTCAAAGCTGTCTGGAGAAAATCAGTGACAGCTCTGAGCATTTGCTGACCCTGATCAACGATGTGCTGGACATCAGCCGCATTGAAAGCGGGAAAACCCAATATACCCCCGCACCCGTCGATATCACAACAGTTACGGACGCGGTGCTGGACATCACCAACGGCTTCCTGATCGATCGGGATATCAATTTCCTTGTCCATAGAGCAAAGCTGAAAAATCCCTATGTGCTGGCAGATGCTGTCCGGATCCGGGAGGTCCTGGTGAATATCCTGGGCAATGCCGTGAAATTTACAGGCGATGGCGGCACCATCCGCTTTGAAACAGACTACCGCTCCGGCGGGGATGACCGGCACATCGTTGTCTGCTACCGCGTCACGGACACCGGCGTGGGTATGAGCGAGGAGTTTGTGGAGCATATCTTTGAGGAGTTTGCCCAGGAGGATAACGGCGCCAGGACCCAGTACAAAGGCACCGGTCTGGGCATGGCAATCACCAAGCAGTACATGGATCTGATGGGCGGCACCATTTCCGTGGAGAGCAAGAAAGGTGTTGGTTCCACCTTTGCCGTGGAGCTTCCCCTGGAGCTGACCGATGAGGCAAACGTCCGGAAACAGGATCTGCCCATTGCGAAAGTGAATCTGACCGGCGTGAAGGTCCTCATGGCAGAAGACAACGATTTGAATGCCGAGATAGCAGAAGTACAGCTGGAAGAATGCGGGATGCAGGTGACCAGAGCCGCAGACGGAGAAGAAGTGGTGGAAATCTTCACAAACCACCCTGCTGACACCTTTGATATGATCCTCATGGATATTATGATGCCGAAGATGAACGGATACGAAGCCACCAAAGCGATCCGCAGCCTGGATGACCGTCCTGACGGACGCACAATTCCTATCGTTGCCATGACGGCCAACGCCTTCGCGGAAGATGTTCAGGCGTCTTTGGATGCGGGAATGAATGGACATCTGTCAAAGCCCATGGAAATGGAAGAGGTGGTCAAGACCATTGCAAGCAATCTAAATCGATAAGTTGCGTGAAGGTTGATGTATTTTTATTCAAGGTTTGAATGGAAGGAGAAGGAAGAATCGAAGCAAAGAAGTTGATTCATGGGATATTGCCAAAACCTTTCTTTGTGAAAAAAACGGGAGGAAAGCGAAGGAACTGTCATATGGAGTTTCAATATTGCAAGCTGGAAATATTCATTCCGGAGACCCATTTGGGTGCTCTGCAAAAGGCGCTGTGGGAGGTGGATGCGGGACACATCGGCAAGTACGATTGCTGTCTGTCCTACAGCCCGGTCACCGGCTGCTGGCGGCCCTTGGCTGGTGCGGCGCCCTATCTTGGCACCCAGGGTGAGATCAGCTCGGAGCCTGAGTTGAAGGTAGAAGTGACCTGCAAGACGGAACAGGTGGATCGGACGGTGGAGGCCGTCAAGGCGGTTCACCCTTATGAGGAGCCGGTCATCAATGTCATCCCCTTGTATCGCACCGGTTTTGAACCCTGAAAAAAGTATCAAAACCCTGAAAACACTGGAATAAATATGGATAATATTGTATCATAGTAGAAAATGGAGGATAGGCCGCATCACGGACATGCTGTCAGAAAGGAAAAGAAAGATGAAAAGAAGAAACAGATGCAAGCTGATCGCAGCGATTATGGCCGGGGTGATGACACTGTCCCTTTTGTCAGGCTGCGGCGCGAAGAATGAGCCAACGGAAGCCACAGATCCCATTACGGTCTATATGTGGAGCAACATGCTGTATGAAAGCTATGCCCCCTATGTCCAGTCACAGCTTCCCGATGTGAACATTGAGTTTGTGGTGGGAAACAACGATCTTGACTTCTACAAATTCATGAAGGAACACGGGGAGCTGCCCGACATTATCACCTGCCGCCGCTTTGCCCTCCATGATGCTGTGGGCCTGAAGGACCAGCTGATGGACCTGTCTACCACCCAGGAGGCCGGCGCAATTTACGACGCCTACCTTGGGAACTTCACCAACACCGACGGCACGATCAACTGGCTGCCCCTCTGCGGCGAGGTGGACGGTCTGATTGCCAACCGGGCTCTGTTTGAGGAATACGGGATTCCGCTGCCCACCGATTACGACAGCCTGGTTTCTGCCTGCCAGGCCTTTGAAGCAGTGGGCATCCGCGGTTTTGTTGCCGACTTTGCCTATGACTATACCTGCATGGGGGTCCTGCAGGGTCTGTCCATTCCTGAAATCAACTCCATGGAGGGCCGCATGTGGCGCAGCGGCTACGAGGACCCCGAAGATGAGACCGCAGGCCTGGATGACACGGTCTGGCCGGGGGCTTTCGTGCGCATGGAGCAGTTTATCGAGGCTGTGAAGATTCTCCCTGAGGATGTGGAGCTTGACTATGACCCCGTAATTGAGATGTTCACCGAGGGAAAGGCGGCGATCATCCGGGCCGGTGGATGGAATGTGGTTGATTTTCAGAGCAGAAATGTGGACGCTGTGTTCCTGCCCTATTTCGGACAGAACGGCGAGCAGTGGCTGCTGACCTATCCCCAATTCCAGGTGGCCCTGAACAAGGACCTGGAGAAGGACGAAGCCCGCCAGGAAAAGGCCATGCAGGTCCTCAGCACCATGCTGTCCGAGGAAGCGCAGAATATTCTGGCCCAGGGCGGTGATGTGATTACATACAGCCAGACCATTGATCTTGAGATGTCTCCTTATCTGGACAATCTGAAGCCGCTGATCGAGCAGAACCATCTGTACATCCGCATTGCTTCCAACGACTTCTTCTCTGTGTCCCAGGATGTGGTGTCCAGGATGATCCAGGGCGAATATGACGCCCAGCAGGCCTATGAGGCATTCAACACCCAGTTAGAGCAGCCCAAGGAGGACACGGAGGAAATCGTGCTGTCCCTGGACCGCAGCTACTCCAACATCTTCGACAAGGAGGGCGGCAACCCGGCCTATTCCGCCATGGCCAATAGCCTGCGTGGATACTACGGCAGCGACGTGCTGATCGCCCCTGCAAACAGCTTTACCGGCTCGGTCTTCCAGGCGGATTATACCGAAAAAATGGTTGGCAACATGATTATGCCCAATCCGCTGGAGTCCTGGCAGCGGGAGATGACCGGCGCTGAGCTGAAGGAATACGTCAGAGCCTCCGTGGAGGGCATTGAGGGCGGCTTCATCCCCTTCAACCTGGGCTCTCTGCCCACGGTCAGCGGCATCTCCATTGAGGTGCAGGAGAAGGACGGCGCCTACACGCTGACCCGGGTCCTCCGGGACGGCGACGAGGTCGGCGACGAGGACAGCTTCCATGTGACCTGCCTGAACATAGCCGACGATATGGCGCCCTTCCTGGCGGCGGAAGACCATGGGTTCGAGAAAGACGAGCTGAGAGTAAAGCAGCAGTGGACGGCGTTTATCAAGGACGGCGGCACCATGGCAGAACCGACACCCTACCTTACCGTGAAATAAACCGGACTCGGTGGAAATGAGATAAAACAGAGATGAAAAAACGAATCCTTGCTGGGCTGATGGCCCTGGTGATGCTGCTTGGCATCACAGCCTGCGGAAACCAAAAGGACAAGGACAACGCTGCGCTCACGGTGTACCTGTGGGATAAGTCCATGACCGAGGCCCTGACCCCCTGGCTGGAGGCCCAGTTTCCGGACATCGACTTTACCTTTGTGATCGGGTATAATACCATGGATTTTTACACCGATCTGAACGAGCGGGGGAGCCTGCCGGATATCATCACCTGCCGGCGCTTTTCCCTGAACGACGCGGCGCACCTGTCCGACCTGCTGCTGGATCTGAGCGAGACCAATCTCGTCGGCAGCTTTTACGACAGCTATATTGAGAACAACAGAGAGCCCGGCGGCGCCATCCGCTGGCTGCCCATGTGCGCAGAGGTGGACGGCTACATTGCCAACGCCGACCTGTTCGCCGAACACGGCATCCCGCTGCCCACCAACTATGCGGAATTTGCCGAAGTATGCCGTCAATTTGACGCGCTTGGGCTGCGGGGCTATCTCAACGACTACCGGGAGGATTACTCCTGCATGGAGGCCCTCCAGGGCTGCGCCATCCCGGAGCTGATGACAGCGGAAGGGATTGCGTGGCGTGGAGCGTATGAAAGCGAGACCCAGGAGGGTCAGGTGGGCCTGGATGACACGGTCTGGCCCGCCGCGTTTGCAAAGTGCGAGCAGTATCTGCGGGATACTATGGTCCAGCCGGAAGAGATCACCATGGACTTTGCCGAGATGAAGTCGGCCTTTGTGGAGGGCAGGGCAGCCATCATGCGGGGGACGGCCAGCGACTGTGCGCAGTTCAGAAAAGAGGAGGGCATCAACGCGGTCATGCTGCCCTATTTCGGGGAAACTGCCGAGGAGAACTGGCTGCTGACCTACCCCACCTGTCAGGTGGCCGTCAACAAGGACGTGGCCCAGGACCCGGAAAAGACCGACGCTGTGATGCGGGTGCTGGAGGCCATGTTCAGCGAGGAGGGGCAGCGCAGGACTGCCGTGAACAATGCTGTGCTGAGCTACAACAAAAATGTGGACATTGCCATCAACGATGTGTTTTCCCAGGTGATGGACTGCCTGGACAGCAACCACCTGTATATGCGCCTGGCCTCCACGGAGATGTTTGCAATCTCCAAGGATGTGGTGCAGAAGATGATCTGCGGGGAATACGGCCCGGAGGAAGCCTATGCGGCCTTTCACCGGCAGCTTACCACGGCATCCGAGCAGACACCCACCGAGGTCGTGACCACCCAGGAAACAGGATATGCCTATGAGATGGGCGAACACGGCAGCCCCGCGGCGTCCGCTGTGGCAAATACCCTGCGCAGGCAGTGGGGCAGCGACATTGCCATCGGCTGCTCCAGCGTGGTGACCGGGCCGGTCTTTGCCGGGGACTATACCCGCCAGCAGCTAAACTGGCTTTTGGCCAACCGGCTGGCCATCTGGCACGGGACGCTGACCGGCGGGGAGCTGCGGGACCTGATGGCGTGGCTGGTCAACGAAAAGGAGGACGGCGCCAATCCCATCCGGCATAAGAATCTGATCCCCGTCACCAGCGGAATGGAGTACAGTCTGACAGACAACGGGGACGGCACCGATACCCTGGGCGAGCTGACGGCAAACGGCAAGCCGCTGGAGGAGAACACGGTGTATTCCGTCATGCTGTTTGGGGATCTGGACTATATCGAGTCGCCGATCTATGGCAGCAGCCCGATGCCTGAGCCGCTGAAGGCCAAGCTGAAGACCTCGGATCAAAATATTTATACCCTGTTCTGTTCCGGGCTGGAGGGTGGCCGCCAGTTGGAAGCGCCGACAGAGTATGTAACGGTTCTGCGATAACATGGAGGCAGAAATTTGGAAGGAAAGGGGGGTCATTTCATGAGGAAACGGATAAAAGCAGTCCTCGCCGTTGTGCTCCTGCTCATTGGGATCGCTGGGGTCAGCGTCCGATACTATGCGTTTGTATCCCAGACCATCTACTCGGAAAGTGTGTCTCATCTGACCGAGATCTTTCACCAGGCCAACAGCTCACTCAACAATCTGGTCTCCAGGATCTGGACCAGTATGCACCTGTGGGCCGACTATCTGCAGGATGTTTCGGATGAGACGCAGATCCAGGCCTTCGTTGCCCATGCCCAGGAGGAAACCGGGTTTACCAACTTCTATTTCATCTCCCGGGAGGGCAACTATCGGACGGTAAGCGACAAGACCGGCTATCTGGACCTGAAGGATGACCTGCCCGAGCTGATCCTCCACGGCAGGGATATGGTGGTTTCTTCGGTGGTGCCCGGACAGCCTCAGATCATGGTGTTTGTGTCCCCTGCGGCCCCCGGGACCTACCGTGGCTTTGCCTATGAGGCCATCGCAGTCAGCTTCAACAACGCCGACATTGTGAGCGCTCTGAAAATATCCACCTTTGACGGGACGTCCAGCAGCTATGTGATCCATTCAGACGGACGTGTGGTGGTGGATAACGCCGTGAACAAGCAGCAGGACGTCTATAACTTCCTTGCGCTGCTGAGAAAATACTCCGACATGAGCAGCGAGGAGATCACCAGCCTGCAGGAGAATTTCCAGAAAGGCGGCTCTGGCGCAGCGGTGGTGAAGTTTGCGGACACAGGCTACTATATGATCTACGAGTCGGCGGGAGTCGAGGACTGGACCGTGGTTGGCCTGGTGCCCACCAGCGTGGTAAACGCCAGCATGAACACCCTACAGTCCACGACGCTGCTGCTGGTGTCGGGGATCGCCGTTGGCCTTGGCCTGCTGCTGCTTGCCCTTGTGGTCAGGAAAAACCGGCAGAAGCTGAGAAGGAAGGACACGGAGATCCTGTACCGGGAGGAGCTGTTCTCCAAGCTGTCCGTGAATGTGGACGATGTGTTCCTGATGCTGGACGCCAAAAACCTCCGGGTGGACTATATCAGCCCCAACACAGAAAAGCTGCTGGGCCTTTCGGAAAAGAAGGTCCGTGCTGACGTCCATGCAATCGATCAGCTTGTGCGGTCGGAGAACACCGTCCGTGTGCTGGACCAGCTTTCAGAAATCCCGACCGGCGAACAGGTGGAATGGGACCGGGAGTACATTCACCAGAAGTCCGGCGAGGTGCGCTGGTTCCATGTGATCGCCTTTTCCAGTGATATTCAGGGGGAGAAAAAGTATATCCTTGTTATGTCCGACCGGACAAAGGACAAGAAGATCAATCAGGCCCTGGAGGATGCAGTCAATGCCGCCCAGAGCGCCAACCGGGCAAAGAGCACCTTCCTCAGCAACATGTCTCACGATATCCGCACCCCCATGAACGCCATCATCGGCTTTACCACCCTGGCCAGCGCCAATATCGGCAATGACGATAAGATTCGGGACTATCTCTCCAAGATTCTGTCCTCGGGCAACCATCTGCTCTCGCTGATCAACGATGTGCTGGATATGAGCCGCATCGAAAGCGGTAAGATCCATCTGGAGGAGACCGAGGTCAACCTGTCCGATGTGCTCCATGACCTGAGAACCATCGTCAGCGGTCAGATCCACGCCAAGCAGCTGGAGCTGTACATGGACGTCATGGACGTGACCGACGAGGATGTGTACTGCGACAGAACCCGGCTGAATCAGGTGCTGCTGAACCTGCTGTCCAATGCCGTCAAGTTCACCCCGCCCGGGGGAACCGTGTCCGTTCGGATCGTCCAGCTTCCCAACGCCCCGGAGGGCAAGGGCCTGTACGAGATCCGGGTCAAGGACACCGGCATCGGCATGAGCCAGGAGTTTGCGGCGCGGATTTTTGAGCCCTTTGAGCGGGAGCGGACCTCCACTGTCAGCAAGATCCAGGGCACCGGTCTGGGCATGGCCATCTCCAAAAATATCGTGGATATGATGGGCGGCAGGATCGAGGTGCTTTCCGAGCAGGGCAAGGGCACGGAGTTCGTGGTCCGGGTGGCACTGCGGCTCCAGACAGAGTGCCGTCGAGAGGTGAAGATCAAGGAGCTGGAAGGCCTGAAGGCCCTGGTGGTGGACGACGATTTCAACACCTGCGACAGCGTGACCAAGATGCTGATTCAGGTGGGGATGCGCTCGGAATGGACCCTCTCCGGCAAGGAAGCGGTCCTCCGGGCCAGACAGTCCATCGAGCTGGGCGACGCCTTCCACGCCTACATCATCGACTGGCGGCTGCCCGACATGAACGGCATTGAGGTCACCCGCCAGATCCGCGCCCTGGGAGACGACACGCCCATCATCATCCTCACGGCCTACGACTGGTCGGACATTGAGGTGGAGGCCCGGGCGGCCGGCGTGACCGCCTTCTGCGCCAAGCCGATGTTTATGTCCGACCTGCGGGAGACCCTGCTGACCGCCCTGGGACAGCAGCCGGCCAGGAGCAGCGGCGTCTTCCCCGCACCGCAGATGGAACGCCTCTTCCAGGGGAAGCACCTGCTGCTGGCGGAGGACAACGAGCTGAACCGGGAGATCGCCCTGGAGATTCTGGGTGAGTATGGCTTCCAGATCGACACGGCGGAAAACGGCGCCGAGGCGGTGAAGAAACTTGTGACCTCTCAGCCCGGCGATTACGATTTGGTGCTGATGGACATTCAGATGCCGGTTATGGACGGCTACGAGGCCACCCGGGCCATCCGTGCCCTGGAAGTGCCGGAGCTGTCCGGCATCCCCATTCTGGCCATGACGGCCAATGCCTTCGACGAGGACCGCAAGGCGGCCATGGACGCAGGTATGAACGGCTTCCTCTCCAAACCGATTCAGATTGAGGAGCTCATCCAAACACTACAGAGTGTATTTGGGAATAAAAAGATGTATTGAAAAACCATTGCTAAGAGCATAAAAAGAGGACCTGCTGTGGGCTCCACGGCAGGTCCTCTTTTTATGACATCTGAAAAGACTTCTCCCAGGTCGAGCGTCCAGCTTCCCCATGTCATCTTCTGTCAAGTTATCGGACAACATTTTTGAAGAATGTGGGGCCGGCATGGAAGCCGGCCCCGCAGGAATTGTTTCTGTTATTCAACTACATTCTCGCAGAAGCGATACAGGATTGTTGCCATCTC
>JAUNCL010000048.1 GCA_030535235.1 Bacillota bacterium
GGCCCTGCTCATCACCCAGACCGGCGGCGGCTGCCGGGCCTCCAACTACATCCACATGCTGCGGAAGGCCCTGGAAAAGGCCGGGCTGGACTACATCCCCGTGATCTCCGCCTCCTTCGGCCTGGAGAAAAACCCCGGCTTCAAGATCACCGTTCCCCTTATCCGCCGGTTGGTCTACGGCATGATGTACGGCGACATCATCATGAACGTGGCCAACCAGACCCGGCCCTACGAGGTGAACCCCGGGGACACCACCGCCCGGGTGGAGTACTGGACCAGTGAGCTTTTGAACCGCTTCGACAAAGGTGACGGCATGTCCCGGAAGAAGATGAAGGCCATTCTGGACGAGATCTGCGCCGACTTTGCCGCCATCCCCACCGCCGGAGAGCCCAAGGTCCGGGTTGGCGTGGTGGGAGAGATCTACATCAAGTTCTCCTCCCTGGGCAACAACCAATTGGAGCAGTTCCTGCTGGACGAGGGGGCGGAGCCGGTGGTCCCCGGCCTCACCGACTTCATGGCCTTCAAGATCTACAACCGGGTCTCCGACGTGGACATGTTCGGCGGCAGCAAGCTCAAGCAGGCCGCCTGCCGGTTCTTCATGGGCTACATCGAAAAATGCCAGCAGGACATGATCGACGCCCTGAACAAGGCGGGGTTCCGGGCCCCCGGCACCTTCTCCGACCTGCACAAGCTCATCGGCGGCTACCTGAACGACGGCTGCAAGATGGGCGAGGGCTGGCTCCTCACCGCCGAGATGCTGGAGCTCATCCACACCGGCACCCCCAACATCGTCTGCGCCCAGCCCTTCGGCTGCCTGCCCAACCACATCGTGGGCAAGGGCATGATCCGGGTCCTGAAGGACGACTTCCCCGACTCCAATATCGTGGCCGTGGACTACGACCCCGGCGCCACCAAAATCAACCAGGAAAACCGCATCAAGCTCATGCTGGCCAACGCCAAGCGCAGAGCCGCGGAGGAAAAAAAGCAGCAGGCCCAGCCTGCCGATGTACATTAAATTGAGATACAAAAACATCCTGTGCAGCCATGGATCCGCACAGGATGTTTTTTTGTTTACCCATAGACCCGGTGAAAAACCGAGCGTTTGGTGATCCGCAGCAGGGCGTAAAGCCCCTCCACCATGGTCGCCCCGTCCATCGGGGCAAAGTAGTGGTAGTCCGCCCCGGTCCACCGCAGGCAGCCCCGGATGTCCCCCTGGTAGACCAGCATAGGTTCCAGAATGGGGATCAGGTCATCCGGCCGGTACCGGCAAAAAGGCTTCTCCTCCAGATAGCCCAAGGCGTGGAGGAGATAGGCCACAAACTCCACGCAGGTAAAGGCCCGGTCCACAGAAAAGCCCCGGAAGACGGGATAGGTCAGCACGGAGAAAAGGTTGTACATATACTCCGGGTTATCCAGCATCTTTTCAATGGTCTCACTGACCCACCGGTGATCCTCCGGCGGCACCGGGACCCGATAGACCGCCACCGGCACCGGCTGTCCGCCGCCCATGGTGTACCGGTCCAGGGTCTCCCGAACCAGGCCCCCCTGAAGGACCGCGTACCGCTGGGGCCGGGCAAAGGCATAGAGCTGGGTCAGTCCGGCGTCCAGCGCGATAGAGGCGTGATTATACTGCTGCCTGGCAACGGTCCGAATGCAGCGCCCAAACTTAGTTTGGGTCCTGGAAAGCACGATATAGACCGCGCTCTCCTGCTCTCTTACGGCCAACTGATCCATTCCAGCCCCTTCTTTCTTCTTGAAATTCGACAGCTACATTTTACAGGTTTTGTCTAAAATTGCAAGAAAAAAGTCGTAAATATTTTCTTAAACTTTTATTAAGGAAGCAAACTCTGCACACGCTAAGTTCGCAACTGTTTTGCTGTCGTTACGCCGGCACGTTCTTTTTCCTCGCTATTTTCATCTGAGACAAATTTAATTTTTAATTTATTCTATTATCTTGTTGATTCTTTCCTGAAATAGTATATAATAAAGGTGAGGATTATGTCCCCCCGCTGTCGGCGGGGCACTGAAAATAACGATCCATTCCGGAAAAAGGAGGTTTTTCAAATGCCGAGAAAAGCCAAGGGAACCAATGGCCTTCCCAAGACCATCGCCAAGACTGCTGCCCGCATGAGCCGGAAAGCCGCCCTGACGCCCTCCCAACTGGAGAAAATCGACGCCTACTGGCGCGCCTCCAACTACCTCACCGCCTGCCAGCTCTACCTGCTGGACAACCCGCTGCTGAAGGAACCCCTGCAGCCTGAACACATCAAGAAGAAGATCGTGGGCCACTGGGGCACCTGCCCGGGCCAGAACTTCATCTATACCCATCTGAACCGTGCCATCGTCAAGTACGACCTGGATATGATCTACCTCTCCGGTCCCGGCCACGGCGGCAACGCCATGGTGGCCCAAACCTACATGGAAGGGTCCTACAGCGAGGTCTATCCCAACATCAGCCGGGATCTGGAAGGCATGCAGAGACTCTTCAAGCAGTTCTCCTTCCCCGGCGGCATCCCCAGCCACGTGGCTCCCGAGACTCCCGGTTCCATCCATGAGGGCGGCGAGTTGGGCTACTCCCTGGCCCATGCCTTCGGCGCTGTGTTTGACAACCCCGACCTGATCGCCGCCTGCGTGGTGGGCGACGGCGAGGCCGAGACCGGCCCCCTGGCCACCGCCTGGCACTCCAACAAGTTCCTCAACCCCATCGGCGACGGCGCCGTCCTGCCCATCCTCCACCTGAACGGCTTCAAGATCCACAACCCCACCATCCTCTCCCGCATGTCCCACACCGAGCTGGAGAACTTCTTCCGGGGCTGCGGCTGGGAGCCCCGCTTCGTGGAGGGCGACGACCCCAAGGAGATGCACCAGAAGATGGCCTCCGCCGTTGACTGGGCCATCCGGGAGA
>JAUNCL010000036.1 GCA_030535235.1 Bacillota bacterium
ACGTGACCAAGGTTTTTTGCCACGGGGTGTCCAACTTGTTATTGCAATTTGCGTAAAAAGTCCGCTGAGGGTGCAGCGGACTTTTTGCAGCGGTTATGCGGCGTTGGAGGCTTCCTGGTTGGCGATATCGTATTCCGTGCCCAGGATATTGTGGCAGCCGTCCAAGGCGTACTTCAGCTTTTCGTACACCGAGGCGGAGATGACAGAGGTGTCTCCGGCTTCGTAGTCGGACATGCCCTTGTGGACGTCCAGGATGACGTACTGGTCGGCGGCACCGGCCCCCCGATTCAGCACCAGGAGAGGGACATAGCTGGCGTTGGTGACGGTGGTCTCGCCGGTGGCAAAGTCCTTGGTGAGCTCCAGGTTCAGGATGGCGGTGGTGTCCGTGTAGTTCACGTTCACGGTGGCCGGACTCTGGTTGGAGACGAAATTCCCCAGAGAATAGCAAACAAAGCCGGTCTTCTGGGAGCCGTCGGCCAGGGTGACCGTCCGCTCCATCATGGGCTGGGGCACGTGGGAGTGGCTGCCCAGAATGAGGTCGGCGCCGTTCTGGAGGAGGAAGTCGGCCACCTGGTCCTGGTAGGCGTTCTCGGTGGTCTGATATTCGATCCCCCAGTGGATCATGACGGCGATGAGGTCCACCCCCAGGCTCTCGGCGTAGGACAGCTCTCGGGTCAGCTTGGCCTCGTCCAGGGTGGTGCACTCGGATGTGTAGTCGGTGTTGAAGCGGTTGATGCAGAAATCATTTTCGGCGCTGACGGGGATGCCGTTGGTGCCGTAGGTGTAGCCCAGGAAGGCCACCCGAATGCCGTTAACGTCCGCCACCACCACGCCTTGGTTCTCGTCCAGCTCTGCCTGGGTGCGGTAGGTCCCCATGTGCTGTAAGCCGGCGGCGTCCAGGGTGTCCAGGGTGCGGACCACGCCGTTAAAGCCCTTGTCCATGCTGTGGTTGTTGGCAGTGGTCACCAGGTCAAAGCCGATGTCCTTCATGTTGTGGGCCAGGGCGTCGGGGGCGCAGAACTGGGGATAGCCGGAGTAGGGGGGACCGTTCAGAGTGGTCTCGAAGTTGGCCACGGCGAAGTCAGCCCCCTCGATCCAGGGCTGGACATACTGGAAGCAGGGGAGGTAGCTGTAGGTATCCGTGGCGGCGTCATAGGCGTCGTTGGTCTGGGGAGAGTGGCTCATCACATCGCCGCAAACCGCCAGGGTGGCGGTGATGGGGGCGGGGACGTCCTCGGACTCCTGCTGGACCTGCTGGGATGTGCTGCCGCCGTCACTGCCCCCGGCGGGGGTGGTGTTCTCGTGGCGGATCCCCAGGGCGATCAGCAGGACGCAGCAGACCACCATGAGGAGGGAGACGAGAAGAAGCTTTTTGTTCATGGCAGTCCCTCGCTCAGCGGACGAAGTTGGTGTAGGCTTTTCGGGGAAGCTCCGGCAGGGGGACTTGCTCCTTGCCGGCGGCCATGGCCTTCATCACATAGGCCATGCTCTGGGCCAGCACCTGGACGGTCTGGATGCCCTCCGGGTCCTGGGCCACCTCGCCGGGCTTGTTGCCGTAGACCAGGGGCCAGTAGAGGGAGCCGGGGATGATCATCTGGGCGTAGTTGATGTAGTGAACCAGCTCGTCGATGGCGTTGACTGCGCCGGCCCGGCGGGCTACCACCAGGGGGACGCCCACCTTGAACCGGAACTGCCGGCCATTGTTCATGTCGATGCACCCCATCCGGTCCATGAAGCAGCGCATGCCGCTGGTGATGGAGGCGAAGTAGACGGGGGAGCCGAAGACCACGCCGTCGGCCTGGGTGAGACGCTGGTACATGTCGTTGAGTCCGTCGTCGGGGAGGGTGCAGGCGTGGGTCTTGGCGCAGCGGAAGCAGCCGGAGCAGGGGGCCAACTGGTGGCCGATGTGGAGGACTTCGAAGTCGATGTTTTCCTGGGCGAAAACCTCTCCCATCACATCCAGGGCGGCTTTGGTGTTGCCGTTGGCGCGGGGACTGCCGTTGATGCCGATGATTTTCATGGACGATTCTCCTTTTTGTTTGGTTGAGGGATCAGCGGTTGTAGAGAGCGGCCGCGGCGGAACCCACAGCCGGCATGTCGGGGGCGGTGCAGAGGGTGAGATGGTGGCCCAGCACGTCCCCGGTGAAGGAGCGCAGAAGGGATTCCAGCCGCTCCTTCAGGGGGGCGACCTTCAGGGCGGCGCCCCAAGCGCCCAGGCAGGCGGGGGCGTTGGGGTCCTTCCCCACGCCGCCGAACTGGGCCATGGCGGAGACCATGGCGCAGACCAGCCGGGCAGCCCGGTCCAGCACGGCGTCGGCCACGATGAGACCGACCTCCCGGTCCTCCGGCTCCCGGCAGAAGTGGGCGATGGTTCCCCCCTCCACAGGGTCCTGCAAAAAGGCCAGCACGGAGTCCAGATCCAAAGTGGTGAGGGACAGGATATCCCGGCTGCACCCGAAGGACAGCAGCTTGCGCTCGGCGGCTTTGATCATCACCAGGCGGAAGGTGTCCCCCAGATAGTCGGTGGAAGTGGTTTTCAGCAGCAGATCCAGGCCGGGGCCGTAGCAGTCCCGGTCCTTGGGCAGGTCGGCCATGCCGAAGGGAACCTGTTCAAAGCTGGAAAAGCCGCAGTCCATGAGCATCAGGTCCCCGGGAATCCCCAGCCAGCGGAGGATGATGCTGCCGGGGGCGGCAAAGCCGCCGTCGATGTTGGTCCCCCAGGTGATGCCCTGGTACCGGCTCTGTCCGGGGTTTTCCACAGCGGCGGCCAGCTGGACGGCGTTGGGCTGGCTGACCAGGACCAGGTGGAGGGAGCCGAAGCCCCGTTCCGCCAGTTCGGCCTCCAGCAGGCCCAGCACGGGCTTGCCCTCAAAGTCACTGACGGTCATGGTGCCGGGGAAGCGCCGGATGACGCCGTCACCCTTGCCGTCGTAGTCTACGGGGAAGGGGAGACAGAGGGCCACATCCTGCGCCCGGTCCAGCAGAGGTTCCAGCAGCTCGGCGGCGGCGAAGATCAGGTCCTCCAGCGGGGCGGGGTACTCCCGGCCGGGGACGGGAAAGCTGTCCTGGTCAGAGAGAGAGACCTTCCCGGCAGCAAAGGTGACCAGAGAGACCCGCACTTCCCGGTCGTCGATCTCTGCCACGGCCACAGGCTGGCCGTCGGGCAGAGGACCGAAGGGTTTCAGAAAGGTGGGGAGCATGGGGATGGAGGACTTGCCTCCGTAAAGAGAAACGCGCATTTGGGCGAGAAACAGATGGGTCATGGTCCGCAGGTCCATGGTGTCGGAAGAGACGCAGCAGGACTGAAGGAGATCATCCAGTTGCGCGCGGGTGGTTGTGTCCATAACACGATGCCTCCTTTGTTATCATCTCACCTATTATATCACCTTTTTTCGAAAGTGAAAGACCCCGTGGCGAAGAAGGGCAAAAAAGAGACCGGCGATTGCCGGTCTCTTTGAGAAAATCCTGTTTGGGAAGGATTACTTGTACATAGCCTTGTGATACAGGGCCTCGACGTCCTTCACGGTGGTGATTCTGGGGTTGACGGTGACGTTGCCGGACTTCATAGCGTCGATAGCCATCTGAGGAATCTTGTCCTCGGTGACGCCCACGTCTGCCAGGCAAGCGGGGATGCCCAGGTCAACGTTCAGCTGACGCAGAGCGTCGCACAGCATCTGGGGAACGAAGTCAGCGCCGGCCTTCTTACCGGTGATGTACTCGTAGATCTTAGCATAGCGCTCGTCAGCAGCCAGAGCGTTGAACTCGAAGATGGTGGGCATCAGGACTGCGTTTGCCACGCCGTGTGCAACATGGAAGAATGCGGAAACGGGGTGGGACATAGCGTGGATGTCACCCAGACGGTTGTTAGCGAAAGCGATGCCTGCGAAGGTGGAGCCCAGCATCATAGCGCAAGCTGCGTCGACATCGTTGCGGCGAGCGACGAACTTACGGATGTTGCCGCCGATCAGCTCCATAGCCTTCTCGCCCATAGCCATTGCGAAGGGGTTAGCATCGGTGTTGATGTAGGACTCCATAGCATGGATCAGAGCGTCAACGCCGCAAGCTGCAGCAACGGAAGCGGGAGCGGTCATGATCAGTTCGGGATCCAGAACTGCGTAGGTGGGGGAGATTTCGGGACCCAGGACGGACAGCTTGTAGTTACGAGCTTCGTCGGTGATAACGGCAGCGACGGTAACCTCGGAGCCGGTGCCTGCGGTGGTGGGAACAGCGATCAGGGTGTCGATGGGGCCGGGAACCTTGCCGACGCCTTCGTAATCGCCGATGGTGCCGCCGAACTTAGCAACGACGCCAACAGCCTTAGCAACGTCCATGGGGGAGCCACCGCCCAGAGCGATGATAGCGGTGCAGCCAGCAGCCTTGTACTGAGCAGCGCACTCGTCAACGATATCGGTGGTGGGGTTGGGCAGAACGTCCAGGTACTCAGCGTACTTCAGGTTAGCACCCTTGATGATCTCGCGGACCTTATCCACGACACCGATAGCCTCCAGGCCACGGTCGGAGATCAGCATAACGTTGTCGGAGCCAGCAGCCTTCAGGAAGTCAGGCAGCTTCTTCAGGGCACCCAGACCGAACTGGCAGTTCTGAGGAATGATGAAACCAAAATCTTTAATCATAGGGATCGCATCCTTTCCAAAAAATACTCAAATAACTGTGCGGGCCAGCGTCCAGCCAAATCCTGGTCTCCTGTCCGCACACTTAGTATAACATTGAAAGGGTGGACTGACAAGTTCTTACTACCTGAAAATATATAACAAGAATGCGCTTTGGTTTTTGGTCACAATGTCCACTTGACAGGTTTTAGACTTTGGCTTTCCTAGTGGAAATAGAATAAACGCGGTCAATCTGCATTAAAATTGAAAGGGGAAGGGGGGAGAATCACAAAAAACCTCTCTGCGGCCCTCTTTGTGGGCGGCGGAGAGGCTTCTCACAAAATATTGTGCTTTTTCCCTTTTTGGCGGGGAAGATGCAAAAATGCCCCGCTCTGGCCGTGGGGACCCGATTAAAACCTGCACAAGATGGCAGGTGGGTTGCCTCCGCTGTGCTTCTCTGCTTCCAACTTCCAACCGGAGTCGGGAGGCCTGCAATCCACACAGCGAGTGAGCGTCCCGTTTTAAAAATGTGGGTTTAAAAGGGTCCGATTCACGCACCGAGCAGGGCGTTGATGCTGTTGTATGATTTCCCGGAGGGGGGAGGATCATTCCTCCTCCTCATCTTCAAAGAGGATCTTCATGAATTCGTTGTAGACGGCGTCGGTCTCCTCCTCGCTGTCCAGGGTGGAGAGAAGCTCTTCGCCGTTTTCCTGGATGACCTTCATAAGGATCAGACCGAGGTCCTCCTCGCCGTCCTCCTCCTGGTCCTCGCTGACAGCGGGGAAGAAGGCCAGGTAGGTGGTGCCGTTGAACTCAATGGTGTCCAGGTGCTCCAACTCAAATTCGTTTCCTTCCTCATCGGTCACGGTGATAAAGTTCGCGCCGTATTCTTCACTCATGGGATCCGCTCCTTTGTTTGGCTGACCTTATTTTACCCCGTGGAGAGGAAAAAAGCAAGGGCGAAGGACATAAAACTTTCCGTGAAGTTTCTGTAAAACCTGCGAAATCACGGATAGACAAATGACGAAGGTGTGGTATAATACCTAAAATAGACACAGTCATCCTGATGCCTGCTGGCCGGCAAACATGCCGAAAACCAGCGGCTACGCTTTTCTACCTATAGACATCGGAGGTGTCAAATTGGAACACAATCGAGAAAGACGGGATACGAGAGCGAAGCGGAAACCGAAAAAACGGGGCCGCGGATTTAAGGTCATAATGACCATTGTGCTCATTTTCGTCATTACGATGGCAATGCTGACCTGCATGGCGGCGGCCTACATTAAAAATGTGATCTTGCCTGAGGCGGACCTGAAGCTGGACAGCTTTAACCCCAACCTGACCTCGACCATGTATTACCGGGACCCCGAAACCGGAAACTATGTGGAAATGCAGGACCTTTACGCGGAGGAGAACCGGGTCTGGGTCAAGATCGACGAGATGCCCCAGGATTTGCTGGATGCTGCTGTGGCCATTGAGGACAAGCGGTTTTACAAGCACAACGGCGTGGACTGGGTCCGTACGGCCAAGGCCGTCACCTGCATGTTTACCGGGTCGAAGGTCCAGGGCGGCTCCACCCTGACCCAGCAGCTCATCAAGAACATCACCAGTGAGGACGACGTCACCGTCAAGCGTAAGGTCACCGAGATTTTCCGGGCTCTGGAGTTTGAGAAGAACTACTCCAAGGAGGATATCTTGGAGTGGTATCTGAATTACATCTACCTGGGCCAGCGGTGCAACGGCGTGTACACGGCCTCCTATAAGTATTTCGGCAAACATGTCTCTGAACTGAGTCTGGCCGAGTGCGCCAGCCTTATCGGCATCACCAATAACCCCTCCAAGTATGACCCCCTGGGCCACCTGGAGATCGTGGATGAAAAGACCGGCGAGGTGACCACCTCCCGGGACTTCAACAAGCAGCGGCAGGAGCTCATTCTTAAGTCCATGCTGGAGCAGGGCTACATCACCAAGGAGGAGCATGACGCTGCGGTGGCGGAGGAGCTGAACTTCGACAACGGCAAGGATACCCAGACCAATTCCGCCATCTACACCTGGTATGAGGACGCAGTCATCGACCAGGTTCTGGAGGACTTGATGGAGACCTATGACTGGTCGGAGGAGTATGCCAAGAACCAGCTCTTCTCCGGCGGTCTGGAGATCTACACCTGTATGAACCCCACGGTCCAGGCGGCTGTGGACGAGATCTACAATAACCGGGAAAATCTGAACTTCACCTCGGCTGCGGGGCAGCCTTTGCAGTCTGCCATCACCGTGATCGATAACACCACCGGAGACGTGGTGGCCCTGGCCGGCGGCATGGGTGAGAAGACCACCAGCCGCGGCTGGAACCGGGCCATCGACAGTCTCCGTCCCCCGGGCTCCTCCATCAAGCCCCTGTCGGTCTATGCTCCGGCCATCGAGCTGGGCTATATCACCCCCAGCTCCACCTATGTGGACAGCCCCTATGACACGGAGAAGGGCTGGCCGGTGAACGCCACCGGCAAGTACCAGGGGACGGTCTCCGTGGCCAAGGCAGTCCGGGAGTCCATCAACACCGTGGCCGTCAAGGTCCTGGACGAGGTGGGCACTCAGACCAGCTATGAGTTCATGCGGGACAGATTCCGCATCCAACTGGTGGAGTCCCGGGGCATAGGCGACACGAATTACACGGATATCGCCCTGGCCCCCTTGGCCCTGGGCGGTCTGACCGACGGTGTCAGCACCTATGAGATGGCGGCAGCCTACTCGGTCTTCCCCCGGATGGGCACCTATAAGGAGCCCCGTCTGTACTCCGTGGTTCTGAACGGCAGCACCCAGGAGGTGATCCTGGACAACACCCAGGAGGTGGATGAGAACGCCCTGTCTGAGCGCACCTGCTTCTATATGACCGAAATGTTGCAGGATGTCGTCACCGGTCCGTCCGGCGCAACGGGTACACGGGCGAACTTCTCCGGCCAGGATATTGCCGGTAAGACCGGTACCACCACCTCCCGCAAGGACCTGTGGTTCGTGGGTTACACCCCCTACTACACGGCGGCGGTCTGGACCGGTTACGATCAGCAGGAGCGGCTGGCGTCGGGATTGAAGAATCCCTCTACTACCTTGTGGCAGCAGGTCATGTCAAAGGTCCATGCGGGCCTGCCCTATAAGGAGTTTGCCCAGCCCGACACCAGCCAGATGAAGGCTGTGACCATCTGCTCGGTCAGCGGCAAGCTGCCCGGCCCGGCCTGCGGCGGTCACCTGACCACCCAGTACTTCTTCCCGGACGATGTGCCCACCGGCACCTGCACGGTCCACAAGATCGAAGCGCCGAAGCCCTCCGGCGGCGGCGGAGGAGGGGGAGCAGGAACCACCGGCGGCGGTGAGACCACGCCCCCCGAGGGCGGTGGTGAAGGCGGCGAGACCCCCGCACCCGAAACACCGCCGGAGGAACCGGCAGTCCCAACGGAATAACCCGAAAAAAAGTGAGTCCCACAGCCGGGGCTCACTTTTTGCATGAAAATGAGGGGAAAAATGGAGAGAAAACTGTCGGGAAGCGCAAAGGTTTTTGTTGCGATACAAGGGGAGATGTGGTAGAATATTATCCACTACAAAAACAAATGACCGTGGGGCAAGGACGGAGGCGGACTATGTCAAAAGCACCTGACTACTATATCGTGGCTGCGGAGGCTCTGCCGGAAATCTTTCGAAAGGTGGTGGAGGCCCGGCGGCTCCTGGATACCGGGGAGGCGGAAACCGTCAATCAGGCGGTCCTTGCCACGGGCATCAGCCGCAGCGCCTTCTATAAATATAAGGATGCGGTCCGTCCCTTCCAGGATATGCTCCATGGCCGGATCGTCACCTTCCAGATGATGCTCAAGGATCAGACGGGGATCCTGTCCCGGGTCCTGAATCTCTTCGCGGATTCGGGGGCGAACATCCTGACCATCAACCAGGGGATCCCCGTTAACGGCTGCGCCGTGGTGACAGCCAATGTGGAGACCTCCGGCCTTCTGGGGAGCCTGCAGGAGCTGCTGGAGCGCATCGATCAGGCCGAGGGAGTCCTCCGGGCCGAGATCCTGGCGGGATAAATCGATCCGTATAATCAACGACTACGTGGAAAAGGACGGCGTTTCTATGGTAAAAGTAGCAATTTTAGGTTTTGGCGTTGTGGGCAGCGGTGTGGCGGAGGTCCTCACCGGCAACGGCGCCGGCATCAGCAGAAAGGCAGACGATCTCGTCGAGCTGAAATATATTCTGGATGTGCGGGACTTCCCCGACAGTCCCTTTGCGGCGAATTTCGTCAAGGACTTCTCCATCATTGAACAGGACCCCGAGGTCAACGTGGTGGTGGAAACCATCGGCGGCGTAGGGGCCGCCCTGGACTTCACCGAGCGGGCCCTGAAGGCCGGTAAGAGCGTGGTCAGCTCCAACAAGGAGCTGGTGGCCACCCACGGCCGCCGCCTGCTGGAGCTGGCTGCCCAGCACAACGTGGTCTACCTCTTCGAGGCCAGCGTGGGCGGCGGCATCCCCATCCTGCGGCCCCTCAGCGAATGCATGGCCGCCAACGACATTCTGGAGATCTGCGGCATCGTCAACGGCACCGCCAACTATATCTTCACCCGCATGGTCCAGGACGGCATCCCCTTCGAGGAGGCCCTGCGGGGGGCCCAGGCCAACGGCTACGCCGAGCAGAATCCCTCCGCCGACGTGGAGGGCATGGACACCTGCCGTAAGCTGTGCATCCTGTCTTCCATCGCCTTCGGCTGGCATCTCCTTCCGGAGCAGGTGCCCACCACCGGCATCACCAAGATCACCCTGGCCGACGAGGCCTACGCCGCCGCCTGTGGGATGCGCATCAAGCTTCTGGGCCGGGCCATCGCCCAGGAGGACGGCTCTGTCTGCCCCTTCGTGGAGCCCCACTTCGTCAGCCTCCAGGACCCGCTTGGGGGTGTGGAGGATGTGTTCAACGCCATTAAGGTCAAGGGAGACGCCGTGGGTGACGTAATGTTCTACGGCCGGGGCGCCGGTAAATTGCCCACCGCCAGCGCTGTGGTGGCCGACGTCATCGCCGCCGCCCGGAAACTGACCCGGGCAGGCTACCATCCCTGGCAGGCCAACCGTCCGGAGTGTGTGATGCACGCCGATAAGCTGGCCAGCTGCTGGTATGTCCGCCTGGCCCAGGGAGATCTCCCCGCCGGGGAAAAGCTGTCCATTGCCCAGGGGGAGGCCGGCGAGAGCGGCTGGATCACCGGGGCCATGACCCGCCCCGCTTTGGACCAGATGCTGGAGGGTAAGAAGGTTCTCTCCGTCATCCGGGTCCTGGACTGAGCACGACGAACCCCGACAACATAGGATAAGGGGTAACAGATAATGTAAACAATTGCATCCCTATGGCGCGGGAGACCCGCGCCATACGCTTGGAGGTATGAGAAATATGGGACTGATTGTACAAAAATTCGGCGGCACTTCGGTTGCCACCACTGAGCGCATCCAGAACGTGGCGCGGATCATCACGGAGACCTATAAGCAGGGCAACAACGTGGTGGCCGTCCTCTCCGCCCAGGGTGACACCACCGATGAGCTCATCGAAAAGGCAAAGGAGATTAACCCCAAGGCGTCCCGGCGGGAGATGGATATGCTCCTGTCCACCGGCGAGCAGATCTCCTGCTCCCTGTGCGCCATGGCCATCGAGGCTCTGGGCTTCCCGGTGGTCTCCCTGACCGGCTGGCAGGCAGGCTTCCAGACCAACAGCAGCTACAGCAACGCCCGGATCAAAAAGGTCCGCACCGAGCGCATCCAGTCCGAGCTGGACCGCAACCACTCCATCGTCATCGTCACCGGCTTCCAGGGCATTAACAAGTTTGATGATATCACTACCCTGGGCCGTGGTGGCTCCGATACCTCCGCTGTGGCCCTGGCCGCGGCGCTGAAGGCCGACCTGTGCCAGATCTACACGGACGTGGACGGCGTCTACACCGCCGATCCCCGCTATGTGAAGGGCGCCAAAAAGCTGGACGAGATCACCTTTGACGAAATGCTGGAGCTGGCCAGCCTGGGCGCCCAGGTTCTCCACAACCGCTCCGTGGAAATGGCAAAGAAATATCGCGTGAATTTAGAAGTGCTGTCCAGCTTCAGTGGAAAGCCGGGCACGAAAGTCAAGGAGGTAGTGAAGACTATGGAAAAGACCCAGATCAGCGGCGTGGCAAAGGACAAGAACGTGGCCCGGCTGGCCCTTGTGAATGTGGAGGATAAGCCCGGCATCGCCTATCAGGTGTTCTCCCTGCTGGGCCAGAAGAATATCAACGTGGACATCATCCTGCAGTCTATGGGCCGCGGGGAGTCCCAGGACATCAGCTTTACCGTCAAGCGGGACGACGCCGACCAGGCCATGGAGCTGCTGCTGGAGCACAAGTCCGCCCTGGGCTTTGAGCGCGTCGACGTGAACAAGGAAGTGGTGAAGGTCTCCATCGTGGGGGCCGGTATGCTGGACAATGCCGGCGTGGCCGCCAAGATGTTCGGCGCGCTGTACGACGCGGACATCAACATCCACATGATCTCCACCAGTGAGATCAAGGTCTCCGTCCTGCTGGATGAGGCCGACGCCAACCAGGCGGTCCAGGCCATCCACAGCAAATTCTTCGAAGAATAAGGAAAATCCTATCGGAAAAGGGGAGTTGGGAGATTGCCCCGACTCCCCCTTCGATTCGAGAAAAAGCTTGGTGGAAACGACCAAAAACGGCCGGGAAAGCTAAAAAATTTTTTTCCAATGCGATACATTCCCATCTTGTAATTTGCAGAATCCTTTGTTATAATACGACCGTAGTGTAATGGATTGGGTGCATTTTCTGTGCCTTTCCAGTGAAACGTCTGCCACCGGGGAACCCACCTGGTCTGGCGTTTACGATAAACCGGATGATTCCGCCCGGAGGGGAAGGGGAGAGGGCTCGCCCACGAACCGGACCGGATGCCGCGGGAAAAGACGGTATTATCGGAAATAAAACAAATTTTTAATAGGGGGAAATCAGAAATGAACATACTTGTTTGTATCAAGCAAGTGCCGGACACGACCATTATCAAGATCGATCCTGTCACCAACACCCTGATGCGTGAGGGCGTTCCCGCCATCGTCAGCCCCTTCGACGCTTATGCAGTCGAAGCTGCTGCCCGTATCAAGGACAAGGATAAGAACACCAAGATCTTCATCCTGTCCATGGGTCCCGAGCAGGCTCTGGCAGCTCTGAAGGAGTGCCTGTCTGTCGGCGGCGACAAGGCATATCTGGTCTCCGACCGCGCTTGCGGCGGTTCCGATACCCTGGCAACCGGTTACATCCTGGCAAACACCATCAAGAAGATCGAAGAGCTGGAAGGCCTGAAGTTCGATATGCTCATGTTCGGTAAGCAGGCTATCGACGGCGATACCGCTCAGGTCGGTCCTCAGGTCGCTGAGTACCTGGATTATCCCCAGGTCACCTACGGCTGGGAAGTTTGGCCCACCGAGGATGGCACCGCTGTCCGCGTGAAGAAGGAACTGGAAGACGGTTTCGAAATCCTGGAGATGGCTTGCCCCTGCGCAGTCACCATCACCAAGCCCGACTACGAGCCCCGCTTCCCCACCATCAAGTCCAAGATGGCTGCCAACAAGGCAAAGATCCCCGTTCTGTCCGCAGCTGACTGCAACCTGGACGTCGAGCAGTCCGGCCTGAAGGGCTCTCCCACCAAGGTTAAGAAGAGCTTCACTCCTCCTCGTAAGGAAGGCGGCCTGAAGATCAAGGAAGAGACTCCTGAAGAGTCCGCAAAGAAGCTGTACGACCTGCTCAAGGACAAGGGCGTTATCTAATAGAGGGGAGGACGAAGAACAATGTTACAGACTAGCTATGAAGCAAAGAGCAAGGACCTGTGGGTCTTTATTGAGACCAAGAACGGCAAGGCAAGAAACGTTGGCCTGGAGCTGCTGAACCCCGGCCGTCGTCTGGCTGCCATCCAGGGCGGTAAGACCGTCGCTCTGGTCGTCGGTTACAACTGCGACGAGGCTGTCAAGGACGCCATCGCTTACGGCGCTGACAAGGTCCTGGTTGTCGACAACGAGGTCTATGATCACTACAGCACCGACGCTTACACCGCTGCTATCGTGCACTGCGTCGAGAACGACTGCCCCACCTCCATCCTGATGGGCGCATCCCCCCTGGGCCGTGACCTGGGCCCCCGTGTCGCCGGTCGTCTGAGAACCGGTCTGACTGCAGACTGCACCTCTCTGGACATCGACGAGGCTACCGGCAAGGTCGCTTGGACCCGTCCCGCATTCGGTGGTAACCTGATGGCTACCATTCTGTGCCCCTTCACCTTCCCCCAGATCGGTACCTGCCGTCCCGGCGTCAACAAGAAGCTGGAGCCCGACTACAACCGTACCGCTGATGTTGAGAAGATCGACTTCGTGTTCCCCGCTGACAAGATCCGCATCAAGGTCATCGAGACCATCGCTGAGGAAGGCGAGAAGGTCGACCTGGAAGGCGCTGAGATCATCGTCTCCGGCGGCCGTGGTCTGGGTGGCCCCGAGGGCTTCGAGACCGTGATCAAGCCTCTGGCTGACGCACTGGGCGGCGTTGTTGGCTCCTCCCGTGCAGCAGTTGACGCTGGCTGGATCCCCCACTCCCACCAGGTTGGCCAGACCGGTAAGACCGTCGGCCCCAAGCTGTATGTTGCCTGCGGCATCTCCGGCGCTATCCAGCACCTGGCTGGCATGGGCTCCTCCGACTTCATCGTCTGCATCAACAAGGACGTTGAGGCTCCCATCTTCGGCGTGGCTGACCTGGGTGTTGTTGGTAACCTGTATGATGTCTGCCCCGCTCTGACCAAGCTGATCCTGGCTGACAAGGACTAATTTCGTCAAAAAAATAAAAATTTAATATACCCACGCGCCTCCCCCGCTCTGCGGGGGAGGCACCCCGATGGGAAAGAAAGGAAAAACTATGGATTTCAAGTTCAACGAGATGGAGCAGGAAATCATCGACATGCTGCATGATTTCTGCATCAAGGAAGTTAAGCCTATCGCTGCAGAGCTGGATGAGAAGGAAGAGTTCACTCAGAACGCTCGCGAGAAGCTGGCTGAGATGGGTATGCTGGGCACCTATATTCCCGAGGAATATGGCGGCGCTGGCCTGTCCTACCTGACCTACATCGCATGCTGTGAGGAGCTGGCAAAGTACTGCGCTTCCACCTCCATCATGTTCTCTGTTCACGGTTCTCTGTGCTCCTGGCCCATCCTGGAGTTCGGCACCGAGGAGCAGAAGCAGAAGTACCTGGTTCCCCTGGCACAGGGCGAGAAGCTGGGCGCTATGGGTCTGACCGAGCCCTCCGCTGGTACTGACGCTGCTGGCGTCCGCACCACCGCTGTCCTGAAGGGCGACAAGTACATCCTGAACGGCACCAAGATCTTCATCACCAACGGCTACTATGCAGATACCTATGTTATCTTTGCTCGTACCAACCCCGATCTGAGCGTTGGCCACAAGGGCCTGTCCGCCTTCATCGTTGAGAAGGGCTTCAAGGGCTTCAGCTTCGGCACCAAGGAGAAGAAGATGGGCATCCGTGCTTCCGCTACCTACGAGCTGGTCTTCGATGACTGCGAGGTCCCCGCAGAGAACCTGCTGGGCAAGGAAGGCGAAGGCTTCAAGATCGCTATGCAGCTGCTGGACGGCGGCCGTATCGGCGTCGGCGCTCAGGCTCTGGGTATCGCTCAGGGTGCTATCGATGAGGCTATTCCTTATCTGAAGCAGCGCAAGCAGTTCGGCAAGCCCCTGTCCGCTTTCCAGAACACCCAGTTCGAGCTGGCTGACATGCAGACCAAGGTTGACGCTGCTCGTCTGCTGCTGTATCGTGCTGCTGAAGCTAAGGCTGCTCACGAGCCCTACAGCCACCTGGCTGCTATGGGCAAGCTGTTCGCTTCCGAGGTTGCTTCCGACGTCACCCGTCGTGTTGTTCAGCTGATCGGCGGCTGCGGCTACACCCGTGAGTATCCCTTCGAGCGCATGATGCGTGACGCTAAGATCACCGAGATCTACGAGGGTACCAGCGAAGTTCAGAGAATGGTTATCTCCGGCTGGATGCTGAAGTAATCGAGTCTCTATCTCGTTTTAAGAAATTCCATGAAGGCGCAGTGGCTTGCCGCTGCGCCTTCTTTCTATTCGGAAAAGAGGACGTTATGTATATTGACACAACCTTATATACTGGCCGCCCCGAGGACTGCACCGGTCGTCTGGAGAAGGAGGTAGCCTGCTACGATCTTTTGGATTCCCTTGGGATTGCCTATCAGCGGGTGGACCACGATGCTGCCGACACCATTGTCGACTGTGAAGCGGTGGAGGAATACCTGGGGGCCAATATCTGCAAAAATCTGGTGCTGTGTAACCGGCAGAAGACGGATTTTTACCTCCTGGTGATGGCGGGGGAGAAGCCCTTCCACACGAAGGATCTCTCCAAGCAGATCGGCTCCTCCCGGCTGTCCTTTGCGCCGCCGGAGGAGATGGAGCGGTATTTGGGGGTCACCCCCGGTTCTGCTACCATCCTGGCTCTGATGAACGACAAGGAGCATAAGGTGCGGCTGATCCTGGACCGCTCAGCGGCGGAGCTGGAGCGATTTGGCTGTCATCCCTGTATTAACACCTCCTCCCTGGCCCTCTCCATGATGGAAATTCGAGAGAAGCTCTTACCTCATTTGGGGGTGGAGCCCCTTTTCGTAGACCTCCCTGATGACTGAGTCCATAACGAGCAGACCCATGCTGCCGGTACGGTTCGGCGGTATGGGTTTTCTCGCTGTGATGAAAAACCGCCTGCATCGGTGGAAAATCGGTTACTTTTGTGATAAGATAAACAAAATCATTTGTGAAGTGGAAAGAGGAGGAGACCATGGTACGAATCAGTCAGCTGATCTTGCCTCCTGATGGCGATCCCGCTCTGCTGAAAAGGAAGGCGGCAAAAATTCTGGGGGTCCCGGTGGGGAAGATCCACCGGTGTGTCCCGGTGCGGCAGTCCATTGACGCCCGGAAGAAGAGCAACGTGCACTACGTGATGACCGTTGACGTGGCCCTCTCCCGGGAGGAGGAAGTGGTTCGCCGGCTCAACAACAAGAATGTGAAGCTGCAGGAGGAAGCCGTGCCCTACCGATTCCCGGCGGTGACCCGGCGCTCTGCCCTTCGGCCTGTGGTGGTGGGCAGTGGCCCTGCCGGACTGCTGGCTGGGCTGTGTCTGGCCCGTGCGGGGCTTCGGCCCGTCCTGCTGGAGCGGGGACAGGCCCTGGAGCAGCGGGTGAAGGATGTGGAGGCCTTTTGGCAGGGCGACGACCTGGACCCGGAGTCCAACGTCCAGTTTGGCGAGGGAGGGGCCGGGACCTTTTCTGACGGAAAGCTCACCACCGGCACCCACGACCCCCGCATCTCCCACGTGATGCAGACCTTTGTGGGGGCGGGGGCGCCGGAGGACATTCTCTGGCAGCACAAGCCCCATGTGGGGACCGACCTCCTCCGCCGGGTGGTGAAAAACATCCGGGAGGAGATCAAGGCCCTGGGGGGCGAGGTGCGCTTCGGCCATCGGCTGACGGAGATCAAAACCAAAGGAGACCGGCTCACGGAAATTTTGGTGGAGGATGGGGGCGGTACCTATACGCTGCCCTGCGACGCCCTTATTTTGGCCCCTGGCCACTCGGCCCGGGATACCTTCCGAATGCTGCGGGAGGCCGGCGCTGACATGGAGCAGAAGCCCTTCGCCATCGGCGTGCGCATCGAGCACCGGCAGGAGAGCATCAGCCGGGCCCAGTTCGGAGAGGCCTGGGAGAAGCTGCCCCCGGCGGACTATAAGCTGGTCTGCCACCTGCCCAGCGGCCGGTCGGCCTATTCCTTCTGCGTCTGTCCCGGCGGTCAGATCGTGGCGGCGGCCTCCCACCGGGGGATGCTGGTGACCAACGGCATGAGCAACCGGGCCCGGGACGGCCAGTATATCAACGGCGGCTTCCTGGTGGGGGTCCAGCCCCGGGACTTCGGCAGCGACGATCCCCTGGCCGGCGTGGCCTTTCAGGAGATCTGGGAGCGGAAGGCCTACCAGTACGGCCGTCCGGGCTATGAGGCCCCGGCCCAGCGGGTGGGCGACTTTCTTCGGGGGCTACCCAGCCCCAATGGCCTGACTAACCGCAGCACCTACCGGCCGGACGTCTGCTTCGGGGACCTGCGGGAGACTCTGCCCCCCTTTGTCACCGATTCCCTGGCAGAGGCCCTCCCTGTCCTGGACCGGAAGCTCCGAGGCTTCGCCGCACCGGATGCCTTGATGGTGGGGGTGGAGACCCGCTCCTCCTCGCCGGTGCGGATCCTGCGGGACGGAAGCCTCCAGTCCAACATCCGGGGACTCTATCCCTGCGGCGAGGGCGCCGGGTATGCCGGCGGCATTGTCTCGGCGGCGGTGGATGGCATCCGGGTGGCCGAGGCCGTGGCGGCTCCGGTTGAGGACGGAAGGGAAAGAGAAAACCCCGGTGATTTATGAAGAGATGGTTGCAATTACGGGGTAATATAGTATATAATAAGTTGTTATGACACAGCACATGCAGTAAGGAGTGAGCACCATGGCGGAAGAAACCATGAGCACCAATTTTATCCACGCGATCATTGAAGAGGAATTACAGCCCGGCGGCCGCTGCGATGGGAAGAAGGTCCACACCCGGTTCCCACCGGAGCCCAACGGCTACCTGCATATCGGCCATTGCAAGGCCCTGACCATTGACTTCGGTACCGCGGAGAAGTACGGTGGCATCTGCAACCTGCGCATGGACGACACCAACCCGGCCAAGGAGGACACCGAGTACGTGGACGCCATCCAGGAGGACATCCACTGGCTGGGCTTTGACTGGGACGACCGGTTCTTCTACGGCTCCGACTACTTTGAAAAGACCTATGAACTGGCGGTGGACCTCATCAAAAAGGGACTGGCCTACGTCTGCGAGCTGACCCCCGAGCAGTTCCGGGAGTACCGGGGCGACACCACCACCCCGGCCAAGAGCCCCTGGCGGGACCGCCCCGTGGAGGAGAACCTGGACCTCTTTACGCGGATGAAGAACGGGGAGTTCCCGGAAGGGAAGTACACCCTCCGGGCCAAGATCGACCTGGCCTCCGGCAACTTCAACATGCGGGACCCGGTGCTCTACCGCATCCGGTACATTGAGCATCACCGTCAGGGGACCAAGTGGTGCATCTTCCCCATGTATGACTTTGCACACCCCATTCAGGACGCATTGGAAGGAATCACCCACTCCCTGTGCTCCCTGGAGTATGAGAACCACCGTCCCCTGTATGACTGGGTGGTGAACAACTGCGACCTGCCCAGCAAGCCCCGGCAGATCGAGTTTGCCCGGCTGGGCATCAACTACACAGTGATGTCCAAGCGTAAGCTCCGCCTGCTGGTGGAGGAGGGAATGGTGTCCGGCTGGGACGATCCCCGGATGCCCACCCTCTGCGGCCTGCGCCGCCGGGGCTACAC
>JAUNCL010000049.1 GCA_030535235.1 Bacillota bacterium
TTGACGGCATAGCGGTGGATGTCCGATGGGAGGACAACGACGCTGTTTCCGAACTACTTGACTATGTGAAAGATGCACATATCGTCGTGCATACATCAGCCTACTTTGGAAAGACCCAATCCCACAAAGAACTGGAAACACTCATTCCATGGGCACCCTATATCCAGGAGAATTTCAAAATGGCAAACTCCGATGCCTATACAAACTATTACCTCGATTAACCGGCAGACCCCGATCGTGGGGCCTGCCGGTTTTATACCCGGGTGGTTGTTGAACGCTTACATTTTTCAAATGGATTTATTCTTTTTCAGAGCCTCGATCAGCATATCGCGGAACTCCTGCGAAGGAACTTTACCCCAAAGCGCTGGCAAAAGATTCGCTGTCCAGCCGAAAGCGAATTGTTCAGAGGCTCCTTAGTCTTCCTCCCGCTCAAAGCGAATTGTCACACGGGTTTGTCCGCCAACGGTGCAGGTAAACAGGGTCAGGTCCCAGTTTCCCGCTTCCATCCCCTCCACATCCGTAGGGCCCAGCGTCTCCCGCTCCACCATCCGGAAGGTCACCATATTTTCGTCCATATCCGTAAACTGGACGGTGTCCCCGGGTTGGAGGGTTTTCAGCTTTCCAAAGTGAGAAGCGTAGTTGTGTGCGCAGATGATCAGATTGTCCTGATACAGGGAGCCGGAATACCGGCAGGGGGCAACCCTCAGCGCCGGATAATCCCACTGGCTGAGCACCGGCAGCTCCAGCTCCAGAGCGGGGATGCTCAGCACCCCAATATAGTCCCGGCCGTTGATGGTTTGCACCGGCATCTCCCGGTCGGCATCCAGCATATATTCCGGAATGGCCGGAGCTTCGGTCCCGGCAGGACCCGCGGCGGTTTCCGTGGGGAGGGTCTGGCACATCTGCTCAATGACCTGTTGGGCACTGTTCCGGGCTTCGTGAGACTCCATTTCATTGTAAGCCGAAAGAAGCAGGGCCGCCGCCAACAGCAGCAGCCCCAGATTGATCCACGCGGTTCCCCGTTCAACCTTCATTCCGTCCCCTCCTGCGGCGGATCAGGCCTACCGCGATGCAGCCAAGACCCAGGCAGACCAGCACAGGCACCGGCCACCACAGCTGTCCGGTCTGGGGAAGCTTGCCGCCGCCCGACGATGTGGACGGTTTCTCCGTGGGAGTCGGCTCGACCTTCCGTTCCAGATCCGTCTTTGGCTGGCTGGTCACGTTGTATTTGTATTCTCCCTTGTAGAAGTAGGGCACGCTCACCAGGAAGGGCGCGGTTTTCCCGTACCCGGAAGCGGCGGTTTTCTGCACCACCAGATACAGTCCGAACTTTAGATTCGAAAAGGTTGCGGTTCCGTTCTTGTCGATGGTCACGGGATTGGCAGTGACGGAAGTCAGCTTCTTTTCCAGTTCCACCAGTTTACCCGCCAAATCTGAGGATTCGATATTACCGAACTCTGAAATATCGGACTGAATGGCTTTCACCGGCACGAAGCTGTAGTTGCCGTCGTCCTCCTGCACGTCGCCCACCTTGTACAGGGCCAGGGTTCCGCCGGGGACGGCTTTTCCCTTGTAGGTCATCGTGATGGTGATGCTGCAGCGGCCGTCCTGGCTCTCGTCCGGAACCGCATGGGCGGCGGCGGACAGGGGCAGGCAGAAAAGCACAAGCAGAGCCAGCAGTATGGAAAGCAGGCGTTTTCTCATAATTATCCTCCTATTTTTTTCTGCGGCGGGGCAGCAGCAGAAGGATCAGCAGTATCAGCAGCATGGGGATCGCCACGATGGGCGCCACCAGCAGGGGCTCGATCTGGATGGCATCAGCGGTGACCCGGACGGTTTTGGCCTGCTCCACATTGTCGATGCGGTGTCCCCGAACCAGGAGCCGGTGGGTGTTGATGCCGTAGGGGGTGCAGGTCACCAGCGTGCAGTAGTCCTTCCCTTCCTCGATTTTCAGCGCGCCGGTTTCCCGGGGCTCTACAATCAAAATCTGGTCCACCTCATAGGTCAGCACCTCGTCAAGCACCCGGAGCATGAAGATATCCCCCACCACCAGTTTATCCAGGTTGGTGAACAGCTTGGCGCTGGGCAGGCCGCGGTGGCCGGAGAGGACGCAGTGGGTGCTCTCACCGCCCACGGGCAGACTGGTCCACTCCAGATGCCCCACGGCGATCTGGAGGACGGATTCCTCGGTGCCGTGGTAGATGGGCAGGGAGACATCGATGTTTGGGATTTCGACATAGCCCATAATACCCAGGCCGGATACGTCCAGCAGCCGCGCATATTCTGCTTTCTGTTCTTCGCTCAGCAGGTACGCATTGTTCCGTCCCAGCAGGGACTTGTTATAGGCTCTGGCGTCCTCCCAGAGCTGGTCATAGGTGTCGTTATCGAGACTCGCAACCTGCTCGGCATAGCTGGCAATGGCGCGGGTTTGGTGCATCGAGTTCCAGTAATCACTGACGGAAGGGTACAGCAGCAGGGACAGCCCAATAAGCAATATGAAAACCAGAAGGATTGTTGACATATGTTTTCGCATACAGGGTTCTCCTTGCGGCTGCGCCCCGGGGAGGTTTCCCTCCCCGGCACAGCGTGTGGGTAAAATCAGAGTTTAGCGTTCGGCAGAGTTCATGCGCTTCTTGGTGACCAGCAGCACCACAGCGCCCAGAACCAGAATGGAGCCGAGGACATAGAAGATGGTCGTGCCCATGCCGCCGGT
>JAUNCL010000009.1 GCA_030535235.1 Bacillota bacterium
AAGACACGGCTGGCTGCCGTGTCCTTAACCGTAAATTTATTGTAATAGGAGGACTGAAAATATGAAAAAACGGATCTTGAGCGTCATACTTGCAATCTGCATGGTTGCGGCTATGGTGCCGGTCATGTCGACCACGGCGTCGGCGGCGGACACCTGCACCTGCCTGATACACTGCACAGAAACCATGGACAAAAACTGCCCTGTGTGCTCCCAAGAGGGGGCACAGATTGCCGACTGCCTCGGCCGTAATCTATGGGCAGAGATCAAGGATGCTGACGTTTTGCAGAATGCAATGAATATTTCCGCCACGTATTCTACAGTTTATTTCGAATTAGGAGCGGACCTTACGTTAACAAACGCAATTACAGTCCCTGAAAACGCAAACGCCATGATCGATCTGAACGGACACACCTTAAGCGGAGATCAAGAACATGGTATTTTTGAAGTATACGGGAAATTGACCGTGGTCGACACCCAGGGCACCGGCAAAATGACAGACGCCGGCGGAGCATTCCGTATTTGCGGCGGCTATGTGCTGATGACGGGGGGGACCATAGAAAATTGTACGACCTTTGGCGGAGTTTATATCAAGCAGGGCGGCACATTTAAGATGACCGGCGGAACACTGAAAAACAACACAAGTTACGCAGGGGTTCTCTGGTACGGGGAAAAATATCCCGCGAGTATCTATTCCAGCACCAGTAAAGACGGCACTGTGATCATTGACGGTACGGCTCAGGTACTCTGCTGTGACCAGGACGATTGCGACCATTTCGGTTCCATTTATATTCTTTCTAATCAGACCACACTGCGTGTTGACGGCGGGACAATAAAAGGAGGCATTTATACTGAAGGCACATCGATCATTACATCAAGCCGCACAGGGACAGGAGAGGGAACAGCCATTCAAGGAAAGGTTGAAAACGGCGGGACGATTTCCGGCGGCACCTATGATGATGAGGTCAAAAACGAAGCGGCCGGTACCATCAGCGGCGGCAGCTTTGCGGGCAAGGTGACCAACGCCGGTTCGATCAGCGGCGGTACCTTCCATTCTGAAGTTGACAATCAGGGCGCCATTTCCGGCGGTACATATTCCGAAAACAGCGTTGTCAAAAACACCGGCACCATCACCGGCGGCACTTTCCTCGGGACCGTGGAGTCGGAAAACGGAACCATAGAAGACAGTGCCAAGGTTTCCGTGCGTTTTGTCAACGAAACCGGCGAAACGCTCAAAACCTTGAGAGTCCTCCGCGGTCAGAGGATCACTTCGACCGACCTCCCTGAAATCGACCCCACGCAGTACGGCTACGCGAAAGTGAAATACACTGTAGGGGGTAAGGAATATAGGGATAACTCCGAATTCACAGACGCGGTACGGTACACAGAGGATGAAACCTTAGTTACCGTAACACTCATCTCTCCGATCGCATACACGATCACCTATAATTTGAACGACGGCTTTGTTTCTTCGTCCGACCCATTTGAATCCAACCCAACTGAATATTTTTCGACAAGCGATGACATTACGCTGACTAACCCCACAAAAGAAGGCTATACCTTTACCGGCTGGGGCGGGACCGGTCTGGAAGGTACTAACAACATGACGGTCACCATCCCCAAAGGCAGCACCGGCAACAGAGAATATACCGCCTATTATATGAAGCGCCCCAGCGGGGATATATCGTCGAATTATTTTTACACCGTTGTATATGATACCCAGGGCGGAAGCCCGGTAGCGCCTAAAACGGTATGGTTGGGCGATATTTCTAAGGTGGAGGTCCTGGACGGTGTCAGCACGACAAGAGCGGGCTACTGGTTTTCAGTGTGGTACTGCGGTAGTACGCGGATAGCATTGGCAAACACCACCGTTGAAAAGCTTAAGGACAATGCCGACGACAATGGAGTGATAACGCTTACAGCAAGTTGGAAAGAGAAAACGGAGGTTTCATTTAATACTGCTGCTCAGGAATATACCTATGCCGGGGCAGAACAGGCATTTGAGATCAGAGATACAACTCTCGATGGGTTTCAGGTGACCTATCGGCAAAATGGGAATACCGTTGCAGCTCCCACCGATGCCGGCTCCTATGATGTCATCGTCACCAGGGAAGAGGACAGGACCTATAAAGCGGTGGATGTGACCATCCCCGACGGCCTGGTGATCCAGCCGCAGAAGATTACGGTGACCATCGGGGATACTTCCGACCAAACCTATACGGGGAAAGCTATTGAACCTGCGATCACGGTTTCTGATGGCACAAACGAAATTCCGGCAAGTGAATATACGGTTGCGTATACAGACAACAGAAACGCAGGTACCGCCACCGTCACCGTCACAGCCAAGGCAGGCGGCAACTACACCTTTACACAAGCAACCCAAACCTTTACCATCCAAAAGAAGTCCATCACCCCCACGATTGCCATGGCGGGCTATGACTACGGCACGGATCCCGGCTACCCCGAAGTCAGCGGCAATGAAGGCGGCGGCGCGGTGAGCGTCTGGTACAGCACCTACGATGATATTGGCACCGACACCGCACACCGGCAGCTCTGGGATGTGGCTGCCATCGGCGGCACAACGCTGAACGCGGGCACCTATTACATGATGGCCGAGGTGGCAGAGAGCCAGAACTACACGGCGGGCATCAGCGATGTCATCACCTTCCGGGTCATGGCCAACCAATACGCCGCCCCCGCCGCCCCCGCTCTCGACGGCTCCACCGTGACCGTCGGCGAGGCGGATCGGGGCAAGGCGCTGGAGTACTCCCTGAACGGCGGCGCCTGGACCGATGTTCCCGCACTGGACAACGGCAGCTTTGTGCTGCCCGGTCTGGCGGAGAATACCGGCTTCACCCTCTCCCTCCGCCAAAAAGCCAGCGCCGACGGCAACTATGCGGCGTCCGACGCGGTGGGCTGCTTCTCCGTGACCTACAACGCCAACGGCGGCACCGGGACAGTCCCCTGTGCATACGCCAACAGCGGAAGTACTGTCACCGTGGCCTCCGGCGCCGAGTTGCAGCGTACCGGCTATACCTTCGCCGGCTGGAACACAGAGGCTGACGGCAGCGGAACCGCTTATGCCGAAGGCTTGCCCATTACCACCGCAGCCACCCTCTACGCCCAGTGGACGATCAATCAGTACACCATCACATTCGACACCGACGACGGAACAAAGATCGCTCCCATTACTCTGGATTATGGCGAGACTGTGACCGCACCTGAGAATCCCACCAAGACCGGCTATACCTTTGTGGGTTGGGATGACACAATTCCTAACATCATGCCTGCGAAAAATATGACCATCACGGCGCGGTGGACGATCAACCAGTACACCATCACATTCGACACCGACGACGGAACAAAGATCGCTCCCATTACTCTGGATTATGGCGAGACTGTGACCGCACCTGAGAATCCCACCAAGACCGGCTATACCTTTGTGGGTTGGGATGACACAATTCCTAACACCATGCCTGCGAAAAATATGACCATTACGGCTCAGTGGAGGATCAATCAGTACACTATCACCCTGAATCCCAATTATGACGGCGGCGAATCCGGCACCATGACCACCGGCGACGGCTGGAAGCTGACCGATGACCTGCCTGTCCCCAC
The DNA here is from genome assembly GCA_030535235.1 of Bacillota bacterium. GTDB lineage: Bacteria > Bacillota > Clostridia > Oscillospirales > Oscillospiraceae > Evtepia. The sequence goes on from JAUNCL010000009.1 coordinate 3,616, forward strand.
CCGCAGCGGCTACACCTTTGACGGCTGGTTTACAGCGGTGACTGGCGGCGAACAGGTTGCTGCTGACACTGTGTTCAATGCCGACATCACCATTTATGCCCACTGGACGGCGCGCCCCACCGGCGGTGGTTCCTCCAGCAGCACGACCACGGAGAAGAACCCGGACGGCTCCACCACCGTCACGGTGACCGACAAGACCACCGGCACCGTGACGGAGACCACCAAGAACACCGATGGCTCCACCATCGTTGTGGAGACCAAGAAAGACGGCACCGTCACCGAGACAAATAAGGCTGCCGACGGTACTACCGGCACCGTGGTTACGGATAAGAACGGCGACATCACTGAGAGCTCTGTGTCCGTGTCCGACAAGGCCGCTGCGGAAGCTGCCAAGACCGGCGACGCCGTGACCCTGCCCGTGGAAGTCCCCGCTGCCAAGAGCACCGAGGACGCTCCCGCCGTGGAGGTCACCGTGCCCCAGAGCGCCGGCTCCGTCAAGGTGGAGATCCCTGTGGAGAAGGTCACCCCCGGCACCGTGGCTGTCATTGTGAAGGCTGACGGCACCGAGGAGATCATCGCAAATTCCATCCCCACGGAAACCGGCGTGGTGCTGACCCTGGATGGCTCCGCCACCGTGAAAATCGTGGACAATTCCAAGGAATTTGAGGACGTTCAAACTGGCTACTGGGGTGAGGACGCCGTGGACTTCGTTGTGGCCCGCGAAATGTTTGCCGGCACAAGTGAAACCACCTTCAGCCCCAATTCCAATATGACCCGCGCCATGCTGATGACTGTCCTGGCCCGGTTCGACGGTCAGGACACCGACGGCGGCGATGTGTGGTATGAAAAGGGCATGGAGTGGGCCAAGGAGAATGGCATCTCCGACGGCTCCAACCCCAACGGAAACATCACCCGTGAGCAGTTGGCAACCATGTTGTGGCGCTATGCCGGAAGCCCGACAAGCAGCCACAGCCTGGACGGCTACACCGACGCGGCGCAGATCAGCGACTACGCCCAGGAGGCCATGCGCTGGGCCAACGAGAACGGCATTATCAACGGCTACGGCGATGGCACGTTGGGTGCCAAAGACAACGCCACCCGCGCGCAGGTTGCACAAATGCTTATGACCTTTATCAAGAGCTTGAATCAGTAAGTCAGACCTGCGAAAGCAAAGCGGGTACAGACCAGTATTAGAGCAGAGCCGCCCTGAAAAGGACGGCTCCGCTCTGTTTCTTCTAACTTGCCTACCGTCGCTGGCAATATACAATTCCCTTTGTAAAAGTAACGTCTGGCTTGACCAATGGTTGTAAAACTTACGTCAGCTTTTATTCCATATCTTTATCAACGAAAGCGGGCGGAGAAGCGTCCGCTTTTTTGTCCGTTTTTGGAAAGTCTGCACGAAAGTACGATGCGGCGGAAAAGAAGTTCCGGTAAACTGAAATCAGCATTACATTGGGTAAATAGGGAGGCGGCCCTTGGCGTGAAACCAATGGCTGCCGGCAGCTGTCTGACCGCTGCCCTCAGTGCCCTGTCAAGGAGAGTGACCCTATGAAACGATGGAAAACCGTTCTTCCCCTTCTTCTCCTGGCGGCCCTGCTCCTGACCTGTTCCGGCTGCGGCAAGGCGGAAGGAGAGCAGCCGGTGAGCATCACCATCTGGCATGTGTACGGGGCGCAGACCGACTCCCCCCTGAACGATCTGATCGACGAGTTCAACGGTACCGTAGGGAAGGAAGAGGGAATCCGGGTGGAGGTCACCATGGTCTCCAACAACAAAAACATCTACGAGGACATCCTGGCCGCCGCCAACCAGGACCCCGGAGCGCCGGAGCTGCCGGATATCTTTGTGGCCTACCCCAAAACCGTGCTGAACCTGCCGGATGAGAACATTCTGGTGGACTACACGGATTATTTCACCCAGGAGGAGCTGGACACCTTTGTGCCCGCCTTCCTGGAGGACGGCATGGTGAACGGCCGCCTGGTGGTGCTCCCTGTGGCCAAGTCCACGGAGCTGCTCTATGTAAACAAGACGGCCTTTGACCGGTTCTCCGCCGCCACCGGGGCTCAGCTCTCCGACCTGGAAACCTGGGACGGCTTGTTTGAGACCGCCTGCGACTACGCCGCTTGGACCGACAGCCAGACCCCTGATGTTGCCGGAGACAGCACGGCCCTTTTTGTCCATGACTTCCACTTTAACTACTTCCAGGTAGGGGTGGAGTCCCTGGGCGAGTCCTTTTTCGACGGGGAGAAGCTGGCCTTCGGTCCCATGTTCCAGCGGGTCTGGGAACCCTACGCCAGAGCCGCCATCTCCGGTGGCCTGTGGCTCCAGGGGGGCTATGCCACGGAGCCCCTTCGCACCGGGGAGAGCATCGTGAGCGTGGCCTCCTCCGCCAGCGTGCTGTATTTCTCCGACCAGGTGACCTACGCGAACAACACCTCGGAAAACGTGGAGCTGCTGGTGCAGCCCTGCCCGGTGTTCCGGGAGGGAAGCCGGACCGTGATGCAGCGGGGAGCCGGCATGTGTACCGTGCGCTCCACGCCGGACCGGGAGCAAGCAGCCGTCACCTTCCTGAAGTGGCTCACCGAACCGGCCTGCAACGCCCGTTTTGCGGTCAGCGCCGGGTATATGCCCACCACCCAGGAGGCCTTTGACGTGTACCTGCCCCAGGAGATTCAGTCCCTTACCGATCCCAAGTACACGGCGCTGTATGACGCCTACGCAAAGACCCAGCCTGCCTATGAATTTTATGTGCCCCCGCAGATGGAGAGCTACCAGGACCTGGAGGCCAGTTTTGAAAAAAATATCCGCCTGTGCATGCTGGACGCCAGAGAGGCGTATCTCCAGGCCGGCGGAAACGACCAGGCGCTGCTGGAGCAGCTGGTGCAGGAGAGTCTGATCCAGTTCCAGCAGATTATGAGCCGGTGAGGGCGTGGGCCTGCCGCAGAAGGGAGGAGACGCCATGTGGAAAAAGCTGACCGGCCTGAAAGACCAGTTCCATGCCGCCCGGGGGCAGAGCGTGGGGATGCAGAGACGGCTGATGCTCTACTGGGTCTCCATGATCCTGGCGGTGTTTGCCGCGCTGCTCCTGGTGCTCAGCGTGGCCGGGTTCTTCTCCGGTTCCGACCAGAAGCTGAACCAGGCCCTTATCACCGAGCAGAACAATGTGTCCGTCCAGCTGGCCCAGCAGCTGGGGACCCTTACGGCCCAGGGGGTGGCCCTCTCCAGCCAGATCACCAACATTCTGGACGATGCCCTGTACACCGGGGCGGTTTCTTCCCTCAATGATCAGGGGGACCGGTTGATCGCCCTGGAAAGGCAGCTGTTTACCCCCTTGAACGCCGCGATCCAGTCCAGCCCCTGCAACGGGGTGTTTGTGATCCTGGACGCCACCACCAACACCACCGCGCCCATGGCGGGGACCTCCCGGGCTGGGCTGTACCTCCGGTTTATGAACCTGAGCAACAAGAGCGCGGTGAACCAGGATATTGTCTACTTCCGGGGCGTGCCGGAAGTAGCCCGTGAGAACCAGCTGGAGCTTCACAACCGCTGGAACCTGGAGTTTGACATCAGCCGCCTTCCCGGTTACACCCGGCTGATGGGCCAGACGGTGACGCGGCTGGCAGACAGCGCCTATTGGACCGGCCGGGTCCATTTGACGGACACCTGGGAGGACGCCTTTTTGCTGCTGGTGCCCATCCAGGCCAGTGACGGCACGGTGCAGGGAGTCTGCGGGATTGAACTGGGCGACCTGTACTTCCGGCTGTCTTATCCCGCCTATCAAAGCGAGTTCGGCAGCATGGTTACCGTTCTGGCGCCCATGTCGGAGGGGAAGCTCCGCCTGTCCCAGGGAATGACCGGGGGGCTGGAGAGGACCTACCTCAGCAACACTGACACCCTGGCGGTGAAGGAAGGGAAGTATTTCAACACCTATGAGGGGGAGAGCGGCACCTTCCTGGGGGTTCACACCAAGCTGAACCTGGAGATCAACGAGGCCCCTGTGTATGCGGTCACCCTCATTGCCCAGGACAGCTGGGCCACCGCCACAGCCCAGCGGCGAACGGTCTGGATACTCAGCTCCCTGTGCTTCCTGCTGCTGATGCTGGGGCTTTCCTTCTACCTCTCCCGGCGGTTTGTGAAGCCGATCTTCCAGAGCTTCCGGGCCATTCAGGAGGAGAACGCCCTGGAGAGTGAGTCCTCCGGCATTTCTGAGGTCGACGCCCTCATGGACTTTATCCGGTCCAAAAGTCAGAACCAAGCCATTGGAAAGAGCGGCCTGCCGCCGGACATTGCGGAGCTGTTCAACACCTTTGCCCAGCGGGCAGAGAGTCTCACCGCTACCGAGCGGAACATCCTCCGGTATTACGCCGATGGCCGGGAGATCAGCGAGGTGGCGGAGCTGGCCTATATCAGCATCCACACCGTCCGTAAGCACAACGCCAATATGTACCAAAAGCTGGGGGTCGGCTCCCGGGACGAGCTGATGCTCTACCTGGAATTGTTCCGCCGCTGCGGCCGGCTGGACGAACTGTTTTGACCCATATTTTTTCAGAAACTGGGGGAAATCTTAGCATTTCCCGCAGTTTCTTCTTTGTTATCAATGTAGCGATATGTACAAAAACAAAGGCTCAAAACTGTGCAGGTCAAATTAATTCAATGGAGTATTTTGGGGAAATTCGTCTGAAAATACTCAATGAGCTACTGGTAATCAGAAAGGTACATCTGTTATATTAATAAAGGATTCAGAAATTAATACTTTGGGGAGGTGAGCCAGGGAATGAAGCGGATCATTGCCGGGTATCTGCAAGACGATTCCGACGAGGGGCAGTTTTGGTTTTCGCTGACCTGTGTGGAGTGCGGGACGGTATGGAAGAGCACCCCGATTCGGTTTTCCAAGGCGGGGGTTCCATCCCCCACGGAAGCAAAGCAGATCGTGTTCCGTACCCTCTACCAGCGGGAGTGGGAACAGGCCCGGGAGCGGGCCATCGTTGAGGCCGCCCATGGGTTCAACTGGTGTCCCCTCTGCGGCCGGCTGGTGTGCAATCGCTGCTTCCTGATCTGTGATGATCTGGACATGTGCCGCACCTGTGCCGAGGACCTTCATGAGAGAGGTGACCCGGTGGCGTAGCATGGGGATTCTCCCTGAGCACCTTGTGTCCCTGCTTTGACAGGGGAGTGGAACGATAAAGAAATTGTACATGGAAAGGAGAACAATTATGGGACTGATTAAAGCTGCATTGGGTTCTGCAGGCGGCGTGCTGGCCGACCAGTGGAAGGAGTATTTTTACTGTGAGGCCATCCCCGCGGACGTGCTGGCGGTGAAGGGGCAGAAGCGCACCTCCGGCCGCTCCAGCAACACCAAGGGAAGCGACAACATCATCTCCAACGGCTCGGTCATCGCCATTGCCGACGGCCAGTGCATGATGATCGTGGAGCAGGGCAAGGTGGTGGACGTTTGCGCCGAACCCGGCGAGTATACTTACGACATGTCCACCGAGCCCTCTATCTTCACCGGGGATCTGGGAGAGAGCATCAAGGCGTCGTTCCAGAATATAGGCAAGCGTTTCACCTTTGGCGGCGAGCCCCCCAAGGATCAGCGAGTTTACTATTTCAACACCAAGGAGCTCATCGGCAACAAGTACGGCACCCCTTCTCCCGTGCCCTTCCGGGTTGTGGACCAGCGGGCCGGCATCGATATCGATATTGCCATCCGCTGCTTCGGCGAGTACAGCTATAAGCTGGTGAACCCCCTGCTGTTCTACACCAACGTCTGCGGCAACGTGTCGGACGAATACAACCGCATGGAGCTGGACAGCCAGCTGAAAAGCGAGCTGCTCACCGCCCTCCAGCCCGCCTTCGCACGGATCTCTGAACAGGGCATCCGCTATTCTGCGCTTCCCGGCCATGCCCAGGAACTGGCTTCCGCCCTGAAGGAAGAACTCTCCGCCCAGTGGCGGGACTTCCGCGGCATTGAGATCCAGCGGGTGGGCGTCTCCTCGGTGAAGGCCAACGAGGAAGACGAGCAGATGATTAAGGAGATGCAGCGCAACGCGGCATTCATGGACCCCACCCGGGCGGCGGCCCATCTGGTTGGCGCTCAGGGTGCGGCGATGCAGGCGGCAGCCTCCAACCCCAACGCCGGCCCCGCCATGGCCTTTATGGGCATGGGGATGGCCGGCCAGGCCGGCGGCATGAACGCCCAGAACCTCTTCCAGATGGGGCAGCAGCAGGCAGCCCAGCAGCCCGCTCCCGCCCCTGCGGCACCTGCCCCCGACAGCTGGACCTGCACCTGCGGCCAGGGAGGCAACACCGGCAAGTTCTGCCAGAGCTGCGGTTCTCCCAAGCCCGTGCCCTTCCCCGCCGGAGGCTGGAAGTGCACCTGCGGCAATGTGGCATCGGGCAAGTTCTGCCCCGAGTGCGGCTCCCCCAAGCCCGCTGAGGACGGCTGGACCTGCACCTGCGGCGCGGTGAACAAGGGTAAGTTCTGCCCCGAGTGCGGCGCCAAGAAGCCTGCCGGGATTCCCCAGTACAAGTGCGACAAGTGCGGATGGGAACCGGAAGATCCCGCCCATCCCCCGAAATTCTGCCCTGAGTGCGGCGACCCCTTTGACGACGGCGACCTGAAGTGAAGCGGGTCGTGACAGGGGGCCTGATCCTGACGGGGGATACCGGGCGCTGAGACAGAGGAAAAACGCCCGACCAACCACCGGGGAACCAAGGCCCCGAAACGTGTGAAACCAACGGGAAAAGGAGATAATTATGGGATTCTTTGGTAAGCTTTTTGAAAAGAAGGAATGCGCCATCTGCGGCGGTGAGATCGGCCTGCTGGGCAACCGAAAGCTGGAGGACGGCAACATGTGCAAGGCCTGCGCATCCAAGCTCTCCCCTTGGTTTGACGACCGCCGGCACTCCACCGTGGAGCAGATTCAGGCGCAGCTGGAATACCGGGAGGCCAACAAGGAGAAGGTGGCGGCCTTCCGTACTACCCGGACCCTGGGGGAGAAGACCAAGGTTCTGCTGGACGAGGACGCCGGGACCTTCATGGTGACCTCCGCCCGGGATCTGGCCGAGGCCAACCCGGATGTGCTGGCCTTTGCCGACGTCACCGGCTGTGACCTGGACATCGACGAGAGCCGGACCGAGATCAAGCGGGAGGGGAAGGACGGCGAAGAGGTGAGCTACAATCCGCCCCGCTACCAGTATTCCTATGACTTTTACATCAAGATCCACGTCCGCAACCCCTATTTCGACGATATCCGCTTTAAGCTGAACAATCGGGACGTGGAGATCGAAAACGACAAGATGGGCGGCGGTCTGGGCTGGCTGCACGGCAGCCTGGACCCGGAACGAGACGTGGAGTACCGCCGCTACAAGGAGATGGGCCAGGAGATCAAGGACGCCTTGACGCAGGTTCGGCAGCAGGTTCGCGACGAGGCGGCGGCGGCCGCTGCCCCCAAGGCAGCCGTTACCTGCCCCTGGTGCGGCGCCACTACCACGCCCGACGCCAGCGGCTGCTGTGAATACTGCGGCGGTTCTCTCAACGAAGCATAAAAGAACTGCCGTCAAAAGGCAGTCGGGATTCTGACAGCGATGAAACAGAGAGAAGGGGGCATAGCTATGCCAGCACAGATCACCAACTATAAATGCCCGGCCTGTACCGGTCCCCTCCATTTTGTGGGGGCCTCCGGCAAGCTGGAGTGTGACTACTGCGGCAGCAAGTTTGACGTAGCTGAGATCGAGGCCATGTATGCGGAGCAGGAGCAGAAGGCCCAGGAGGCCCACGCTGCCGCGGAGGAAAAGGAGGCACGGGAAGAAGCAGGGCAGGCGGATTCCGCCTGGGACGACTCCCAGCTCAACAGCGACTGGGGAGAGGACGGCGCCAAGATGAAGGCTTACAGCTGCCCCTCCTGTGGGGCGGAGCTCATCTGCGATGAGACCACGGCAGCCACCTCCTGTCCCTACTGCGGCAACCCCACCGTGGTGCCCGGGCAGTTTGCCGGCACCCTGAAGCCGGACTACATCCTGCCCTTCAAGCTGGACCAGAAGGCCGCCCAGGAGGCCCTGAAGAACCACTACAAGGGGAAGCGGCTTCTGCCAAAGGCATTTTCCAGCGGCAACAAGATCCGCGAGATCAAGGGAGTCTACGTCCCCTTCTGGATGTTCGACGGCGAGGCCGAAGCCCAGGCGGACTTTGAGGGCACCATCAGCCGGGAGTATACCGACGGGGACTATGAGGTCACCGAAACCGACCACTTCCTGGCCAAGCGGGCGGGCAGTATCACCTTCCAGCGCATCCCTGTGGACGCCTCCTCCAAGATGCCGGATGCCCACATGGACGCCATCGAGCCCTTCGACTACGATGAACTCAAGCCCTTCTCCACCGCCTATCTGCCGGGGTACCTGGCAGACAAGTACGATGTCTCCATAGAGGAGTGTGCGGGACGGGCGGACCGGCGGGCGGAGAACACCGCCCTGGGCGTGCTGGAGCACGACGTGACCCGATACCAGACCCGGGTCTGTATCAGCCATAATGTGAAGCTGCACCGGGGCAAGGTGCAATACGCCCTGCTGCCGGTATATATGCTCAGCACAAAATGGGACGGGAAGGACTTCCTCTTCGCTATGAACGGCCAGACCGGCAAGCTCATCGGCGATCTGCCGGTGAGCAAAGGAAAGTTCTGGGCCTGGTTCGGCGGGATTACCGCGTCGGTGACGGCAGTGTTGGGCACCATCCTGTTGTTCCTGCTGTGAAAGGGGAGTGGCACCAATGAAAAAGAAATGCTTGACCGGGCTGATGTCCCTGCTTCTGGCTGTGGTTCTCACAGTGCCTGCGGCGGCGTATTCTGACTATGGACTGCTGTATGACGCCACGGATCTGCTGAACGCGGACTTTGCCTCCACCATGGGTGAGAACACCATGTACGAATTCACCGAACGAAACGCCGTGGAGATCCGGGTGGATGTGGTGGACGATCTGGAGGACGAGACCATTGAGGATTATGCCCGACTCTTCTACGATCAGTATGAGTATGGCTACTCCGGTACTGACAATGGTTATCTGCTGATGCTCTACCTCACCGAAGACGATACCGGCCTGGCCTACCACGATTACTGCGTGATCTGCGGCGGCGATGACCAGGAATTCCTCTCGGGTTCTCTGCCCAGCCTGGAGACCGCCTTGGATCAGTGGCTCAACGAGGCGGCCTGGAGCGGGGATCTGAACCAGGACAACGTGTCCTTCCAGGCGGCGATCCAGCTCTATGTGGCTCTGACCGACGAATACCTGTCCGGCGGAACGGGCGGGGAGCCGGTGATCGAGACCGAGCCGGGCGCACCCATTGGGGAAGAATCCAACCTGAGCACGCCCTGCGTTCAGGATACCGCCGGCCTGCTCACCGCCCAGGAGTGGGAGGAGCTGGAGCAGAAAGCCCGGGAGATCGGCCAGCAGTACCAGTGCGGCGTGTACATCACCACGGTGGACGACTACCAGGATTACGCCGGCACCATCCGGGACTGCGCCAAGGGGATCTATCAACAGCTTGCACTGGGCTACGGCAGCGGAAAGGACGGCATCATGCTCACCCTGAGCATGGCCGACCGGGACTATTGGCTGCTGGCCTATGGCGACTTTGGCAACACGGCCCTCACCGACTACGGCCGGGACGCCATGTCGGAAGAGTTTTTGGATAACTTTGCCGAGGACGACTGGTACGGCGGCTTCTCCGACTATCTGGAGGCGTGCGCTGTCTACCTCCAGGCTGCCAAGGACGGGAACCCTGTGGATGTGGGGAGCGACAGCAAGCCCCTCACCATGGGTCAGAAGGTCCCGGTAGCTTACGGGATTGCGCTGGCAGTCGGTCTCGTCCTCGCGTTCATCGTGTGCATGGTCTTCAAGGCCAAGATGAAGACCGCTGTTGAGGCTGCGGAGGCGGAGGAATACGTCCCGGCCGGCGGTGTGGATATTTACGTTCGGCAGGACCACTTCCTTCACACTACCACCAGCCGTCGGAAGATATCCAAGGACAACGGCGGCACCACCGTGGACAGCGACGGCTTCTCCGGCAGCGGTGGAAAATTCTGATCTGCACCACCAACAGAAGAAAGGAAGGTGCCCATGAAAAAGAAATTATTTGCGCTCATGATGGCTCTTTTATTGAGTCTTTCTCTTCTTCCCCTGTCTGCTTTCGCAGCAGGAATGACCTTTACCGACGTACCTGCCAAAGAATGGTACTACAACGATGTGAAGCAGGCGGTGGAGTCCGGCCTGATCAACGGCAAAACGGCCACTACCTATTGCCCCAATGACAACCTGACCTATGCCGAGGCGGTGAAGCTGGCTGCCTGTATGCACCAGAAGTACACCTCCGGCTCTGTCACCCTCCAGAACGGCAGCCCCTGGTATCAGAGCTATGTGGACTACGCCAAGGCCAACAAGATCATCACCAAGGACTACAGCTGGAACACCAAGGCCACCCGGGCGGGATACATGGAGATCTTTGCCTCGGCCCTGCCTGCCAAAGCCCTGGCGGCGAAGAACACGGTAAACGACGGGTCCATTCCCGACGTGCCCATGACCCATCCCCAGGCGGCGGCCATCTACAAGCTCTACCGGGCGGGCATCCTCCAGGGCAGCGACAGCCAGCACAGCTGCAAGCCCTACGATAACATTAAGCGCAGCGAAGTGGCAGCCATCCTCACCCGGATGATGGACAGCAGCAAGCGGCTCTCCTTCTCCATGACAGACACAGCGGCCCAGGCCTCCCTGACCGCCCTGCGCCAGTCCATGGCGGGGACCTCCGCCGTCTTTGCCGCGGCCTACCTGGGTAATGTGGGCGAGCCCCTGGAGGGGTCCATGGCCCAGTGGCTGCAGAAAAACTGCCCCCAGATGGTGAAGGACTACCCCTTCCTCACCGAGATTCCCGCAAGCCGGGTGGGGGGGGGCGACTTCGGCGATGTTTACTGCGTGGTGCCCCTGGACGGGAGCGCTTCCGTGACGGTGAGCCCCGTGATTGAGCAGGAATACGGAGACTGGGATATCGGCAGCCCCCTCTACCAGTCGAAGACCGGGGAGCCCATCCTCGTCCTCTGCAACAAGGGGGAGAGCGTCCCGGACACCCAGGTGAACGTCACCACCAGCAAAACCGGCCTTGTGACCTGGTATCCCCTGCTGGACGACGGCCTGGTGTTTGTGGCCTCCATGGACAACGGAACGCCGCTGATGAAGGACTTCAGCAACTACGACGAGATTTATGAGAACCTTGTTCTGGACCTGCTCCATTACGGCTGGGTCTGGCCCGGCTTCAACACCCTGAAGGACACCAGCTGGTACTTTGAGGGGTATGACATGGACTACGAGGCCATGCAGTGCCACTTCCTGGAGCTGAGGGCCGGCGGGCAGGCCGAGCTGTGCTGGCGCTATGACGAAGGCACGGGCTTCCAGGGCTACGAGGAGTACTATCTGGGCCAGTGGTCCCTGGTCTATGACGGGGAGATGACCTGCCTGAAGCTGGATCTGACCAGCGCGGACGGCAAAGTCATCCGCGACCAGTACCCTGTGCTGGTGGGATACGAAGGACTGCTTGTGGGCGTAGGGGCCAAAAAGACCCGGCTGCCCTTCCAGAGCCAGCCCTATATCCTTACCGTCCTTGACCGGTCCTACGGCTGAGCAAACGATTGCTCATTTTTTCAAGAGAAGGAAACGCGGAAGTGCGGGAAAGGAGGAGGAAGGGTCGGTTCATCGAAGAAAGAAATCAACAAAATAAAAAACCAGTAAAAACAAGAAAGGACGGAAAACCATGAACATGAAAAAGATGCTTTCCCTGATTCTGGCCCTGATGCTGGCCCTGTGCCTGTGCGCCTGCGGCGGCGGGGACACCAGCACGGACGCGGAGACCGAAGAGGAGACCACAGGCCAGGAAGCGGAAACCCCTGAGACCGACGAGGCGGAGGAACCGGAAGCCAGCGAAGGCCTGGAAGAGGGCGACGAGGGCGACGGCCCCGCAGAGCTTCAGGCAGGTCTGATTGACGTGATGATTCCTGAGGGGATGTCCTATAAGGTGGACGCCAATTATGTGAACGAGGGTTCCCCCGCCACTGGCAGCGTGAGATTCAACCTGTATAAGACAGATGGCGCCATGATCGGCAAGCTGATTGCCACCACCCAGAACATGGTGGGCAGCATGGAGGAAGCCGTGCAGAACACCATTGACCTGTGCAATCTGGACACCTATTCCAACGGCGCAAGCTATGAGATGGGCGACACTATGACCCTTGGCGGGCTGACCTATCAGACCCTGAGCACCACCACGGAATTTGGCACGAACTATTACTGCGTGACCTATGTGACCCGCGGCGACAGCGATTCTGATGGCCTGAAAATTGAGCTGAGCCTGCTGGATGAGGTCATGACCCCGGACGATCCCATGGTGGCAGAGCTGCTGAACGCCCTGTCCGTGGTTATGGCGGAGTAAGTTCTGTAAGACGAACCAACAACCCACAAACATAAGGAGGGTATCTATGCGTTATGAAATCGAAGGCGGCAGCCTGCCTGCTGTCATCCTGCACCTGAACGCCGGCGAGACCATCATCAGCGAGGTGGGCGGCCGCACCTGGACCAAGGGTCCTGTGGAGACCGACACCAAGGGCGGCGGCATCGGCAAGGGCCTGGGCCGCATGTTCTCCGGCGAAAGCCTGTTCATGAGCCATTACACCGCCAAGGGCCCGGCGGAGATCGGCTTCGCATCCTCCTTTGCCGGCCGCATCGTGGCCCGGGAGCTGGGGGCAGGGGAGAGCATCATCTGCCAGAAGTCTGCCTTCCTCTGTGCCACCGAAGGGGTGGACCTGTCGGTCTACTTCCAGAAGAAGCTGGGCGCCGGCCTGCTGGGCGGCGAGGGCTTCGTGATGCAGAAGGTCACCGGCCCCGGCACCGTGTTCCTGGAGCTGGACGGCTACGTCCATGAGTACGACCTGGCTCCCGGGGAGGAAGTGGTGTGCGACACCGGCGTGGTGGCATTGATGGATTCCAGCTGCAAGATCGACATCCGGGTGGTCAAGGGCCTGAAGAACAAGTTCCTGGGCGGTGAGGGCCTGGTGGACACCGTGGTCACCGGCCCCGGTAAGGTCTATCTCCAGACCATGTCCCTGCCCCGGCTGGCCGGCCTGTTGGCTCCCTACATCGTAACAAATAACAAATAAGAGAGATACAACCATACAATTCAGGAGGTAATGTAAAATGAAAAAGGTATTTGCTCTGATGATTGCTCTGACTCTGGCCCTCTGCCTGTGTGCCTGCGGCGGTGGTGGAGGAGAGACCGACCCCAACGCCGGCCTCTACACCTGCACCGGAATCGAAATGATGGGAATCACCATGACCCCCGAGGAGGCCTTTGAAGATGAGGCTGCAACCATTGACCTGAAGAGCGGCGGCAAGGCCACCTTCACCCTGGAAGGCGCTTCCGCGTCCTGCGATTGGACCTTGGAGGATGACGGCAGCCTCAGCATTGAGGTGGAAGGGGAGACCTTCACCGGCACCCTGGCTGACGGCGTAATCGTCCTGGACATGATGGGCATGAACATGACCTTTGAAAAGGGCGAGTAATCCGGATTTTTGCTTCACATCACCTGAGAAACCCACCGCGGGCAGGGACCTCTTCGGGTCCCTGCCCGCGGTGTCTTTGTCAGCAGTCAGGCGGGGAGAATTCTCATCCGCCCTTGACAGGCAACCGGACTGCTGTTATTTTGTAGACAAGGCGGAGGCAGCTGACGCCCTTTTGATTTTGTGCGCGGAAAGTGAGGTGCGGCACGATGGAACAACCGAAGTGGAAAAACCACAGGGCCGTTCTCTGGGTCGCCCTCGTCGTCCTGGTGGCAACCGTGCTGCGGCAGATCGGGGCTCGGGTGGACGGCCTCCTTGATTCGTTTTGCAATGTTCTTCGCTCTGTCCTGTACATTGGACTGTTTGCCGCCTGGGGGATTTCCGTCCGCAGACGGATCGTTCAGCCGCAGGAGCGCCGGTATCTCACCGCCATTGCTGGGCTGATGGTATTTTGGATCACGGTCAGGACGATGCGGTATCTGCTTGTCGTAGATCCGTGGGTTCTGCGTCACCTCTGGTATCTGTACTATTTCCCCATGCTGTTTATCCCGTTTCTGGGGGTGTTTGCCGCCCTGTCGCTGGGAAAGCCGGAGCATTTCCGCCTGCCCCAATGGACGGCGCTTCTTTACATCCCTGCCGCCGCCCTGCTGCTGGTGCTGACCAATGACCTGCATCAGCTGGTATTTGCGTTTCCCGCAGATGCGGTGGTATGGGAGAACGATTACCAGTATGCCATAGGATATTTTTTTGTTGTGGGCTGGCAGGTGCTGTGCGCGCTCACCGCCCTGGTCACGATGCTCATCAAGTGCCGGGTTCCCAACAGCCGCCGGTTTTTCCTGCTGCCCTTCGTTCCCGTCCTGCTGGCCTTGCTCTATGGGGGGCTTTATATCTTTCGTGTGCCCTGGCTGAGAGCCGTCGCGGGGGATGTGACGGTGGTGTTCTGCCTGCTTTTTGCTGCCGTGCTGGAAAGCTGCATCCAGTGCGGGCTGATACAGACCAACACCGGGTACGGAAAACTCTTTGAGATAGGAACCATCGGGGCACAGATCACCGACGGGGCCTATCACACCCGGTATGCCTCCTCCAATGGGATGGCCCTTTCACAGGATGTGATGCGGACGGCGGAGCAGGGCAGTGTGAGCATCGACAAGGACACCCTGCTCAAAAGCAGCCGGATCAGCGGCGGCTATGTTCTGTGGCAGGAGGACATTGCGGACATGACGGCCCTTCTGGAGCGGCTGGAGGAAAACCGAAAAACCATAGCGGACAGCAACAGCCTGGCAGAGGAAAACTACAGGACCCAGGCGAAAATCAACACCCTGCGGGAGAAGAACCGCCTGTATGACCAGCTTCAGAAGCAGACGGCCAGCCAGATCGACCTGCTGGATGGACTTCTGAACCAATATGAAGCGGAAACCGACCCGGAAATCACCCGCAGTCTGCTTGCAAAGATCGGCGTGATCGGAGCCTACATCAAACGGCGGGGCAACCTGATCTTTATTGAAGAAAAAGCGGCGGTGACGGACACGGCAGAGCTCTCCGCCTGCCTGGAGGAATCCTTTACCTGCCTGCAGTTTATGGATGTGGAGTGCGCCCTTGCGATCCCGGCGGGGCAGACGATCCCGGTGAGAGACGCCGCCCGGGTCTATGACCTCTTTGAAGCTGCCATGGAAGCTGCGCTGGAGGATCTCCGCTCGGTGTGGCTGAAGGGCCGCGCCCTTGAACATGCCGTCATCTTTTATATGGAAGTGGAGAGCGAAACCGATTTGTCGCCCCTTGCGGGGCTTGCCGATTCCTGCGTCTGGGAGGATGGCGTCTGGCGGTTTACCCTCCGCGTCGGAAAGGCAGGGGAAGCGGTATGACATCAGGCGTCCTTTCTTCCACGGCGCAGCTGTCATTGCTGTTGGTGTTTCTGTTCCTCACGTTGATGTTATCCCTGTTCCTGTTGATGATCGTTTTCAACAATCACCGTGGCACGAGAAAACGATATCTGGATGTGGCCCTGCTCCTGGCCCTCCTCGGGCTGCTGGTGGTTCTGGCCAATGATTTTGAGCGGATCAACCAGGGCCTTGCCCCCTGGGTGTGGCAGCTTGTCCCGGCGCCGGTGTTCTGGTGTGCGGCCGTGGGCGCGGCCCTTCTGCTCTTCCGGGAGATGGCCGGGCTGCACCGGGCAAGGGGACAGATGCTGACCCGCAACTCGGTCAAGGAGGCGATGGATCTGCTGCCCAGCGGAATCTGCTATTTTACCACCAGCGGCGCTGTGAAGCTGTGCAATCTGCAAATGTACCGCCTGTTCCGCTCTCTTGCCCAGAAGGACCTGCAGACATACAGCGAGCTGGAGGAGGCGCTGGAGGACTGCGGCCCGGACACCGGGGTGATCTGTCTTTCCAGGGAATTACAGACCTATCTGTTCCCGGACGGAAGGGTCTGGCGTTACCAGACATCTCTGGTAACGGACGAGGCGGGAACCCCCTATACGGAAGTGGTCTTTTCCGACCTCACCGAGCAGTATGAACGGGAACGGGAGCTGAAACAGCAGACGAAGGAGCTGGAAGAGATCTCCCGGACCCTCAAGAGCCTTTCGGACAATGTCCTGATCCTGACCCGGGAAAAAGAGGTGCTCGCGGCCAAGACGAAGCTCCACGACCAGATGGGCGCCGCCCTGACGGCGGTGCGGCAGATTCTGCTGCACCAGAGAGCGGCAGGAACGGAAAGCGCGGTCGAGCTGCTGCGGCAGGCAGTCAGCGCAGTCAAAAATGACAAGGAATATCCGCCGGAGAAGGATGAGCTTGCCAAGTTTATCCAGGACGCCGGAGCCGTCGGCGTGAAGGTAAACCTTTCCGGGAACCTGCCGGAGCGGGAGGAGCTTTCCTTTGTCTTCCTGATCGCCATGCGGGAGTGCCTGTCCAACGGCGTGCGCCATGCCGGAGCGACAGAACTCTGGATTGAACTGCGGGAGGAGGACCATGCCGTTTCCATCCGGATCACCAATGACGGCGCCCCGCCTGAAAGCGAGGTCGTGCCCAAGGGCGGGCTGCACAACCTGTACCGCTATGTGCTGGACTGCGGCGGCAGGATGGAACTTCAGTCGAACCCGTCTTTTGCGCTGACGGTGACACTTCCCCAGGAAAAGGAGGCCTTGGTATGAAACGGGTACTGATCGTAGAGGACCAGCGGATGCCCCGGGAACACATGGAGCGGATCCTTTCTGACAGCGGCAACTATGCCCTGGCAGCCAGCGTAAACGGCGCGGATATCGCCTTTGCCATCTGCCAGCAGCAGCCTGTAGACCTGATCCTGATGGACGTATGCACCAGCGGGAACAAGGATGGAATTACAGCCGCCGCCGAGATCAAGGGGGCCTTTCCGAACATCAAGATCATCATTGTCACATCCATGGTTGAGGTGAGCTATCTGGACCGGGCCAGAGCGGCCAACGTGGACAGCTTCTGGTACAAGGACATCAGCCCGGAGACCCTCATTGAAGTGATCGACCGCACCATGGCCGGGGAACACCTCTTCCCCGGGGAAAAACCGAAGGTGAAGCTGGGCCTTGCCGAAAGCACCGATCTGACGGCAAAAGAGATCGAAGTCCTGCGGCTGGTCTGCGACGGGCTGGAATACAAGGAGATTGCGCGGACCCTCAACATTGCGGAACGGACCGCGAAATACCACGTGTCCAATATTTTGTCCAAAACAGGCTATGCCAACAAGACACGCCTTGCCATTGCGGTCACCAACAAAAAATTTATTATCCCAAGCATCCCGGAAGACAAAGAATTTAATGCATCGGAATAAACGAACAGACAACCTGTTATCCCGGTTTCCTTTTGGAACCGGGATAATTTTTTGTTGCCTTTAGGCTTAATAAAACCCCTGGTTCTACCAGGGGTGGGTAAAAAAGCCTTGGCAAAAAATCCCCGATTGATACAATAAGTGAAGGTTTGGCGACCGCATCACGAAAAGTATCAAGGGGGGGATTAAACAAGGTGAAGAATGAGGTGAAACACACCGCACATTCGAGCTATCGGTGTGAGTACCACATAGTGTTTGCACCCAAATACCGACGCAAAATTATATATAGGGAACTGAAGCGAGATATCGGTGAGATACTGCGCAAGCTTTGCAATGAAATGAAAGTAGAGATTATAGAGGCAGAGGCATGCCCCGATCACATCCACATGCTGGTGAGTATCCCGCCGTATATGAGTGTAGCACAGTTTGTAGGAACGATCAAGAGTAAAAGTGCATTGATGATATTTGATCGACATGCGAATTTGAAATATCGGTATGGAAGCCGAAATTTCTGGTGCAGAGGGTACTATGTAGATACCGTAGGGAAAAATGCGAAAATGATCCAGGAATACATCAAGAACCAACTGGAGGATGATTACACAAAGGATCAGATTAGCCTGAAAGAGTATATGGACCCGTTTACGGGTGGCAGGAGAAAGTAGGGCAAAAGAAAACAGCCACTTTGAGTGGCTGCCTGTAATAGTGATGCGGTGGTAAACCATCAGTACCCCTTAGAGGGGGCAGCAAGTACTGACCCTTCTAGGGGCTGAGCAAACCACTAGTTCACTAGTGGTTTTGATTGGGGGAAACGTGCAAAGTTGCACTTTTGGATAGGGCGCAAATTGCATGAAATCAATATAATACGATTGTGCCATACCTGTGGGACAAACGTTGAATCATCCGACGGTTCCCGGGAAGAGCCCACCGGGAAACCAATGGGATACCGGTTCTGTTGGCAGAAAATGAGACCATGTGATGAGATGGGAGGTGATGTGATGCGGAGGGTCGTTGTGGATATGCAAAACGCTCTGTTCGCCGATGCGATATCGACGGCACTGAAAAATTTTGATTCGGACTTCGACGTCTTTCAAAGCGAAAAGCCGGAGAAAACCACCGAGCTTTGCTCCTACGCGCAGGCGGATATCCTGATTATGGAAGTCACCGGCTACAAGCCGTGGAAGCTGGAAAAGCGCATGGACATACGCAATGAGGTAAAGACCCAACATCCAAATTGCAAAATTGTTCTGGTGGTGGATGAAAACACGGAACAGAAATTAGCCGACAGAGTTCGTCAGGCCAAAAAAGACGGGCTGATCGACAATTTCATTTACGGCTCCGTGTCCGCTACCTACCTGTCGGCGGTGATCGACGCCCTGTAAGGAACAGGGGAACAAACAAAGGAGGATAAGAACATGAAGAGAACAACAGGGAAATCCGTAAGCCTGCTGCTGGCCCTTGTGCTGGCCCTGGGACTGACCGCCTGCGGCGGCGGCGGGACCGCCCGCGAGGGAGAGCCCGACCTGGAAGCGGTGGTGGACCCTGCGGAAATCGAGTGGGGCTATCAGGCCGACGACAGCGACGACGCCCAGTACTGGTATCCCGACGGCGACAAGCAGTCGGACTACTACCTGATTTTTGAGGATGATTTTGTGACCGTGGACGACGGCGGAAACCGGACCCGGTTCTCCACCGACATTGCGGACGGCCATGTGGTGAACTACAACGAGGAAGACCCGGCCATGGACTTTGTGTTCATGGACAGCCTCACCTGCTATGACCTGAAGGACGGGCAGTGGTACATGCGGGCCGACCGTGACGAGGCGACCGCCTCCCTCACCGCCGCCCCCTTCGTGTGCGAGGCCGGGGCGGAGTGGACCATTACCTTCAACGCCGACGGGACCTACAGCTACGACTGCGACGGCACGCTGATGGAGGGCGACTGGTGGTTCCAGGACGCCCGGACCATCGAGTACAACGACGACTACGGCACCACCCGGTTCACGATCACCTACGCCGATGACAGCTGGGAGATCGTCAGCATCCGGGACACCGACAACTTCTACCCCGAGGGCTGATGCCCTTCCCGGGAACGAGAATCCCCCTGACACTATGACATAAAGGAGGAGAACCCCCATGAAGAAACAAAAGACCAGACTGCTTAGCGTTCTGCTCACCCTGGTGATGGTGCTGGGGCTAGTTCCAGCCATGAGTCTCACGGCCAATGCCTACAGCGGCGCCGGTACCAAGAGCTCCCCCTATGTGGTCACCGATTATGACGAGCTGCGGGAACTATTGCGCAGTAAAACGGAAGACGATCCCACCTGTTATATCAGGCTGGGCGGGGACATTACGGATAGCAGCAGCCGCAACAGTTACACTTTGTCTATACATGACGGCGCGGATATTGTCCTGGATCTGGCGGGGCACAGTCTTACCCGGTCGGGCCTCACCACAGACTCCTACTTATTTGCGGTGTGCGGAGCCAGTCTCACCGTCAACGACAGCGTTGGCGGCGGTGACATCACTGCCCGGACGAGTACTGGCGGACCCTACTTGACCGGAGCTGCTATCTGGGTTCAGAACTGGTCTAAAAGCCGGCTCACCATCAACGACGGCACATTTGCAGGCGGTGAATATGGTATAGTCACTGAGGGCGGCACAACGGTTATCAACAGCGGAACAATTCTCTCCCTCAATCCGGAAATAAACTCTTTTGTGCAGTCAACAGCTGGATATTTTCGGATAGGCACTGTGATCGTAAACGGAGGAGCCTTTGGCAACAGCACCAGTGTAGGTGATTCGATCGTCATAAGGGATACGGCTGATGTAACGCTCAATAACTGTACTGCGTATTGCGCGATGTATTCCGCAGATAGATCATGGCCTTCCATCAAAAGCGGAACAATAGTGACGCTGAATGGAACAGAGACCAGGCCAAAGGGAAACTATTATTCAGATAGACATGTGGGAGATAAATACGTCATCTCCACATCGACCCCCAAGACCACCATCGGCTCTGTGGCTATCACCGGCGTGGATGCCCCGGCGGCGGGCAAGACACCGGACACTGCCGCCGTATCCAACACCACCGGCGTCACCACCTACGGCAATATTGCCTGGTACAAGGGTGCCTACACCACCAAGGAGCCGTCCGAAAGCAGCCGCATGGCCGCCGGTGAGAAGTTCCAGACCGGCGAGACCTACACCGCGCGGGTCTGGGTGAGCATGGACCGGGACAAATACCGCACGAGCGCGGACTGCCAATACACCGTCAACGGCCAGAGAGCCTACTCCAACAACTTTTCCTATGAGGAGAATGTGGGCAACTCCGTCTGGTACACCTTCCCGGCGTTGCCCGCCGCCGCGGTGAATACCATCTCTACCGTCGCCATTACGAACCTGGACGCGTTGAAGCACGGCCAGGCGGCGGACTACACTGCCTCCACCTCCACTCCCGGCTGCACCGTCGAGAAGGTGGAGTACCAGATGTTCCGGAAAACCCTGACCGATTACGTTCCCTCCGACGGGGACAACGTGGCGGTGGTGGTGACGGTATCCGCGGCGGACGGCTACGCCTTTGCCTCCGGCAGCACCGCAACCTGGAACGGCCTGACCTCGGATGACACGGTGGCCGGCCTGAACGCCAATGAGAAGCGCTACGCGTTCTACATTGAGGTGGGCGCGGACGCGTCCCAGATCGTCAAATCCGCCGCCATGACCGTCACCGCGCCGCAGATCGGCAAGGCCCCCGCCGCCACCGTCACCGCCCCCCAGGGCGTCACGGTGGAGAGCGTCGCCTGGACCCCGGCGGATTCTGCCTTCAAGGAGGGCGTCTCCTACACGGTGAAGATCGGCTTCCAGGCGGACAGCACCCACGTCCTGGCGGACGACTTCCTGAACACGGGAACCGTCACCATCAACGGCCAGTCCGCCCAGCTGAGCAAGCCCACCACCGGCGGCATTAAGGACACCTTCCTCACAACCTGCTATGCCAGCTTCACCTTCCCGGCCCTGAAGGCTCCGGAGCAGCCGGTGAGCCCCGACCGGACCAACCCCTTCACCGACGTGAAGGAGAGCGATTACTTCTACAACCCGGTGCTGTGGGTCGTGGAGAAGGAGATCACCAACGGCACCTCCGCCACCACCTTCAGCCCCGACGCCACCTGCACCCGCGCCCAGGCCGTCACCTTCCTGTGGCGTGCCGCCGGTTCTCCCGCCCCCAAGAGCAGCGAGATGCACTTTGGGGACGTGGCCGCTGGCAGCTACTACCACGACGCGGTGCTGTGGGCCGTTGAGAACAGTGTCACCAATGGCACTTCTGCCACTGCCTTCAGCCCCAACGCGAAATGCACCCGCGCTCAGATCGTTACCTTCCTGTGGCGCGCGCAGAAGTCTCCCGCCGCTGACGGTGTGAATCCCTTCACCGATGTGGCGGCTGACGCCTACTACACCAACGCAGTTCTGTGGGCCGTGGAGCACGGTATTACCGCCGGCACTACCGCCACCACGTTCTCCCCCAGCAAGGACTGCACCCGGGCCCAGATCGTGACCTTCCTGTATCGCTGCCTGGGCAAGTAAACACCATCCTGCCCTGTGCAGTTCCCCTGCGGGAACCGCACAGGGCTGCCCCCTATTTTAATATGGAGGAATGAACATGAAAAATATGAAAAGACTGCTGGGCCTGGTCATGACGCTGGTGATGGCCCTTTCCCTGGTCCCCGCTGCCAGCGCCGCGTCCATGGAGCCGGTGAACAGCATCGCCATCACCGGCTTGGCAAAGCCCATCGTGGGCGCCGTGCCGGACACCGAGGTGGCTGTCTCCGACGGTGCCACCGTGCAGAACTGCTACTGGTGGTGGGACAGCGACGGCAACGGCGCTGCCGACGAGGACCACTGCACCGAATTCAAAGAGGGCGGCAAATACTACTGCCGCATCGTCCTGGCCCCCCAGGGTGGCTACACCTTCCCCAGCACCCAGGTCTTGGGCAGACGGGGTACTCTGAACAAGTACACCGGCACCATCACCGTCAACGGCACCGCCGTGACCGACGCCGTCTACGTGGCGGATGCCGGCACCATGACCTTCGACTGGTGGAAGGACGCCGCCGAGTCCAGATACTCTTGGAGCAGCGGCAACACCACGGTGGTTGTCCAGATGCCCACCATCACCCAGCAGCCCCAGGACGCTGAGATCGCCAAGGGCGGCACCGCCACCTTCACCGTGGCCGCCCAGCACACCGCGGAACTCCACTACCAGTGGTATTTCCGGCCCGAGGACGGCACCGCCGAGGAAGTGGGCGAGGACAGCCCCACCCTGACCCTGGACCGCTATGAGGCGGGCAGCGTCTACTGCGAGGTGTCCGTCACCGGTGCATCCAAAACCTCCAACGAGGCCAAGCTGACCCTGATCCCGGAGTACAGCATGGGCAATAACTGGGGCACGGTCACCTACGCGCCCTCCATCACGAAGCAGCCCAAGGACGCCTCCGTCATCAAGGGCGGCACCGCCACCTTCACCGTGGAGGCCACCGGCACCGCGCCGCTGCACTACCAGTGGTACGGCCTCGTCAATACCAACGGCATCGTCGCCAGACTCCCCCAGAAAGTGGGCATCGACAGCCCCAAGCTGACTGTCACCAACGCCTTCAGCAATTATGACAAGGCCGTCTTCTACTGCGTGGTGTCCAACGACTACGGCGAGGCGAAGTCCGATGCTGCCCAACTGGTGCAGCTCCAGGAGGTCCCCGTCAAGAAAGAAATCAAGTTCGCCGACGTGGCAGAGACCGCCTATTACCGGGCCCCCGTGGTGTGGGCGGTGGATAGGGGTGTCACCAACGGCACCACTGACACCACCTTCAGCCCCACCAACACCTGCACCCGTGCCCAGATCATCACCTTCCTGTGGCGGGCCTCCGGCTCTCCCGAGCCCACCATCAGCTGCCCCTTCACCGATGTGCCGGCGGGCAGCTACTATGAGAAGGCCACCGCCTGGGCCGCCCAGATGGGCATGGCCAGCGGCAGCACCTTCGGCCCCAACGACCCCTGCACCCGCCTCATGGCGGTGGAGTTCATGTGGATTCAGTCGGGCAAGCCTGGCGCTCCCGCCGCCAGCTTTGAGGACGTAAATTCCACGGCGGTGAACTGGGCGGTGGAAGCGGGGGTCACCAACGGCACCTCCGCCACCAAGTTCAGCCCGGACAGCACCTGCACCCGGGGTCAGATCGTCACCTTCCTCTATCGCTACCTGGGTGACTGACCGATCCTGAAAGGAGGAAACCCACCATGAAAAAACGAAGCAGACTTCTGAGCGCCCTGCTCACCCTGGTCATGCTGCTGAGCCTGGTCCCGGCACTGGGAACCACGGCGATGGCGTACGATGACATTAAGCTGTATCTGCATATTGGGGACAATGCCTTTGACGCGCCGGAGGTGAAGGCCGCGATATCGGAGATGACAAACGGGAAAGCAACAGGACTTGGCATATATAAGAGTGGGAAGATCACTTCTGGTCCTTATTACGATATCGGTGATAACTACTGGTATGCTGTGCGATCTTCAAGCACCGATGAAGATATCGTGTCCAATAAAGGACTGGCCAAAAGTCCGGGAGAGGTTGCCATCACCATCGACAAAATTTATGGTCAGAGCTGTGGTATTGCCTCCGACACAAAGCTCAAGGACCGTTTCGTCATGAAAGTTTACGTGATCAGCGACCCCATCTATCACGTGGACATTGACGGCGTGAAGATCCCCAAGATCGGCGCCAGCATGGATGACGGCTACTACGGCTCTCCCGACGATACCGGCGTCACCACCTCCACCGAGGGTGCAGAGGTGGTTGAAACCGTTTGGCTGGAGGTGAACAACGGCACGACACGCATATGCGATTACAACGAGACCTTCGGAAAGAACCTGTATTACGCTGATATTTATGTGAAACCGTCCCACTGCTATTTGTTTGAAGGACCGTGGGACATGTCTGCCAACGTGAACGGCTTGATGTGCCGCGACGTGCTGGGGGTGGAGTCGGAGGACGGATGGCTGAGAGTGCGCGCCAGCTTTGATCTCCGGAATGGCGACCTGGAAGTGGACAATGTGTCCATCACCGGGCTGGACGCCCCCACCCACGGCAAGGCGGCGGACTACACCGCCTCCGCCAATCACCCGGACTTCCAGGTTGGAACCATCCAGTACACCATGTTCAACAAGGTCCTGGACTCCTATGTGGGCAGCAAGGGCGACAACATCACCATCAAGGTGAACGTGCTGGCCCAAAACGGCTATCTGTTCCCGGAAAAGCCCACAGCCATCTGGAACGGCATCCCCTCCGTCTCAGCCGAGCTGAGCAGCGCCAGAAACTTCTGCACCTTCGCCTTCCCCTATTCTGTGGGGGCGGAGGACAGCGCCATCCTCAAGAACCTGAGCTTCACCGTGGCCGCCCCGGCCATCGGCAAGGCCCCGGCCGCCTCTGTCACCGCCCCCCAGGGGGTCACGGTGGAGAGCGTCGCCTGGACCCCGGCGGACACTGCCTTTAAGGAGGGCGTCTCCTACACGGTGAAGATCGGCTTCCGGGCGGACAGCACCCACATTCTGGCGGACGACTTCCTGAACACGGGGACCGTCACCATCAATGACCAGTCCACCCAGCTGACCAAGCCCACCACCGGCGGCATCAAGGATAAGTTCCTCACAACCTGCTATGCCAGCTATACCTTCCTGCCCCTGAGGGCTGAGGAACAGCCGGTGAGCCCCGACCAGCCCAACCCCTTCACCGACGTGAAGGAGAGCGACTATTTCTACAGCCCGGTGCTGTGGGCCGTGGAGAAGGAGATCACCAACGGCACCTCCGCCACCACCTTCAGCCCCGCCAACACCTGCACCCGGGCTCAGATCATCACCTTCCTGTGGCGGGCCTCCGGCTCTCCCGAGCCCGGCATCACCTGTTCCTTCCTTGATGTGCCTGCCGGCAGCTACTATGAAAAGGCCGTCGTCTGGGCCACCGAACAGGGCATGGTCGAGGGGGATAAGTTTTACCCCAACGACCCCTGCACCCGCCTCATGGCGGTGGAGTTCATGTGGATTCAGTCGGGCAAGCCTGGCGCCCCCGCCGCCAGCTTTACGGATGTAAATTCCCCGGCGGTGGACTGGGCAGTGGAAGCGGGGGTCACCAACGGCACCTCCGCCACCACCTTCAGCCCGGACAGCACCTGCACCCGGGGCCAGATCGTCACCTTCCTGTGGCGGGCTTTTGGGAAATAAACAGAAACAAACCGTGAGAACAGAAAACAGCCGACATTGAACTGCCCCCCATTTATCAGATCGTATGGGATACGACCTGATGAATGGGGGGCTATCTTATGCCAAGCCTTGGTTGGAGGAGATCGTCACCGGCTTATGTAGGGAACGGGCATGCCCGTTCCGCTTGCCACGTTGCGGAGATCCGCAACGTGGGTTCGCGCCCACCGGCTGGGCGGGGGGCGTAGTTCCTGCCCTCCGGGTGACGGCGGGAGCAAGCCCCCGCCCTACGGCGTTTGCACAGATTGAGAGGAAGGGATCACTCCGCGCAGTTACGCCACAGGAAGGTGACGATCTGGGCGCGGGTGCAATCCTCCCCGGGGCTGAAGGTGGTGTCGCTGGTGCCGGTGGTGATGCCGTTGGCCACCGCCCACATGACCGCCTCGCCGTAGTAGCTCTCCAGGTCCACATCGGAGAAGGGGTTCCGGAACATCCAATCGCCCTCCATGCCGCCGCCCTGGACCTGCTCGCTGCGGTAAATAAAGGTCATGGCCTGGGCGCGGGTGCAGGTGGCGTCGGGGCTGAACATGCCGTCGCCGGTACCCGTGGTGATGCCCTGCTCCACAGCCCACGCAACCGCTTTGGCGTAATAGCTGTCCGCAGGCACATCCGCGAAGCTGCTCACGTTCTCCGGCTCCGGGCATCCGGCGGACCGCCACAGGAAGGTGACGATCTGGGCCCGGGTGCAGGGGGCGTTGGGGGCGAAGTGGGTCTCATCCACGCCGCCGGTAATGCCGTTCTCAGCGGCCCACAGAACCGCGTCATAGTAGTAAGCATTGGCAGGGACATCCACGAAGAAGTTCAACATGGTGTTGTCTTCCATAAAGGTAATCTCGACGTCCACCTTGCCTGCCGGCTGGGTGAAGCTGTAGGTGCCGTCACCGTTATTGGTGACTTCCACAGCATCGCCGTTCTTGTCCGTGACAAGGACCTGCTCCACCGTATAGCCAGCATCGGGCGTGGGCGTGATGGTAACGGTGTCGCCCTTCCTGGGGGACTTGGGGTTGACGGTCACGGTGCCGTTTTCGGGCTGGGTCACCGTGGGAGGATAGGTGGGTGTAGAGGAGCCGCCGGAGGATTTGGCCATCCAGTGGGCATAGATGGTGACATATCCGTTGAATACGGTCTCGTTGGTGACTTTTTCGCCGCCGGTCGCTGCCGTAAACCAGCTGTCAAAGGTGTAGCCGTCCCGGGTGGGGGTGGGCAGATTGCCGGTCAGCTTGCCGTCTGCTCCGGTGGTCATGGCGCCGGACTCGCCGCCGTCAAAATTGGGGTCAAGGGTGATGGTAA
This sequence comes from Bacillota bacterium, assembly GCA_030535235.1. Classification (GTDB taxonomy): domain Bacteria; phylum Bacillota; class Clostridia; order Oscillospirales; family Oscillospiraceae; genus Evtepia. Next base: position 30,587 of record JAUNCL010000009.1, read on the forward strand.
AGGAATCGGTAAATTCCACATAGGTGTCGCTATACTTGTATTTATACTTCGCTGTGCCGGAAGCGGTGAAAGGATCCGTGTCCGCAGTGCGCCACCAATAGATTTCAGGAAGCTGCGGGCTCTTGTTCATGGCGTGCCCGTTGCTCCCGTTGCCCGGCGCATGGACGGTCACATGGCTGCCGCCGGTGATGGTCACATCACCAGACGCAAGGATGCCGGTGCTGCTGGTTCCCGCGGTACCGGCCTTGACCTCGACGCTGCCGCCAGTGATGGTCACGCTGCCAAAGGTAGCGATGCCCTTACTGAAATCTTTTGCGTCGCCGACCTTGACTTTGACGGTGCTGTCAGTAATGGTCAATTGCTTGTTCGCATAGATGCCGTTGCTATCCGCTGCGCTGCCGACCTCGGCCTTGACGGTGCTGCCATCGATGGTCAATTGATTGTGCACATAAATGCCGCAACTTATTGTCTCCGCGTCATTGCCGGTGGCCGTGACCGTGCCGCCAGTGATGGTCAAATAACTGTCCGTAAAGATGCCGTAGCTCATCATTGCGTTACTGCCCTTTGCCCCGACGCTGCCGCCGGAAATGGTCAGGTTGCCCGCAAGGATGCCGTAGCTCCCTGTATCCACGCTGCCGCCGGTGGTTGTGACGCTGCCGCCGGTGGCTGTCACGCTGCCGCCGTTGATGGTCATGTTTGACACAAGGATGCCGCAACTTGTTGCATCGCTGGTCTCTGGGCCAACCGCGTAGATGCGGCCCTGTGCATCGCCGGTGCTCTGGGCATAGATGGTAAGATTTCCTCCACTCTCAATACCGTTCTCCACGGTCAGATCGCAGCGGTCCTCCAGGATCAGGTGGACATCGCCGCTGAAGGTGACGCCCTGAGAGATGGATACATCGCCCTGCACCACATACCAGGTGGTTTTGCCGACGGTGCCCCATGTAGTGTCGCCGCTCTCCACCACGATGGCGGTGTCACAGGTCTTCTTTGTGCCGGTTTCATCCAGATACTCCGCGCTGACGCCAACCTTCGGCTGGATGCCGAAAAACGTGCCGGTGATGGTGCCGCCGTTATTGATGATGGTGCCTTTGTTGGTCATAGTACCGCCGTCAATGGAAATGGTGCCTTTATTGGTCAGGGTCTTGCCCTCGGGGATGGTCAGGCTGGCACCCGAGGGGATGGTCAGCTTCTTGTCGCTGTCGATGGTGAAATCCTCGATGGGGGTGACGGAGGTGCCGTAGACCTTGCCGTCAGCGTCGCCCTCAAAGATCACGCCGCTCCAACTGCTTTGATTGCTCTGGTAGCCAATGGAGCTTGCGAAGATCACCGCGTTGCCGTTGTCGGTAGTCTGGAAGGTGCCGCCGTCGCCTTTGCCGCCGCTGAGGCCTTTTCCGCCGCCGATGCCCGCGCCGCTGGTGCTGGAGGCAGTGACAGTGCCGCCGCAGATGGTGATTTCGCCGCCGCTGCCGCCGTTGTTGCCACCACCGCCGCCGATGCCCGCACCCGTAGTGCCGGTGGCATTGACGGTGCCGCCGTTGATGGTGATGTCACCGCCGCTGCCGCCGTAGCCGCTGTCGCCGTTGCCCCAGACAAAGCCAACGCCGCCGCCGATGCCCGCGCCGCTGTTGGTGCTGGTGGCAGTGACAGTGCCGCCGTTGATGGTGATGGTGCCGCCGTTGCCGCCGACGGTGTAGCCGCCGTCGCTGCTGCAACCACCGCCGCCGATGCCCGCGCCGGAGGTGCTGGTGGCAATGACGGTGCCGCCGTTGATGGTGATGGTGCCGCCGTTGTGCCCGGGGTACGGGCCGCCGCCAATGCCCGCGCCGTTGCTGCTGCCGGTGGCAGTCAGCTTGCCCATGGTGCTTTCATCCGTGGACTGGGCGTAGATGGTGAGGTTGTTGTTACCTGCCACCTGAATACCGCCGGTGACGGTGAGTTCACAGCCGTCTGTCAGGATCAGGTGGACATCGCCGGTGACGGTGACGCGCTGGGGTTCCGTATCCGTTCCGATGGTCATATTGCCCCGTACCACATACCAGCCGTCGCTCCAATTGGTGTCGCCTCTGGTCACTTCCGTGGCGCTGGCGCAGGTCTGTTTGTCGCCGTTTTCGTTCAGATAGGACACACCGCCCTCCGCCAACGCCACGGTGGGCAGCAGCCCAAGGCACAGGGCCAGGGTCATCAGGATACTCAATAGTCGTTTTTTCATTTTTCACGCCTCCTTTTGGTTATATTTCATGATAAAGAGTTCCAGGGTTTCTTTCAGCGTTTCGATCTGGGATCTCAAATAAAATTTATCCTCAAACAGTGCGTAGTGGACACAGGCCCGGATCAGGATGAAGATCAGGGGTGTCAGCTTTTCGTGGGGAATGCCCAGCTTGCCCTCCAGGCTCTTTGCGTATTCGGTATACCGGTGGTCTACGCCTTGGAAGAATTTCCGGCCGTATTCCCGGTATTTCGGGTGGGTGTACACCTGATACATCAGGCGGTACTTCTTGCCGTGCTGTTCCGCCGTCCAGTAGGGGATCTCGTCCATAAACCGCCACAGGTCCTCCACATCCGTGGGGGCTTTCGCCATGAACTCGTCCTCCACCTTGCTCATGCAGTGCTCGGTGGACTGGACGATCAGGTCATCCAGGTTCTTGAAATAGGTATAGATCATGGCCGTGTTATACCCGCAATGCTTCGCCAGGGTGCGAATGCCGGTGCCGTGCAGCCCCAAATTGGCAAAGCCGTTGAAGCACGTTTCCATCAGCGCAACCTTTTTCGCGTTCCATTGTGCTTCTGTGTAGTTCGCCATGGGATCACCCCCCTTCATTCAAATCGTTTGTACGGAATCAAGCGTACAGCATTACCGCATGAAAAATCAATCGGTTCCAACAGATGATTCGCTTTGCTGCAGTCGAGGCAACGGCTCGACCATGCCCTATCCCCGTTATAACCGATTTCGGCAAGAAACGACAACCCCTTTTTTTATTTTGATCATGCCGTGAAACCCACTGGCTTGGAAAAACTGTAAATTGACAGGGGGATCGGACAAGCAGTCGAATGGATATCCTTATCCTTCTCCTGAGCTGCCCAGCCGGTCGTTCAAAGCTTGTATTTTTATGGAAGTGTGATATATTAACATTGGTATGGTGGAGGTGCAGTATGAACGATAAGAGACAAACACAGACTTGTCAGGAACAAGCGGTAAAGCAATTTCTGAGAGATTATCTGGATAAAGCAAAAGATGCACAGGTGCTGAACAACATTCTGCGGGATATCGGCGGGTACTATGATGCGGATCGCGCCTATATCTTTGAGGCACATACGGACCGAAGGGTATTCAATAATACCTTTGAGTGGTGCCGAGAAGGAGTTCATGCAGAGATTGACAATCTTCAGAATATTCCTATTGATGGAATGGAATGCTGGTTTGAGGCATTTGAAGAGCAAGGGGAGTTCTATATCTCCTCCCTGTCTGATGACTATCACCCGGGCACAAAGACCTACGAGATTCTGGAACCGCAGGGCATCGAAAGTCTGATGGCGGCTCCCATCACGGTGAATGGTGAAGTGGTCGGCTTCCTTGGTGTGGACAACCCACGGAAGAATACCGATGCGCTGCTCCTGCTGTCCGTCGCGGCTTCCACCTGTTACAGCGAGGTTGCAACCGAGCGTATGATGCACGAAAAGCTGGCGGAGGTCAACAGGGCACTGATGGATCGGATGCAGGTCATTCAATCCCTGGGCGAAATCTATACATCCATGTACTATATCGACCTGTCCACCGGACTCTTTACGGAGCTTTCCTCTGTAGATATCGTGAATGCACACATCGGTGCGGCCGGCGACGCCCAGGAGCGACTGACCTATTTCAGCCATCACATGGTTGCACCGGAACACAAGGAAGAGGTGCTTGCGTTTACCGATCTTTCCACGCTGAATGAACGCATGGCGCAGACCCGGATCGTATCCATGCAGTATCAGAGCACACTGTTTGGCGATTTGCAGACAGGCGGGACCTGGAGAGAGTGCTCGTTTATCGAGGGCGACCGGGACGCTGACGGACGGCTTGCCCATATCATTTTTACCACGAAATCCATTCATGACGTGAAGGTAAGAGAACTGGAAGCCCTCAGAAAACTGCGGGATGAGATGGCAATCGCCGGAGCACTCAGCAGAGATTATCCTGATGTTGTGTTGCTTGATCTGGCAGATGACACCGCTGTGACCATCAAGCGCAACGGAACGGTCATTGCAGAAGATCAGAGAATCGTTCGACGCTCTTATCATGATACCTGGGACTACTATATTTCAAAATATGTTCTGGAGGAGGATCGGGACGCGCTTTGGGCCGCCATCTCGGTGGAAAAGGTGAAATCCGAGCTGGAAGACAGCGATGCGTATTCCTGCGGCTATCGTGTGATCGCCGACGAAACGGGGGTTCATCATTATCAGGCGTCCTTTATCAGACTGTATTCATGGAATCATACGGAAAGTCAGATCATCCTGGGCTTCCGCTGTGTTGACGCGATCGTTGAGGAAGAGCGTAAAAACAGAGCGATTCAGGAAGAACAGCTCCACATTATCGGTGCGCTGAGCCAGGAGTACAGCAGCCTGTTCAAAATTGATGCTAAGACAAGAAAAATGACCCTCTATCGGACCGATGGAATTGCATTTGATCCGGTAGTGCTGGAAAAGCTGCTTGCCCTTGGGGACTATGAGATTATTTTGTCGAAATACATTGATGCGTTTGTTGTCCCGGAGGACCGTGACCGGCTGAAGGAATCCATCGTGCTTTCTGTTCTGATGGAAAAAGTCCCGGAGGTGGGACTGTATAAGCTTGGGTACAGACGAATGAAGGATGGCGTCATTACCTACTATGAAATGAACACGGCAAAAACGGTGGACAGCAGCGGAACCGTCACGTTTATCCTGGGCCTGCGGGATGTGGACGAGGAAGCGCGGCGCCAGCTGAAGCAGACCAGAGAGATGGAAGTGCAGCGTGAAATCATTGAAGGCCTTGGCTCAGAATATTATTCTGTCCTTTTGGTGAACCCTGAAACGGATACCGTTGCCTTCTACCGCACGTCAGATGAGTATATTGTCTCTACCAATGAACGTCTTTCCAGAAGCCGGAACTGTTGGTCAATGCTCATGCAAAGCTACGCTGCAGAACAGGTTTCGGATAGCAGTCGTGCCGAGTATCTGGAGAAACTGTCTTTAGAGTATATCCGTGCCAGGGATGAGGACTACTCGGTAACCGCTGAAGTGCTGATCAATGGAGAATTCCATTATATTCAGCTGCGGGTGGCATATGTCCATGAAACAGACGGTAGCCATGTGGTTGTTATCGGAACGCGGGATGTGGATGACCTGATTCAGAAAGAGCGCCAGCAGGAAATAGCGCTGCAGGCAGCATTTGACGCTGCGGAAGCCGCAAACAGGGCAAAGACTGATTTCCTGTCCCATATGTCTCATGATATCCGAACACCCATGAACGGAATTATTGGCATGACCGCCATCGCCGCAGCCCATATTGATGATAAGGAACGGGTGCAGGACTGCCTGAAGAAGACCACCCAGGCAAGCAAGCACCTTCTCAGCCTCATCAATGAAGTCCTGGATATGAGCAAAATTGAATCGGGCAAGGTGGATTTGGTGGAAGAAGAATTCAGTTTTTCGGATCTGATTGATAATCTGCTTACCATGACCAACGCCCAGATTGCAGAGCACCATCATGAGCTCTCCGTGAATATCTCCGGTGTGACCCATGAGGCGGTGGTGGGAGACAGCCTGCGCATCCAGAAGGTCTTTACCAACCTGATGAGCAACGCGGTGAAGTACACGCCGGATGGCGGAAAAATCAAGCTTTCTATTTCTGAAAGACCTTCTCTGCACCCGAAAGTCGGATGTTTTGAAATCGTCTTTGAAGACAACGGGATCGGTATGAGCGAAGAATTTCAAAAGCAGATTTTTGAGCCGTTTACACGATCCAACGATGACAACCAGGTCAATAAAGTGCAGGGAACAGGTCTTGGAATGGCAATCAGCCGTAACATTGTCCGCATGATGGGCGGCGATATCAAGGTGGAAAGCAAGCTGGGCGTGGGTTCCCGCTTTACGGTCACCATGTATCTGAAACTTCAGGATGCCGCAGTCATCCAGTATGATAAATTTCTTGATCTGGATGTGTTGGTGGCGGATGATGATGCGCTCAGTCTGGAATCCTGCTGCGGAATGCTGAATGACCTCGGCATGAAAGCGGAGGGGGTTTCCACAGGGGCTGAGGCTGTGGAAAAGGTCGTAGCTCACCATCAGAGGAATCAAGACTATTTTGCCTGCGTCATTGACTGGAGGATGCCGGATATGGATGGAATTGCCACCACGCGGGCCATCCGGAAGGCAGTGGGAAAGGATGTGCCAATCATCATTATCTCCGCCTACGACTGGTCGGATATCGAGCAGGAAGCCCGCACCGCCGGGGCCAATGCCTTTATCAGCAAACCGCTGTTCCGCTCCAGGCTGGTAAAAACCTTCAGCTCCCTTGTGGGAAATGATGATTCTGATGAGCAGGAAACGCCTTTTGTTGCGCTGGATACAATAGATCTTAAGGGGAGCCGTACCCTCCTGGTAGAAGACAATGCGCTGAATGCTGAGATTGCAACGGAAATCCTGGAAATGACCGGACTGACTGTGGAGCACGCAGCGGATGGCGTGGAAGCTGTTGACAGAATGGCCGCGTGTGACGATGGATATTACGACATAGTTTTCATGGATATCCAGATGCCGAGAATGAACGGCTATGACGCGGCGAGGGCGATCCGTGCCATGGACCGGCGCTATTGCAAACAAGTGCCCATTGTCGCCATGACGGCAAATGCATTTGCTGAAGATGTTCATGGGGCGAAGACGGCGGGCATGAATGAGCATATTGCCAAACCCCTCGATCTGAATACACTTGCCAAAATACTGAAAAAGTGGATGGAGAAAAGTCCTCAGTAATTTTTCTCCGGAACGCAGTCGAATACGAGGAAACGAAATAAGTGGAGTGCCTTCCGGTGTGAGGGCACTCCAAAATGCTATTCGAATCCATTCAGATGTTAAAAATAATCCTCATAGATTAGGGGAAGATTATTGTGCTTATATGTCTTTTGTGCTATACTGACACAAAAGGAAATGATAGCGCAGCGTACACGGAAAGGAGGAGTGAAGATATGACGACGACGGAAACAATCAATATCGTTTGCGCCGAGCTCGGAATTTCAAAGGCTGAACTGGCAAAGAGAATGGGGATGCTTCCGTCTTCTTTATACAGAAAACTTGCCAGAGAAAGCATGACGTTTGAAGAGCTGCAGAAATGTCTTGATGTGTTGGGGGTCACGATCGAGTTTGAACTGCAATACCCGGACGGCAATACCCGCAGTTCACAGGCGAATCATGAGATGCTCCTGGAAAGAATGGATTTGTTGGAAACAGAACTGGAAGCGGCGAGAAAAGCAGCGGAATTTCAAAACAAATCATTAAGGGATTTACGGACAGAGATGAACAGCGCCGTCGGATATGCAGAACTTGTCGGGAGACATGGCTCCAAAGCGGAGGAATACATGGGGAAGCTCCAGAGGGTTCTTACCAACATGGAGGCGACCATAGCCTATGCCCTTGGGGAGGCGCTGGAGGATGTGCCGGAAGCGGAAGACCCGGAGGACATCGAAGCATTAAAGGGAAAGAGAGTGCTCCTTGTGGATGACAACGAACTGAATCGTGAGATCCTGAAGGAAGTGCTTGTGGATCACGGCCTCCTGGTGGAGGAAGCGGATAACGGAAGCAAAGCGATTGCAGCGGTGAAAGGGAACGAGCCCGGTTACTATCACTTTATCCTGATGGATATTGAAATGCCGGTGATGGATGGATACGAGGCAACCATGAAGATACGGAAACTTCCGAATCGAATCCGGGCAAATATTCCCGTTATCGCGCTGACCGCAAACGCGGTTCCTGAGAATCGGGAGAGGGCGTCCGCCGTGGGCATGGATGACTTCCTTGTAAAGCCGACCAATTCAGTGCGTCTGCTGAGTAGTCTGGTAAAATTCCGGTGAATCGTCGGGAGGAGGGAAAAAGACGCAAGGGAGAGGAAAGCAGGCGGCTTTGCGGCTGCCGGGATTGTGCAGACAAAAACGATGAGAGGAAGAAGAAAGATGAAAACAAAGAGATTGCTGTGTCTGCTGCTTGCAGTCGTCATGGCAGCAACGATGCTGGCCGGCTGCGGCAGCCAAAACGAGGGCGCCGGAAACAAAGGGGACGACGGCAAAATTTCCATCAGCATGTACATGTGGGACCGGTCCATGCTCAAGGAGCTGTCTCCCTGGCTGGAGGAGAAGTTCCCCGAGATCGAGTTTACCTTTGTCCAGAGCTTCAACACCATAGAATACTACAAGGACCTGCTGGCCCGGGGTGAGGAGATTCCCGACATCATCACTTGCCGCCGGTTCTCCCTGAATGACGCGGCCCCTCTGGCCGATCACCTCATGGACCTGAGCCAGACCGAGGTGGCCGGCACCTTCTACTCCAGCTACCTGGAAGTGAACCGGGAGACCAGCGGTGCCATCCGCTGGCTGCCCATGTGCGCCGAGGTGGACTGCACCATGGCCAACAAGGACCTGTTTGACCAGTACGGCATCCCCCTGCCCACCAATTACGAGGAATTCGTTGCCGCCATCGACGCTTTCGAGGCGGTGGGCATCAAGGGGTATCAGACCGACTGGGGCTATGACTACACTTGTCTGGAGACCATGCAGGGCTGTGCCATCCCGGAGCTGATGAGCCTGGAGGGTACCCAGTGGCGCATGGAGTATGAGAGTGAGACCGAGGAGGAGCAGGTGGGTCTGGACAATGTGGTCTGGCCCAAAGTGTTTGAGAAATATGAGCAGTTCCTGAAAGACGTCCGCTTCCAGCCCGGCGATGAGGAGCTGCAGTTCAGCAAGACCATGGAGCCGTACTTTGCGGGCCAGACCGCCATGGTCCGCAACACGGCGGCTCTGGCGGACGACATCACGAAGGAGCGGGGCATCAACAGCGTCATCCTGCCCTATTTCGGCGAGACCAGCGAGGACAACTGGCTGCTGACCTACCCCATGTGCCAGCTGGCCGTGTCCAGCACCGTGGAGCAGGACGAGGCCAAGCGGAAAGCCGTGCTGGAAGTGCTGTCCGCCATCTTCAGCGAGGAGGGCCAGAAGCACGTGGCCGCCGGCACCTCCGTGCTGTCCTACAACAAGGAAGTGAAGATCACCCCCACCCCGCCCCTGGCATATGTGCAGGACTGCATCGACAGAAACCACCTGTATATGCGTCTGGCCTCCACGGAGGTGTTCTCCATCTCCCAGGACGTGGGCCACAAGATGATGACCGGCGAGTATGACGCCAAGAGCGCGTATGAGGCCTTCGACGCCCAGATCACCAACTATGTGAACCCGGAGGCGGAGGAGATCCTGTTCACCCAGGAGACCGCCTATTCCAATGACTTCACCGAACACGGCAGCGCTGCGGCGTCTTCTCTGATGAACACCATCCGGGACTCCATGGAGGCCGACATCGCCATCGGCTATTCCCCCGTGGCCAGCACCTCCATCTATGCCGGGGACTATACCCTGCAGCAGGCCAAGTGGGTTTTGACGGCAAGAAATGCCGTCTACCAGGGGGAATACACCGGCGAGGAAGTCCGCCGGTTCATGGACTGGCTGGTGAACATGAAGGAGGACGGCTCCAATCCCATCCACCACCGCAACCTGATGCCCGTCACCAGCGGCCTGGAATACACCGTCACCGAGTACGAGCGGGGCCGGTTCCGCCTGGAGGAGATCACCGTGGACGGCAAGCCCCTGGACGACAGCGCCGTCTACACCCTGCTGCTGGTGGGTGCGGACACCTTCCTGGAGCATGAGACCTTCTGCAACTGCCCCATGCCCGACGACCTGAAGGCGAAGCGGGAGGACTATCTGGTGGACGATTTCTCCAGTCAGGAGTGCATGCAGGAGGCGCTGGAGAAAACCAGGCAGTTCCTGGAGCCCACGGAGTATGTGACCATTCTGCCGGGGGAATAAAAAACCGCACGGAAGCGGAAAGGAGGGCTGCGCCATGAAAAAACGATTGCTTGCCCTGCTGCTGACCCTTGGGTTGGCGGCAGGGCTGGGTTGGGCCGGCTTTGCCTACTTTGGTTTTGTATCTCAGACCATTTACGAAGAGAGCACAGCCCACCTCACCGAAATCTTTCATCAGGCCAACCAGGCTCTGTATAACCTGGTTTCGGTCAACTGGAGCCGGATGCGGATGTGGACGCCCTATCTGGAGACCGCAGAAAGCGAAGCGGATGTTGTGGCCTATGTGAACCAGGCCCGGGAGGAGAGCAATTTCACCGATTTCTATTTCATCTCCCGGAACGGCGAATATCTCACCCTGACAGGGGACAGAGGCTATCTGGAGCTGCGGAATCAGCTTGCGGATCTGATCCTGGAAAAGCAGCCGGTGGTGGCCAACTCTGTTGTCCCGGACCAGCCGGAGATCATGGTGTTTGCCATTCCCGCCGGGCAGGGCAGTTACCGTGCGTTCACCTATGAGGCCATCGCCATCACCTATAACAACTCCGACCTGGTGGATGCTTTGAAGATCTCTGCCTTCGACGGACAGGCCAGCACCTTTGCGGTGCTGCCCGATGGCCGGGTGGTGGTGGATAACAGCAGCGAGAATCTGCAGGATTGCCACAATCTCCTTTCGATGCTGGAAGAATCGGAAAGCCTGACCGATGAGGAAATCGCCGCCCTGCGGAAGGACTTTCTGACCGGACATTCCGGTTCGATGGTGCTTGACATCCATGACAGGTCCTATTATCTGGTGTATGAGTCTGCAAACTTTCAGAACTGGACGGTTGTAGGTATTGTACCCGCCGATGTGGTCAACGCCAGCATGAACAAGCTTCAGTCCACTACCATGCTTGTGGTGTCGGGAATTGCCATCGCGCTGGCCGTGCTGTTTCTGCTGCTGGTGATCCAGCAAAACCGGCAGAAGCTGAAACGGAAGGACAATGAGCTGCTTGCCCGTGACGAGCTGTTCTCCAAGCTGTCCATCAATGTGGACGATGTCTTCCTGATGATGGACGCAAAGGATCTTCGTGTGGAATATGTAAGTCCCAATATTGAAAAGCTGATTGGGATTTCGGAGCAGGAGGTTCTCAACGATATTCATGCCCTCGAGCATCTGATCCGGACAGACGAATCGGTTCACGTATTGGATCAACTGTCGAAAATTCTGCCCGGCGAGCAATGCGAGTGGGACAGAGAGTACATCCACCAGAAGACCGGTGAGGAGATGTGGTTCCGCGTGGTGGCCTTCTGCACGGATATTCAGGGCGAGAAGAAGTATATTCTGGATCTGTCTGACCGCACCAAGGACAAGAAGATCAATCAGAAGCTTGCCGACGCGGTCCACACCGCGGAGAATGCCAGCCGCGCCAAGACCACCTTCCTGAACAACATGTCCCATGACATCCGAACCCCCATGAATGCCATCATTGGCTTTACCAATATCGCGCTGAAACAGAAGCCGAAACCAGAGGTAAGGAACTGCCTCCACAAGATCAGCAATAGCTCCGAGCATCTGCTGACCCTGATCAATGATGTTCTGGACATCAGCCGTATTGAGAGCGGCAAAATCAAATTTGCCCCCATCCCCGTGGATATCACAGCGGTGGCAGACACGGTGCTCAGCATTATGCAGGGCTTCCTGTCCGACCGGAATATTGCATTCCGCACCGATCTGGCGATACCGGAGACGCCCTATGTGCTGGCCGATGCCGTGCGTATCCGGGAGGTGCTGGTGAATATCCTGGGCAATGCGGTGAAATTTACAGAGGACGGCGGCGCCATCGACTTTGCAGTCAGCTACCATCCCGGCGGAGATGACCGCCACATCGTGGTACGCTATCGGGTGGCGGATACCGGCGTAGGCATGAGCGAGGGATTTGTAGAGCACATCTTCGATGAGTTTTCTCAGGAGGAAAACGGCGCCCGGACACAGTATAAGGGCACCGGCCTGGGCATGGCCATCACAAAGCGGTATGTCGATCTGATGGGCGGCACCATCTCTGTGGAGAGCAAAAAGGACGTGGGTTCCACCTTCACAGTAGAGATTCCCATGGAGCTGACCGAGGAAAGCAAGGTTCAGAAGCAGGATCTTCCTGCCGTTGAGGCGAACCTGATGGGCGTAAAGATCCTGCTGGCGGAGGACAATGACCTGAACGCGGAAATTGCAACGGTGCAGCTGGAGGAACTGAGCATTCAGGTGACCAGAGTCGCCGACGGCAAGGAAGCAGTCAAAACCTTCGCAGAGAATCCGCCGGATACCTTTGACATGATCTTTATGGATATCATGATGCCGGAAATGAACGGTTATGAAGCCACAGCTGCCATCCGGGCCATGCAGGATCACCCGGATGCCCGCAGGATTCCTATCATCGCCATGACGGCGAACGCCTTTGCTGAGGATGTTCAGGCCTCTTTAGATGCAGGTATGGATGGCCATATTGCCAAGCCGATCGTTATGGATGAGGTGATCAAGGAAATTGCGCGAAATCTTAATTGAGTAAACAGTATACGAAAGAGGTTGCCGCTGCCGTCAGGCTGCGAATACGCAGTCGAGAAAAGCACCGAATCGTTCCTCCGGGTACGGTATTCCATATCCGTCCGGTACGAGCCACTTTACGTATACGATTGGACGTGCCGCAATATAGCATTCCCCCAGGCGGCGTCGAAGGTGAGAGAGCAGACTTTATAGTCCCGCTGTACGCAGTAGATGGGGAGCTGGCGGTCGGTGGTGGAGGCGGTGACGTAGGTGGGGAGGTTGGTGACCAGGCACAGGGCCAGGACAGCCAGAACGGCCCCGGGAATGGCCAAGAATCGTTTCCGCAGGAAGAGGACCCGGTGGCCTTTCCTCTGGTCCCGGGTCTGTTTGGGGCGAAGGTGCTTCATGAGGATCCCGTCCTTTCTTCGTTTCTTATAGAAAGAACCTATGCGCCGGAGAAAAATTCATGCGGGAAAGGGAGAAAAAGGACGGGCCCGGCTTTGTCCCGCAGCCGGGCAAGAAGACAAAAAAGCCGGTCTTTTGACCGGCTAACATATCTAATATAGCACCATCCCGGCGGAGGGTCAAGGGAGCTGCCCCCGGTGAAGCCAAAATCTCTGTTTTGTACGATTTTGCGCGGTGCAATTTGAACAAGTTTGCGGCTTGCAAACTTTTGTTTCTTGTGCTATATTATAGTCAGAAACAGAAAGGGTGAGTCCAATGTACAGCTAACCCCGCAGCAAGAAATCCCACAACTTGCTGACGAAGCGTTTTTTCGAGCGAATCGTTCAACATAGAAAGCGACCTCACTTTTGAGGATGATATAAATGGAAAACATGTTGGAAACGGTATGTAGATCGAAGGAAACGTCAGTTGTCATGTGGAATCTGTAGAAAGAGAGGTTAAATGGATGTTAGATATTAAGAGCGTTCGATAACCCTTGACCGGGCTGGAGAGATCCGCTGGTCAAGGGTTATCATTTTCTCTGTCTGCCGCGCCCGGGAAAGGGCGCTTTTTTGCTGCCCGGCGAGAGAAGCCAGGTGACGGAATTCCTGTAAAAAATGGGTAAAATAGGGGAGCGGTGCAGGAAATTTGCCGTAATCCATTGCGATTTTTCCGGGATTCGTGTATAGTATAAAAAGGGAGATCTCAGAGAAAACCCAGGCACAGTGCGGGTTTCTGTTGACTTGTCACATGATTAGGCATATAATAAGCGAGATATCCCGCGAAGCGTCCCTGGGAGGTGCTTCGCCTATTTTATCGCGGCCCCGCCGCTGAAATGAAACAGAGGATAAGGACATGAATACAAGCAAGAAGCTGAACATGACCATGCTGTGCGACTTCTATGAGCTCACCATGGGCAACGGATATTTCAAGGCCGGATACAAGGATCGCATCACCCACTTCGACCTGTATTTCCGCAGTGTACCCGACCAGGGCGGTTATGCCATCGCTGCCGGACTGGAGCAGGTCATCGACTACATCCAGGACCTCCACTTCGACGAGGAGGACATCCAGTACCTCCGGGACCGGAAGATGTTCGATGAGGAATTCCTGGACTACCTGAAGAACTTCAAGTTCACCGGTGATATCTACGCCATCCCCGAGGGAACCCCTGTCTTTCCCCACGAGCCCATCCTCACCGTTCGGGCTCCCGCCATTCAGACTCAGCTGCTGGAGACCTTCCTGCTGCTGACCATCAACCATCAGTCCCTCATCGCCACCAAGGCCAACCGCATCGTCCGGGCTGCCAAGGGCCGCACCGTGCTGGAGTTCGGCTCCCGCCGGGCCCAGGGCTCCAGCGGCGCCATCGACGGCGCCCGGGCCGCCTTCATCGGCGGCTGCAACGGCACCGCCTGCACCATCTCCGACCAGCTCTACGGCGTCCCCGCCGGGGGGACCATGGCCCACGCCTGGGTCCAGATGTTTGACACCCAGTACGACGCCTTCCGCACCTACTGTGAGGTCTATCCCGACAATCCTGTCCTCCTGGTGGACACCTACAACACCCTCAAGAGCGGCATCCCCGACGCCATCCGGGCCTTCAACGACGTCCTCAAGCCCAAGGGCATCACCAAGTGTGGCATCCGCTTGGACTCCGGCGACATGGCCTACCTGACCAAAAAGGCTCGCCGTATGCTGGACGAGGCCGGCTGGACCGAATGTAAGATCACCGTGTCCAACTCCCTGGACGAGAACGTGATCCAGGACCTCCTCCTTCAGGGGGCTCAGATCGACGCCTTCGGTGTGGGCGAGCGGCTCATCACCGCCCGCAGCGAGCCGGTCTTCGGCGGTGTGTACAAGCTGGTGGCCATCGAGGACGACCAGGGCAACGTGATCCCCAAGATCAAACTCAGCGAAAACGTGGCCAAGATCACCATTCCCCAGTTCAAAAAGGTCTTCCGCCTCTTTGACAACGCCGACGGCATGGCCATCGGCGACTGGATGTGCACCTACGACGAGACCGTGGAGGACAACCTGAACCCCGACGGCAGCCTGACCATCTTCGACCCCGACGTGACCTGGAAGACCAAGACCATCTCCGGCTTCACCGCCAAGCAGATCCAGGTCCCTATCTTCCTGAACGGCGAGCTGGTGTATCAGTGCCCCACCCTGCCGGAGATCCAGCAGTACTGCAAGGAGCAGATGGACACCATGTGGGACTCCGTGAAGCGGTTTGAAAACCCCCACAACTACTATGTGGACCTGTCCCGGAAGCTGTGGGACATCAAGTACGAGCTGCTGACCCATCACCAGTAAAGACGTTTGGGATGGGAGCGGCAAATGCCCGGTCGTAGGGGCGATTCGTGAATCGCCCCTACAAAAAACGGAGCACACGTTTCTCACCAAGGAGGATGGCCGATGAAGGCAGAAGAGCGAAGAAAAATCATTGCGCAGATCCTGACTGCGGATCGGCCCATCAGTGCCACGGCGCTGGCGGGGAAGTTTGATGTCAGCCGTCAGATCATTGTGGGAGATATCGCCCTCCTCCGGGCCTCCGGCCTGGATATTGTGGCCACCCCCAGAGGATACAAGCTGGGGGAGACCACCGGCCTGGTCCGCACCGTGGCCTGCATCCACACCGGGGTGGACGCCCTGGAGCAGGAGCTGCTGGCCATGGTGGACAACGGCTGCACCGTCCTGGATGTGGTGGTGGAGCACCGGCTCTACGGGGAGATCACCGGCCAGCTCAGCCTCTCCTCCCGCTATGACGTCCAGCAGTTCGTGGAGCGGGCCAGGGATTCCTCCACCCTCTCCTCCCTCACCGGGGGACTTCACCTGCACAATCTCCGCTGCCCTGACGAGGAGGCCTATCAGCGGGTGTGCCGGGACCTGGAAAAGCTGGGAATCCTCTACACCCAGGGGTAAGAAAAGAAAGCACTTTTGCACGGATTGACAACTGCACCAGAAATGATTATAATAGTCTCTACACATGTCTTGACATGTATAGAGACTATTTTTTACGAAAGACGAAGGAGTATAGGAATGCAAGGATTCAAATCATTTCTGGCGCGGAAGAACATTGTCTTCTCCGCCAAGCGGTACGGGGTGGACGCCCTGGGGGCCATGGCCCAGGGCCTCTTCTGTACCCTGCTGGTGGGAACCATTCTGAACACCCTGGGGACCCAGCTGGGCATCGGTTTCCTGGCGGCCAAGGTGGTCACCATTGGAACCGGCGATGCCGCCGTGGGCTACACCATCGGCGGCCTGGCCTCGGCTATGGTGGGCCCGGCTATGGCCATCGCCATCGGCTATGCCCTCCAGGCCCCGCCCCTGGTCCTCTTCTCCCTGGCCCCGGTGGGCTACGCCACCAACGTGCTGGGCGGGGCCGGCGGCCCTCTGGCGGTGCTGGTCATCGCCATCCTCGCCGCCGAGTGCGGCAAAGCGGTCTCCAAGGAGACCAAGATCGACATCCTGGTGACCCCCATCGTCACTGTCCTGGTGGGCATCGGGGCGGCCTATCTCATCGCGCCCCCCATCGGCCGGGCGGCCTCCTGGGTGGGGAACCTCATCATGTGGGCCACCGAGCTGCAGCCTTTCTTCATGGGCATCCTAGTGTCGGTCATCGTGGGCATCGCCCTGACCCTGCCCATCTCCAGCGCGGCCATCTGCGCCGCTCTGGGACTCACCGGCCTGGCCGGCGGCGCGGCGGTGGCCGGCTGCTGCGCCCAGATGGTGGGCTTCGCCATCCTGTCCTTCCGGGAGAATAAGTG
This sequence comes from Bacillota bacterium, assembly GCA_030535235.1. Classification (GTDB taxonomy): domain Bacteria; phylum Bacillota; class Clostridia; order Oscillospirales; family Oscillospiraceae; genus Evtepia. Next base: position 47,401 of record JAUNCL010000009.1, read on the forward strand.
GGGCGGTCTGGTCTCCCAGGGCCTGGGGACCTCCATGCTCCAGATGGGCAACATCGTCCGCAACCCCAGGATCTGGATCCCCCCCACGGTGGCCTCGGCCATCACCGGCCCCATTGCCACCTGCATCTTCCGCCTGGAGATGAACGGCACCCCCGTGTCCTCGGGCATGGGTACCTGCGGACTGGTGGGCCCCATTGGGGTGTACACCGGCTGGGTCAACGACGTGGCGGAGGGCCTGAAGGCCTCGGTCAGCGGCATGGACTGGCTGGGTCTGGTGCTGGTCTGCTTCGTCCTGCCTGCCGTCCTTACCTGGCTCATCGGGATTCCCTGCCGGAAGCTGGGCTGGATCAAGGAGGGAGACCTGAAGCTGGAGGGATAAAAGGGGGAACTCCTTTCGGTTGAAAATATGCCCAAAGAAAATGTTGTGTTTTTGTACAAATACAACAAGGCTGAATGGTATAAAACGATAAAAATGGCGTGGACTCCCAAGTTTAGGTTGCAAAAATGACCGAAAAGAGGGATACTATATATGGCAAAATTAGATTCATCCGGATATCCATACATATCCGTACACCAAAGGAGGAACTGAGATGAAGAAGATGATCGCCCTGTGCATGGCAGCCCTGATGAGCCTGGCTCTGCTGGCCGGCTGCGACTCTGCCGACCCCGAGAACCCCTATGGCCAGGAGCCCGCTCCCGCCAACGGCACCAGCGCTGTGGTGTCCGCTGAGCAGGTCTGAGCCCACAACCAAACAGAAAAATCGCCCCGGCCGTATGGCTGGGGCGATTTTTTCACCAAACGCAGGAAAAACTCCCCCGGCGGAAGCCGGGGGAGAGGTACGTCTTATCAAAACGGCCAAAGGCCGGAGAAAAACATGTCAAGCCTGATCGACGATGATGCCGTAGCCGCCGTCATTGCGCTTGTAAACCACGGAGTAGGCCCCGCCCTCGTCCTCGTTGCGGAAGGCGAAGAAGGAGTGGTTCACCAGGTTCATCTGCAGGATGGCCTCCTCCACGGTCATGGGGTTGAAGAAGAATCGCTTGGTGCGGACCACCTGGATGGGGTCTTCCTCTTCGTCCACTTCGGGAACAAAGTAGTCCTCGGCGGGAGCGGCCTCGAAGGCCTCCTTGCGCAGGCGCTTCTCCAGGCGGGATTTGTTCTTGCGCAGCTGACGCTCGATGGAGGCGACGGCGGCGTCGATGGAGACAAACATATCAGAGGTGCTCTCTGCTACGCGGATGACGGTGGAACCGGAACGGATGGTGACCTCCAGAATGTTCCGGCCCTTCTCGACACTGAAGATCACGGAGACATCAGGTTCGGTTTTAAAATAACGGTCCAGCTTACCGATCTTCTTCTCAGCGTAAGCGTGCACGCGGTTGGGGATGTTCACTTTCTTGTCCGTAAAGGTGAATTTCATATATGTCAGCTCCTTTCGTGGGGTGCAAGGGGGGAGAAAAGGAATTCTCCTGCTTCCTTACAAGCACAGTATACCATATATCCCTACAAAAGTCACGCTGTTTTTGGTAAATTTATAAAACGTATTTTTGGGAAGAGGAGACTTAAGGCCGGGGGCGGTTTTCGACAAAAGAACCCCCTTGACGAATGGTAAAAATTGGGTTACGATGATAGCGGCGGCAGGTGTTGTCCGTCAGATGACATCGTTCATTCCATTCTCCTGCTTTGCGCTTCTGGCTGACAGAGGCGCATTTTTTTGTTGTAATGGGCCGATGTACAACATGGGTGGGGGTAGGACAAACGCCGTAGAGTGCCCACAACCTGAGGAAGAACCATCTCCCCACATAGCCATCTCGGGAACAAGAAAACACCCCGACGGGAGGTCGGGGTGTCAGAGACAAATTAACGGTGGCCGCTGCGGCGGGAGGAGCGCTTTTCGGTCATGCGCAGGTCGGAGAGTCTGCTGTCGGATTGCTGCATGAACTGCTTCAGACGGGCCTCAAAATCAGCGGGGCCGGCGCTCTGCTGGGCAGCAGTGGGACGGGGATCCCGATGGTGGCCGCCGAAGCTGCCGCGGGGAGGATGTTCGCCGCCGCTCTGATTGCTGCGGCTGCCGCCCCGGAAATCAGACCGGCCGCTGGGACGCTCGCCACGGGATGCGTTCTGGGGTCGGGGAGGAGGGGGGGTGGCCTTCTTGATGGATAGGTTGATGCGGCCCGCGTCGTCGATGCCCACCACCTTGACCTTGACCGCCTGGCCTTCCGTCAGGAAGTCCTTCACGTCGGCCACATAGGAATGGGCGATCTCAGAGATGTGGCAGAGACCGGACCGGCCCCCGGGCAGGGCCACGAACGCGCCGAATTTGGTGATGCTCTTGATGTTTCCTTCCAGGATTGCGCCTACACTGATTTCCATACGTACTGAAAATCCTCCTCGTTGTAATTCAAAAAAGAGGGTGACCTCTTAATCTGTGATGTAAAAAACCCGGTCGTTGGGAGAGACTAAGCCCAGCTTCTCCCGGGCGATGTCCTCCACAAAGTCGGGGTTATCGCGGTTTTCGATGGCGTTGGACAGCTCGGTGTTGCTCTGGATCTGCTCGTTGACCTGGCGGGTCAGGCTTTCGGCCGCGGCCCGGGCGTCGGCGATATGCTGACGGACGCTGATCAGCTGAACGACCATGAAGATCAGCGCCAGAAGAAGGAGGATCCTCCCGAGAAGACCAACCTTTTTCGACTGAAACACTGTGGTACGCCTCCGTTTCCCTCCGGCGGGGGGAGCGCCCTCTGCCGGGGATTCTGTGGATTAGATGATATATTTTACTCCAGGAACCCGAAAAAGGAAAGGGCTTTTTTGCGGTTTTTTTGACTTTTTGAAGTACTTTTAACAACGGAGCCGTGAGGACGAAGAATAACTTCCGGACAGGGGCGAAGACCAGACGGAGGATGCGGCGGACCAGACGGAGGAGGGTGTCCAGCCCCCGCCGGACCCAGGGGCTCAGCAGCAGGAAGTACCAGGCGGCCCCCAAAAAGAGGGAGACGGCGATGTACAGCCGCACCCGGCCGTCCCCCAGGACCATGGAGGACAGAAACAGGGTCAGGCAGGCCCCCAGCCAGAAGAGCAGGTCCAGCAGCTCCCGGAGGACCCGCCGGGGCAGGGCGCGGCGGAGCAGGCCCAGCAGGTCATAGAACAGCCCCAGGGCCAGGCCGATCCCCAGGCAGACCAGGAACACCTGGGCCTGGGCCAGAGGGTTGATGTTCATCCCCGGAAGAGGCGGCCCAGGAAGGAACCCTGGCGGCTGTCCTCCTCCTCATAGGTGAGGGAGTCCACCGATCCCTCCACCAGCAGGTCGCCGCCATCCAGACTGAGCTTCTCAATGTGCAGGTCGCTGCCCCGGACGATGAGGCTGCCGCACTGGGTGGTCATGACGATGGTGGAATCGTCAAAGCTCTCCACCCCGTCCACCCCCGAAACGGTGAGGCGGCCCCGGTGGTCCAGAATGAGCTGGTGGGGCGAAGCGCCGGATCTTTCATCGAAGGGCATGTGATCCCGTCCTTTCCCATGGTGTGGTTCACCACAGCCTATGCGGGGGCGGGACAGGATATGAATAGGGGAAACTCAGCTGCGGCCGGGGTCCAGCCCCATCACGTCGATGCTGTGGTGCATGTGGATGGCCATGGCGTGCTCTGCTCCGGAGGCGTCCCGCTTCTGGAAAAAGTCCATGAGGAGGGCGTGGTCCCGGCGGGTGTCCTCGGCCAGCTGGTCCTTGTGCTCTCCGGAGATCACCGCCGCCTCCACTGCCTGGTTGATCATGGGCAGCAGGCGCATCATGAACTCGTTGTGGGTGGCCCGGACGATGGCGGCGTGGAACTCCCGGTCCGCCCGGGTCCGGTCCCGGTTTTCCCGGATGCACCGGTCCACCTGCTCACCGCAGGCCAGAATCTCCGCCATCTCCTCCTCAGAGGCCCGCAGGCAGGCCAGCCGGGCGGCAGAGGGCTCAAAAATCCGCCGCAGCTCGAAGAGGTCCCGGAGCTGGCCCTTCACCTGATCCAGATCGGAGAAGCCGAAGTCGTTGATGTGCTCCACCTGGGGGGAGACAAAGGTTCCCCGTCCCCGGCGGACTTCCAGAATGTTCCGGGAGGCCAGGGCGTGGAGGGCCTCCCGCAAGGTGGTGCGGCTGACCCCCAGCTCCCGGGCCAGGTCCACCTCGTTGGGGAGCTTTTCCCCGGGGGTCAGGCGGCGCTCCACCACAATCATATTGTACAGACGGTCGGCGGTCTGTTGAGACAAATTCTTCTTTTCCATGGGTTCCTCCTGAATTCCGCCCCCATGGGACAGAATCTTCTTGACATTGCTATCCCTATCATATAATATATAGTCAGACAATTCAAGTGTAGTCATACAACTTGCAGATAAATTTCGAGGAGGACACTACTATGCGTTCCGATATTGTAAAGAAAGGCATCCCCGCCGCCCCCAACCGCTCCCTGCTCTATGCCCTGGGCTATACCAAGGAGGAGCTGGAAAAGCCCCTGATCGGCGTGGTCTGCTCCTATAATGAGATCGTCCCCGGCCACATGAACCTGGACAAGATCGCTGAGGCCGTCAAGGCCGGCGTCCGGGCCGCCGGCGGCACCCCCGTGGAGTTCCCCGCCATCGCCGTCTGCGACGGCATCGCCATGGGCCACACCGGCATGAAGTACTCCCTGGTCACCCGGGACATCATCGCCGACTCCACCGAGGCCATGGCCATGGCTCACCAGTTCGACGGTCTGGTGATGATCCCCAACTGCGACAAGAACGTCCCCGGCCTGCTGATGGCCGCCGCCCGGGTCAACGTCCCCACCATCTTCGTCTCCGGCGGACCCATGCTGGCCGGCACCCTCAACGACGGCCGCCGCACCTGCCTCTCCCACATGTTCGAGGCCGTGGGCGCCTACTACGCGGGCAAGCTGGACGAGGAAGGGGTGGAGGAGTATGAGAACAACGCCTGCCCCACCTGCGGCTCCTGCTCCGGCATGTACACGGCCAACTCCATGAACTGCCTCACCGAGGCCATCGGCATGGCCCTCCGGGGCAACGGCACCATTCCCGCCGTGCACTCCGCCCGCCTGCGTCTGGCCAAGCACGCCGGCATGAAGATCATGGAGCTGGTGGAGAAGGACATCCGCCCCCGGGACATCATGACCGAGGCCGCCTTCCACAACGCCGAGACCATCGACATGGCTCTGGGCTGCTCCACCAACACCATGCTCCACCTGCCCGCCATCGCCCACGAGTGCGGCATTCAGCTCTCCTTCGACATGTCCAACGAGATCTCCGACAAGACTCCCAACCTGTGCCATCTGGCCCCCGCCGGCAACACCTACATGGAGGACCTGGAGCGGGCCGGAGGCGTCTACGCCGTCATGAAGGAGCTGACCAAGAAGAACCTGCTGGACACCTCCCTCATCACCTGCACCGGCAAGACCATCGCCGAGAACCTGGAGGGCGTGGTGAACCGGAACCATGAGATCATCCGTCCCATCGAGGACCCCTACACCCAGACCGGCGGCATCGCCGTGCTGAAGGGCAACCTGGCCCCCGACGGCTGCGTGGTCAAGCAGTCCGCCGTGGCCCCCGAGATGATGGTCCACGAAGGCCCCGCCCGGGTCTTTGACAGCGAGGAGGACTGCATCAACGCCATCTACGCCGGCAAGATCGTAGCCGGTGACGTGGTGGTCATCCGCTACGAAGGCCCCAAGGGCGGCCCCGGCATGCGGGAGATGCTCAACCCCACCTCCGCCATCGCCGGTATGGGCCTGGACAAGGAAGTGGCCCTCATCACCGACGGCCGCTTCTCTGGCGCCACCCGGGGCGCCTCCATCGGCCACGTGTCTCCTGAGGCAGCCAGCGGCGGCAACATCGGCCTGGTTCAGGAGGGCGACATCATCGCCATCGACATCCCCAACCACACCATCTCCATGAAGGTCAGCGACGAGGAGCTGGCCGCCCGCCGGGCCGCCTGGGTCTGCCCCGAACCCAAGGTCAAGACTGGGTATCTGGCAAGATATGCCAAGATGGTTTCTTCCGCAGATAAGGGTGCCATTCTGGAAGTGTAAGGGCGCTGCGGGCTGTCCCTGTTTTTCATGAAAAATTCCATACCGAAAGGAAGTATTTCAAATGTTAGATATCAAGATCGAAAGAACGACGAACCCCAAGGAAAAACCCACCGGCAAGCTGGGCTTCGGTAAGGTTTTCACCGACCATATGTTCATCATGAACTACACCGCCGGCAAGGGCTGGCACGATCCCCGCATTGTCCCCTACCAGGACCTGACCCTGTCTCCCGCCGCCATGGTCTTCCACTACGGCCAGGAGATGTTTGAGGGCCTGAAGGCCTACAAGGGCATCCACGGCGAGACCCTTCTCTTCCGCCCCGATATGAACGGCAAGCGCACCAATGACACCAACGACCGTCTGTGCATCCCCCAGATCCCCGTGGAGGACTTCGTCCAGGCCGTCAAGGCTGTGGTCAAGGTGGATGAGGACTGGATCCCCACCGAGCCCGGCACCTCCCTGTACATCCGTCCCTTTATCATCGCCACCGAGCCCTTCCTGGGGGTGGACGTGTCCGACACCTTCCTGTTCATGATCATCCTGTCCCCCTCCGGGGCTTACTATGAGTCCGGTCTGGAGCCCGTGGGCATCTGGATCGAGGACGACTATGTCCGCGCCGTCAAGGGCGGCATGGGCTACGCCAAGACCGGCGGCAACTACGCAGCCTCCCTGGCCGCCCAGGTGAAGGCCCACGACGACGGCTACTCCCAGGTGCTGTGGCTGGACGGCGTGGAGCGCAAGTACATCGAGGAAGTGGGCGCCATGAACATCTTCTTCAAGATCGACGGCAAGATCGTCACCCCCATGCTCAACGGCTCCATCCTGCCCGGCATCACCCGGAACTCCGTCCTGCAGCTCTGCCGGGACTGGGGCATGGAGGTGGAGGAGCGCCGCATCTCCGTGGACGAGCTCATCCAGGCCCAGAAGGACGGCAAGCTGGAGGAGTGCTTCGGCACCGGCACCGCCGCCGTCATCTCCCCTGTGGGCAAGCTGCGCTACAAGGACGACGTGATGGTCATCGGCGGCGGCAAGATCGGCCCCGTCAGCCAGAAGATCTACGACACCGTCACCGGCATCCAGCTGGGTAAGCTGGAGGATAAGTTCGGCTGGCGCGTTGTTGTCGAATAATCACAACCCCCAAAAGCCCCCCTTTGACAAGGGGGGCTTCTGTTTAAATCAGGAGGATATTTTGCTATGGACCAACTTGCATCCCGTCTGCTGCTCTACGGCGATTTGGGCCGGGACAGCATTTTGATGAAACTGGCCGACATCTTTCAGGACTGGAAGAGCGGCGCCTGCCCCCGTCAGGCCCTGATTCGGGGGATCTATGACCAGGTCAAAGCCCTGCTGGACCTGGCCACCGACTACGGGTTTGATGAAAACCTGTGGCAGAACTACCTGACCTTCCTGCTCATGACCAACGAGAACTCCTTCAGCCTCATCACCGAGCGGGTGGGGGAGCTGGACGGCTCCGTGAACCACTTTGCTAGGAACGACTTTCAGGTTTTCCGGGCGTTATTCCACTATGATTTCTCTCCCATCGAGCGGGACCTGGGCATCGACTGCTTCTCCACCCTCTGCCACTACAAGTCCATTTACAAGCACGAGCGGCGGTACAACAAGAACGTCAGTGAGAAGGTTCGGGACCTGAGCCGCCGTCTGGCCGCCGCCCGGGACGAGGAGGAATTCTTCACCCTGGTCACCGGCCACTACCGCCAGTACGGCGTGGGCCTCATCGGCCTGAACAAGGCCTTCCGCATCAAGTCCGGCCCCGACGGGGTGAGCCTCATCCCCATCTACAACACGGACAAGGTCATGCTCTCCGACCTCATCGGCTATGAGGACCAGAAGGCCCAGCTCCGGGGGAACACCGAGGCCTTCCTGGCCGGCCGCAGCGCCAACAACGCCCTGCTCTACGGCGATGCCGGCACCGGCAAGTCCTCCAGTGTCAAGGCCCTCATCAACGAGTACTACGACCAGGGCCTGCGGATGATCGAGATCTACAAGCACCAGTTCCAGGACCTCTCCGCCGTCATCGCCATGGTGAAGAACCGCAACTACCGGTTCATCATCTTCATCGACGACCTCTCCTTCGAGGAGAACGAGGTGGAGTACAAGTTTCTCAAGGCCGTCATCGAGGGCGGCGTGGAGACCAAGCCCGACAACGTCCTCCTCTACGCTACCTCCAACCGCCGGAACCTGATCCGGGAGACCTGGAAGGACCGGGGGGATATGGAGCACGAGAACGACGTCCACCGGTCGGACACCCTGGAGGAGAAGCTCTCCCTGTCCGCCCGGTTCGGCACCCGCATCCACTACTCCATCCCCAACCACAACCAGTTCAGGGATATGGTGCTCTCCCTGGCCCACCGGGCGGGGGTGGAGGCCACCGACCAGGAGATTTTGGCCGAGGCCAACAAGTGGGAGCTGCGCCACGGGGGCATCTCCGGCCGCACCGCCCAGCAGTTCATCAACTACATGTCCGGCACCCACACCGCCACATAACACCACCCTCACAGGACGGGAGTCTTACAGGCTCCCGTCCTTTTGCAATTCTCAGAGTCCCGTGGTATACTGTCCCCATCAAACCACGGAAGGAGGCTGGACATGGAACGGCTGCTGCTTTTGGAAGACGACCCGGCCCTGGGGGAGGGCGTCCGCCTGGCCCTGCAAGGGGAGACCCGGCCTGTGACCCTCTGCCGCACCCTGGCCGAGGGACGGGAGGCCCTGTCCGACGGGGCCTTTGACCTGCTGATCCTGGATGTGAACCTCCCCGACGGCAGCGGGCTGGATCTGCTGCGTCAGGTCCGGGGACAGGTCCCGGTGATCCTTCTGACCGCCAACGACCTGGAGACCGACATTGTCACCGGGCTGGAGTCCGGAGCCGACGACTACATCACAAAGCCCTTCTCCCTGGCTGTCCTCCGGGCCAGGGTCAACGCCCAGCTCCGCCGGGGCAAGGCAGCCCGGCCCGGGGTGGTGGAGATAGAGAACTTTGCCTTCGACTTTGACCGGATGGAGTACCGAAAAGACGGTCGGCCGGTGGACCTGAGCAAGACCGAGCAAAAGCTCCTGCGGGCCCTGGTGGAGAACCGGGGGATCACTCTGGCCCGGGCCGACCTGGTGGACCGGGTGTGGACCGATGGGGCGGAGTTCGTGGAGGAAAACGCCCTGTCCGTTACCGTGAAGCGCCTGCGGAACAAACTGGAGGACGACCCCTCCCGACCCAGGTACCTGAAAACGGTCTACGGCATCGGCTACACCTGGGCGGTGACCTGACATGACCATTCTGCTGATTTGCGCTCTGGGTTTGGGGTTGGCCGGGGTGGGCTATGGCCTGGGCAGCCGCCGCCGGGAAAAGAAAACCTTGCAGACCCTGGACCGGATGCTGGACACCGCCATCCGGGGGGAGTTTTCCGAGGAGGACTTTGACGAGAGCCTCCTGTCCGCCGTGGAGACCCGGCTGGCCCACTACCTGTCGGCCTCCACGGTCTCCGCCCGGAATCTCCGGGAGGAAAAGGACAAAATAAAAACCCTCATTGGGGACATCTCCCACCAGACCAAGACCCCCATCGCCAATCTGCTGCTCTACGCCCAGCTTTTAGGGGAGCAGGACCTGTCCCCGGAGAGCAAGGCCATGGTCCGGGCGCTGGAGGGACAGGGGGAAAAGCTGCAGCTTCTCATCGAGGCCCTGGTGAAGACCTCCCGGCTGGAGACCGGCGTGCTGGCCCTCCACCCGGCGGAGTACCCCCTTTGGCCCCTGCTGGAGGGTGCGGCGGCGCAGGTCCGGCCCAAGGCGGAGGGGAAGGGGATTCGCCTCCGGCTGGAACCCACCGGGGAGACCGCCCGGTTCGACCCCAAGTGGACGGGGGAGGCGGTGTACAACCTTTTGGACAACGCCGTGAAGTACACCCCCGCCGGGGGCCGGGTCACGGTGGAGGTCACCCCCTATGAACTCTTCTGCCGCATCGACGTGACCGACACTGGCATAGGGGTCCCCGAGGAGGAACAGCCCAAGCTGTTTGGCCGCTTCTACCGGGGACAGGCGGCGGCAGAAGTGGAGGGCGTGGGCATCGGCCTGTACCTGGTCCGGCAGATCGCCGCCGGTCAGGGGGGCTATGTGAAGGTGGCCAGCGCCCCCGGAGGGGGGAGCACCTTTTCCCTCTTCCTGCCCCGAAGCTGAAATCTGTCCAAACTGTCAGATTTCAGAAAGAATGTGGAAAGATTCCTGTGATAAAGTCTGTATTGTTGAAAGGCAATACAGACTTTTTTAAGGAGGCTGATCCGATGACCATATTGGAAACGAAAGAGTTGCGTAAGGTGTACGGCTCCGGGGACACGGAGGTCCGGGCCTTGGACGGGGTGAACCTGACCGTGGAGAAGGGGGAATTCCTGGCGGTGGTGGGGACCTCCGGCTCGGGCAAGTCCACCCTCCTCCACATGCTGGGGGGCCTGGACCGGCCCACATCCGGCTCCGTCACCGTGGACGGCAAAGACATCTTCTCCCTGAAGGACGAGGCTCTCACCATCTTCCGCCGGCGGAAGATCGGCTTTGTCTTTCAGAACTACAACCTGGTGCCCGTCCTCAACGTCTACGAGAACATCGTCCTGCCCATCCAGCTGGACGGAAACCAGCCAGACCGGGACTATGTGAACCGGATCATCGAGACCTTGGGCCTGGAGCGGAAGCTCCAAAGCCTGCCCAACAACCTCTCGGGGGGTCAGCAGCAGCGGGTGGCCATCGCCCGGGCCCTGGCGGCCAAGCCCGCCATCCTCCTGGCCGACGAGCCCACGGGGAACCTGGACAGCAAGACCAGTCAGGATGTGATGGGCCTGCTGAAGGTCACCGGCCAGCGCTTCGCCCAGACCATCGTGATGATCACCCACAACGAGGAGATCGCCCAGATGGCCGACCGGGTGGTCCGCATCGAGGACGGGCGCATCGTGAACCGGGGGTGAGACCATGATTCGCGTATCCAACCGTAAAACCATCCGCCGCCTGGGCCGCAAGGCCATGGGGGCGGCCCGGACCCGGAATCTCATCGCCATCACGGCCATTGCCCTGACCACGGTGCTCTTTACCGCCCTGTTCACCATCGCCCTGTCCATCAACGACGGGCTCCAGGAGTCCAACTTCCGCCAGTGCGGGGGTTGGAGTCACGGCGGCTTTAAATATCTCACCGAGGACCAGTTCCATGAGCTGAAAGAGGACGATCGCATCAAGGAATGGGGCCTGCGGCGGTTCGTGGGCATGCCCAACGAGGCCCCCTTTGATAAATCCCACGTGGAGGTGGGCTATTCCGACGTCAACCAGGCCCACTGGATGTACTGCGACCCGGTGGAGGGCCGTCTGCCCCGGGAGGGCACCAACGAGGCCGCCACGGACACCAAGGTTCTCTCCCTGCTGGGGGTGGAGCCGGAGCTGGGCGCGGAATTCACCGTGACCTTTCTGGTGGACGGCCATGAGACCACCCAGACCTTCACCCTCTGCGGCTGGTGGGAGTATGACGAGGCCATTATAGCCAACCACATTCTCATCTCGGAGAGCCGGGCAGAGGCCATTCTGGCCGAGACCGGGGTGGACTCGGCCCACAGCGGCGACGGCATGACCGGCACCTGGAACCTGGATGTGATGCTGGGCAGCAGCCTCCACATTGAGGAGGACATGGAGCGGATTTTGGCCGACCACGGCTATCAGTCCGAGAGCCGCTCCGCCGGGGACAACTACATCGCCACCGGGGTCAACTGGGGCTACACCGGCGCCCAGCTGGCCGACAGCCTGGACCCCGCCACGGTGTTGGCCCTGGGGGCTATGGTGATCCTTATCATCTTCACCGGCTATCTCATCATCTATAATGTGTTCCAGATCTCCGTTACCAACGATATCCGGTTCTATGGCCTGTTAAAGACCATCGGCGCCACCGGGCGGCAGATCAGGGCCATCCTCCGCCAGCAGGCCCTGCTGCTCAGCGCCGTGGGCATCCCCATCGGCCTGTTCCTGGGCTGGCTCATCGGTGGGCGGCTCACCCCGGTGATCGTGGCCCGTCTCGACGGCATCGCCTCTGTGGTGTCGGCAAACCCGGTGATCTTTCTGCTGTCGGCGGTCTTTGCCCTGGTTACGGTTTTGCTGTCCTGCGCCCGGCCGGGGCGGATGGCGGCCAAGGTATCTCCCATCGAGGCGGTGCGGTACACCGAGGGCGGGACCGGAAAGCAGAAGACGAAAAAGTCCGGCGGCGGGTCCCTGTTCGCCATGGCCCGGGCCAACCTGGGCCGCAGCAAGGGGAAAACGGCGGTGACCATCCTGTCCATGTCCCTGGCGGTGGTGCTGCTGACGGTGACCGTTACCTTCACCCGGGGCTTCGACATGGACAAGTACCTGTCCTACTTCGTCTGCACCGACTTTGTGGTGGCCGACGCAGGGTACTTCCAGACCAGCGGCGGGATATTCAACCGGGACACGGCGCTGCCGGAGGAGGTTATCGACACCGTGACCGCCTAGGGCGGGATCACCCAGGGGGGCCGGGTTTACGGAAAGACCTCTTCGGTGGAGGAGTTTATCACCGAGGACTGGTACCGCCAGAACGCGGGCCGCTGGTACAGCCCGGAGGAGCTGGACACCGTGATCTCCATGATGGAATCCACCGGGGATGGCCGTCTGGCCGACGGCGCCCAGCTCTACGGCATGGAGCCCGTTGCCCTGGACCGGCTCAGAGTCCTGGAGGGGGACCTGTCCAAGCTCTATGAACCCGGCGGCAGCTACATCGCCGCCGTGTACAGCGAGGACGACTATGGCAACGCCCGCATGGACTCCCACTGGGCCGGGGTGGGGGAGACCGTCACCCTGCGGTATGTGGAGGAGTACGAGTATTACAACCCCAACACCGGGGAAATCTATGGGGACGGCATCCCCGAGGACCAGCCTTACCGCTGGCGGGCGGTAAAGTACCGGGATGTGGACTATGAGGTGGCCGCTCTGGTGAGTGTGCCCAATGCCCTGAGCTACCGGTATTACGGCTCGGACGAGTTCGTTCTGAACGACCAGACCTTTATCCGGGACACCGGGACGGATTCCGTCATGCTCTACGCCTTCGACACCTCGGAGGAGTCCAATGCCGCCATGGAAGCCTTCCTGGCGGACTACACCCAGAACCAAATGCCCCAGTACGACTACGAGAGCAAGGCCACCTACGGGGCGGAGTTCGAGAGCTTCCGGGCCATGTTCCTGCTGCTGGGCGGGGCGCTGAGCTTCATCGTGGGCCTGGTGGGGGTGCTGAACTTTTTCAATGCTGTCCTCACGGGGATCATCGCCCGGCGGCGGGAGTTTGCCGTCCTCCAGTCCATCGGCATGACCGGGCGGCAGCTAAAGACCATGCTGGTGTGGGAGGGCCTCCTCTACGCCCTGGGGGCAGTGGGGCTGTCCCTGCTCCTCACCCTGGCCCTGAGCCCCCTGCTGGCCTCGGCCCTGGAGAAATTATTCTGGTTCTTCTCCTACACCTTTACGCTGACGCCGGTTCTGGTCCTGACGCCGGTCTTTCTGCTGCTGGGCTGTCTGGTCCCCCTGGCAGTCTACCGCTTCGCTGCCAGGGCCACCCTGGTGGAGCGCCTGCGGCAGGCAGAGAGTTAAATAGGTTCCATCCGCAGGGCGGGGTCTTCGGACCCCGCCCTGCGAAGCGTGTGGGAAAAGCCTCGCAATGTCTGCTGACACACTGTAGGGCGGGGGCTTGCTCCCGCCGACACCCGGAGGCGCGAACCTACGTTGCCGATATCCGAAACGTGACAAGCGGAACGGGCAGGCCCGTTCCCTACATTTTGGCAGTCATCGCCAGCAGGTGCAAAGATTGCACGAAAAGAGCGGGGGCGGTCCGGCAAAAATAGAAAAAACGGTCAAAAGTGAAAAAGTTCAAAGGTTATTCACGATTGGCCTATTGACATTCTCGGGGCAAAGTGCTATCTTAGCTTTAGCACTCGGGGGAACTGAGTGCTAACAACAGGCCCGAAGCCAAAGGAGGCCCAAACCATGGAACTGTCGGAGCGGAAAAAACAGATCCTCCGCGCGGTGGTAGAAAACTACATACAGACCGCGGAACCTGTTGGCTCCAAAGCCATCGTGGCCAGCGCCGGCCTGAAGGTCTCCTCCGCCACCATCCGAAACGAGATGGCTGAGCTGGAGAACCTGGGCTTTCTGGAACAGCCCCACACCTCCGCCGGGCGGATCCCCTCCCCCAGCGGCTACCGGCTCTACGTGAACGAGCTCATGGAGGAGCACCGGCTGACCATCCAGGAGACCCAGAAGATCAACGAGGCCCTCCACCTGAAGATCCGCCAGATGGACCAGGTGATGACCGAGGCCGGGAAGATCGTCTCTCAACTGACCAAGTACCCCACCTTCGCCCTCACCACAGGGACCAGAAAGGCGGTCATCAACCGGTACGACCTGCTGATGGTGGAGCAAAACGCCTTCATCGCCGTCCTGATGACCGACACCCAGGTGGTGAAGAACAAGCTCTTCCGCCTGCCCTCGGAGGTGTCCGACACCCAGCTCCAGTTGCTGGGCACCCTGCTGAACACCTCCTTCACCGGCAAGACTCTGGAGGAGCTTACCCCCGAGCTCATGCGGGTGGCCGCCCACGCGGCGGGCGAGGCCTACGGCCTCATCAGTCTGGTGGTCTCCTTCGCCATGGAGGTTCTGGAGGAGCTGGAGAGCAGCGTGGTTCACACCGCCGGAATTCCCAATCTGCTGGCTCACCCGGAGTACCAGAGCCTGGAGAAGGCGGAGCCCCTGATGAATTACCTGTCGGAGATGGGGGATGATATCCACCTGCCGGTGGTCCAGGGGAAGAACGTCCGAATCGTCATCGGCCCGGAAAACGTGGCCGACGAGCTGAAAAACTCCAGCGTCATCATGGCCAGCTACGACATCGGCGGCGGGATGCAGGGAGTCATCGGCGTGGTGGGTCCCACCCGTATGGATTATGCAGATCTGGCGGCCCGTCTTTCCTACTTCGCGGAAGGACTGTCCCGCATGTTTGGAAAGGGCGAGATTCCACCGCCCACCGGGGAAGACCCCGAGGACTTATAGATAAGAGGTAACCAAGGCAATGAGCAAGAAAGATATGGATCAGAACAAGCCCGAGTCTCAGCAGGAAGAGACCCCGGAGGAGACCGCAGAGACCGTCCAGGAGCCGGAACAGAGCCCCGAGGAAGCCCTCCAGGCCGCCATCCGGGAGCAGGAGGACAAGTACCTCCGCCTGCTGGCCGAGTATGACAACTACCGCAAGCGCAGCCAGAAGGAAAAGGAAAACGCCTGGACCTCTGCCAAGGCCGACACCGCTAAGGAATTTCTGCCGGTCTATGACAATCTGGAGCGGGCCCTCAAGCAGGAGACCGCCGACGAGGCCTATGCCAAGGGCGTCCAGATGATCATGACCCAGCTGAAGAACGTGCTGGAAAAGCTGGGCATCGAGGAGATCCCCGCCCAGGGCGAGACCTTCGACCCCAACGTCCACAACGCCGTTATGCACGTCGATGACGAGGCGCTGGGCGAAAATGTGGTGGCCGAGGTTTTCCAGGCCGGGTTTAAGATCGGTGATAAGGTCATCCGCCATGCGATGGTAAAAGTCGCGAACTGATACGAAGCGTGACAAATAGCGTAAACAAGTAACCTTTATATAAATCAACTTACCAACAATATCCACTGTTCTTAATAAGGAGGAACCAGTTATGTCTAAGATCATCGGTATCGACCTCGGTACTACCAACTCCTGCGTGTCCGTCATGGAAGGCGGCGAGGCAGTCGTCATCGCCAACGCAGAAGGCAACCGCACCACTCCCTCCATCGTCGCGTTCTCCAAGGACGGCGAGCGCATGGTGGGCCAGGTGGCAAAGCGCCAGGCTATCACCAACCCCGACCGCACCGTTATCTCCATCAAGCGCGAGATGGGTTCCAACTATAAGGTCAACATTGACGGCAAGGCCTACACCCCCCAGGAGATCTCCGCTATGATCCTCCAGAAGCTGAAGGCCGACGCAGAGGCCTACCTGGGCCAGCCCGTCACCGAGGCCGTCATCACCGTCCCCGCCTACTTCACCGACGCCCAGCGTCAGGCCACCAAGGACGCCGGCAAGATCGCCGGCCTGGAGGTCAAGCGTATCATCAACGAGCCCACCGCCGCCGCTCTGGCCTACGGCGTGGACAAGGAGAACGACCAGAAGATCATGGTCTACGACCTGGGCGGCGGCACCTTCGACGTGTCCGTGCTGGAGATCGGCGACGGCGTCATCGAGGTCCTGGCCACCGCCGGTAACAACCGCCTGGGCGGCGACGACTTCGACAAGGCCATCATGGACTGGATGGTGGCTGAGTTCAAGAAGGCCGAGGGCATCGACCTGTCCGCCGACAAGGTGGCCATGCAGCGCCTGAAGGAAGCCGCTGAGAAGGCCAAGATCGAGCTGTCCGGCGTCACCTCCACCGCCATCAACCTGCCCTATATCACCGCCGACGCCACCGGCCCCAAGCACCTGGATCTGACCCTGTCCCGGGCCAAGTTCAATGAGCTGACCGCTCATCTGGTGGAGGCCACCATGGGCCCCGTCCGTCAGGCTATGTCCGACGCCGGCCTGAGCAACTCCGACCTGTCCAAGGTCCTGATGGTGGGCGGCTCCAGCCGTATCCCCG
The DNA here is from genome assembly GCA_030535235.1 of Bacillota bacterium. Lineage (GTDB taxonomy): Bacteria > Bacillota > Clostridia > Oscillospirales > Oscillospiraceae > Evtepia. Next base: position 64,131 of record JAUNCL010000009.1, read on the forward strand.
CTGTTCAGGAGGCCGTGAAGAAGATCACCGGCCAGGAAGGCTTCAAGGGTATCAACCCCGACGAGTGCGTGGCCATGGGTGCAGCCCTCCAGGGCGGCGTCCTGGTGGGCGACGTGAAGGGTCTGCTGCTGCTGGACGTCACCCCCCTGTCCCTGGGCATCGAGACCATGGGCGGCATCAACACCAAGCTCATCGAGCGCAACACCACCATTCCCGCCAAGAAGAGCCAGATCTTCACCACCGCTGCCGACAACCAGACCTCCGTTGAGGTCCATGTCCTCCAGGGCGAGCGTGACATGGCACAGTACAACAAGACCTTGGGCCGCTTCAACCTGGACGGCATCGCTCCCGCCCGCCGTGGCGTGCCTCAGATCGAGGTCACCTTCGACATCGACGCCAACGGCATCGTGAACGTCTCCGCCAAGGACCTGGGCACCGGCAAGGAGCAGCACATCACCATCACCTCCTCCACCAACATGTCCAAGGAGGACATCGAGAAGGCCGTTCAGGAGGCAGAGCAGTTCGCCGCCGAGGACGCCAAGCGCAAGGAAGAGGTGGACACCCGCAACCAGGCCGACCAGATGGTCTACCAGAGCGAGAAGGCCATCGACGAGATGAAGGATAAGCTGGATCCCGCTGAGGTCAGCGAGCTCCAGGCCGAGGTGGAGAAGGTCAAGGAGGCCCTGAAGGGCACCGACACCGCCGCCATCAAGGCAGCCACCGAGAGCCTGACCCAGGCCTTCTACAAGGTCAGCGAGAAGATGTATCAGCAGACCGGCGCCCAGGGTCAGCCCGGCCCCGACATGGGCGGCGCCAACTGCGCAGGCGACTGCAACAACTGCGGACCCGACGACGTGGTGGACGCTGACTACACCGTGGTGGACGATCAGTAATCATATTCCAACGCAATTCAACGCGGGGGACAGGATTTCCTGTCCCCCTGCTTGTGTAAGATGTGACCTGTTTTGTGAGGTGAATCCCAATGGCAGACAACAAGAATAAACGAGACTATTATGAAGTCCTGGGCGTCAAAAAGGGCGCTTCGGACGATGAATTGAAGAAAGCATACCGGAAGCTGGCCAAGCAGAACCACCCGGACCTGAACCCCGGGGACAAGGAGGCCGAGGCCCGCTTCAAGGAGATCAACGAGGCCTATGAGGTCCTCTCCGACAAGGACAAGCGGGCCAAGTACGACCAGTTCGGCTTCGCCGGGGTGGACCCCAACTTCGGGGCGGGCGGAGCCGGCGGCGGCTTTGGCGGCTTCGACATGGGAGATATTTTCGGCTCCTTCTTCGGCGGCGGCTTTGGCGGCTTCGGTGGCTTTGGCGGTGGCGGCGGTCAGGGCCGCACCGGCCCCGCCAAGGGCCAGACCGTCCGCTCCACCCTGAACCTGACCTTGGAGGAGGCCGCCTTCGGCTGTGAGAAGGACGTCACCATCCAGCACATCGAGGCCTGTGATTCCTGCGGCGGCTCCGGCTGCGCTGAGGGGACCACCGCCGAGGTCTGCCCCGAATGCCACGGCTCCGGCCAGGTGCGGATGCAGCAGCGGACCCCCTTCGGCACCGTGGCCACCTCCACCGTCTGCCCCAACTGCCGGGGCGAGGGCAAGATCATCCATCAGCCCTGCAAGGCCTGCGGCGGCAGCGGCGGCCTGCGGAAGTCCAAGAAGGTCACGGTGAAGGTCCCCGCCGGTATCGACAACGGCCAGGCCATCTCTGTCCGGGGCCAGGGCGACATGGGCCGCAACGGCGGCCCCGCCGGGGACCTGATCGTGGGCATCAACGTGGCCCCCCATTCCCGTCTCCGCCGGGACGGCACCGCCATCTATCTGGACCAGACCGTCTCCTTCTATCAGGCAGCCGTGGGTGCGGAGATCGAGATCCCCTCTCTGGACGGCAAGGTGAAGTGTACCGTGGCCGCCGGTACCCAGCCCGGCACCACCCTGCGCCTGCGGGGCAAGGGCGTGCCCGTCCTCAACGGCCGTGGCCGTGGCGACCAGTTCGTCACCATCCGGGTGGAGGTCCCCCGCTCCATGAACGAGGCCCAGAAGGAAGCCCTGAAGAAGTTCGCCGAGTCCATGGGGGAGACAACGGCTCCCGCCCAGGAGGAGGAGAAGTCCGGCGGCCTCTTCGGCAAGCATAAAAAGAAAAAGTGAGGAGGAATCCCCCTATGTTTCTCGCCGACTGTCACACCCATTCCGTCTGTTCCCCCGACAGTGAGATCCCCATGGTCCAGATGGCCCAGAAGGCCGTGGAGTACGGGCTCACCCACCTGACTCTCACCGACCACTGCGATCTGCTGAGCATTGAAGGCGTGCCCACGCCGAACTACGACTGGGCTCCCGTCCTTCAGGAGCGCAAGTCCATGCTGGACGCCTTCGGCACCCGCATCGACCTGCCCATGGGGGTGGAGCTGGGCATGGGCTTCCTCTTCCCGGAGGCTGCCCGGACCATCCTGAGCCAGCCCGGTCTGGACTTCGTCATCGGTTCCGCCCACAACCTCAGCCAGGAGGCCGGGGGACGGGACTTCTTCCTGCTGGACTACACCACCCTGGAGGACTGCTACCAGGCTCTGGACAACTACTTCCAGTCCATGCTGGCCCTGGCGGCCGCCCCGGAATTCTACGATGTGGTGGGCCACATCATCTATCCCCTGCGGTACATGAAGGGGGAGTATCCCGAGGCCCCCAGCACCCACCGGTACCGGGACGAGATCTTTGAGATCTGCCGCCGGGCGGCGGAGGCCGGCAAGGGCATCGAGATCAACACCTGGAAGGGGCAGACCCTGGAGCCGTGGATCCCGGTGCTGAAGCTCTTCAAGGAGGCCGGCGGTGAGATCGTCACCGTGGGCTCCGACGCCCACGCCCCCGCACCGGTGGGACGGGGGATCAAGGAGGCCTACCAGATCATGCAGGACTGCGGCTTCCGCTATGCCGCTGTCTATCATGAGCGCAAACCGGATATGTTCCGTCTGTAATTCCCAACACATAAAAAGGAGGAAACGACCATGATCGCATTGGGTTCCGACCACGGCGGCTTTGAGCTGAAGGAGACCGTCAAGGCCTGGCTGGACAAGAACAACATCCCCTACAAGGACTTCGGCTGCCCCAACAAGGAGAGCTGCGACTACCCCATCTTCGGCCGGGCTGCCGCCGAGGCGGTGGCCTCCGGGGAGTGTGAGAAAGGCATCGTCATCTGCACCACCGGCATCGGCATCTCCATTGCCGCCAATAAAGTCAAGGGCGTCCGCTGCGCCCTGTGCAGCGACCCTCTCGCCGCAGAGATGACCCGCCGCCACAACGACGCCAATATGCTGGCCATGGGGGCTGGCATGATCGGAAAGAACATGGCCGAGCGGATCGTGGAGGTCTTCCTGAACACCGGGTTCGAGGGCGGCCGTCACGCCCGCCGGGTTGGATTGATTGAGTAATGAGGAAGGATTGATGCCGCCTGAGGCGGTGAGGCGTTAAAACAGGATTCCGTCAAAAAGGGAAGGCATTTCATCAGGAATGATGAAATGCCTTCCCTTTTTCAGGAGGAGCTGCGCTGCTCCACCAGCTTGGATAAAACGGCTGTCAGTATCTTCGGGTCCACGGGCTTTGCCACATGCGCATTCATACCCGCCTCCAGAGACTTCTTTACATCCTCCGCAAAGGCGTTGGCTGTCATGGCCACGATGGGGATGTCCGCCGCGTCAGAGCGGTCCAGTGCCCGAATGGCCCGGGCAGTCTCATAGCCGTCCACCTCCGGCATCTGGATATCCATCAGGACACCGTCATAATAGGTTTCTGGTTTGCCCTGAAATAGTGTAACCGCCTCACGACCATTGATCGCCCGCTCGCATATTACACCCTCCATATCAAGCAATTCCATCAATATTTCAGCGTTGATGTCGTTGTCCTCTGCCACCAGCAGCCGAAGGCCCTCCAGCGACACGCCTTTTCCATCAGGCTGAGGCTGGCACCGACATTCCGCAACTACCTTCCGTAAGGTGGACATAGAGAAGGGGGCGGGGAGAAAACCGTTTGCGCCAGCACTCCGCGCATCTTCCTCCACTTCGATCCAGTCATTATTGATTAGAATCAATGTGGGGGTATTGCCGTACTGAGCACGGATGAATCGGATGGCTTCCAGCGTATCCATGCCAGACAACGTATAGTCCAACAGAATCAGGTCATAGCCTGCCCCTGCTGCCAAGCTGCTGGTGATACTGGCGTCGGTGGAATACTGTAGTTCCACACCAGTGCCTGCCATCAGGCTTTGGATGGATTTGCAGATATCCTTGTCGGTTCCCAGGATCAGTGCCTTTGAGATGCTGTGTTTCTTCCAAAATTCCGGATCGTCATCCTCAGCCGGACGCAATTCCAACTCCACCTTAAATACACTGCCTTGGCCCTGGGTACTTTCCACGCAGATGGTTCCACCCATCAGATCCACGATGCTCTTTGTGATGGTCATGCCCAGACCGGCACCCTGGATTCCGCTGATGGTACTATTGTTCTCGCGGGCAAAGGGGTCAAAGATATGCTGAACAAATTCCGGACTCATTCCGATGCCGTTATCTGTGACCTCGAAAAGCAGATGGACATAACCCTCTGTTGTTTGGTCAAGGCCACGGATGGTCAGCGCTACTTGCCCGCCCCTGGAGGTGTATTTGATTGCGTTGGATAGCAGATTGCCCAGCAGCTCACTCAGACGCAGTTTGTCACCGATCAGACGCTCCTGCGGCACGCCAAAAGCCCTGATAATCAGTGTCTGCGCTTTCTCCTGGGCCTGCGGCTGAAATACAGAGGTCAGTTCCTCAAGCAGTTCCGAAAGGGAGAATGGCAATAAACTCAATGCAGCCTTTCCGCTTTCAATCTTGGACATATCCAGAACCTCGTTGATGAGCGCCAGCAGGTGCTGTCCGGATGCGTTTATCTTCCGGCTATAGGAGCGTACTTTCTCAGGGTCTCCGGCATCCCGATCCAGCAAGCCGGACAGGCCAATGATCGCGTTCATCGGTGTTCGCATATCATGGCTCATGTCAAACAGGAAGGTGCGTTTCGCATCGTTGGCTGCTTGAGCCGATTGAAAGGCATCCTCCAAAGCAGCACGACTGCGTTGCTCTATCTCTTTCAACTCTGTTACATCCTGGATTGCCAGCAGGACGGAAGTCGGTACGCCGCCCTCCCGCTTCAGGCACAGGATAGAGACTTGGTTCCAGTGGATTCCGTCTTCCTGGATACGGTTCTCGTATTGAAGATAGGGAGTTGCCTCCGTCAAATGCTCCTGGATGTACCGGACGCTGAACTGCTCTTTGGCGCATTTTGCGGCCTCCTCATCCAGAAAACGGCTGTTCCAGAAATCACACAGATCGCTGTAGGCGCCCCGGTCCGGCAGATGCTCCCCGGAAGTCAGATCATCATTTCTCAAAATCACATAGGTATCGTGTTCCAGGTCGGCCAGGATGAATCGGCTGAACAGCCGGGAGGTGCTGTCCACGATCGCCCGCATCTGCTGCTTCTCCGAGGTCAGCTTCATCTTCTCTCTGTGGTTTTCCAGAAGCAGCAGAAGGATGTAAAGGGCGAACAGGATTACCAACCACAGCAGCAGAAAGGCGGCGGCGGTGCCGGACTCATTCAGCATCTCGCTGGTGACCTGTATGGGGAAAATTTGGAGCAGCATCCAGTCACTGTGCGGCAGCTTCGTCACATAGGCTGCGCTGGAACCATAGGAATTCGTGTAGGTGAAGCTGACGGAACTACCGGTGGAGAGCGCGTCGGTCAGAATATTCACGGCTTCCTTGTCCGCGCCATCATTCCGATTCAGAGTATCCAGGATGTTTTTGGGCTTTTCCTCCTTAGAACTGGCGATCACGGTTCCGTCTGGCAGGCAAAGATAGGTATTGGCAGGCTCTCCAAAGTAGGAGAAGGTGAGGATATCCCGCATCTGCTGCTGCCGATAGCGTCCGGTAAGAATACCGACCACTTCTCCGTCCAGCCGCAGCGGAGCATAGAAGATCACCAGATCCTCGCCGCTGACCCGGCCGTTGAAGACCACGTCTATGCCGCTGTTGCCGCGAAGTCCGTCCTGAACATAAGCCCGGTCAGACACATCGGCCTGAAGGCCCCGGTTTTCCGTTAAAATACCATCGGCATTTACATAGCCGATGTAGTCAAAGACCGTGGAATCCGTCAGTTCACCCAGCGTTTCCGCATCTGCCTGGGCTGGGTCCAGGCTTTCCTCGTACATATGGGCAATGGCGCAGATGCTGCTTTCAGCCCCTACCAGCAGATCATCGATGCGTTTGGCCGTCTGCGTGGCCGCGTCTGCGACATAATTGGCGTTTCGCTCCACCGTCGTATTGCGGGTTGCACGCAGGTAAACGAAAAATCCTGTGAGGATCAGACAGAGCAGAAGACCTGCCAAGAGGATTCGCCGCCATAGAGTGTGTCTGTCTCTCATATGTGTGCTTCCCTCCTTATACAAAATAGATTGGGAGTGGATATCTGCTGCAAGCCGAAAAAACGTATCTATGGCCTGTTTGAAAAGCGCCAATATGCCTCTGATTCCTTATTCCTGATTTTCCAGGGCGTTCCGCGCCCGGGCGGCCTCCTGAACATGGAGCATACTGGCCATGGAGGTGTAGGGCATGACGAAGAGGTCCAGGGCGTTGTAGCTGAGCTGAGACAGGAAGAACCAGGGGGCCATGCTCATGCGGAACCAGAAGAAGCGGCTCCGATAGCCCTTCATGCTCCGAAGGCCCCGGCGGAAGGTCTCCCCCAGGGAGTACTCCGGATGAGCGGCCAGGCAGTACCGCACCGGCAGGAACAGGCAGTGGAGCCAAAAGGCGAACACTCCCGCCGCGATGGCCAGCAGAGCGGCCAGGGACTGGAGCATGGCCATCTGGTTTGTGATCTGATCCAGGGAGGTCACGTTGGTGTAAAACAGGTAATATAGGTACAGGCTGGGGACCGTGCAGAGGATGCCCACCAGCCGGACCCCCACCTGGAGGACGAACTCCACCACCACCGCCTTGATCAGGCGGCGAAGCTGGGTGATCCACTGGAAGATTCCGGTGAGAACCGGCTGGTCCCCCCGGAGAATGGTCCAGTAGACCTCCATGGCCCCCACCCGCAGGGGGGCCAGGAAGAGGAAGCACAGGGCGCCGACCAGCAGGAAGGTGGCGATCTGGCGGTAGGTCAGGGGGACGGCCAGGACCATCTGGGTCAGGTCCATCCGGAAGATCAGGCTGAAGCCGTTGTCATTGAAATAGAGACCGGTGGCGGTGTCCTTATATTGGTTCAGGTCCACCAGGGCGTAGGTCGGGTTGGCGTTGAGCAGGTACTTGATGCCGAAGGCTGCCATCATCAGGCAGACCACAACGAGGGTGGCCCGCATGGCGATGGGATGGATCATCATCCGTTTTGCCTGGAACTTCAGTTCCCGGCGGTGTGGAAATTGGTAGGGCATGGCGTTTCCTTTCGGTTATGGGGTCGTGGTTTCCGCTGCCGGCGGGGTCTCCGGGGAGGGCGCGGGATCAGGGGTGGGAGTAGGCGTAGGAGCCGGGGTGGGCTTGGGGGCCGGGGCGGAGTAGCCCGGGATGCCGTACTTATAGGCGTCGGCGGGGCTCACCATGACCACCTTGTCCCGGCTTTTGTAGACGCTGGTGTCTTCCAGTCTCGTTTCGATGAGCTTACCGTTCTCATAGAGGTTGCGGTAGGTCTTGATGGTGTAGCCGGCGTAAGGGGTCACATCCACCCGGCTGGAGCCGGCGGGCAGACTGCTATCCACCTTGTACACGGTGTTGTAGCCGGTGGTCCCCACGGTCTCGTTGGTCATCTCCACGGTGATGTTATCAGCCTTGGTCCCCAGGATGTTTACCGTCAGGGTGCGGCCGGAGACGCTGCCCTGGATCTTGAGGGGGAAGGGGGTGTCGTTCTTGAACTTAAAGTCCTTCACCCCGTAGTAGACCGTGGCGTCCATGCCGTCAGGGACGTAGCGGGTAATATAGCCGTGGGGGTAGCGCTCGGTGATCTCCAGGTTGGACCGGAGGGCGGCCAGGTAGATGGTGGAGGAGCCCTGGCAAACTCCGCCGCCTACCTCCTGGACGGTCTGGCCGGACACGTAGGCCGGGGCGGGCAGGAAGCCCCGGGAGGCCTGCCGGCTGCCCACCGTGCCGTTGTAGGAGAATTCCTCCCCGGGCATGAGGACGGTGCCGTTGAAGAACTGGGCGGCCAGGGTGATGTTCTGGACCCGGTTGGCGCTGCCGGAGATGTTGGTGGAGCAGGTCCCCAGCAGGTCCTGGTAGAGCTGAGGCTCCAGGTCGGCCACGGTGGTCTCGGGCTGGGTGAGGATCAGGTCGATGGACTGGGTCTCCCCCCAGTCCATGCCGTCGAAGACCGTCTGAGCGGCCTGGGCGTCAAAGGAGATGCCCACGCTGTCCGCCTGGAAAAGCTTCTCAGCCTTGTTGAACTGGGCGTTCTGGACCTCGGTCTCCACCTGGGCCAGCACGTCGGTGAGATCCAGCTCTTCGGGGAGGGTTTGCTCCAGCTTCATGGTGAACTGGGGCTGGGCGGAGGCCAGGTCCACGATCTCGCCCCGGCCCATGTAGGTGAAAATCTCGTCCTTTACGGATTCCCGGTCAATGAGGTTGCCGGGCTGCCCTTTGGTGAGGGTGAGCTGGGTGTCCCCCAGCTCCCAGGTGCTCTCCACGGCTTCCTGACCGATCTCGGCGTCCATGTCGTCCAGGATGGCATCCAGTTTATCGCTGTCCCCGTAGGCGGGCAGCACGTCGGCGCCGGCCACCAGACAGGTGAGGTAGACCGCCCCTCGGGCGGCGAAGGACTCGCCGTTGCCCACCTGCCAGGCCCGGGCCACGGTGGCGGGGATGTCGGTCTCCACGCTGGACAGGGGGACCTGAACCTGGGCGGTTCTGCCGTCGGCTGCCTGGACGGTGAAGCGCACCCCCTGGTTATCGTCGGGGGTCTGGGCCTGGACGGCCTCGGTGATGGCGGCCTCGGCCTCCTCGCAGGTCATGCCGCCTAAGGCCACCTCTCCCACCATGACGTTGGGATAGATGTTCCCGCTGCCCGCCATGGCGCAGAGGGCGAAGTAACCCGCCGTCAGCACAGCCACCAGGGCGCAGGCCAGGATCACTCCCTTTTTCCGGGAGGGTTTCTCTTGATGATGGGAATTGGGAGTCTCTGCGCGCATGGCAGCCATCCTTTCTATCTGTCAAACTATGCCATCCTTCGACAAGGGGATGGTTAGATTATATTATATGGAAGGAAGCCGGAAAAATCAACAGCCCCGGACAGGGATATTGGAAGGGTGGCTCCTTTTTCTGCAAATTATTTACTTTTTCGGGAAACCCGATATAATGGAAGCAAGAAAAAAGAAAGGGGAACTGACCCATGAAGATTAACACCGTGTGGGCGGCCTATTTCAGCGCCACCGACACCACAAAAAAGGTGGTCACCCAGATCGCACGGCGGCTGGCCCAGCAGGCCGGCGCGCCCCTGGAGACCTTCGACTTCACCCTGCCCACGGTCCGCAAGGAGCCAAAAGCCTTTGGGGAGGGGGATCTGGTGGTCTTCGGCACTCCCGTCTACGCCGGACGGGTGCCCAACCTGCTGATTAAGTATGTGGCATCCGTCCAGGGCAACGGCGCGCTGGCCGTCCCGGTGGTCTGCTACGGCAACCGGAACTATGACGACGCCCTTATGGAGCTCTGCCTCACCCTGGAGGGCAACGGCTTCACCACCCTGGGCGCCGGGGCCTTCGCCTGCCAGCACGCTTTCTCCCAGACCCAGGCCGCCGGTCGCCCGGATCTCAGCGACCTGACCATCGCCTCCGGCTTTGCCGACCAGGTGTGGAGAAAGGGGGGCTCTGACGGGCCCATCTCCGCCAAGGTCAAGGGGAACAACCCTGTGGGTCCCTACTACACCCCCCGGGACCGCCATGGAAACCCCATCAACATTCTGAAGGTCAAGCCCCTGACCACCGAGGCCTGCACCAACTGCGGCAAGTGCGCCCGGGAGTGTCCCCTGGGGTCCATCGACCCGGAGAACGCTGCCCAGCTCACCGGCCCCTGCATGAAGTGCAACCGCTGCGTCCGCCACTGTCCCAAGGGCGCGAAGTATTTCGACGATCCCAACTACCTCTATCACAAGACTGAGCTGGAGGAGCAGTTTTCCTGGCCCCGGAAGGAGCCGGAGCTCTTCCTGTAAACCACAAAACGCCTGCGGCGGCTGCCGCAGGCGTTTTTCAGCTAATCTACCATTTGGAAAAGGATGCCTGCCACACCGGCGATGGCGATGTAGACCACCGAGGGGATCTTGTTCAGCTTGGGCAGGTTCATGGCGGCCAGCAGCAGGCCGAACAGGAGGATGGAGGGCCAGTGGAGGGTCAGGCCGCCGTCCCAGGTGAACAGGGACACGGCGCAGACCGAGAAGGCCGCCGCTGCGATGAGGCCCACCGAGGCCGGCCGAAGCAGGTGGAACAGGTCCTGGACCTTGGGGTTTTTCCACAGGGTGTTCAAAAGCCGGGACACCAGCAGGATGATAATTACCGCCGGGGTCACCAGACCCAGGGGGGCGATGACGCCGCCGGGAACCCCTGCCGAGGCGTAGCCCACGTAGGTGGCCATGTTGATGCCGATGGGGCCGGGGGTGGCCTCGGAAATGGCGATCATGCTGGTGAGATCGGCGGAGGTGAACCAGCCGGTGCGCTCGGCCAAATCGAAGAGGAAGGGGACCGTGGCCATGCCGCCGCCCATGGAGAAGCAGCCCACCACAAAAAATTCCCAGTACAGACGCAGAAGGATCATGCCTTGCCCTCCCTTCGGATGGCGGCGTAGACCAGCCCTGCCACCGCCGCCCCGATGACCAGCAGGGCGGGGGAGAGCCCTACAAAGGCCGCCAGCACGAAAATAATCAGAAAGACCAGGAAGGTAAGCCCATCCAGGACGGCCTTTTTATAGAGCTTCACGGTGCTGTTGATGATGAGAGCGCAGACGCAGGCCCGGATGCCGGTCAGGGCGTGCCGGACCATGGGATTGTCCGCAAAGGTCCAGAAAAAGGCGGAGATCACCAGGACGATGAGGATGGGCGGGGTCAGCAGGCCTGCTGTGGCTGCCAGGGCGCCGGAGACCCCGCGGGTCCGGTAGCCGCAGAAGGTGGCAGTGTTCACCGAGATCACGCCGGGGGTACACTGGGCGATGGCGTGGAGGTCCAGCAGCTCCTCGTCGGTGAGCCAGCCCCGCTTCTCCACCAGCTCCTGCTGGAAGAAGGGGAGCATGGCGTAGCCGCCGCCGAAGCAGCTGGCGCTGATCCGGGCGAAGGTCAGAAAAAGTTCTCGTTTTTTTGCCATAGGGTCGCCTTCTTTATTTAGACAGTTGAAAGGGCGGGTGGAAGCACCCGCCCTGTTTGATGTGGAAACCATTCCGATAGAAATTGTAGGGGCGCTTCATGAAGCGCCCGCCACGTGGTTGTTTTTGCAAGGTTGGACGGGCGATTCGTGAATGTGGTTATCCCTTTTACTCAGCCTAATATATGGTGCAACATGATACAGAGACAACTGGATGTAGTGTCTTCTCTACTTTGTGCCATCAGGCGCATATATATCCGCTGGAGGCACTCCATTCTACTTGAGTAAGCAACATGAGAAAGACCTACTACATTATTTGGTATCTAACATCTCTGCTGCACGATTTGTTGGGCTTAATTAAAGGGATAACCACATACATTTTTTGTGCAAATTGCTATTGCGGTTCCGTTTTGCAACAGCTCCTCCTTGTTCCAAAGGGAT
>JAUNCL010000037.1 GCA_030535235.1 Bacillota bacterium
GAGAAATAATCACTATGGATTTTTTCAAGTGTCCAACTTGATTTTACAATCAACCTATAGATTTGCAAACGCGTGTTACCTTCAATTACCACATGACTGCCATCCGCACGCTTATTGACGACAATCGGATGAATAATGCCGCCGTTTTCTCGGATAGACTCCCGGAGGCTTGCACATGCTTCAGAAGTTGATCCTAAAAGCAAGGCCATGGTCTCACTTGTAATGTTCTCTCCGTAATACGCAATGCCTCGCGCAATTCGAGGATTGCTTATATCCAGTTCAATGCTATCAACAGGAAGTTCGATATAGTTATTCATAAATTTCCCTCTCACTCAAAAAATCTACAGGTATGCAATCCGAGTTTTCTTATCAGGCAAAAACTCCATGCTTTCTCTAATGTGAAATTGACGCGTTTTCTATCTCTGGATACAGGCATCGTGCAAGGTATGAGGGGCTCACCCGTTATTCAGCAAACTCCCAACTTACTACCCGGCTCAGGTCGTAGGTGCGGCGAACTATTTTATTACGTTGTTCGACGGATAGACGATTTAGGTAGTGTCGTTGCACCTTATTCGAACCCACGCATCAACACGTCCGGTACAATTTCGAGTCTGCGTCGCTGTGACCACTTGATGGACTTACAATTCTTCTGTCTTGAAAGTTGTGTAGCCTTCGTAGTAATAGCTGTGATCAATGCCTTTCATATAAACTTCTCGGCTGTTGATATCATCAGTCAGAGCGGCTTTGAGTATATGTTTAATCTCAATATCTCTGATGGGGCTGCGCTCCATAGCGAGAAGATAATCTTCTTTGTCCACCTTGCTCCAATCAACAACCATATGGAGTTCGGTTTTAAAAATGAGATCCAGCCAAATACGAGTACTGCGCCCATTACCTTCTCTGAATGGGTGAGCGATATTCATTTCCACATACTTTTCTACGATCTCGTCAAATGTAGACTGTGGCATTTTATCAATGTTTTCAAGAGCTGCTTCGAGATACATCAAAGGAGCAAATCGGAAGTTCCCTTTAGAAATATTTACAGTTCTGGTCTCCCCGGCGAAGTCGTAGATTTCGTCAAAGAGATATTTATGAATCGCTTTCAGAGCGGTAAATTTTCCTGCTTCCAACTTATCAAGTATGCCGCTTTCAAAAAGCTCAAGCGCTTTTTTCTTGCTGATGCGTTCTTCCTCTCGAGCAAGATCTGCAGAACTGGTCAAACCCAATTTATTTTCAAGTGCCATATTGCACCTCCGAATTATAATTACTTATCAGCGGCAACGCCGGACTTCATCCATGCGTCGACTTCGCTAATCTTGAACTTCCACAGTCTTCCGATTTTAGCGGCAGGCATATTGCGACGCTCTATCCAATCGAGAACGGTGTCACGGCTAACGCCCAAATGTTCCATGATCTCTTTCATCGAATACCAGCGTTCAATATTGTTATCCATGGTGAAACCCCTCCGTTTTCACGAAACTACAATTTTACAGTTTATATTATAACACACTCTCAAGAACAAACCAAGTTTAATGTGGGTTTATTCGGGATTATTTCGAAAAATTCATAAGCAGCACCATCCAGCCCATAGCACTTGTCATTTTGGCAGGTGCTTTTTTGTTGTCCAAATCCAATGTGTCCGTTTGTGCAAAAGGTAGAAATCAAATAATTTTTTCAAAAATGGCTGCAAAACAGGATCTCTACGGCATGTTATTTGAGGGCTGTTCTACTCTTTCCAAAAACAGAAAACGCAATGATCTCGCTGGCTATCATCTGAAAAGATTTGAAAGTCAGTGGACAAATTTCCCTTCTCATCGGCTATCTCTTGAAAGGAGAAATTAGTCCCATGGTTCTAAAAAATGCTTTTCCATCGGCTATCACCTGAAAGGAGAAAATTTAATCCAATGCTTATAAAAAAACCATTCTCGTCGGCTATCACATGAGAGGAAAAGTTTAATCCAATGGTTCTAAAAAAGACGCTCTCGTCGGCTACCAATTAGGAGGAAGACTTTTAGACAGGGTTGACTTTGACCCCTCCAAAATTCGGAATAAGTGAAAGCACTATTTAACTTTGTAAACAACATCTGGGCCCGATGTCGTTTCATGCAAAAAACAATCAGGAGGAAATTCACATAAGAAAAATCTACTACAACAGCCATCAGATCATCGTCCCGAACAAGGTTCTCTGGGACAACCGTCTGTATGCCGAAACGATGGCCGTCGCAACTGCCATCTGTGACTTCGATCATCGCGGCTGCACCGTTGCTGAAGTTGCAGAGCTTCTGAACTGCAGCGAAAAGATGGTAAACAAGCACATTGATTATCTGCTTGAAGCAGGACATGGAGACGTTTTTAAAGTCGTCGATGTTCCTGAAGATCAGAATTAAGCGACGGAACGTTGCGCAGCCAATTTGAAAAATTGTTAAAGGGTTTGGGATGTTGCCCAACAAGGAAATCGAAGATTTGTATCGGGGGCACCTCGATGCATTGCTTGCCAAGTATGATTCATCATCGAAGGCAAAAATGCGATGAGGGTACCTTGATGCCCAGCTTGCTAAGTATGTCTTGGCAAGTGAACGGGGCACCCCGATACACCGCTTGCCAAGTAGGTTTCAACTCTTGGCAAGCGGAAACTCCACCGTTTAAGAAAGGAGAACAACATGACAACTACTTACACTTCTTACGATCAGCTGCCGTTGGCGCTGTGTGCTGATGACGTGGCCGCCGTGCTGGGCATCTCCCGCGCCAACGCCTACACGCTGATGCACTCCAAGGACTTTCCCACCATCATCATCGGCAAGCGGATGATCGTACCCAAAGATAAACTGCTCGCCTGGATGGACGAGCGAATGAGCGCGTAAGGAGGAAAGAAGCAATGACAAAAGAAGACGCTCTGCATCTGCAGATCAAATCCCGGTTCACCGATTTTCTGAAAACGGCCGGGCTCCCGTACTGGGAGCCGGCGCTGACGGTCTGTCCCCATTGCGGCGAGCACGCCGGCATCCTTATGGACTTCATGTGGAGCTGCCAGCGCTGCAACAAACGCGGCGATGTGGTGGACTACGTCATGGCGCTGGAGCATCTGGACAGCAAACTGGCCGCCATCAAACGGGTCTGCCGCGCGCTGCAGATCAAGGTCACGACGCTGGAGGTCATCAGCGCAAGCGACCTGATGGACATGGAGTTTGAGCCGCACAATATGCTGATCGAACGGCTCATCGGGCGCGGCGTATATCTCATTGCCGGCGCTCCGAAAATCGGCAAGTCGTGGCTCATGCTGTGGCTGGCCCACTGCGTCAGTACCGGCACAAAGGTGTGGGAATTTCCCACGCAGCAAAGCGACGTGCTCTACATCAGTCTCGAAGATCCGCGGCAGCGAATCCAGGAGCGGCTGGCGAAGGTCACAGGAGGTGAGACCGGCAACATCTTCTTCGCCACCGAAGCGGAGCTCATGGGCAAAGGCTTTGAGGAGCAGATCACCGGCTTCCTCATCGAGCATCCAGCCGTCAAATTCGTCATCGTGGACACCCTGCAAAAAGTCCGCCAGATGCGCGCTGACCAGTACAGCTACGCCGGGGATTACGAGGTCATCAGCCAGATGAAATCCATCGCTGACCGCTTCGGCATCACCATCCTGCTGGTGCATCACACGCGCAAGTCCGGCGCTGCCGATCCCTTCGCGCTGATCTCCGGCACCACCGGTCTCAGCGGCGGCGTGGACGGCTCTCTGGTCATGGTCAAGGCGGACCGGCAGGACAGCCTTGCCACCCTTTACGCCACCGGGCGGGACACGCTGGATATGGAGTTGGAGCTCATGTTTGACGAGGACACTTCCACCTGGCAGTTCCTCGGTCACGGCGGTAAGGAACGCATCCAAAAACGGGATCGCCTGCTCAGTGAACTGAATGATTTCCTGACGGACACTGGCTCATTTCACGGCACGGCCTCGGAGCTGATGACGCAGCTTTGCGCCAGATCGGATATTCAAATCAAGTCACCAAACGCTCTGACCCGGCAGCTCAATCCGTATCGATCTTTGTTGCAGTTTGAGTATGGTATTTGCTGCGAAGTGGAGCGAACCGCAAAAGGCCGCACGCTGCACCTGACGAAAATTGAGGATGACGATAGTGACGATACCCTGACCCTCAGTACCGATACCGTCACTACCGTCACGGAGTAAAAATGAGCCGATGCCACATCAGCATCGGCTCACAAAAGCAAACTCTTAATGATTATTTTATTTTGCCAGTTCCAGAAAAGCTTCCTTATGTTTTTTCAAAATTCTCGCAGCAACAAAGTCAATCTTCTCATCATCTGTCATCTCAATAATTGGCGACTTTTCCAAATCGATTAGAAGATACCGAGGGCGATTGTTCTTGAACAGAATTGCTTGCCCATGTTCTTCAGCGATGCGGGTAGCTCGAGTGAAATTCTGATTCGCCTCCGAAACAGATATGATTGTATTCGTATCAATATACATTTCAGCACCTTCCTTCTCTTGTTCTATATTATGCAGCGTCATTAGGTAAAAAACAAGCTAAAGTTTTTATGTAAAAAATCCCGCATTCGGCGGTAAACCCACTTCCAAAATGCACAGGGTTATGTTAAGCTTTAAATGCGAAACGCCTTGTTGCCAGATGAAAGAAAGGAGTAACATGGCAAAAAGGAGATCCAACGGCGAAGGAACGCTTCGCCTCCGCGCAGACGGTCGTTGGGAAATGACCATCATGGATGGTTTCCGCGACGACGGAAAGCGCAGATTCAAAACATTTTACGGAAAGACCCAAAAGGAAGTCAAAGCAAAAGCCAAAGGCTATCGAGACGCCAAGGATTCCGGTCTGCTGGTGGATGTGAATTACCTGTTCCCCGAATGGGCGAACATCTGGTTTGAAAACCACAGAGACAATATCGCACCCACCACGCAGGAGAACTACTGCTACACACTCCGCATTCTGAACGAGGGCTTTGCCCGGCGGCGCATCGCAGACGTGAAGCCCTATGACATCGAGATGTTCCTGAAAAAGCTCCGCCGGGACGGACGATCCGATTCGTGCCTCGCGCAGTGCCGAGGAATGCTCTATCAGATCTTCAACAAGGCTGAGGCCAACGATCTGATCCGCAAGAACCCGGTACGTTTTGCGGAAAAGATGCGAAAGACCGGCCCGGTGCAGCGCAAGGAGAGCTTCACAGCGGAGGAGGTCACCACACTCATGGAGCTGCTGCCCGATGACAGAATGGGCTGGAGTATCCGGCTGCTGCTCAGCACCGGCATGAGAACCCAGGAGCTTCTTGCGCTGGAGCCAAGGCACATTGAACCGGACGGCTCCTGCATCCACATCCGTCAGGCCATCAACATGCTCAGGGGAACAGCCGTTGTCGGTACGCCCAAGTCCAGAGACAGCTACCGCGATGTGCCTGTACCGGAGAGCATAAGGCCGTACGCGGTCAAGCTCCGCACCACGGAGAACAAGTTCGTCTGGGAAATGAAAAAGAAGGACGCGCCCTGCAACCCCTCCACCTTCCGCGAGCATTTCAAAAAGGCGCTGGAAGCCGTACCCGATGTCCGGGTGCTGACGCCTCATTCCTGCCGCCATACTTATGTGTCGCAGATGCAGGCCCTGGGCGTGGACCTCGCCACCATTCAGAGCATCGTCGGCCATGCGGACATCGACATGACCCAGCATTATCTCCATGTGCAGGAGAGCATCCGACAGGACGCCATCGCAAGGTTCAGCCGAGCTTTTTCTTCCGAAACCACAGACCCGGACAGGCCCGCAGATGGGGCCTGCAAGGTTCTGAAATTCCCCAAGGTGGGATAAAAAAGCGGCTCGATAAAACCGAACCGCCGACCTCTTGAAACAGATTGGATTTTTTGGACATTTCGTAATTCTGGTCAAAACTCTGGTCAGAAAAGTACCGAGCAAAATAAAAGTAACGTGAAATAGCAAAAAGCCTTGAAAACCAATGGTTTTCAAGGCTTCGATGGTGGAGATAAGCGGGATCGAACCGCTGACCTCTTGAATGCCATTCAAGCGCTCTCCCAGCTGAGCTATACCCCCATTCAATTTTGTGCCCCTCGCTTGGGACGAGTGTTATATTATCAGATGGGAAGAGCTTTGTCAAGGGATTCTGAAAATTTTTTTCAAAAAAAGTGGGATCCTTCCGTCAGCGGCTCATGGAGTCAAAGGCGTGTTCCACATTGCGGGCGGTGCGGTTGATGACACGGCGGATCTTCCGCTCGTTGGTCTTGGCGCGGATCCCCACGCAGGTCCCCACCGCCACCCCCAAGGCCATGCCGGTCCAGAAATTGCAGCAGCACATCGGGCAGCCCTCCTTTCCGTGAAATTGTCTCATGCAGACAGGTTTAGTGTGTCCCTCTTTGACGGAAAATTCGTTGCTAAAATATGTGATTCACGATATAATATACTGTTACTATGACATCATTTTCACCAATCCGGAGGATTCGGTATGACCAAACTATACCTCATTCGACACGCTGAGGCAGAGGGGAACCTCTACCGCCGCATCCACGGCCAATATGACAGCCTCATCACAGAAAACGGATATCGACAGATCAAAGCCCTGGAACAGCGCTTTCAGAATATCCCCATCGACGCGGTCTACTCCAGCGACCTCTTTCGCACCATGACCACCGCCCGGGCCATCACCGGCCCCAAGCACCTCCCGCTCCACACCCGGCCCGACCTGCGGGAGATCAACATGGGCGACTGGGAGGACCACACCTTTGCCTACATCGCCCGCCGGGACAAGGAGCAGATGGACCTCTTCACCCAGACCTCCCCGCTCTTTCGGGCCCCCAACGGGGAGTCCTTCCCGGAGGTCCGCCGGAGAGGGCTGGCCGCCATCCTGGACATCGCCGCCAAGCACGACGGGCAGACTGTGGCGGTCTTCGCCCACGGTACTCTCATCCGCAACACCCTGGCGGAGATCATGGGCCTGGGGGTGAAGGATTCCGCCAAGGTGGGCCACAGCGACAACACCGCCGTCACCCTCCTGGAAATCGAAAACGGAAAGATCCGCATCGTCTTTGCCGACGACAACTCCCACCTGACCCCGGATATATCCACCCTGGCCCGGCAGCACTGGTGGAACAAGGACAGCAAGCAGGTGGACATCAACCTGTGGTTCCGCTCCGCCGACCTGGACACCGCGGAGGACCGGGACTTCTATTTAGCCGCCCGGGAGGAGGCCTGGGTGAACCTCTACGGCAAAACCGACGAGCGCTACGACGGCCCCGGCTTCCTGGACGACGCCAGGGCCGCCTGGCGGAAGGACCGCCACAGTCTCTCCCTGGCCATGAAGGGCAGCCGCCCGGTGGGCCTCCTCCAGCTGGACCCGGACCGGGACGCAGGGGAGGGGAGAGGGTACATATCCTTCCTCTATCTCCGCCCGGAGAACCGGGGCATGGGCCTGGGGGTCCAGGTCCTGGGCAAGGCCGTGAGCCTCTTCCGCCCCATGGGCCGGGAGGTCCTCCGGCTGGCCTGTTCTGAGAAAAACCAGACCGCCCTGGGCTTCTATGAAAAATACGGCTTCCACATCACCGGCACCGTGCCCGGCGCCTACGGCAGCCTGTACCAGATGGAAAAGCCCATCGGCTATCACAACCAAGGAGAGGATTTTCTTTGAAACCGCTGCGTGACTTTCTCCCCATCTCCGTCGAGGATATGCGGGCCAGGGAGTGGTACTACTACGACTTCCTCCTCATCACCGGGGACGCCTATGTGGACCATCCCTCCTTCGGCACGGCCATCATCAGCCGGGTGCTGGAGGATGAGGGCTACCGGGTAGCCATCCTGGCCCAGCCCGACTGGCGGAAGAATGAGTCCTTCACCGCCCTGGGCCGGCCCCGGTACGGGGTCCTCATCAACGGCGGCAACATCGACTCCATGGTGGCCCACTACACTGCCGCCCGGAAGCGCCGCCACGACGACGCCTACTCCCCCGGCAACAAGGCCGGATACCGCCCCGACCGGGCCACCATCGTCTACGCCAACAAGATCCGGGAGGTCTATGGCGACATCCCCATCGTCATCGGCGGCCTGGAGGCATCCCTCCGCCGCTTCGCCCACTACGACTACTGGGAGGATAAGGTCCGCCGGTCCATCCTCTTCGACGCCCAGGCCGACCTGCTGGTCTACGGCATGGGGGAGCGGGCCACCCGGGAGATCGCCAGACGTCTGGCCGCCGGGGAGCCGATCAGCCAGATCACCGATGTGAAGGGGACCTGCTTCGCCGCAAGCTCCCCCGACGCCTGCCAGTACCCCGCCCTCCGGGTGGCCTCCTATGAGGAGGTCAGCCGGGACAAACGGGCCTACGCCGCCGCCAACCTGGTGGAGTACGACGAGCACGACCCCATCCGGGGCCGGGCGGTCATCCAGCCCCACGGGAAGGAGTACCTCATCTACAACCCCCCGGCCATGCCCCTGAACACCCAGGAGCTGGACCGGGTGGCCGAGCTGCCCTACATGCGGGAGCCCCACCCGGTCTACGACAGCCAGGGCGGCGTCTCCGCCATCGAGGAGGTCCGATTTTCGGTCATCCACAACCGGGGGTGCTTCGGGGCCTGCAAGTTCTGCTCCCTGGCCTTCCACCAGGGGCGAATGGTCACCTCCCGCAGCCATGAGAGCGTCATCCGGGAGGTCACGGCCCTTACCCAGCACCCGGGCTTCAAGGGCTATATCCACGACGTGGGCGGCCCCACCGCCAACTTCCGCCGGCCCTCCTGCCAGAAGCAGCGCAAGCACGGCCTGTGCAAAAACCGGGACTGTCTGGCCCCCGAGCCCTGCCCCAACCTGGACGCCGACCACACTGATTATCTGACCCTCCTGCGGAAGCTGCGGGAGATCCCCGGCATCAAAAAGATCTTCATCCGCTCCGGCATCCGCTTCGACTACCTGCTGGAGGATAAGAACGGGGAGTTCTTTGCCGACCTGGTCAAGCACCACATCAGCGGCCAGCTGAAGGTGGCCCCGGAGCACTGCGTGGGCCATGTGCTGGACCACATGGGCAAGCCCCACATCGGGGCCTATGAGAAATTCCGGCAGAAGTACCAGCGGCTGAACCAGAAGTACGGCAAGAACCAATTCCTGGTGCCCTACCTCATGTCCTCCCACCCGGGGTGTACCCTGAAGGATGCCATCTCCCTGGCCCAGTGGCTGAACAAGACCGGCCGCCAGCCGGAGCAGGTCCAGGACTTCTATCCCACCCCCGGCACCATCTCCACCTGCATGTACTACACCGGCCTGGACCCCAGGACCATGGAGCCGGTCTATGTGCCAAAATCCCCCCATGAGAAGGAGCTTCAGCGGGCCCTCCTCCAGTGGAAGCGGCCGGAGAAGCGGCGGCTGGTCATGGAGGCCCTTCACAAGGCGGGAAGGGAGGACCTCATCGGCTACGGCCCCGACTGCCTCCTGCGGCCGGTCCGCCCCACCCGGGACGAGCCTGCCAAGGGCGGCAAGGCCGACCGGAAGGGCGGAAAGCCCGCCAAGGGCAGGGGAGACCGAAAGACTCCCACCCGGCAGGGAAAGAAGAGAACCCGAAAATAAATACGCATTGGGGCGGGGTCGCAGGACCTCGCCCCCCTTTTTTAAACAGAGAGGAGGAACATCCGTGAGTTTTCGCAGGATCGAATACTTTCTGGCGGTGGCCAGGCACCTGAGCTTCACCAAGGCCGCCAGGGAGTGCTATGTGGCCCAGGCGGCCATCAGCCAACAGATCAAGCAGTTTGAGGAGGAGCTGGGCTTTCAGCTCTTCGACCGGGGCGGGACTTCGGTGTCCCTGACCCCGGCGGGGGAGTACTTTGCCCGCCGGTGCCAGAGCGTCCTGACCCAGTACAACGGGGCGGTGAAGCAGGCCAGAACCATCGCCGACGGGGAGAAGCAGGTCCTCCGGGTTGGCTTCCACGGCCTCAGCGCCCAGAAGATCTTTGCCGGCCACCTCCGCCGCTTCCGGGCGGCCTACCCGGAGGTAGCCGTGACCATCCAGGAGGCCAACCGGGATGCCTTGCTGGAGGACCTGCGCCGGGGGGAGCTGGACCTCATCGTGGCGCCCGACTCCGGTCTGGTCCTGGACCAGGGGCTGGACATCCTGGAGCTGGCCAGCACCCGCTCCCGGTTTATGATCAGTGCCGGAAGCCCCCTGGCCGGACGGCCGGTGGTGGCCGCTGCCGAGCTCACCGGCCTGCCCCTCCTCCGCATCCAAGGGAAGTACGGCGGGAACGCCAACCACCAGCGCACCGACTACTACACCCGCCTGGGCCTGGGGGACAACCCGGTCCAATGGGCCAGGAACTACTTCGAGCTCCTGCTCATGGTGGAGGCCGGCATGGGCATCGCCGCCATCCCCAGCGGCGCCGAGGAGCAGCTCCCCGAGGATGTGGCCATCTTTGAGCTGGAGGGAGACGCCTTCCGCATCAACACCGTGGCCCTGCGGCTGGTGCCCCCGGTGAGCGTCCCCGCCGACCACTTCTTCCGGCTCATGCGCCAGGCGCCCGAAGAGGTGGAAACGGCCCCATAACTTTTTCTTATTTCTCCCATCAGCTTTGTGTGTTTGCCAAAAAACTGTGGGCGTGGTATAACTATGGCATAGAGATAAGTTTCTCAAAAACATAACGAAAGATACAAAACATAGTCTTAAACTTGCTGTATAAAGAAAGGAGCGCCGTTATGAACGCAAAGCTGGACGAACGATATGACCTGTACATCGGAGGTCAGTGGGTCCCCGCCTCTGACGGGAGAACCTTCACCACCACTAACCCCGCCAACGGAGAGGTCCTGGCCCAGTGCGCCGAGGCCACCAAGGAGGATGTGGACGCCGCCGTTCGGGCTGCCTGGGCTGCCTTCCCCGCCTGGAGAGATATGAGCACCGGCCAGCGGGCCGCCATCCTGGATAGGATCGCCGACGTCATCGATGAGAATGCCGATCTGCTGGCCCAGGTGGAGAGCATGGACAACGGCAAGCCCATCCGGGAGACCAAGGCCATCGACGTCCCCTACTCCTCCGACCACTTCCGTTACTTCGCCGGGGCCATCCGCACCGAGGAGGGCAAGGCCTCCGTTCTGGACGGCAACATGCTGAGCCTCATCCTCCGGGAGCCCATCGGTGTGGTGGGACAGATCGTCCCCTGGAACTTCCCCTTCCTGATGGCCGCCTGGAAGTTGGCCCCCGCTCTGGCTGCCGGCGACTGCATCGTCTTAAAGCCCTCCTCAACCACCCCTCTGAGCGCCCTGGTTCTGGCCAAGCTCATCGGCGACCTGCTGCCCCCCGGCGTGCTGAACGTGGTCACCGGCGGCGGCTCCCGGGCGGGCCAGTACATGCTGGATCACCCCGGCTTCCGGAAGCTGGCCTTCACCGGCTCCACTGAGGTTGGCCTGAACGTGGCCAAGGCCGCTGCCGACAAGCTCATCCCTGCCACCCTGGAGCTGGGCGGCAAGAGCGCCAACATCTACTTCGACGACTGCCAGTGGGACATGGCCATCGACGGCCTGCAGCTGGGCATCCTGTTCAACCAGGGCCAGGTCTGCTGCGCCGGCTCCCGGGTCTTCGTCCAGGAGGGTATCTATGACAAGTTCGTGGCCGCCGCCGTGGAGGCCTTCAACAAGGTCACCGTAGGCGACCCCCTGGACCCCAACACCCAGATGGGCGCCCAGGTGGACCAGGGCCAGCTGCGGAAAATCCTGTCCTACGTGGAGCTGGCCAAGCAGGAGGGCGCCACCGTGGCCTGCGGTGGTGAGCCCTGCACCGACGGGGCCTGCGCCAAGGGCTGCTTCATGAAGCCCACCCTGATCGTCAACGCCACCAACGACATGCGGGTGGCCCAGGAGGAGATCTTCGGCCCCGTGGCTGTGGTCATCAAGTTCAAGACCGAGGAGGAGGTCATCGCCATGGCCAACGACTCCGTCTACGGTCTGGGCGGCGCGGTCTGGACCCGGGACATCAACCGGGCCATCCGGGTGGCCCGGGGTGTGGAGACCGGCCGTATGTGGGTGAACACCTACAACCAGATCCCCGCCGGCGCGCCCTTCGGCGGCTACAAGCAGTCTGGCATCGGCCGGGAGACCCACAAGGTCATCCTGGAGCACTACACCCAGCAGAAGAATATCATGATCAACCTCAACGAGACCCCCTCCGGGTTCTATCCCGAGAAGTAAGCGCCCAGGCGAGAAAGGAAAATCAGTATGTCCACCTATTATTTCGTACCCAGCAGAAACGTCTTCGGCGAGGGCTCCGTGGAGGAGACCGGCCACCTGATGAAGAGTGTCGGCGGCACCAAGACCATGATCGTCACCGATGAATTTTTGGCAAGCCACCCCATGACCGCCCGGATCCAGAAGATCCTGAAGGACGCCGGCGTGGACTCCGTGGTCTTTGGCAAGGCTGAGCCCAACCCCAAGGACACCAACGTGGTGGAGGGTGAGAAGTTCTACCACGACAACGGCTGTGACAGCATCCTGTCCCTGGGCGGCGGCTCCTCCCACGACTGCGCCAAGGGCATCGGCCTGGTGGCCACCAACGGCGGCAAGATCTCCGACTATGAGGGTGTGGACCAGGCCCACGAGGCGCTGCCGCCCCTGATGGCCGTGAACACCACCGCCGGTACCGCCTCCGAGATCACCCGGTTCTGCATCATCACGGACACCGCCCGGAAGGTGAAGATGTGTATCGTGGACTGGAGAGTTACGCCCACCATTGCCATCAACGACCCCGCGCTGATGGTCGGCATGCCCGCCTCTCTGACCGCCGCCACCGGCATGGACGCCCTGACCCACGCGGTGGAAGCCTACGTCTCCACTGCGGCCAACCCCCTGACGGACGCCGCCGCCATCAAGGCCATCGACAAGATCGTCCACTATCTGCCCCAAGCCGTGGCAAACGGCGAGTACATGAAGGCCCGGTCCGAGATGGCCTACGCCCAGTATCTGGCCGGCGTCGCCTTCAACAACGCCTCCCTGGGCTATGTCCACGCCATGGCCCACCAGCTGGGCGGTTTTTATAACCTGCCCCACGGCGTGTGCAACGCCATTCTGCTGCCCTACGTCCAGGAGTTCAACCTCATCGGCAACCTGGAGCGCTTCCGGGTCATTGCCGAGACCATGGACCTGAACGTGCAGGGGATGTCCCCCTTCGAGGCCGGGGAGGCCTGCGTCTACGGGCTGAAGACTTTTGGCCGTTACCTGGGCATCCCCCAGAACCTGCGGAGCCTGGGTGTGAACCCGGCGGACTTCGAGATCATGGCCGAGAACGCCATGAAGGACGCCTGCGCCGCCACCAACCCCAGAAAGGCCACCAAGGAGCAGATCATCGCCATCTATCAGAAGGCCTACGACGGGGACTGAAACAGTTCCAACGCTTATATACCAAGAGGCTGTCTCAAAATGATTTTCTGAAATCACGAGGGGCAGCCCTCTTTTTTGCACAGAGCTGTGGAAAAAGTTGAAACAGCGCACTGTTTTGAGAGGCAGAACCTGCCTCTCAAAACAGTGCGCTGTTTTCCTTCATGTCACCGACCGCAGCGGGGCCTGTTCTTCCCCCCACAACTGGGCCTTTCCGTCCTTTTTGGCGGTATAGAGGGCCTTATCCGACCGGGCATACATCGTTTGGAAGTCGGAGCCCTTGGGATCGGACCAGGCCACGCCGGCGGATACGGATACGCCGTCTCTGCCGACCCGCTCGTTGACCTGCCGCAGGATCTCCTCTCCCCGGCGGCGGATCTGGGACAGGGAGGCGTTCCGCTCCAGGCGCAGCAGGCAGCAGAACTCGTCTCCGCCCATTCTGCCCGCCAGCCCCTCCCGCCCCACAGCGTCGGACAGGGTTTTGGTCAGGTCGATCAGCAGCTCGTCGCCCTTGGGATGGCCATAGGTGTCGTTGTATCCCTTGAAATCGTCTACATCCAGCATCATCATCAGGCAACGCTGCCCATCCCGGTCCAGCTCCCGCTCGCAGGCCTTGCGGAAAGCCGAGCGATTCAGCAGACCGGTCAGGGGGTCCCGCTGGTTGGCCTCCTCCAGCCGGTACAGGCTCATCATGGCCCGGTTCCGGGCAATCCCCACCTGCATCTGGACGGAGACCGAATCGGTGATATCGGATACGATAACGGTAGTGCGAAGCTCCCCCGTTGCCGGGTCCGTAAAGGGCAGGCCGGTGCAGTAGACATAGCGGCCCGTGCCGTCCTTCCGGCGGATGCGATGCTCCAGATAGACGATCCCCTGGGCCTGTCGCTGCTCCTCCACCATAGTCCAGTACAGCTCCCGGTCCTCCTCAAAGATCATATCGCTCTGCGTCAGGTGGAATTGCTTGACGTCGTAGGACGTAAAGCCGGTCAATTCCTCAAAAAACCCGTCCACCTCCAGGATCTGTTCTTTGGGACCCAGGGTGTACCGGGCGCAGTACACGGTGCTGACCAAGCCGATGGTTTCCTGGGCGAGGTCGGTCGTTTTCTCCGGGGCGACCTGCTCCGACACCTCCACTTCCTCGCCGCCGGTGATCATGCCCACGAAGACCTCCACCACATAGGGATCGAACTGAATCCCGGCGTACCGGATCAGTTCCCGGCAGGCCTGGAGCATCTCCATCCCCTTCCGATAGGGCCGGTCGGACACCATGGCGTCGTAGGCATCTACCACGGCGATGATCCGGGACAGCAGGGGGATGGCCTCCCGCTTCAGTCCATCGGGATAGCCGCTGCCGTCCCACCGCTCGTGGTGGTGCCGGATGGCCTCCGCCACGATGTTCAGCTCCGGGGTGGCCTTGGCGATGCGATAGCCCTTTTCCGCATGGGAGCGCATGATATCCTGTTCCTCCTGAGACAGCTTTCCCGAGCGGTTCAGGATCTCCTGGGGAATGCCCACCTTTCCGATGTCGTGGAACAGGCAGAGCAGGGAGAGCTGATCCCGCTCATAATCGGAGAGGCCCAGCAGGAAGGACAGCCGCTCCCCGAGCTCCCTGGTGCGGCGCACGTGGAATTCGGTCTCCGAATCGCACTCCAGCAGCAGTTGGTGGAGGGAGTCAATGACAGCGGAGCCGTCAGAATCGCTGTCAAGCAGCTTTCGTGTCCGCAGGATGGAAACGGTTTCCTGGGCGGTGTGGACGACAGCGTCCGGGTCAGTGATGGACACCGCACTGTCCATTTTGATGCGGAAGGGGAAGCTGTCCGCGGCCTCCAGGTCCTGATTGACCGCCTGCAGTCTCGCCTTTATCTCGTCGCTGTCCAGGCCCCGGCACAGGGCGCAGAGCACGGCGTCCTGCAGGCGGACAAAGACCGTGTTGGAGGGGAAATGCTTTTTCATGGCCTGGGCCTGGAGGCGGATGGCATGGTCGCCCCCCTCGGTACCCATGGTATCGTTCAGCAGGGCAAGACGGTTCAGGTCGCACACCGCGACGCCCACGGGCTCCTCCCCCTCCGGGATCAGCTCCCGGCTGTGGAGGTTGAAATACTGTTGGGTCTGGAACCCGGTCAGGGGATCCACCCCCAGGGTGTTGTTGGTGAGGATGAAGAACCGGCCCACCATCTCGTGTTTCTTATCTCGCAGCAGCTGGAAGTCACAGATGTAGGAGTCCTTGCTGTCTGTCCGGGCAGTCCAGTAGAACCGCCGGTCCTGCCCCAGGTCGGGCAGCTGGTCCTCCGCCCCGCACAGGTGGAGGAATTCCTCCACGGTCAGGGAGTGGTCCGGCGCATCCAGGTCATCCAGCAGGGTTCTGGCGCTCTCATTGGTCAGGATGAGCTGGTCATCCCAGTCAAAGAAAAACAGGGGCTGACCCAGATGCTCCAGGATGGTATGCCTTGCCTGGCTGAGCAATCCGGCATCTCTGGCTTCAAAGGCGTTCCAATGGATCCAGTAGCCCATGACGCTGTAAAAGAGGATGGAGTAGTCGATGTGGTTGTAGGTCACCTGCAGCAAATACGCGGCGTTGATGGCCACCATCGCCAGCACACCCAGAATGATGCGGAGATAATAGTGGCGGTACATCCAGGGCACCCGGAGGGTCCGCATGATCAGGGCAAAGAAACCCGCGCAGAGCATCAGGTAGCAGAGGGCCAGATGCATATCATAGAGGCGGTGGGGGATAAAGATCCACCGGGCCACCTCGGGGGTGGGCACAACAGGCTGGTAGGTAAGGACGACGCCGGAAATGGGATTGGTCAGAAGAAGGACCGCGTCCACCAGAGTCCAGATCAGGAAGACCCGCCGCACCAGACAGACGACGGTATTTCCCCTGTCGTCCTCCCCCGAAAGGACGAAGAAAAAGCGCATGAGGAAAAAGATCATTCCGCTGACGCTGGCAAAGTATACGCTGCTGCTCAGGGACATGATCCATTGGTCTGTTGTGAGAATGCTGAGCATATAGGAAACGCTCACCAGAGCCGCCCACCGCAGGGCATAGCACAGCATACGCCCCTCCCGCTCCCTGTGGGCCAGACACCGGAAGGAGACAGACAGATTGGCCACCGCGATCACGGTAAATATCACGATCCAAATCAACTGTGTCATAGAGACCAGTCCTTTACATAGCACAAAGACGTGTGCAGATTTCTCCCAGGGGTTATACAAATATTAATGTCAATTATAGCATCAACCTCTGCCGTTTTCTACCGCTTTCCCCAAATTTCTCACTGCACCGCGCTGAATTCCTCCGTTTCACAGGGGCAGGGCATACATCCCCCGCATAAGAGAAGCCGTCAGGATCGTTACCCTGACGGCTTCTGCGTCGGCACCTTATGGTGACAACAACAAATCCGAACCGGTCTCCCACAGGGGAAACTTGGTTCGGATTCTATTGCTCTGGTGCCGGTGACCGGACTCGAACCGGTACGCTGTCGCCAGCGGCGGATTTTGAGTCCGCTACGTCTACCA
>JAUNCL010000010.1 GCA_030535235.1 Bacillota bacterium
TCAGGGCGTCCTCGATGCGCAGCTTCTTCTCCTTCATCTCGGTCTCGGTAGCAGCGCCCACACGGATGATGGCAACGCCGCCGGACAGACGGGCCAGACGCTCCTGGAGCTTCTCACGGTCGTACTCGGAGGTGGAGCGCTCATACTCGTTGCGAATCTGGGTGGCGCGCTCCTGGATGGCCTCGGTGCTGCCGCCGCCGTCCACGATGATGGTGGTCTCCTTGCCGGCCTTGACCTGGCGGGCAGTGCCCAGGTGTGCCAGGGTGCAGTCCTGCAGCTCCAGGCCGTAGTCGCTGGAGATGACGGTGGCACCGGTCAGGATAGCGATATCCTGCAGGTTCTCCTTGCGGCGGTCGCCGAAGCCGGGAGCCTTGACGCACAGGACGTTCAGGGTGCCCCGCAGCTTGTTGACCAGCAGGGTGGACAGGGCCTCACCCTCCACGTCCTCGGCCATGATGAGCAGCTTGCGGTTGGCCTGGATGACCTGCTCCAGAACGGGCAGGATCTCCTGGATGTTGCTGATCTTCTTCTCAGTCAGCAGGATGAGGGGATCGTCCAGCACGGCCTCCATCTTTTCGGTGTCGGTGACCATGTAGGGGGACAGGAAACCACGGTCCACCTGCATGCCTTCCACCACCTCGCTGTAGGTCTCGGCGGTCTTGGACTCCTCCACGGTGATGACGCCGTCGGTGCCCACCTTCTCCATGGCCTCGGCAATCAGGGTGCCGATCTTCTCGTCGCCGGAGGAGACGGTGCCGACCCGAGCGATGTCCTCGCTGCCCTTGACGGGCTGGGAGTTCTTCTGGATGGCCTCCACCGCGGCCTTGGTGGCCTTGGCCATGCCCTTGTTCATCACCACGGGGTTGGCGCCTGCCACCAGGTTCTTCATGCCCTCGCGGATGATGGCCTGGGCCAGCAGGGTGGCGGTGGTGGTGCCGTCGCCGGCCACGTCGTTGGTCTTGGTGGAGACTTCCTTCACCAGCTGGGCGCCCATGTTCTCAAAGGGGTCCTCCAGCTCGATCTCCTTGGCGATGGTCACGCCGTCGTTGGTGACCAGGGGGGTGCCATAGGCTCTCCACAGGACCACGTTGCGGCCCTTGGGACCCATGGTAATCTTCACGGTATCGGCCAGCTTGTTCACGCCGCGCTCCAGAGCCTGGCGTGCTTCCTCACCATAACTGAGCATCTTTGCCATAATTCTATGATCTCCTTAATAATTAGAAATAGATTAGTCTTCCACGATTGCCACGATGTCGCTCTGCTTGACAATGGTCAGCTGCTCGCCATCGATCTTGACTTCCGTACCCATGTACTTGCTGGTGATGACCTTGTCACCGGGCTTCAGGAACATCTTCACTTCCTTGCCGTCGATCATTCCGCCGGGGCCAACGGCCACCACGATGGACATGTCGGGCTTTTCCTTGGAGGCTGCGGTCAGGATGATACCGCCCTTGGTGGTTTCTTCTGCTTCCAGGCGCTTGATGACAACGCGGTCGAACAGAGGTTTCAGAGTCATTGAGAGTTCCTCCTTCTATATATCAAAAAATTTTTTACTGAATTGGGTTAGCACTCTTTTTACCCGAGTGCTAAGTCAAGTATTATAATACCCTCCCGGCGCGCATTCTGCAACATTGAAACTCACCAAAAGAGTCTACATCTTGCATCTTTCTTTGTGCAGTTTTTACAGTTCCCTCCAGCACACCCAGATCAATGCCGTTTTGCCCGTTTCACACCGTACTGGAAGAGATCGCACTTGAGCATACCATTATATAATTTTCGCTTCTTATCTGCCGTTCGTCCGAAGGTGCGCTCGAACTCCGTGTGGGAGGACAGGATGTTGAGCTTCCATCCGGCTGGCAGTCCCTGGACAGCTCTGCCAAAATCCCGGTACAGCTCCTCGGCCTCCCGCCTTTCCATGAGCCGCTCCCCGTAAGGCGGGTTGGAGACGATCCGGCCGTATTCCTCCGTCCGGGAGAAGCTCCGGGCGTCGGCCACCTCAAAGCGGACCAGGTCCTCCACATCGGCCTTTACCGCGTTGTCCCGGGCCACCCGGATGGCGGCGGGGTCGATATCGCCGCCCCAGATCTCATAGTCGCCGTCGAACTCCAGGTCCATGGCCTCCCCGGCCGCCTCCACCCAGGCGTCGGAGGGCAGCCAGGGCCACTTCTGGGCGGCAAAGGTCCGGTTCAGGCCGGGGGCCCGGTTCTTAGCGATAAGGGCGGCCTCAATGGCGATGGTGCCGGAGCCGCAGAAGGGGTCGCAGAACGGGTCCTTGCCCCGGTAGCCGGAGAGCATGACCAGGGCGGCGGCCAGGGTCTCCCGCAGAGGGGCGGCCACCCCCACGGCCCGGTAGCCCCGCTTGTACAGGCCGGGGCCGGTGGTGTCCAGCATGAGGGAGGCCACATCCTTCATGATTGAGAATTGAATCTGATACAGCGCCCCGGTCTCCGGCAGAGTCTCCCGATGGTAGACCTTCCCCAGACGGGTGGCCACCGCCTTCTTCACGATGGACTGGCAGGCGGGGACGCTGTGGAGGGCGGAGTTCAGACTGAACCCCTTCACCGGGAACTGGCCCCCGTCGGGGATGAAGCGCTCCCAGGGCAGCTTCCTGGTCCCCTCAAAGAGGTCCTCAAAGCTGTAGGCCGGGAAGGCCCCCAGCAGGATCAGCACCCGCTCTCCGGTGCGCAGACGGAGGTTCAGCCGGGGGATATCCTTCGGTTCCCCGTCGCAGAACACCCGTCCGTTCTCCACCCGGACGTTTTCCATTTTCATCCGCCGCAGTTCATCGGCCGTCAGGCCCTCCACACCCAGCAGGGTGGGAATGGCAAAGGTCAGCTTTCCCATGGGTCCTCCCCCTTATGTAAACAGTATTAGAAGTATACCCGCTTTTCCCCCGTTTGGCAAACCTTTTCTGCCGGGCCGTTGAAATTTCCCCGTTCTTCTTGCAATCAAACCGGCCCTGTGGTATGCTGTACAGGGATGGTAGACTGTGGTGTGTTTTATCCTCACCCGGTCCCCCCATATAAAATATTTAATAGAAAGCTGAGATGATGGGTCCCTTATGGACAGTACCTGTATAGCAATTACGGTTGCTCTCGTGATTCTTGTCTTTTTGTCTGCCTGGTTCTCCTCCACGGAGACCGCCTTCTCTTCGGTGAACAAGATCCGGCTGAAGAGCAAGGCGGAGGAC
This sequence comes from Bacillota bacterium, assembly GCA_030535235.1. Classification (GTDB taxonomy): domain Bacteria; phylum Bacillota; class Clostridia; order Oscillospirales; family Oscillospiraceae; genus Evtepia. Next base: position 3,191 of record JAUNCL010000010.1, read on the forward strand.
GGCAATCTCCGCGCCCAAAAGGCTCTGGCCCTGCTGGAACAGTACGACAAGCTTCTCTCCTGCATCCTCATCGGCAACAACATCGTGAACCTGACCGCCGCCTCCCTGGGCACGGTGCTGTTCACCAAGCTCTACCCGGCCTACGGTCCCGCCATCTCCACGGCGGTGCTGACGGTGGTGGTGCTGATTTTCGGTGAGATCACCCCCAAAACCATGGCAAAGGACAAACCGGAGACCTTCTGTATGCGGGCTGTCCCCATTCTGCGGGTCCTCCTGTTCCTTCTGACCCCCCTGCACCTCTTCTTCGGCCTGTTCAGCAGGCTGGCCATGAAGGTCTTCCACACCAGCCAGGAGGAGGGCATCACCGAAGAGGAGCTCATCACCATGGTGGAGGAGGCCGAGAGCGAGGGCGGTCTGGAGCACCACGAGAGCGAGCTCATCCGCGCCGCCATCGAGTTCAACGACATGGAGGTGGAGGAGATCCTCACCCCCCGGGTGGACATCGTGGCCGCCCCGGATACTGTCACCATGGAGGAGCTGGCCGTCCTCTTTGCGGAAAGCGCCTACTCCCGCATCCCCATCTATCACACATCCATTGACAATATCATCGGTCTGATCCACGAGAAGGACTTCTTCTCTGCCCGGTACCACAACCACACCGACGTGGGCAGCCTGGTCAGCAAGGTCTTCTACACCACCGGCTCCGCCCAGATCTCCGATCTGCTGCGGTCTCTCCAGAGGAGCAAGTCCCACATGGCCGTGGTGGTGGATGACTACGGCGGCACCATGGGCATCGTCACCCTGGAGGATATCCTGGAAGAACTGGTGGGCGAGATCTGGGACGAGCACGATGAGGTCATCGAGGAGTTCAAGCCCCAGGAGGACGGCAGCTATCTGATCTCCTGCTCCGCCAACCTGGACGACCTCTTCGACCGGTTCTCCATCCGGGCCGTGGACATCGACTCGGCCTCTATCAGCGGCTGGGTCCTGGACCAGCTGGGCCGCCTGCCTGTGGAGGGCGACCGGTTCGTCTATGAAAACCTGGACGTCACCGTCACCCGGCTGGATCACCGCCGTATCCTGGAGATCCGCGTGGCCGTGATCCCCGAGGAAGAGGAAGAAAAATAAATCCATACGACTCCAAAGCGCCCACCGGCCAGCCGGTGGGCGCTTTGTCCTATCCAATATTTCTATCTTATATTTCAAGGGCGCCGGTGAACACTACTTGCATCCAGCCCGGAAGAAGGTGATTCCCATGAGCCTCATCCCCTGCACGGACCCCTGCATCTATCAGCAGGAGGGGTACTGCACCCTGGCCCGGGCGGCATCCACCGGGGAGGCCGCCCTTCTCCGGGACTGTGTCCACTACTGCCCCATCCAGTCCTCACAGAAGCACCGCCAGGGCCTCCCGGATGTTCTTCACCGGGATCAGCTGTAACCCCTCCGGGGGCGTGAGACGCTGCTTCCCCTGGTTTTTCGGCACCAGGCATTTGGTAAAGCCCAGACGGCGGACCTCCGCCAGCCGTTGGCCCAGGGCGGACACCGACCGGAGCTCTCCCGTCAGACCCACCTCGCCGATGGCTGCCAGATCGGCCGGCACGGGCTTGTCCCGAAAGCTGGAGGCCAGCGCCAGCACCGCCGCCAGGTCGGCCCCCGGCTCGTCCAGATACAGGCCGCCGATGACGTTCAGATAGGCGTCGCAGGTGTTCACCCCCAGGCCCCCCCGCTTCTCCAGCACCGCCATGAGCAGCATGGCCCGGTTGTAGTCAAAGCCGTTGGTGCTCCGGCGGGGATTCCCGAAGGCTGTGGGGGTCAGCAGGGCCTGGACCTCTGCCAGTACCGGTCTGGCTCCCTCCATGACGCAGGCCACGCAGGTGCCCGGCTCCTCGGTCAGCCGGCCCTCCAGCAGCATCTGGGAGGGATTGGGAACCCCCCGCAGGCCGGTGTCGTCCATCTCAAACACGCCGATCTCATTGGTGGCCCCAAAGCGGTTCTTGGCCGCCCGGAGGATCCGGTGGGACATATTTCGCTCTCCCTCAAAGTAGAGCACGCAGTCCACCATGTGCTCCAGGACCTTGGGGCCGGCCAGGCTGCCCTCCTTGTTCACATGGCCGATGACAAAGACTGTGGTTCCCCGACTCTTTGCCATCTGCATCAGGGCCATGGTGCAGTCCTTTACCTGGGAAATGCTGCCAGGAGAGGCACTCTGATCCCCGTTGTACATGGTCTGGATGGAGTCCACGATGAGAATATCCGGCTGGGTCTCCTCCACGGCGGAGAGGACCTCCTCCAGGTTGTTCTCCGCAAAGAGGTACAGCCCCATCTCCCCCACGCCCAACCGCTCCGCCCGGAGCTTCAGCTGCCGCTCGGACTCCTCACCGGATACATAGAGGACCTTGGCAAACCGACAGAGCTGGTCGCAGATCTGGAGCATCAGGGTGGACTTGCCGATGCCCGGCGCGCCGCCGATGAGGACCAGGGAGCCCTTCACCGCGCCGCCGCCCAGGACCCGGTCCAGCTCCTCCAGACCGGTTCCGAATCGGATCTCCTCGGCGATGGACATCTCCGACACCAGCTTGGGCCGGCGGGTGGAAAGGCTGCTGACGCCAATCCCCCTCCCCGCCGCCGCAGCCCGCTTTCCCTTGGGGGCTGCGGGCTGCTCCACGATGGTGTTCCATGCCCCGCAGGCCAAGCACTGGCCCTGCCACTTGGGGGTCTCGTTGCCGCACTGGGTGCAGTAAAATACGGTTTTTGCCTTCATATCAGGGATTCCCCTTCCTGTGTATCGCCGCAGCGGATGTAGGAGGCCGCCATGACCATGGCCAGCTTCCTCTGATAGTTCTCTGTCTGAAGCAGAAGCTCCTCCTCCGGATGGGTGAGAAAGCCGCACTCCACCAGCACCGCCCGGCAGGAGATGTGGTTCATCAGGTAGACCGTCGATGGGATCGGCTTGGGCGCCCGGTCGTTTTCCGGGTCCAAAGCCGCCCGCAGGGTGTCCTGGAGCTGTCTGGCCAGGGGCAGGGACAGGACCTGGTTGGCATAGAAGACCTGGGCCCCACGGTACCGCTGGCTGGTGTAGGAGTTCTGGTGGATGCTGATAAGGGTGGCGTTCTCCACGCCGTTGATCAGGTCCACCCGGTTGTGGATGTCCGAGACCTTCTTCTCCCGCAGAGTAGAAGCCGACCGGTCGTAGATGGAGACGTCGGTCTCCCGGGTCATCAGGGTTTGGACCCCGTAAAAGCCCATGAGCTGCTCCAGCCGCAGGGCGATGGCCAGGTTGATATCGCTCTCCTTCTGTCCCGACACCGACACCGCCCCGCCGTCCTCTCCCCCGTGGCCGGGGTCGATAATCAGGGTCTGCTCCGGCAGACGGGCAAAGGCAGAGGTGGTGTCATCCCGCCAGAAAAACCGGACCGCCAGCACCAGAACCAGGGCCGCCAGCAAGATGGCCCCCAGGCGGACCCGGCGAATACCATAGTGTTTCACATCACATCCCTCCCCCGCCAGACTATGCGGGGGGAGGGCGCAGGTATTCTTTTTGCCAAAAACCAAAATCGGTCGGGAGACCGGTTCCCCCTTCCGCCCCTGTCGCATAAGCTGGAATGAACGCGGTTCCCCCCGGTTCCGCGGGACTTTTGCAGAAGGAGGAATTCTCTTTGTCCTGTCCAAATACAAACGGGACCCCGCCCGGTGAGAACGGCCAGACCTGCATGCCGGGGCAGGGTTCCCTTCCCCCCTGCGGCCCCTTCGCCGTCCCCTTCGTGGTACAGCAGGGCCCCAATCCCCAGCGCTACAAGAGAGCCAAGGCCCTGGAGGCAGGCACCCTCTACCCGGAGCTGGACCTGCCCTTCCACCTGAAGGTCAACCCCGGCCGGCTGGCCGACACCCAGCTCAACCAGCTCCGGGCCCTGGACTTCGTCATTCTGGAGCTGGGTCTCTATCTGGACACCCACCCCTATGACGCCGAGGCCTTCGCCCTCTTCCAGAACTATGTGGAGATGGAAAAGACCGCCCGGGCCGCCTACGTGGAGCAGCACGGCCCCCTGGTCATGACCGACGCCGCCATGGACGGCTCCTACACCTGGGGCAACGGTCCCTGGCCCTGGCAGTACCCGGAAGAGGAGGGCTAAGGTATGTTTGTCTATCAGAAAAAATTGCAGTATCCTGTCCGGATCAGGAATACCAACCCGAAGCTGGCCGCCCAGATCATCACCCAGTACGGCGGGCCGGAGTGCATCAGGATACTGTCTACTCTTTCAACACGGCCTCCATCCAGTGGTACAGATCCTCGTACACCGTCTGGCGGTCCAGCTCGTTCAAAATCTCGTGGCGGTCACCGGGGTAGAGCTTGCAGTCCACCCGCTGCATCCCCGCCTTGCGGAACATTTCTACCGCCCGGAGGACCCCCTTGGAGAAGTCCCCCACCGGGTCCTCGGCCCCGGCCACGAAGAAGACCGGCAGGTCCCTGGGCATCCGTGCCAACAGCCCTGGGTCGTAGAGCCGGTCAATGCCGGTGAACATGCTGTAGTAGCCATTGAGGGTGAAGCGGAAGGAGCACCGGGCATCGGCCAGATAGGCGTCCACGATCTTCTCATCCCTGGTCAGCCAGTCCTTGGGAGTTCTGGCCGGCTCGAAGCGTTTGTTGTAGCCCCCGAAGGCCAGGTTATCCACAAACTCGCTCCGATACCGCCAGCCCTTGACCCGGGCCAGCACCCCGCACAGAACCTTGCCCATCCGCACCATCCCTCGGGGCTGACAGCCTGTCCCCATGATGATGGCCCCGTCCAGCTCCCCGCCGTAATCGCATAGATACTGCCGGGCGTAGAAGGAGCCCATACTGTGGCCCAGAAGGAAATAGGGCAGGTCAGGATAGGCCGACTTGGTCAGCTCCGTCAGCCTGCGGAGGTCGGCCAGCACCGCGCCGTTGCCGTCCGGCTCTGCAAAGTAGCCGAAATCCTCCTCCGTACGGATGGAGCCGCCGTGGCCCAGGTGGTCGTTGCCGGTGACCAAAAATCCCCGCTCCGCCAGATAGCAGGCGAAGTCCTCATACCGCTCTATGTACTCCACCATGCCGTGGGAGATCTGGAGCACGGCCCGGACCTCTCCCCGGGGGATCCAGCGGACGGCGTGAATCTCCCGATCACCATAAACTGAGGGGAAGAAAACCTCCTCTTTCGTTGCCAGTTGTGTCATCCCATATCCCTCCCATCAGCCAAGGTCATCCGTGGGGAACCCGGAGGAGGGGAGCATGGTCCCGTCCGTCAGGATAAAGAGGGCCTCCACCCCATCCAGGGACTCGATCAGGTCCAGGCCCTTCTCCCGGCCCATCAGCAGGCAGGCGGTGGAGAGGGCGTCCCCCTGGGCGGAGGAGTCCGAGAGGATGGTCACAGAGGCCACCCCGTTGTCCGCCGGGAAGCCAGTGAAGGGATCCAGGATGTGGTGGTAGTTCTTCCCCTCATAGGTGAAGTACCGCTCATTGATGCCGGAGGTCACGACGCTCCGGTCCATCACGTCCAGCTCTCCCACCAGCGCCCCCTGGGCGTCGTTGGGGTCCTGGACACCGATGCGGAAGGCGGTACTCTCATCCTTCCCGCCGATGAGAAGGAGGTTGCGGCCCAAATTCAGGATGGCGTGCTCCACCCCGTTCTCCACCAGCAGATCCTTCACCCGGTCGGCGATATAGCCCTTGGCGATGGCCCCCAGGTTGGCCTCCATGCCCTCCCGGGCCAGGTAGGCTCTCCCCTCCTCCACCAGCAGATCATCGCTGCCGATGAGGGGCAGAACGGTCTCCAGCTCCCCCTGAGTGGGGTAGTGTCCCTCCCCGTTGTGGATGCCCCAGAGGTCGATGAGGGGGCCGGCGGTGACGTCAAAATAGCCCCCGGACAGGGCCGTGTACTCCTTGGCCATGGTCAGGACCTCCTGAGTCTCCGGGGCGATCTCCACCCACGCCTTTCCGGCGGCCTTGTTCAGCCGGTCCAGGTCACTGCCCTCTTTGGTCACGCTGAGGAGATTTTCCAGCCGGGCGATCTCGTCAAAGGCCAGGTCCAGCATGGCGGCGTCGCTGTCGTCGTACAGGGAGATGGTCACCACGGTGTCCAGCATGAGGTTGGTTTTGGAAAGGGGTTCCTTGGGCTGCTCCTGGCCGCATCCTGCCGCAAAGAGCAGGAGCAGAAGGGGGAGCAGAACGGTCAGCATTCGTTTCATGGGGTTCCTCCACTGAAATTGAAATCGCCTTCATTATATCCCAAGGAAAGGGGACATGCAAGAACCACCTGCCCGGCGCATACCCTTTACTGATTTTCATGCGTTCGGGAGGTGACCGCCATGAAGGGAAAGGGCATCAGTCTGGCGGAGGGGGGACTCCTGCTGGCTCTCACGGTCCTGCTGTTTCTCTTCCCCGACCAGAGCGCCCAGGCGGCCCGGCGGGGGGTGACCCTCTGTCTGGACCTCATCATCCCCTCCCTCTTCCCCTTCTTCGTCCTCTCCTCTCTCTTCATCGCCACGGGAATGGCGGGGACCTGGGCGGGGCTGTGTCAGCGGCCCATGTCCCGGCTCTTCGGGGTGGGGGGCGCGGGGACGGCCGCCTTTCTCCTGGGGGCAGTGGGGGGCTATCCCGTGGGGCTGCGCACCCTGGCCCAGCTCACCCAGCGGAAGGACTGCACCCCGGCGGAGGCCCGGCGGCTGGCCCTGTTCTGCAACAACTGTGGACCGGCCTTCTTCCTGGGGGCCGCCGGGGTTGGCGTTTTCGGCTCCCGGGAGGCTGGTCTGCTCCTTTTGTCATGCAGTCTCCTGGCCGCCCTGCTCATCGGCATGACCCTTCATTTTCTCTTGGATGACAATGGCTGTAAAGTATATGTCCCTTACAGAAATACTCCAAGAGTCTCTCTGCCCGCTGTGCTGCCGGACTGCGTCCGGTCGGCCTTTACCTCCACCCTGAACGTCTGCGCCTATGTGATCCTTTTTTCGGTGCTCACCGCCCTGGCCGACTGCTCCGGCCTGCTGCCCGCCCTGGTCAAGGGCCTGACCGCCCTGCTGCCCGGAGAGCACGCCGCCCCCCTCTTCCGGAGCCTGCTGATCGGTGTTTTAGAGATCTCCACCGGCACCGCTTCGTTGATGGACGGGGTCGCCTCCCCCGCCGCCCTGCCTCTGGCGGCCTTCCTCCTGGGCTGGGGCGGTCTGTCCGTCCACTGTCAGTCCCTTTCCTTTCTGCGGGAGGCCGGAGTCCCTCTCCGGCCCTATCTCACCGCCAAGCTGGTCCACGGCCTGCTGGCCGCCCTGCTCACCGGGGTTGGTGCCGCCCTCTTTCCCCTGTCCCTGCCCGTCATGGCTCCCGTCGGCGCTTTCGCCGCCCCCAGCCTGGTGGGCCGGGAGCTTCTGGCCCTCTGGTTCCTGTCCGGGGTCTATTTTCTCCTCTCCCGCAAAAAGGGGTAGAAAATGACGGACAAACCCGCTATAATATGAATTATTCAATCAACCATGCGGGAGGCTGATCTCATGCTCTTTTCCAAGAATATCCCACCCAAATGCGCCTATTGCAGGAAGGGAAAGCCCGTGGACGGCGAGACCATCCTCTGCAAAAAGCGGGGGGTCACACTGCCGGAGGACGCCTGCGCCGGGTTCCGCTACGACCCCCTGAAACGGATCCCCCCTCGTCCCGTGACCCCCAATTTTTCCCTGCTGAAGGACGAGGATTTTTCCCTCTGAGCACCGATCCCCCCAGGCGGCTCGGGCCGATGTGGTCATCGGCCCCTACAGACCTGATTCGCTAAGAAAAAAGCCGCCCGGCTGGGCGGCTTTTTTATGTACAGAGATTGTCTCCCGGTGGGACGGGCGTTCCCGGCAGGGGCTGCCGGGATGCCCGCAACTGGTTTCTTAGACGAGAGTATCCGGGTGCAGACCAAAGCTGACGGCGATGGCGGCGTCCACCTGATGCATCAGAGGACCGTCCACACGGCCCATGTGCTCCCGCAGCCGTTTCTTGTCCAGGGTGCGGATCTGCTCCAGCAGGACCACGGAATCCTTGGGGAGGCCGTATTGACGGGCCGCAAGCTCGATATGGGTGGGCAGCTTCGCCTTCCCGGTCTGGGAGGTGATGGCCGCCGCGATGACGGTGGGGCTGTGGCGGTTGCCGGTGTCGTTCTGGACGATCAGCACCGGACGCACGCCCCCCTGCTCACTGCCCACCACGGGGCTGAGGTCGGCATAAAAGATATCTCCGCGTTTTACGCTATTGTCCACAATGCTCACACTCCGCCGGAAAGTAGGATCCTGCGTTACACGGAGGTTCCTTCCTATGTAACGCGGGTCACTATGATTCTCCCACGGATGGGCGCCCTTTATACTCTCCCGATAAAAAATCGGCGCCCCGGCCCGGGCGCGGCGTCCCGCGCCCTCTTCCCACGGCCCATCCTATGCAGACCGTGCTTTTTCGGGAACTGTGTCAGAGATAGATTCTGGGAATCCGCTTGGTCAGCACGCACAGCAGCTCGTAAGAGATGGTGTTCATGATGCCCGCGCCGGCCTCCACCGGCTGGTCCTCGCCGTAGAGCACCGCCACGTCCCCTTCCTTCACGTCGGGGATGTCGGTCACATCCACCATGCACATGTCCATGCAGATGCGGCCGGTCACAGGGGCCTTCTGACCGTTAATCATCACGGTGATCTTGTTGGAGAAGCCCCGGCAGTAGCCGTCGCCGTAGCCCACGGGGATGACCGCCAGCCGGGAGTCCCGCTGCAGGGTGTTGGTGCGGCCGTAGCTGACGGGCGTACCGGCGGGGACCTCACGGACGGTGGCCACCCGGCTCTTCAGCTCCAGTACGGGGACCAGGTCGCAGAGGCCGGGATCCATGGCGGCGTCAGGCAGGTGGCCGTAGAGGACGATGCCCGGCCGGATCATGTCCAGGTAGGCAGCGGGGTACAGCAGAGTGGCGGCACTGTTGGCGCAGTGGCGGATGGCAAATTCATAGCCCAGAGCCTTCACCCGGTCGATGATATCCAGGAAGCGGCGCAGCTGCATCATGGTGTACTCCTCGCTGCCGTCGGAGTCGGAGAAGTGGGTAAAGATGCCCTCAGCCTTCAGGCCGGGCAGGTTCACCGCCTCGTAAATCTCCTTGGCAGACTGCTCCATGGTCTCCTCGTGGCACAGGAAGCCCAGGCGGGTCATGCCGGTGTCACACTGGATGTGGACGGTGATCTCCCCTCCGGCCTTCTGGGCCTCGGCGGACAGGGCCTTGGCAAAGTCCAGGTCGTAGCAGGCCTGGGTGATGTTATACTTAATGAGGTCCGCCGCATACATGGAGGGGGTGCAGCCCAGGATGAGGATGGGGGTCTTCACCCCGGCCTCCCGGACCTCCACTGCCTCGTCCAGGCAGGCCACGCCCAGATAATCGGCGCCCAGCTCCTCCAGCTTTTTGGCCACCGGCACCGCCCCGTGCCCGTAAGCGTCGGCCTTCACCAGGCCCAGAAACTTGGTTCCGTAGGGGGTCAGGCCCCGCAGGGCGTGGTAGTTGTGGGCCAGCCGGTCCATGGACACTTCCGCCCAGGTTCTTTTCATTTGTGCTCTCATTTGTGATACGATCCTTTCTATGTATTGGGTTGCTGCAATATAAAGGCAGAAAACTCGCTTTGAATCACAGTGAAGCCGTCACTGCGAATCTCTCCTCTCAGCAGGGTCTTCTGTGCTTTGTCAAACCATAATACCGTCTCCAGCCCCTGGCCCGGGTCCTTTTCCGGGTCCCGGCAGCAGAGCCGCAAAGCCTCGGTCTCCCCCATCTGCTCGGTGGCGGTCTCGGCAATGTAGCCGGACTCCATGGCTGTCAGGAAGGTGGGCAGGGCGTCCAGGGGGGACAGGCCCTCCGCGTTCAGCGGCCCGGTTTCCAGCCGGACTCCGTCGTACTCCAGAAAGGTCTGTCCCGCCCGGATGGTGGCGGTAATTCCCGCCACCTCCTCCGGCCCGGTGATGGTCAGGGTCATGCCCTCCTTCACGGTGCCGTCGAAGTCCACGGTGTAGGTGTACACCCGCTGGCCGTAATCCGCTGTCAGCTCCATGGTTCCGGCGCAGCCCTCCCGGGAGAGGAAGTCCGACCGGAGCTCCAGGGTCAGGTCGTTGTCGCTGTCCGCCCCGGTGCATCCGCAGAGGACGCAGAGCAGAAACAGGCTTATCATTCGTGTGCAAAGTTTCTTTGCACCCAAGGGAAATTCCTCCTACTCGGTTGATCTGCCGGTCAGCCCATCACGCTCCGGATGGCAGAGGGGATCTCCTCCAGCAGGTCGGTGGGGGTCATGCCGTACTCCCCCAGCCGGGCAGCGGCCAGGTCGCCGGCTCGTCCATGGAGCCACACCGCCCCGGGGACCGCCTGCTTCGGCGGGATCCCCTGGCCCAGCAGGGAGAGGATCATCCCCGCCAACACGTCACCGCTGCCCCCCTTGGCCATGCCCGGGTTTCCCGTGGTGTTGACAAAGGTCTCTCCGTCCGGGAAGGCGGTGATGGTCCGGTGGCCTTTCAGCACCAGCACGCAGCCGTGCCGCCGGGCAAATGCCGCAGCTGTTCCCTCCCGGTCGGGGCCAATGGCCTTCCCCCGCGTCAGCCGGAGAAATTCCCCGTCGTGAGGCGTCAAAACCGTCAGCCGGCCGCGTCTGGTGTCCAGAACATCTATATGCTCCGCCACCGCGTTTATGCCGTCGGCGTCCAGCACCAGGGGGGCCTCCACCTTTTCCACCAGCCGGAGGGTGCGCACGTCGGTCCTGCGGCTGCGCCCCAGGCCGGGGCCGATGAGGACGGCGTCGCTGGCGTTCATCTTGTCCAGCAGGATGGGGAAAGGCGGCACCGGGGCGGGCATGGCCTCCCCGCTTTTTACTGCCGCCACCGGCCAGATCTCCCGGGGAACCGAGAGAAAGACCAGGCCGGATCCGGTGCGGACCGCCGCCCGGGAGGCAAAGATGGGGGCGCCGGTGAACCCCACCGAGCCCGCCAAAATATGCACCTTGCCAAAGTCCCCCTTGTGTCCGTTCCGGTCCCGGACGGGCAGACAGGCCCGGACAAAGGATTTCGTTACCTGGGTCATGGCGTTTCCCTCCTGCTATTTCCAAAGAATTTTCAGATAGAATCCCCGAAAAAATTCCCTTGATTCTTAATTATAGGTTTTTCCATCTTGATTTTCAACCTTTTTTATGGTAAAGTTGATGCACTGTGAAAAACTGTGAAGGGGAAAATAGCGGACCTGGGCCTCTCAGAGAGGGACGGTCACCGGCTGCAAGCCGTCCTGTGTGTTCTGCCGCTTGGTTCGCCCTGGAGTTTCGGCGGGGAAAGACGCCGGCGGACGGTCCACCGTTACCGGACAAGGAAGCGCACGCAATCCTTGCGTGAAGTTCGGGTGGTACCGCGGAAGACTCTGCCTTTCGTCCCGTTTGTCGGGATGATGGGCTTTTTTTATTGCTCTACAACTGATTTCACATAGTTTGGAGGAAGCAGAATGAAAACACAACTGGAAACCATCAAACAGAAGGCCCTGGCGGCCCTGGCAGAGGCCAAGGAGTCGGCAGAGCTGGAAAGCCTCCGGGTCAAGTACCTGGGCAAGAAGGGCGAGCTCACCGCCGTCCTGAAGCAGATGGGCAAGCTCTCCGCCGAGGAGCGCCCCGTTATCGGCCAGCTGGCCAACGACGTGCGGGAGCTGCTCACCGCAGAGATCGAGGCCCAGAAGGCCAAGCTGGAGGAGATCAAGCTGGAAGCCCGCCTGCGGGACGAGGCCGTGGACGTGACCATCCCCGGCCGGGAGAAAAAGCTGGGCCACCAGCACCCCATGTATATCGCCCTGGAGGAGATCAAGGAGATCTTCGTGGGCATGGGCTTCACCATTCTGGACGGCCCCGAGGTGGAGCTGGCCTACTACAACTTCGACCGCCTGAACGCGGAGGAAGGCCATCCCTCCCGGGACTGGTCCGACACCTTCTATTTCGATGAGGACAGCCGGGTAATGCTCCGCAGCCAGACCTCTCCCATGCAGGTCCACGCTATGGAGACGAAGCCTCTGCCCATCCGCATCCTGGCCCCCGGCCGGGTCTACCGCAAGGACGAGGTGGACGCCACCCACTCCCCCATGTTCCATCAGGTGGAGGGCATGGTCATCGACAAGAACATCACCATGGCCGACCTGAAGGGCACCCTCACCGCCGTCATGGAGCAGCTCTACGGCGAGGGCACCAAGACCCGTTTCCGTCCCCACCACTTCCCCTTCACCGAGCCCTCCTGCGAGATGGACGTTCAGTGCCATAAGTGCGGCGGCGTGGGCTGCCCCACCTGCAAGGGCGAGGGCTGGATCGAGATTCTGGGCGCCGGCATGATCCATCCCAAGGTTCTGGAGATGTCTGGCATCGACTCTGAGGAATACTCCGGTTGGGCCTTCGGCATGGGTCTGGAGCGCATGGCCATGCGCCGCTTCAAGATCTCCGACCTGCGCCTGATCTTTGAAAACGATGTCCGCTTCCTGGAGCAGTTCTGAGAAAGGAGAGAGAACCAATGTTACTGTCAAGAAAATGGCTGAATGAATTTGTCAGCATCGACGCCAACGACCACGATTTTTCGGAAGATATGACTCTCTCCGGCTCCAAGGTGGAGATCACCGAGGTGGAGGGTTCTGAGATCACCAACGTGGTGGTGGGCCGGGTGGAGGAAATCGTCCGCCACGAGAACTCCGACCACATGTGGATCTGCCAGGTGAACGTGGGCGAGGAGGCCCCCATCCAGATCGTCACCGGCGCCCAGAACGTGAAGCAGGGGGATCTGGTCCCCGTGGCCAAGCACAACAGCACCCTCCCCGGCGGCATCCACATCAAGAAGGGCAAGCTCCGGGGCGAGGTCTCCAACGGTATGCTCTGCTCCTTCAAGGAGCTGGGTCTGGACAGCCGGGACTTCCCCGCCGCCTATGAGGACGGCATCTGGATCCTCTCCGACGACCCCGAGCTGACCGGCCTGGAGCTCGGCCAGGACATCTGCTCCGCCGTGGGCCTGAACGACCACGTGGTGGAGTTTGAAATTACCCCCAACCGCCCCGACTGCCTGTCCGTCATCGGTCTGGCCCGGGAGGCCGCTGTGACCTATGGTAAGGAACTGACCCTCCACGAGCCCGTGGTCAAGGGGGGCGGCCCCGGCAGCCTGACTGAGCTGCTGGATGTGGAGACTCCCGCCGCCGACCTCTGCCCCCGGTACACCGCCCGGATGGTCCGCAATGTGAAGATCGGCCCCTCCCCCAAGTGGATGCGGGAGCGCCTCCGGGCCTCCGGCGTCCGCCCCATCAACAACATCGTGGACATCACCAACTACGTCATGCTGGAGTACGGCCAGCCCATGCACGCCTTTGACTACCGCTATGTGAAGGGCGGCAAGATCGTCGTCCGCCGGGCTGAGGAGGGCGAGACCCTCACCACCCTGGACGGCAACCTGCGCCAGCTGAACTCCTCCATGCTGGTCATCGCCGACGACACCCGGGCGGTGGGTCTGGCCGGCATCATGGGCGGCGAGAACAGCGAAATCGTGGAGGACACCGTGGACGTGGTCTTCGAGTCCGCCAACTTCAACGGCACCTGCATCCGCCGGGCCGCCCTGGCCCTGGGTATGCGCACCGAGGCCTCTGCCAAGTTTGAAAAGGGCCTGGATATCCTGAACACCCTCCCCGCTGTCAACCGGGCCTGCGAGCTGGTGGAGCTGCTGGGGGCCGGTGAGGTCCTGGACGGGGTCATCGACATCCTGAACTACGTCCCCCAGCCCAAGACCCTGAAGCTGCGCCCCGAGAAGATCAACGCCCTGCTGGGCACCCAGCTGGACGCCGACGAGATGGTCCGCATCCTGACCTCTCTGGGCTTCGGCGTGGAGGGGGACGACATCACCGTTCCCTCCTGGCGCGGGGACGTGGAGCACTACTCCGACCTGGCGGAGGAGGTGGCCCGCTTCTTCGGCTACAACAACATCCCCACCACCGCCATGACCGGCGTCACCACCCAGGGCGGCTACAGCAAGGAGCAGCGCCTGGAGCGCAGCCTGGGCGCCGTCTGCCGCAGCATGGGCTTTGACGAGATCATCACCTACTCCTTCATCAGCCCCACCTATTACGACAAGATCCGCTGGGCCACCGACGATCCCCGCCGGAAGTCCATGAAGATCATGAATCCCCTGGGGGAGGACACCTCCATCATGCGCACCACTGTGCTGCCCTCCATGCTGGAGATCCTGACCCGGAACTACAACTACCGCAACAAGTCCGCCAGCCTCTATGAGCTGGGCCGCACGTATTTTGAGCGGGAGGACGGCCTGGCTGACGAGCCCAAGGTCCTCTCCCTGGGCCTCTACGGTCCCGAGGAGTCCTTCTTCACCCTGAAGGGGGCTGTGGAGACCATTCTGGACAGCATCCGTGCCCAGGACGTCACCTTCGAAACCGTGGAGAACAACCCCTCCTACCACCCCGGCCGCTGCGCCCGGGTCTGCGTCCAGGGGAAGGAGATCGGCGTGATGGGTCAGATCCATCCCCTGGTGGCCGCCAACTACGGCGTGGACGCCGAGCTCTTCTGCGCCGAACTGCAGTTTGACGCCCTCTTCGCCGCCCAGGGAGACGACCCCGTGTACGCTCCCCTGCCCAAGTTCCCCGCTGTCACCCGTGACATCGCCGTGCTGGCCGACACCGCCATCACCGTGGGTGAGCTGGAGGCCTGCATCCTCTCCGCCGCCAAGGGCCTGCTGAAGGATGTGAAGCTCTTTGATATCTACACGGGCGCCAACCTGCCCAAGGGCAAGAAGTCCGTGGCATTCAACCTGATCCTCCGGGCAGACGACCGCAGCCTGACCGCCCAGGAGGCAGACGACGAGGTAAAGGCCGTGCTGGAGGCCCTGGAAAAGGACCTGGGCGCAACCCTGCGATAATTTTTCCGGGATTTTCCCTTTTCCCCTTTACTTTCCCCGTCTTGCGTAGTATGATAATTTTGATTTAGCTTTATTTTTCGTAACAGGGGGGATATCCATGGATTCCGAGTTCACCCGGAAGTTTCAGGTGCCGCAGGACCGCAGCAGCGAAATGAAAGCCATCCTTATGTCTGTTTATGACTCTTTGAAGGAAAAAGGGTATAATCCCATCAACCAGATCGTGGGTTATATTCTCTCCGAGGACCCCACCTATATTACGAATCACAACAACGCCCGCACCCTGATTCGGAAGCTGGATCGGGATGAACTCCTCCAGGAGCTGGTCCGGCAGTACCTGTCCAATTAAGCAAAGTTAAACCCGCCCGGTTGTGCAGACAGCCGGGCGGGTTTCTCCATTCCACCACCGAAAGGAAGTGCAGCCATGAAAAACCTGTCTCCCTCCCCTTCTCCCGCCTTTTTAGCGGCGGACCAATATGTTGATTTTCACGACCCCGGAATCACAGCCTGTGTCTCTGCCCTGTTTCATCGGGACATGGACCCGGTGCAGAAGGCCCGGGTCGCCTATGAATTTGTGCGGGATGAGATCCCCCACTCCTTCGACTGCAATGCCAGCGTCATAACATCCAGGGCTTCGGAGGTGCTGAAACACAAAACCGGGATCTGTCACGCCAAGGCCAATCTTCTGGCGGCCCTGCTCCGGTCCCAGGGGATCCCCACAGGCTTCTGCTTCGAACGGATCACCCTGGCTGACGATGAATCCCTGGGTTACTGCGTCCACGCGTTCAACGCCGTTTATCTGGAGGGAAGCTGGATCAGGCTGGACGCCCGGGGAAACAAGGAGGGCATCAACGCCCAATTCTCCTTAGATGAACCGGTCCTGGCCTTCCCGCCCCGCCAGGGCTATGACGAGTATTTCTATCCCGGCATCTATGCCGCCCCCCACGCTGCCACCATGGCCATGCTGGAGCAGGCCCAAAGCCTTCAGGACATTTTGGACAATATCCCCGATACAGTCACGGAACCGCCCGATCTTCCATAAAAACGTCCCCCAAATCCAATTGGACTTGGGGGACGTCGTATATTTTGAGGGAAAGGATCAGCCTTCCAGGTAAGCCCGGTGGAAGACCTTCTTGCCCTTCTTGATGACCAGGCCCTCGCCGGAGAGCTGTTCAGCGGTGAAGGTGGCGCCGATGTCCTTGACCTTCTCGCCGGCCACTTCCACGCCGCCCTGCTGGATAAGGCGGCGGGCCTCGCCCTTGGAGGGGACGATGCCGCACTTGAGCATCATATCCATGATGGCGATGGAGCCGTCAGTCAGGTCAGCGGCAGTCAGGCCGGTGGCGGGCATGTTGGCAATGTCGCCCCCCTTGGAGAACAGGCCCCGGGCGGTCTCCTGGGCCTTGGCGGCCTCTTCCTCGCCGTGGACCAGCTTGGTCAGCTCATAGGCCAGGATCTCCTTGGCGGTGTTCAGCTGTGCGCCCTCCCAGGCGTCCATCTTGTCGATCTCTTCCAGGGGCAGGAAGGTCAGCATCCGGATGCACTTCAGAACGTCGTCGTCGCCCACGTTCCGCCAGTACTGGTAGAACTCGTAGGGGGAGGTCTTGTTGGGGTCCAGCCACACTGCGCCGGAGGCGGTCTTGCCCATCTTCTTGCCCTCGGAGTTGAGGAGCAGGGTGATGGTCATGGCGTGGGCGTCCTTGCCCAGCTTGCGGCGGATGAGCTCGGTACCCCCCAGCATGTTGGACCACTGGTCATTGCCGCCGAACTGCATGTTGCAGCCGTAATTCTGATACAGGTGGTAGAAGTCATAGGACTGCATGATCATGTAGTTGAACTCCAGGAAGGACAGGCCCTTCTCCATGCGCTGCTTGTAGCACTCGGCCCGCAGCATGTTGTTGACGGAGAAGCAGGCGCCCACCTCCCGGAGGATGTCCACATAGTTCAGGTCCATCAGCCAGTCGGCGTTGTTGACCATCATGGCCTTGCCCTCGCCGAACTCGATGAACCGCTCCATCTGCTTCTTGAAGCAGTCGCAGTTGTGCTGGATGGTCTCGGGGGTCATCATGGAGCGCATGTCGGTGCGGCCAGAGGGGTCGCCGATCATGGCAGTGCCGCCGCCGATGAGGGCGATGGGGCGGTTGCCGGCCTGCTGCAGGCGCTTCATCAGGCACAGAGCCATGAAGTGGCCCACATGGAGGGAGTCAGCGGTGGGGTCAAAGCCGATATAGAAGGTGGCCTTGCCGTTGTTCACCATGTCCCGAATCTCTTCCTCGTTGGTCACCTGGGCGATGAGCCCACGGGCGACCAGTTCTTCATAAATACCCATTGTTGTTGTCTCCTTTTCTCATTGATACCTCAGTGGTCAACCGTTGAAATCAACGGGATCGTATCTTATACTCCTCCGCCTCCCGGAGCAGCTCCTCCGCCCCTTCCAGGATGGCGGCGGAGGTGTGGACGCCGCCGGTGAGGCGGGCCAGCTCCTGCTTTCGTCCCGCCCGGTCCAGGGTCATGACGTTGGTATAGGTCCGGCCGTCCTTTTCCTCCTTCTGGACGGAGTAGTGGCTGTCGGACATGGCGGCGATCTGGGCCAGGTGGGTGACGCACAGCACCTGGCAGCTCTGGGACAGGCGGCTCATTTTCTCCGCCACCTTCCCGGCGGCCCGGCCGCTGACTCCCGTGTCCACCTCGTCAAAAATCAGGGTCATGATGCTGTCGTTCTCCGCCAGGACGTTTTTCAGGGCCAGCATGATGCGGCTGAGCTCGCCGCCGGAGGCCACCCGGGCGATGGGCTTCAAATTCTCGCCTACGTTGGCGGACATGAGAAAGCGCACCTCGTCCATGCCGGTCTCGTCCAGACCCAGGTCCCCGGACTTGGGCAGAAACTCCGTTTCAAACCGGACCTTGGGCATGTCCAGCTGCCGCAGCTCCTCCTCAATGCGCGCTTTCAGGGTCAGCGCCGCCGCCTGCCGCTTTTGGGACAGGGCTTTCCCTTTCTCCCGGACCTTTTCCAGCAGCGCGGCCCGCTTCTTCTCCAGCTTCAGGATGGTGTCCTCCGCCATCTCGATCCGGTCCAGCTCGGCCCGGCTGCGGTCCAGATAGGCCAACATCTCCTGGGTGGTGGCGCCGTACTTCTTTTTCAGCCGATAGAGCAGGTCCAGGCGGCTCTCCACCTCGTCCAGCTCGTGGGGGGAGAACTCAAAGCTGTCCCGCAGGTCCCGGAGCCGCTCGGCGGCGTCCTCCGCCGCAAACCGCAGGTCGGCCAGGGTCTCGGAGAGCTGGGACAGCTCCCCGGAAAAGTCCGCCACCCGGGACACCGCGCTCTCGGCCTCGGCCAACAGGCTGGCGGCCCCGTCCCGGTCCTCGTCCCCGAAGACCGCGCTGTAGGCCCCCTCCACCGCCGCCATGAGCTGGTCGGCGCTGCGGAGGAGGGTTTTCCGCTCGTCCAGCTCCTCCTCCTCCCCGGGGCGCAGGTCGGCCCGCTCCAGCTCGGCGATCTGATATTGCAGGGCGTCGATCCGCCGGGCCTTTTCCGCCTCATTCATCTCCAGGGCGGCAATCTGACGGCGGAGCTCCGCCAGCTTTTGGTACTCTGCCCGATAGGCCGCCCCGTCCTCCTCCAGCTGACCAAAGCTGTCTAAGTACCCCAGGTGGCAGGTCTCGTCCAGCAGCTGCTGGCCGTCGTGCTGGCCATGAATGTCAATGAGCTGGCCGCCCAGGGCCTTTAGCTGAACCACCGTGCAGGGCTTGCCGGCCACCCGGCAGATGTTCTTGCCGTCCCCCTGGATCTTTCGGGAAATCAGCAGCTCCCCGTTTTCATCGGGGCCGATGCCGTTTTCCTCAAACCAGGGCAGGTCGGGCAGATCCCGGAAGAGGGCGGTCACCAGGGCCGACTTCTCCCCCGTGCGGATGAGATCCCGGCTGGTGCGCTCCCCCATCACCGCGCTGATGGAGTCGATGATGATGGATTTGCCCGCGCCGGTCTCGCCGGTGAGGACGTTGAAGCCGGGGCCGAAGGTGATATCCGCCCGATCAATCAGGGCGATGTTTTCAATATGGAGCAGTGAAAGCAAGGGGGACCCCTCCCTTCCGGTCAAATGATCTCATTTCTTGTCCAGCATCTTGACGATTTCCAGGCAGAGCTCCTCCGCATCCTGGGTGGTGCGCATGATGAGGATGGCCGTGTCGTCCCCGGCCAGGCTGCCCACCATGTTGGGCAGGTGCATCCCGTCGATGGCCGAGCAGGCCGCAGGGGCCAGGCCGGGCATGGTTTTCAGCACCACAATGTTCTGGGCGCTGTCGAAGGAGGTGACGCTCTCCCGAAAAATATTGTTCAGGCGGCCGGCCACGTTCAGAGAGGTCTTCCGCTCGCTGACCGCGTACTTATAGGTGCTGTGCCCGGTGAGCTCCTTGACCAGATGAAGCTCCTTGATGTCCCGGGAAATGGTGGCCTGGGTGGATTTCATCCCCTTCTCCCTCAACTTTTCCAGAAGCTGATCCTGGGTCTCAATGTCGTACTCCTGGATGATCGCCAGGATCTCCGCCTGTCTTCTGGCTTTCATAGGTGGTTTCTCCTTTCCAGTTTTTGGTTGATCAACTCGTAGAAACTCTTTTCAAAAAACTTCACCAGGCACAGGGAACGCCGGGAGCGGCTGACCTGGACCGTGTCCCCGGAGAAGAGCTTGAAGGCCTTGCCCCCGTCCACGGAGAGATAGGCCATTTTCCGGCTCTGTTTGGGCACCGTCACGTCGATGAGACGGCTCTTGTCCAGCACCATGGCCTTGGCCTGGATGGTGTGGGCGCTGATGGGGGTCATGATGATGTTCTCCGCCGTGGGTTCCACAATGGGGCCTCCTGCCGACAGGGAGTAGGCCGTGGACCCCGTGGGGGTGGCCATGATGACCCCGTCACCGAAGATATCCGCCACCAAAACCTTGTCGCTGAACACCTGCAGGTCGATGACCCGGGCCACCGCTCCCTTGGTCACCACCGCGTCGTTGAGGGCGGTGCTGCGGAAGAGGGTGCGGCCCTCCCGGATGACCCGCACATCCAGGAGCATCCGGTTCTCCAGGGTGTACTCGCCGCTGATGAGCCGGGTAAGCTGCAGCAGCTCGCTCTGCTCCAGCTCCGCCATGAACCCCACGCTGCCCATGTTGACCCCGATGATGGGGACCCCGAAGCTGCTGGCATCCTTGGCGGCGTGGAGGATGGTGCCGTCGCCGCCGAAGCAGACCAGGAAGTCCGCGTCGGCCAGCTCGGCCTTCAGCTCCCGAATCTGGATGTTGGGAGCCAGGTCCCCCAAGGCGGACTTGTCCACCGGGAAGGGGAAGCAGTATTCGGTTTTGACCCCCGCCGCGCTCAAAAGACGCTCGGTGCTCTTGGCGGCCCTGAGGCCCTTATCCCGGAAGGGATTGGGACAGAGAATGATCTTCAATGGGATGTTCCCTCCAGTCGGCCGTGGGACTCCTCCACCAGGGCGGCCAGGTCCCCGGTAAAGGGGGGCTGCTCCGCCACCGTCAGTTGTCCCAGATACTCAATGTTCCCCTCCGGCCCCCGAATGGGCGAGAAGGTGATGTCCTTCACATAGAAATTGCACTCGCTGGCGTGGCGGAGGAACTGCTCCAGGACCTCCAGGTGGACCTTCTTATCCCGGACCACTCCTTTCTTCCCCACCTTCTCCTTGCCGGCCTCGAACTGGGGCTTGATGAGGCAGACCAGCTGGCCGCTCTCCTTCATGAGGGGGCGCAGGGCGGGCAGGATCAGACGCAGGGAGATGAAGGACACATCCACGCTGCCGAAGTCCAGGGGCTCGGGAATGGTCTCGTTGGTGAGATACCGGACGTTGGTCCGCTCCATGCAGACCACCCGGGGGTCGTTCCGCAGGCTCCAGGCCAGCTGGCCGTAGCCCACATCCACCGCGTAGACCTTGGCGGCTCCGTTTTGGAGCATACAGTCGGTAAATCCGCCGGTGGAGGCCCCTGCGTCAATGGCCACGGCCCCCTCCAGGGAGGGGAGATCAAAGGTCTCCATGGCCTTTTCCAGCTTGAGGCCCCCCCGGCTGACGTATTTCAGGGTCTGCCCCCGGATCTCCAGGTCGGCGTCCTCGGGGACCGAGGCGCCGGCTTTGTCCATCCGTTTGCCCTCCCAGAACACCTGGCCTGCCATGATAATGGCCTGGGCCTTTTGGCGGCTCTCCGCCATGCCCCGCTCGGTCAGCAGGACATCCAACCGTTTCTTAGCTGCCATCACGCATCACCTCCAAGGCTTTTTGGTGCAGGGCATCCACATCCAGCCCGCAGAGACTGCGGAGCTGAGGGATGGTCCCGTGGGGGACGAAGCCCTCGCCGCAGGAGCAGAGGGCTGTCCTCTTTAATGGGATCCCCGCCGCCCCGGCCGCCGCCAGAAGGCCCTCCCCGGGGCTGCCCATGGAGACGCACTCCTGGGCCACCAGCAGGCGGCCGGTCTTTTTCAGAGAGGTCAGCGCCGCCTCGGCGGGCAGCGGAATGACCTGATTCAGCTTCACTACCTCCGCCGAGACCCCGTCCCGGGCCAGCAGCTCGGCGGTCCGGAGGACGCTCCCGGTGAGAGACCCGAAGGTCACCAGGGTGATATCGCTGCCCTGGCGCAGGACACAGGCGGGCTCTTGGCTGTGGTCCTCCGTATATTGGTTTTCCCCGCCCCGGGGGTAACGAACCGCCACCGGGCCGGAAATTTTATAAACTGCCCGCCGCAGCATGGCGGAGAGCTCATCCAGGCTGGCGGGACACAGAACGGTGAGACCGGGGACGGTTTTCAAGAATCCCAGGTCGAAGAGCCCGTGATGGGTCTCCCCATCGTCCCCCACCAGTCCGGCCCGGTCCACGCAGAACACCCCGTGGAGCCCGTCGATGGCGATGTCATGGATCAGCATGTCGTAACTCCGCTGGAAGAAGGTGGAGTAGACGGCAAACACGGGGATCAGCCCCTGCTTGGCCATGCCAGCCGCCATGGAGACCGCGTGCTCCTCAGCGATGCCCACATCGAAAAACCGCTTTGGGAACGCCTCGGCAAAGCCGGAGAGGCCCGTGCCGGAGGTCATGGCCGCCGTCAGGGCGCAGATCCGGTCATCCTCCCGGGCCAGGGCGCACAGCTCCTTGCCGAAGCGGCCGGAGAAGGTCTCGGCTTTCCCGGGATAGAGGGGACTGCCGTCCTCCTTCCAGAAGGGGGCGGTGCCGTGGAAGGCGTCGGGGGTCTTCTCCGCCGGGCCGTAGCCCTTCCCCTTCACGGTCTTCACGTGGAGGAGGACCGGGCCGCTCACCCGGGAGGCGTACTCCAGCTGCCGGGTCAGGGCCTTGACGTCGTGGCCGTCCACCGGCCCCATGTACTGAAAGCCCATGTTCTCGAACATACTGCAGGGGAGCAGAGTGGCCTTCACCGCCTCCTTGACCCGGTGGATGCCCCGGTAGAGCACCCGGCCCGGCGGGGTGGCGTGCATGATCTTGCGGTAGATCTCCTTCCCCCGGAGATAGGGGGGCTTCAGCCGCTGCTTGGCCAGGTGCTGGGCCACGCCGCCCATGCTGGCGTCAATGGACATGCCGTTGTCGTTGAGGATGATGACCAGGGGCTCGCCGCTCTGCCCGGCCATGGAAAGGCCCTCGTAGGCCAGGCCGCCGGTGAGAGAGCCGTCCCCCAGGAGGGCCACCACCTTGTAGTCCTCCCCCCGTCTGGTCCGGGCCACCGCCATGCCCAGCGCCGTGGACACGGCGGTGGAGGCGTGGCCCGCAATACAGGCGTCGTGCCGGGACTCCGAGGGCTTGGGGAAGCCCGCGATCCCCCCGAAGGTCCGGAGGGTCTCCATCCGCCCGTTGCGCCCGGTGAGTATTTTATGAACGTAGCATTGATGCCCCACATCGAAAACCAGCCGGTCTCTGCCCGTGTCGTAGACCCGGTGCAGAGCCACCGTCAGCTCCACCGCCCCCAGGTTGGAGGCCAGGTGGCCGCCGGTCTGAGAGACCACGTCGATGACCCGGTCCCGCAGTTCCTGGCAGAGCTCTTCCGCCTGACGGTCGCTGATCGAATGCAGGGAGGAATATTCTTTCAAGCAAATTGCCTCCTTAGGACCTTATCTGGTTCGTCCCGCCAGCATCCGGGCCAACTGGCAGAGAAATTCCCTGCCGGGATAGGCCGTCAACGCTGTGATGGCCTCCTCCGTCAGCTCCGCAATGAGCCGTTCGCAGCCCTCGATGCCCTGTAAGCCCACAAAGGTGGACTTTTCATTTTCCCGGTCCGAGCCGATGGGCTTGCCCAGCTCGGCCTCGTCCCCCAGCACATCCAGGAGATCGTCCCGGATCTGGAAGGCCAGACCGATTTTTCGGGCATACGCTGCCGCGGCCTCCTCCTCCTGGGGCGTGCTGTCGGCGGCGATGGCCCCCAAGCGGGCGGCGGCCTCGATCATGCAGCCGGTCTTGAGGTTCTGGATCCGGAGGATCTCCTCATAGGTCAGGGTCTTCCCCTCTCCGGCCAGGTCCAGGATCTGGCCCCCCACCATGCCGGCCGGGCCGGCGGCCTGAGACAGGCAAGCCACCCCCCGGACGATCTGCGCCGGGGAGAGCTCCGCCTGGACCAGCACACCGAAGGCGGCGGTCAGCAGGCCGTCTCCCGCCAGGACCGCCGTGGCCTCCCCATATACCCTGTGGTTGGTGGGGCGGCCCCGCCGGAGATCGTCGTCATCCATGCAGGGCAGGTCGTCGTGGATCAGGGAATAGGTGTGGATCATCTCCAGGCCGCAGGCGAAGGGCAGCGCCTTCTCCGGGTCCCCCCCGAAGAGACGGCAGACCGCCAGGGTCAGCACCGGGCGGATCCGCTTTCCCCCGGACAAAAGACTGTAGTTCATGGCCTCCTTCAGGTCCCCCAGGGTGGGCCACTGGTCCCCATATCGGGCCAGGGCCTCCTCCACCAGGGCCTGGTCGGCGGCCAACTGTTGTTTCATCTCCATGGTTCTCACTCCTTGGGGGCAAAGGGTTCGGCCACCAGCTCGCCGTTGGCGTCGGTGCGCAGCTTCAGCACCTTCTGCTCGGCCTTGTCCAGCATGGCGGCGCACTGCTTCATGAGCTTGGCCCCCTCCTCATAGAGGGAGAGGGAGGTCTCCAGGGGGTGGTCTCCCCTCTCCAGCTGGGCCACGATCTCCTCCAGGCGGCCCATGGCCTCCTCAAAGGTCAGCTTCTTTTCCGCCATTTGCGTTTCTCCTTTCCCGCTGCGGTGCAGATGATGTCTCCGTCGGAGACCCGGACGCGGAGGGAATCCCCCGCCTTCACCTGCTCTATGGTGGAGACGACGGTTCCGTCGTCTGTCTGTGCGATGGAATAGCCCCGGCTCAGGACCTTGAAGGGGCTTAACGCGTCCAGGGAGGCTGCCACGCGGCCCATTCGCTGCCGCTCCTCCCCCACCCGCAGCTCCATGCTGTGGACCAGCCGCTGCTGCCGGTAGTCCAGCAGCAGGCGCTTTTCCTGGATGGAACGCAGAGGGGACTGCAAAAAGGGGCTGCTCCCCAGCCGCCGCAGGGCCTCCCGCCGGGTCTGGATGGTGCGGTCCATGGTGTTCTCCAGCCGCACCTCCAGGTGGGCCAGGGTGTCCCGCAGGTCATCCTGGTGGGGCACCGCCCGTTCCGCCCCGTTGGAGGGGGTGGAGGCCCGCAGGTCGGCTACAAAGTCGGCGATGGTCACGTCTGGCTCGTGGCCCACGGCAGAGATCACGGGGATCCGGGAGCGGTAGATGGCCCGGGCCACTCCCTCGTCATTGAAGGCCCACAGGTCCTCCATGGACCCGCCGCCCCGGCCGGTGATGATGAGGTCGGCCAGCCCGGCGGCGTTCACCAGGTCCAGGGCCTGGACGATCTCCTCCGGGGCCTCCTCTCCCTGGACCCGCACCGGCACCACCAGCACCTGGGCCATGGGATAGCGGGCCCCTAAAATGCGGATCATATCCCGCACCGCCGCTCCGGCGGGAGAGGTCACCAGGGCAATGGTCTTCGGAAAGGCCGGGATGGGCTTTTTGTGGGCGGGGTCGAAGAGCCCCTCCCTGTTCAGCCGGTTCTTTAACTGCTCAAAGGCAAAGGCCAGCTCCCCGATGCCGTCGGGGACCATCCGGGTGCAGTAGAGCTGATAGGCACCGTCCCGGGGAAAGACCGACACCCGGCCGGACACCACCACCTTCATGCCGTTCTCCGGCCGGAACCGGAGGGACAGGGCCTCCCGGCGGAACATGACGCAGCGGATGCTGCTCTCCGCGTCCTTCAGGGAGAAATAGTGGTGGCCTGAGGGGTAGACCTTATAGTTGGAAATCTCACTGCGCACCAGCACATTGGCCAGCACCCGGTCCCGGTCCAGGAGCTGCTTGACATACTGGTTGAGGGCAGTGACGGTAATCGGTTCAGTCATGATAGGTATCCTTGTGGAGCTGCCGCCAGGTGAGGATGGCTACCCCCATGGCGTTGTCGGTGGAAAAACGGGGCTCGGCAAAGACCGCCCCGCAGGCCTTTGTCATGGTCTCCCGCAGGAGCTGGTTGGAGGCCACGCCCCCGGCGCAGAGGACCGGCAGGCCGGGGTATTGCTTCAGGGCCTGCTTCGTGGCCTTCTCCACCCCGTGGATGACAGAGGCCAGCACATACCAGCAGATATCTGCCGGAGTCCAACCCTGTTCGGCCAGGGCGTTCATCTTGTTCTCCACCCCGGAGAAGGAGAAGGCGCAGTCCTTCACCTTCACTGCAAAGCCCTCCTTCTTCTCCGCCTGGAGGGAGAGGGCGTCCACCGCCTTGCCGGCGGGAAAGGCCAGCCCCAGCTTTTTCCCCGTCCGGTCAATGAGCTGACCGGCGGAGATATCCGTGGTGCCGCCGATGCACACAGCCCGCACCATCACCCCGTCGGGGGTCACATGGAGAAGCTCCGTGGTGCCGCCGGACAGGTGCCACACCAGATGAGGCCTGTCCAGCAGGTCCATGCGTCCGGCAGACCAGGCCGCCGCGGCGATGTGGCCCTGCTGATGGGAGCAGGGGTAGAAGGGCAGCTCCAGAGCCGCCGCCATCCCCCGGGCCTGGGACTCCCCTGCCAGGAAGCATGGCATGTAGGACCCCTCCACCTCCCGGGGCCGGGTGCTGGCCC
Source organism: Bacillota bacterium (assembly GCA_030535235.1). Taxonomy (GTDB): domain Bacteria; phylum Bacillota; class Clostridia; order Oscillospirales; family Oscillospiraceae; genus Evtepia. The sequence goes on from JAUNCL010000010.1 coordinate 29,231, forward strand.
CCAGGGCGGTGAGCCCGGCAGGCAGGCCGGTCTCCTTGAGCGCTTCCAGAATCTCCGGCATCCGCTTCACATGCTGGAAGAGGGCGTCACTCTGCCGCAGCCCCAGAGCCCCCTGGGGGACCTCCAGGAGCTTGCCGGCGTTGTCTCCCCGTTCCCCGTCAAACCAGGCGGCGGAGGTGGTGTAGTTGCTGGTGTCCAGCCCCAGTACCGCGCCCATGCTCAGGCCTCCTGAGAGGAGGTCTCCCCCTTGGGGGCGAAGTCCTCCGGGAACTCGGCCCGGACAAAGGCCCCCAGGATGCCGTTGACAAAGGAGACCACCTTCTCGTCCTCGTACTTCTTGGTGATCTCCACCGCGTCGTTGATGGCGGCTGCCTTGGGGATGGCGGGCATGTAGAGGATCTCATACATGGCCACCCGCATGATGGCGGCGGCAGTCCGGGGGATCCGGGCAAAGGTCCAGTTCCTGGAATACTGGGCGATATACTGGTCCAGCTCCGGGCCGTGGCTGGCCACCCCCCGGACGACCTCCCGAATATATTGAATCTGCTTCTCGTTGGGATATTCCTTATACATCTCGTTTTCCTCGCCCCAGCGGAGAAAATTCTCCCGATCCATCCGTTCCTCCAGGAACTCGTCGGGGGTCTGGTGGGAAAAGCCCAGGGAATAGGAGCAGTGAATGGCAATTTCTCTGGCAGTTGATCTGGTCATGTTGGTTCCTCCAAATCCGGAATATGCAAACCTGTTTGTATATTCTTATTATACAATCCAATATACAAAAAAGGAAGCCCTATCCGCTTCTTTTTCTGAGAACTTTTTCTTAACTTTTAAAAAAGCCCCCCTTTTTCAAGGGAGGCTTCCTCGTTGTCTGATACTTACCTTTTTTCCGCTCACGCCTCCTCGGGCTTCTCGAAGGAGATGCTGCCCACCCGGACGTTGACATCCGCCACCTGCATGCCGCTGGTGGCCTCCACGTTGGCGATGATGGCCTCCTGGACCTTCTTCGCCACCTCGGGGATCACGTTGCCATACCGGATCTGGATGGCAACGTCGATGGTGATATTGTCGGACTCCCAGAGGATGCTGATCCCCTTGGACAGCTTTTTGCGGCCCAGGAGCTGTTCACCGACGCTGCCGCCGGCCAGACCGGTGACCCCGTCCACCTCCAGGGCGGCCGCCCCGGCGATCATCTCCAGGACCTCCTCGGAGATGTAGACATCGCCGTGCTCCTCCCTGCGGGAGTAGTATTCTCTGCTTTCGCTCATGATGATATCCTCCGTTGCTGTAAGGATTGGGTGTTTGCTTTTATTTTATTAATTATAGCATATCCCCCCAAAAGGGGCAAGCCCCATTATCCCTGACGCTTCTTGGCAGACAGAAGGGTATTCTTCATCAGCATGGCCCGGGTCATGGGTCCCACGCCGCCGGGGACGGGGGTGATGGCAGAGGCCACCTCCTTGGCCGCCTCATAGTCCACGTCGCCGCAGAGCTTGCCGGCGTCGTTGTGGTTCATGGCCACGTCGATGACCACCGCACCGGGCTTGATCATGTCGGCGGTGACGATGTTCACCTTGCCCACAGCGGCCACCAGGATGTCGGCGGTGCGGCAGACCTCGGCCAGATTGGGGGTCCGGGAGTGACAGATGGTCACCGTGCCGTGGCGCTGGAGGAGCAGGATGGACATGGGCTTGCCCACGATATTGGAGCGGCCGATGACCACGCACTGCTTACCCTTGGGGTCGATGCCGTACTCATCCAGGATCTCCATAACGCCGTAGGGGGTGCAGGGCAGGAAGCCCTCCTTGCCGATGAGCAGGGCGCCCATGTTCATGGGGTGGAAGCCGTCCACGTCCTTCTCCGGGTCGATGGCCATGAGCACGGCCTCCTCGTTGATGCCCTTGGGCAGGGGAAGCTGGCAGAGGATGCCGTCGATGTCCGCCCGGCCGTTCAGCTCATGGATCAGGTCGATGAGCGCAGCCTCGGTGGTCTCCTCGGGCAGGGCATATTCCTCGCTCAGGAAGCCGCACTCCTCGCAGTCCTTCCGCTTGCTGTTGACATAGACCCGGCTGGCGGGGTTGTTGCCCACGATGATGACCGCCAGACCGGGGGTGCGCTTGAGGGCCTCGGCCTCCTTCTTGACCTGTTCCTTGCACTTCTTGGCCAGTGCCTTGCCGTCTAAAATAGTTGCCATGTTACGTAGTCTCCTTTCCTGTTTGGTTGACTTGATATACATACAGATCCTTCGGATCGGGTTTCCTGGAAAGCTTCCACAGGAGCAGCCCCGCCGCCACGGCGAAGCTGACAAAGCCCACCATCTGGGAGGTGCGGATGCCGGTAGAGAAAAAATACAGGCTGTCGGTGCGCAGGCCCTCGATCAGTCCCCGGCCGAAGCCGTACCAGGCCACATAGAGGAGAAAGAGCTGGCCGTCGAACCGCCGCAGGCCCTTGTATAGGATCACCAGCAGCAGGCAGAAGCCCACCAGGTTCCACAGGGATTCATACAGGAAGGTGGGGTGGACCTCCAGGGTCTGCTCCACCCCGTTCACCGTCTCCTGGATCCCCATCCGCCAGGGCAGGCCGGTCTCCCGGCCGTAGGCCTCCCTGTTGACAAAGTTTCCCCACCGGCCGGCGATCTGGCCAATGAGCAGGCCAAAGACGCAGGCGTCCGCCAGGGCGGGAAAGGGGATCTTTTTGTGCCGGGCCACCAGCCAGGCGATGAGGACCCCGAAGAGAATCCCGCCGTAAATGGCCAGGCCGCCGTTGTGGACGTTGAGGCAGGCCTTGAGGTTCCAGCTCCCGTCGGCGTTCCGGTAGAGTGAGGGATTGAAGACGATGTAGTAGAGCCGGGCGCCCAGGATGCCCCCGGGGGCGGCAAAGAGGAGCAGATCCAGAATATCGTCCGGCTTCAGCCCGAATTTTTTGGCCTGGAGGCAGCAGAAGCCGCCTCCCAGGACAAAGCCAAAGGCAATGATGATGCCGTACCAATAGATGTCAAAGTCCCCCAGGGAGAAGGCCACCGGGTCCAGGTGGAAGGTCAGACCCAGGCCGGGAAAGGTCACCGTGTTCACGCCTCTCCCTCCCCGGGCCGGATGACCACCAGGGCGGTCTGCTCCGGCCGGAACCAGGTTCGGATGAAGTCCTCCGCGTCCTGCCGGGTGATGGCGTCGTAGACCTCCGGGAAGGTCCAGGGGTCCTGGTCCTGGAAATAGCCCTGGGCCTGCTCCACGCAGAGGTTCTCAAAGGAGTTCAGCGACCGGACGAAGCTGCCGTAGGCCGCCTTTTTCAGGCGGTTGAACAGGCCCTCGTCCAGGCCTTCCGCCCCCACCCGGGCGGCCTCCGCCTGGATGGCGTCCCGGACGGCCGCCGGGTCCTTGCTCTCGCCGCCGGCCACCAGGAAGGCGCAGCCGGGGTAGTCCATATAGCCGCAGTAAAAGCTGCCGTTGATGAGCCCCTGGGTGTAGAGCCGGCTGTAAAGGGGAGCCGAGGAGCCCATGAGGGCCTCGCACACCAGATCGCCCAGCAGCTTCTGCCGGAACTGGCCGGGGCCGTCTTCCTCGGGCCGGAGCTTGATTCCCACCTGAAAGAGAGGGGCCGACACCGCCATGGCTTTGCCGTTCTCCCGCTGATAGACCTCCACCGGCTCGTCCTCCCCGTGGTCCCGGGGAATGGGGGGCTTGGCCTCCCCGGGCAAAATCTCCCGGGCCAGGTCGCAGACCCGCTGCGGGTCCACGTTCCCCGCCACGCACAGGACCATGTTGGAGGGGGTGTAGAAGGCCTCGTGACAATGATATAAGGTATCCGCCGTGATCCGGGCGATGGACTCCACGGAGCCCGCCACTGAGTTGCGGATGGGGTGGTGCTGATACAGGGCCTCCAGCAGCAGCCGGTAGGACTGCCGGCCGGGGGTGTCCTCCATCATGCGGATCTCCTGGCCGATGATCCCCTGCTCCTTCTGAACGCTCTCCTCGGTGAAGTAGGGCACGGAGACGAACTCCAGCAGGGTCCGCAGGTTCTCCCAAAAGAGGTCGGTGCACTCAAAGTGATAGCCGGTGATGGCGCTGCTGGTAAAGGCGTTGGGAGAGGCCCCGGTGGAGGAGAGCTTTTGGAGGGCGTTGCCCCCGTCGGGGGTGTCGAACATCTTGTGCTCCAGGTAGTGGGCGATGCCCATGGGGGTGTCCAGCCACCGGCCGTTCAGCTGGAACCGGGTGTCCATGCCCCCATAGCGGGTGGCGAAGAAGGCGTAGCACTTGCCAAAGTCGGGCTTGGGAAACACGCAGACCCGCAGGCCGTTTTCCAGCGTCTCCTCATAGAGGATCTCTCCGATGCGCTCGTAGGTCTTTTTTTCCATGGCTCAGTCCTCCTTCCCCCGCAGGGTATACACGCTGTCCAGCCGGATCCTGTTGGCTGCCGCCACCAGATCCTCCAGGGTGACGGTTTCCACCTCCGCCGCCAGCTCCTCGGGGGTGAAGTCGGTGCCGGTGACGAAGCGGTTGAGCCAGTATTCCTCCAGCCGGCCCTGGGCGTCCAGGGAGGATCGCAGGCTGCCCACCACCGAGCGCCGGGCGGCCTCCAGCTCCTCAGGGGCGATCTCCCCCCGCTGGCAGGCGGCCAGTTGGGCTAAGATCTCCTCCTCGGCTTTTTGGAAGTTGGCGAACTCCACGCCGGAGTAGACCAGCAGGACCCCCTTGTTCATGGCCAGGGAGGAGCTGGCGAAATAGCACAGGGAGAGCTTTTCCCGTACATTTAAAAAGAGCTTGGAGTTGGTGCTGCCGCCGTAGACGGCGTTGAGGAGGAAGAACCGGGCCACGGTCTCCCTGTCCCGGAAGCCGCCCCCCACCCGGAAGCCCATGGTCAGCTTGCCCTGGGTCACGTCCATGGCGTCGGTGAAGCGGCGCACCTCCCCCTTGGGCTCCGCCACGGAGAGGGTCTCCGGCACCGGCTGCCGCTGGGTCTGAGGCAGGTCGGTCAGAGCCGCCCGGAAGGCGGCCTCCACCCGGTCCGCATCGGCGGAACCACAATAATAAAGGTAGACGGGGGCGGTCTCCAGCATCTCCCGGTACCGGGCAAAGAGGGCCTCCCCGGTGATGGCCCGGGCATTGTCCTCGCTGCCCAGCTTGTCGATGCCGTAGGCCTCTCCCTGGCACATGAGCCGGCGCAGACGGGCCAGGGAATACTGCAGTTTATCATTGATCTCACTGCGGATCTTGTCGATCAGGTTGGCCTTCTCGCTCTCCACATAATCGGGAAGGAAAGAAGTGCCGTCCCCGGCGGGATGGAGGAGGATCTCCCCAAAGAGACCGGCGGCAGACTCCAGGATCTGACTGCCCTCGGGCACGAAGGCGTCGTCCAGAAAGCTGCCCCAGAAGCCCACGCACTGGACCTCCCCCTTCTTCCGGACGATGGGCTCGATCCCCCCGCCGTACAGGTCGTCCAGGGCGGCGGACAGGGACTCCATATCGGGATGAGCCTGGGTGCCCCGGCGCAGGACCTTGGGCAGCAGGGCGTTCAAAGAGGCTGTCTCCTCCCGGAGGGGCTCCAGAAAGGTCACCCCCAGCATGGAGGTCTTGAATTTTTTCGTCCGCACCGCCCGGAGCACAACACCGGGGGCCAGGACGCGTTCTGTGATTGGGAGCATAACATCTCCTCCTTTGGGGTCAGAAATCATGCCGGTGCGGCACAATAGATTGATGATATTGTACCATGATTTTCCGGAAAGTAAAGACGCGGTGGGTTTCTTCCATCCAATCCTCTCCAAAATTTCTGGTTTTGATACAATTTCCTCTTGACAAAATCCCTCGGGTAGGTTAGGATAGTCACTGTTGTAAAGGAAAACAGCTTTACACTCCGCGCACGGGAGGGCTGAACCATGAAAAACCAAGCCTATCGAATGGCCATGCTCTTCGATTTCTACGGCGATCTCCTCACCCCCCGTCAGAAAGAGTTCTACGACCTGTACTACAACGATGACCTCTCCCTGGCCGAGATTGCGGAAAACTACGAGATCACCCGCCAGGGCGTCCGGGATATCATCGTCCGGGCGGAAAAGACCCTGGAGGATATCGAGGAAAAGACCGGTCTCATCCAGCGCTACCACCAGACCCGAGCCACCACGGCAGCGCTGCGGGAGCTCTGCACGCAGATCCAGACCCTGAACCGGAACCGACTGGGGGACCGCGAGCTGGAAACCCTCTGCGACCGGCTCAGCGAAACCATCGACGACCTTGGGAGGGAGTGAATTTCATGGCATTTGAAGGTTTGACGGAAAAGCTCTCCTCCGCGTTCAAAAAACTGCGGAACAAGGGCCGCCTCACCGAAGCCGACGTGAAGGAGGCCATGCGTGAGATTCGCCTGGCCCTGCTGGAGGCCGACGTCAGCTATAAAGTCGTCAAGGACTTTATCAAGGGCGTCACCGAAAAGGCTGTGGGCGCCGAGGTTCTGGAAAGCCTGACCCCTGCCCAGGCCATCGTCAAGATCGTCAACCAGGAGCTCATCGACCTCATGGGCGGCGGCAGCGCCAAGATCTCCATCGCCTCCCAGCCCCCCACCGTGGTGATGATGGTGGGTCTTCAGGGCGCCGGTAAGACCACCAACGCCGCCAAGCTGGCCGGTCTCATGCGGAAGCAGAACGGCAAGCGTCCCCTGCTGGCCGCCTGCGACATCTACCGCCCCGCTGCCATCCAGCAGTTGGAGGTGGTGGGCGAGCAGCTCAACATCCCCGTCTTCCAGATGGGCCAGGAAAACCCGGTCACCATCGCCAAGGAGGCCATCGAGCACGCCAAAAAGCACGGCAACGACATGGTCTTTCTGGACACCGCCGGCCGGCTCCATGTGGACGAGGCCCTGATGGCGGAGCTCCAGTCTATCAAGGAGGCCGTCAACCCCGACGAGATCCTGCTGGTGGTGGACGCCATGATCGGTCAGGATGCCGTCAACGCCGCCAAAGCCTTTGACGAAGCCTTGGACATCGACGGCGTGGTCCTCACCAAGCTGGACGGCGACGCCCGAGGGGGCGCAGCCCTGTCCATCAAGGCAGTCACCGGCAAGCCCATCAAGTTCGTGGGCATGGGGGAAAAGCTGGACAACATCGAGGTCTTCCACCCCGACCGCATGGCCTCCCGCATTCTGGGCATGGGCGACGTGCTCACCCTCATCGAGAAGGCCGAGCAGCAGTTTGACATGCAGAAGGCCCAGGAGTTGGCGGAGAAGCTGAAGAAGAATCGCTTCACCCTCCAGGACTACTACGACCAGCTCATCCAGGTCAAGAACATGGGCTCCATGGACGAGCTGCTGGGCATGATGCCCGGCATGAACGCCAAGGCCCTGGAGGGGGTCTCTATCAACGAGAAGGCCCTGGCCCACACCGAGGCCATCATCCTCTCCATGACCCCTCAGGAGCGGGAAAACCCCTCCATCCTCAACAGCAGCCGCAAAAAGCGCATCGCCGCCGGATGCGGACTGCAGGTGGTCTCTGTGAACCGTCTGCTGAAGGAATTTGAAATGATGCAGCAGATGACCAAGCAGATGTCCAAACTGTCCGGCAAGCGCCGGAAGGGTAAGTTCGGCAAATTCCCCGGCGGAATGCCCGGTCTCCCCTTTTAATCGTTTGAATGGTTCCCGCGTCTGCGGTCCCATATACAATGTATATCATTTGGAGGTGAAAGTAACATGGTTAAGATCAGACTTCGCAGAATGGGCTCCAAGAAGAACCCCTTCTATCGTATCGTGGTTGCCGACTCCCGTTATCCCCGCAACGGTCGCTTCATCGAAGAGATCGGCACGTATGATCCCCTGCAGGAGCCCGCTGCCGTCAAGGTTGACGTTGAGCGCGCCCAGGCTTGGATCAAGACCGGCGCACAGCCCACCGAAACCGTTAAGGCTCTGCTGAAAAAGGCCAACGCCATCTGATTTTTGGAGGGCTCATGAAGGACTTGCTCACTTATATCGCCCAAAATCTGGTGGAACATCCCCAGGCCGTGGACGTACAGGAGACGGAATCGGACGGTAATGTTGTGCTCGAGCTCCGGGTCGATCCCAGTGACATGGGAAAGGTCATCGGCCGCCAAGGTCGTATTGCCAAGGAAATCCGCACACTGATGCGCTCTGTGGCTCAGCGACAGGGCAAAAAGGTTTCCGTCGAAATTATGGACTGAAAAATGGCGGCGCATTTGCGTCCGCCATTTTCTTGTCCTTTTCTTGAAAGAAAAGGACCAAAAGAACTTTAATCTCGCTTCCAACGTTTGAGCGTCAAAAACCTTTGGTTGCCCGGTAACGAAACGGTTTATGTTACCGAAACGTACCGCACATTTCTTGAAAGAAAAGGACTAAAAGAACTTTTTATCTTACCGAAACGTACCGCGCATTCAGCGTACAGCACGCCACAGAAAAACAAGGAGGAGTTCCCTTGAAGAATCGTTTTTTGGAGACAGGCCGGATCGTCAACACCCACGGCATCGCCGGTGAGGTGAAGATCATGCCCTGGGCCGACGAGCCGGAATTTTTATTGGAGTTCAACACCCTCTACATCGATGGTCAGCCCATGGAAGTGGCCTCCGCCCGGGTCCACAAAAACAGCGTGCTGGTCAAGTTCCGGGGTGTAAACGATATCAACGCCGCCGTGAAGTACCGGGACAAGGTGGTGTGCATCGACCGGAACGACGTGGAGCTGGAGGAGGGTGCCTTCTTCCTGGCCGACCTCATGGGCCTGGAGGTCCGGGACGCCGACAGCGGCGAGGTCCTGGGGAAGATCGTGGATGTGCTCACCCCTCCGGCCAGCAACGTCTATGTGGTCCGGGGCGGCAAGCAGGAGCACATGATCCCCGCCGTGGAGGAGTTCGTGGTGGAGACCAACGTGGACGAGGGCTACCTCCGGGTCCGCCTCATCGAAGGGATGTGAGCCCATGGACTTTCAGTATCACATCCACATTATGACCCTTTTCCCCGATGTGGTGGGCGACATGCTGTGCGAATCCATCCTGGGCCGGGCTCAGGAGCGGGACATCATCCGCATCGACTGCCACCAGATCCGGGACTACACCCTGAACAAGCAGAAGCAGGTGGACGACTATCCCTATGGCGGCGGCCACGGGGCCGTCATGCAGGCCGACCCCCTGTACCAGTGCTGGAAGCACATCTGCGACGAGGCAGGCAAGCCCCTGCACACCATCTACCTCTCCCCTGCCGGCAAGGTTTTTAAGCAGGAGGACGCCAAGCGGCTTCAGCGGGACTATGACAGTCTCATCCTGGTCTGCGGCCACTACGAGGGCATCGACGAGCGCTTCATCGAGGAGTGTGTAGACGAGGAGATCTCCCTGGGCGACTTCGTCCTCACCGGCGGTGAAATTCCCGCCATGGCCGTGGCAGACGCCGTCTGCCGCCTGGTCCCCGGCGTCCTCTCCGACCCCGAGTGCTTCACCGAGGAGAGCCACTGGGACGGCCTGCTGGAGTGCCCCCAGTACTCCCGCCCGGAGGTCTGGCACGACAAACGGGTTCCTCCCGTCCTCCTCTCCGGCCACCACGCCAATATCGCCAAGTGGCGGCGGAAGCAGGCCATCCTCCGCACCCGGGACCGCCGCCCGGACATGTATGAAAAGCTGGATCTGTCCTCCAAGGCAGACAAGAAGCTGCTGAAGGAGATCGCGGCGGAAGAAGCGGAATAAAATGAGCCTCCCTTGTCAAAGGAAGGGGGAGCGCCAAAAGGCGGTGGAGGGATTCTGGTTTACCCCACACTTTGGTACGAAACCGGAATCCCCCCGCCACTTCGTGGCCCTCCCCCTTTGACAAGGGGGGCTTTGTGCATTTTACAACGGATTTCTTATTGCCAGTGAATCACCGTGTCCGTCCGGCAGAAGAAGCCGTTTTCTCCCTCCTGGTAGGTGCTGAACACTGAGTCCTCCCGGTCAAAGAGCTCCCGGTCCAGGGTCTGGTCGCCGGACTTACTCTGTCGGTGGGTCTCCACCAGGAGGTAGGCTGTGTTTTCCTTGGGCGTAAACTCCGCCGGGGCCTGGCCGGGTAGAAAGGCCTCCGTGCCTATGACCCGATTGTTCCCGTCCATCTGGATCAGGACGGTCTTCTCCACAGGGTTCACAGAGGTAACAGTGACCTTGACCTCGCACCGCTGGCGGGTGGTCTCTCCGTTGAGGGTCATGTCGCTGGTCTCCTCCACGGTCAGCGTCAGGGAGGTTCCAGGCTCATCCATGTCCCCGCCGGCCCCGGTGCCGCCCACCAGATAGATCTCCCCTTCGGCTGTCCGGTACATAGGGTTGGCATAGAACTGGTGGTGCCTTTCCTCAGTGGACACATACAGCTCCGCTGTGATGACCATCCCCTCCATGTCATCCTCCACCGTATAGTTGTAATACTGCCAGACCTCCGGTGCGTTGCTGGGAGTCCAGCAATAGTCGTCGCCCTCAGGCTCCAGCACAGGCACACAATAGATCGGGATCCCCTCGATGCCGGGAAACCGGTAGTCCGTGTGCTGCGGGTCCTCAGAGACGTCCACAGCATAGACCCGATCCTGATAGGCCCTGGTATCCCCCTCCACAGTGAGGGTAGCCCCGTCCTCCAACTCATTCAGGTGGTCGTTGAGATAGGCCTCCATGTCCATCAGGTCCAGATATTCGGTGGTGACAAAGACCCCCACCAGCTGGTCCCCGGAGGCCTCCCCCCGGTCGCTGGCCAGCTGACAGCCGGCCAGAGTCGCAAGGAAGCCTGCCGTCAGCAGCAAAGCAAAGACTTTCTTCATGGCTCTTCCTCCAATTCTCCGTCAAATTTCAAAATGTCGCCTACGTCGCAGTCCAGATAGTAGCAGATGCGGTTCAGGGTGTGGAAGCGGACGCCCTTGGCCTTCCCGCTGCGGAGGATAGACAGGTTGGCCTCGGTGATGCCCACCTTGGCGCACAGCTCCTTGGAGGTCATCCCCCGGGCCTTCAGCACCTCTTCCAGACAGACCTTGATGGCCATGGTGATCCCCCCTCAGATAAACAGATCGTTGTCTTCCTTCAGCTGCCGGTTCTCCCCGATGAACTGGACCAGCAGCAGGACCCCCAGCACGAAGGCGATGGAAAACACCGGCAGGTAGACTGTCACATGGAGGGTATACAGCGCCCCCAGGAAGAGAAGCTGGAGGAGGTTCAGTCCCACAGTGACCAGCACGGTGGCCGCCAGACTCCCCACACACAGGCGGGAGAGCTTCTCTGCCGCCGCTGTCACCGCCGGGGCGTAGCGGTCAACCTCCATGGCCTCCACCAGATCCAGGGCTGACAAAGTGACCAGCGCATCCAGCACATAGGGCAGAGCCGCCGCCAGCCACCGGAGAACCAGGAAGCCATAGCTGGCCGTCAGCGCCCCCTCGTTCCCCCGGTTCCCCGCCTGCAGGTCGGCCAGGGCAGCGAGGAACTCCGAAAAGCAGGCCCCGAAGGCCAGGTAGACAAAGACCACCGCCAGGACCTCCAGCAGGCGGATCAGATACCGTTGGAACCTGCCCCGGTCCGCCTCCCCAAAGCGGCGCAGCAGCCGGAGAACCCCATAGCTCAGGAGAAGGGCATACACCGCGCCGCCGAACAAGCTCTTGTAAGCGTCCCCGTCCAGCAAGCCCTGGGGCGCAGGGATCAGGCCGGGATTCACCATGTAATACAGCACAGCAAAGAGCAGGATGCTCAACAGAGCCAGCAGGCCGTCCTCCCGGCACAGCCCCCGCCGTTTTCTCAGGCGCAGAAGGGAAGCCGCGGGCAGCAGGCAGAGGGCGGCGTAGAGCAGGACCGCCAGCACATTCCCCGCCACGCCGGCGAGGGACAGGGCCCGAAGCCCCCGGCCGATCTGGGCAAAGGGAAAGGCCAGCACCTCGAAGGCTCCCCCCTGGTGGTCTCCCCTCCCCAGCCAGACCACTACCATCAGCACAAGGGCTTCCAAGGCCAGAAGCCCGGCAAAGGGATATCGTTTCGTGTTCATGGCGCACCTCCGTATCGAAGCAAATTATTGTTTTGCGATAATCTCTATGGTGAGACTACCACGAAAATTATTGTTTGTCAATAATTTTCAGCGTAAAGAGCGGCCCCGGTGGAAGGCCGGGGCCGCTCTTTTGGAAAGGGGGTGCGGATATGATCTATGATTTTGGCAAGGAAAATCGATCAAACGTCAATTACATCGCAGCCAGTCTGGCAGGACCGGTGTGGTCGTTGGCAGCCAAGGCGGCCTTGGACAGGGTTCTCACAAAGAGATCCAAATCCACGCCGGGAATACAACTGAAGATATCCTTCAGCCGCTTGTTCAGGCTCTCCCGGAAGGCATCGGCCAGCTTGGCCCCCTGCTCCTCCAGGTGGATGATCCAGGAGCGGCGGTCGTTCTCGTCCAGCTCGGTGGTGAGGTAGCCCTTCTTCCGCAGGGACTCCACCATCCGGCAGATGGAGGACATAGACAGGTGCAGGTTGGTGGCCTGGAGCTTCTTCTGGGTGCGGGCGTCCGGATTCAGAGCGAGGTGGACCAGAACAAGCATCTCATTTTCAGTCAGCTGATGGGCTCGTCCGATTTTGGCCAGGATGCCGCGGTATTCCTCGGTCAGCGCATAGCAGGCATTGATCAGGACGATGGATTCATCAACGTTGCAAAAGAAAGTTTCATGGGTGTTCATAACAGATGCCTCCTTCTTCTGATTTCCGGAATGATACAGACTGGAACTTTTTCTCTTGTTTACAGTTGAAACTATAGCACCGGAAACCTGATTTTGCAAGTTATTTTTTTCTTCTTTCATATTTTTCGACATTTCATACAATTTTCTTGGATGTTTTTCCGCGATAATTTGAATTTCACAAGTTTTTTGAATATTTCAGTGCACGGAAGATACAAAAACTTTTCCAAACGAAGCGAAAATTGCGGGCACTTTAATTACCAAACCACTTCCAAAAATGGAAAAAGAGCGCACCGGGCCTCCGGTGCGCTCCATTGCGCTGTGTTCTGTGATTTTTGTGCATTATGTGCCCAGGTAAGCCTTCTTGACGTCCTCGTTGACCAGAAGCTCCTGACCGGGGCCGGACATGGTGATCCGGCCGGTCTCCAGCACATAGCCCATGTGGGCGGTTTTCAGGGCCATGTTGGCGTTCTGCTCGATCAGCAGAATGGTGACCCCCTTCTTGTTGACCTCTTCAATGATCCGGAAAATTTCCCGGACCACCAGGGGGGCCAGACCCAGGGAGGGCTCGTCCATCATCATGACCTTGGGGCGGCTCATCAGGGCCCGGCCCACAGCGAGCATCTGCTGCTCGCCGCCGGACAGGGTGCCGCCGGCCTGCCACTCTCTCTCCCGCAGACGGGGGAAGAGGTTGAAGACCCACTCCATGTCCTCGCTGATGTCATCCTTGCGGAGATAGGCCCCGATGCGCAGGTTTTCCTTGACCGTCAGGTCGGGGAAAATACGCCGGCCCTCCGGCACCAGGGTGATGCCCCGGGAGACCATCTCCGTGGGGTTTTTTCCGGTGATGTCCTCCCCCTTGAAGAGGATCTTGCCGCTCTTGGGCTTGACCAGGCCGGAGATGGCCCGCAGGGTGGAGCTCTTGCCGGCGCCGTTGGCCCCGATCAGGGTGACGATCTCCCCCTCCGGTACGTCGAAGGAGATGCCCTTCACGGCCTCAATGCCGCCGTAGTTCACCTGTAAGTTCTGTATGCTGAGAATGGGTTCACTCATCTTCTACTACCCCCAGATAGGCGTCGATCACGTGCTGATCCTTCTGGATCTCTTCCGGCAGGCCCTGGGCGATCAGGCTGCCAAAGTCCAGAACATAGATACGGTCGGAGATGTTCATGACCAGGTCCATGTGGTGCTCGATCAGCAGAATGGTCAGGTTGTACTTGTCTCGGATCTCGTGGATAAAGTCGGCCAGCTCCAGGGTCTCCTGGGGGTTCATGCCGGCCGCCGGCTCGTCCAGCAGCAGGAGCTTGGGCTCGGTGGCCAGGGCCCGGGCGATCTCCAGCCGGCGCTGGTAGCCGTAGGGCAGGCTGGTGGCCAGCTCATCCCGCAGGTGCCACAGGTCCTGCTCCCGCAGCAAAGCCTCGGTCTCCTCCCGCATCCGGGCCTCTTCCTTGTGGCTCAGGCGGAAGGTGGCGGAGAAGACATTGTGCTTGGCCCGCATGTGCTTGGCGATGATGACGTTCTCAAAGACGGTCATGCTCTTCCACAGGCGGATGTTCTGGAAGGTACGGGCGATGCCCAGCTTGGTGATGTGGTCGGGGGTGGGGGCCAGGGTGTGGCCGTGGCGATAGAGGTCGCCGTTCTGCCCCTTGTAGAGCTTCTCCATCTTTCCCCGGGGGTGGTTCCGGATCATGGGCTTGCCCATAAAGGAGATCTCGCCGTTGGTGGGCTGGTACACGCCGGTGATGACGTTAAAGGCAGTGGTCTTGCCGGCGCCGTTGGGGCCGATGAGGGCCACGATCTCCCCCTGGTTGACCTCCAGGGAGAGGTTGTTCACAGCCACGACGCCGCCAAACTGCATGGTGGCGTTCTCCACCCGCAGGACATTCTGTCGCTCGCTCATTTTGCGTCACCCTCCTTCCCTGTGGCGGCCTTGGCCGCCTGGGCCTCTTGTTTCTTTTTCCGCTTTCGCATCATCCCGGCGAAGGACAACTCCTTATCGCCCATGATGCCTCTGGAGAAGAACAGGACGATGATCATGATGACCACGGAGAAGACCACCTTCCGGAAGCCGTCCCGGAAGAAGGGGACGGACATGCCCATGAAAGAGCCGCTGTCCAGGAAGCGCAGCCACCACTCGGAGCAGGCGATGTACAGGAAGGAGGCGATGCAGCTGCCGGAGATGGAGCCGATGCCGCCGATGACCACCATGAGGAGGATCTCATAGGTCATGGACGCCCGGAAGGGAGCGGCCTGAACGGTGGTCTGGAACATGGCCAGCAGGGCGCCGCCCACACCGGCGAAGAAGCTGGAGATCACGAAGGAGAGCATCTTGTGCTTGAAGAGGTTGATGCCCATGGCCTCGGCAGCCACCTCGTCGTCCCGGATGGACTTAAAGGCCCGGCCGTAGGAGGAGTTCACCAGCAGCACGATGATGAGGATGCTCAGGGTGGCGATGAAGAAGGGGAAAATGCTGTCCAGCTGGTAGATCATGCCCCCTACCTGGATCTTGATGTTGTGGAAGTTGGTGTACTTCCGCAGCAGGTTGGAGCCGTTGGTGATCTTGCCCAGGCCGTCCCACTGGAAGAAGGCCCGGAGGATCTCCGCAAAGCCCAGGGTGGCGATGGCCAGGTAGTCGCTCTTCAGCCGCAGCACGGGGATGCCGATGAGGGCGGCGAAGATGCCGGCCACCACGCCGGCGATCAGGATGCAGAGAATGGAGCCCAGGAAGGCGCCGGCGTTCTCCCCCAGCACGCCGCCGATGGCCTCGGGGATGGAGAACTGGATGATGCCGCCGTCAAAGTACTGGTAGACAGCGGGGTGCTGGGCAGCGGGGATGCTGAAGATAGCGAAGCTGTATGCGCCGATGAGCATGAAGCCCGCCTGACCCAGGGAGAACAGGCCGGTGAAGCCGTTCAGCAGGTTCATGGACACGCACACCAGGGCGTAGATGGCCCCCTTCTGCAGCACCGGGATCAGCATGACAGTGGTGGAGTTGGTGGGCAGGGCGTTGTCCAGGGCGAAGAGGAAGATGTACAGAGCGGCCAGGAGAACAATGGTGATGACAGTCCCCGCTCTCTGTTCGGGGGCTGCCTTGGCTTTCAATTTCTTTCCCATAGTCGTCACCTCACACCTTATCCGTGGACTTCTCGCCAAAGATGCCGGTGGGCTTGACCAGCAGGATGACGATCAGAAGAACGAAGGTAAAGGCATCAGAGAACACGGTCAGGCCCATGCCCTTGATGATGTTCTCGCAGATACCGATGATAAAGGCGCCGATGACCGCGCCGGGGACGGAGCCGATGCCGCCGAAGACCGCCGCCACGAAGGCCTTCAGGCCGGGCATGGCGCCGGAGGTGGGGATGACGGAGGTGTAGTTGGAGAAATACAGCAGGGAGCCCACCGCCGCCAGGAAGCAGCCGATGACAAAGGTCATGCTGATGACGTTGTTGATCTTGATGCCCATGAGCTCACTGGTCTCGAAGTCCTTGGAGACCGCCCGCATGGCCATGCCGATCTTGGTCTTTTTGATGAGGAAGACCAGAGCGAAAATGAGCACCAGGGTCAGGATGGGGGTGATGACCGTGACCATCTTGGTGGAGGCGGGGCCGATGGTGATGACCTTGGACAGGAAGGGGATGGCGGGATAGATCTGGGGCAGGCCGCCGGTGAAGTACAGGGCGCAGTTCTGCAGCAGGTAGGACACGCCGATGGCGGAGATCATGACCGACATACGGGGGGCCGAGCGCAGAGGTTTATAGGCCACCTTTTCGATGACCACGCCCAGAACCACGGTGATCACCAGCACCAGGATGACGGAAACGTAGATGGGCAGGGATGCCGAGGCGTAGACCATGACGAGGCCGGCCACCATGAACACGTCGCCGTGGGCGAAGTTTATCAGGCGAAGGATGCCGTACACCATGGTGTAGCCGATGGCAATCAGCGCGTACTGGCCGCCGACGGAAATACCGGCGAGCAAATACGGCAGATTGGCAGAAATCAGTTCAGACATTGCAGTCTCTTCTCCTTCTCTCATAAGATTTGGAACCCATGAATCCGTTTCACGGAGGTTCTGTGGAACGCATTCATACGTTCCATTTCCCAGACGAAAGACGTCTGATGGAAAAATCTGTCGAATCCAAAAGGACAGCCGTGGCGGGAGCACATGGTACCCCCGCCACAGACTGATTTGACTTGTTAAAGGGCCGTATTGAAAAATACAGCGAAATTACTCGATGCCCTGGACAGCCACGAAGTCCCAAACGTTGTCGGTGACGTTGGCGGTCTTGATGAAGGCGCTGTCGCGGATGGCGTCGCCGGTGTCATCGAAGGCGATCTCGCCGGTGATGCCGGTGTAGGTGACGCCGGGCAGAGCTGCCATCACAGCTGCGGGATCGGCGGAGCCGGCGGCCTTGATAGCCTCCAGAGCGGTGAAGTAAGCGTCGTAGCCCATGACGGTCACGGCAGCCAGCATGTCGTTGCCGCCGTTGTTGGACAGGTTGGTGGAGTCGGCGTTGATCCACTCCTTGATGCCAGCCTCGAAGTCAGCGTTGCCGCCCTCAGCGTAGAAGGTGGAAACGTAGATCTCCAGGTCCTTGCCCTGGGCGGCGCCCAGGATGACGTTGGAGTCCCAGGTGTCGGAGGCCAGCATGGGCACGTTGATGCCCTGGGCAGCGGCCTGCTCCACGATGAGCTGTGCATAGCTGATGGAGGTGGGTGCGAAGATGGCGTCGCAGCCCTGGTTCTTGGCGTTGGTCAGGTAGGAGTTGAAGTCGGAGTTGTTCTCGGGGAAGGACTCCACGACGCACTCCATGCCCAGCTGCTCAGCAGCCTGCTTGAAGTAGTTCAGCAGGCCCTGGTCATAGTCGTTGCCCAGCTGGCCGATGCAGTAGACCTTGGCAGCCCCCAGTTCCTTGTTGGCGAAGTTGGCCAGAACGGTGCCCTGGAAGGGATCCAGGAAGGCGATGCGGAAGTAGTGGCTGTTGCCCTCAGTGACCTGGGGATTGGTGCAGGTGACGCCCATGGCGGGGATGCCGGCCTGAGCGAAGGTGTCGGAAGCGGCGATGGACACGCCGGAGCCATAGGAACCCAGGATGATGGAGGGGTTCTTGGAGATCAGGGTCTTGGCGGCGGAAACGGCCTTGTCGTTGGAGGACTCGTTATCCGCGATCTCCAGCTTGACGTTGTAGGTCTTGCCATCGATCTCCACGGTGGGGCAGATGGAGTTTGCATACTGCATACCCAGAACCTCCTGCTTGCCGCCTGCGCCGTTGTCGCCGGACAGGGGCTCGAAGACACCGATCACGATGGTGTCGCCGCTGGCAGCGGCGGTATCGCCGTCGTCGGCAGGCTGGGGATCTGCAGCAGTGCCGCAGGCGCACAGGGCGAACGCCATGCAGCCGGCCAGCAGAAGTGCAAGAATCTTCTTCATATTTTTTACCTCCTTGAATTTGTTAGAGCGTCCGCCGGAAACGGACATATGTACTTCTCTAACATTGTCTATATAGTTTACTATAGATTGCCTCTTTTTGCAACTTCTTTTTTGCAATTCTTTGGAGAAGTCCTTCGGGTGACGGCGGGAGCAAGCCCCCGCCCTACGGTGTGACAGCCAATCCCGAAAGCCTTTTTCGACCAATGGAAAAGGACCGCCCATGGGCAGTCCTTTCCTTGTATCGTTATGTGGTACTTACTTCGCGGCGATGACTTCGATCTCCACCAGGGCGTCCTTGGGCAGCCGTGCCACGGCAAAGCAGGAGCGGGCGGGCTTGTTGTTCACGAAATACTGGGCGTAGATCTCGTTGAACAGGGAGAAGTCCTCCATATCCTTCAGATAGCAGGTGGTCTTCACCACGTTGTCCAGGGTCAGGCCGGCCGCCTTCAGCACAGCGGTCACGTTCTCCAGGGCCTGAACGGTCTGGGCGGCCATGCTGTGGGCCAGAGCGCCGGTGTCGGGGATAAGGCCCAGCTGACCGGAGGTGAAGACGAGTCCATTGACCTCGATGGCCTGGGAATAGGGGCCGATGGCTGCGGGTGCTTTGTCGGTGTGCAGAATTTCCATAGTAAGTTTCCTTTCTTTGCTGCGTAATCTATCCATCATTTCTTGTGGTGTATCTAAATCCCGGGAAGTGATCTTCCCCGGATCCTTTGCAATGCCGCTGTGATCTGGTCCGCCGCCCGCCGGATGGTCGCCCGGGGGGCCGCCAGGTTCAGACGGATGTGGGTGTCCGGCGAGGCCTCGTTTTCCGGAAAGAACCAGTGTCCGTAATCCGGAGCGATGCCGCATTGATCCTGGACGAAGGTGTGGAGCCCCTCCCGGGACACCATGCCGCCCAGGTCCACCCACAGCAGGTAGGTGCCCTCCAGGGGAGACACGGTAATGCCGTCAAAGGGGGCCAGAGCCTCCCGCATCAGGCGTTCGTTGCCCTGGATCTCCGCCAGGACGGTCTCCAGCCAGGGCGCGCCCTCCTCGAAGGCCGCCGTGACCGCTACATAGTCCAGGGTGCTGCCCGGACCGGTGCCCAGCTCCTTCTCGAAGGCGTCGAACTTCTCCCGCTGCTCCTTCTGGGGGATCACCAGGATGGAGTTCTTCATACCGGCCAGATTAAAGGTCTTGCTGGCCGAGAAGAAGGTGATGGGTTTCCTCTCCCCCTCCCACAGGCTCAGCGCCGGGATGTGGGTGTGGCCGGGCAGAATGATATCGTGGTGGATCTCGTCGGCCACCACCTGCACGCCGTGGCGGCGGCAGCAGTCCAGCATCCCTGTCAGCTCCTCCCGGCTCCACACCCGTCCCACCGGGTTATGGGGGGAGCAGAGGAGAAAGATTTTTACGTCGTTTTCGGCCAGCTTCCGCTCAAAGTCCGCCAGGTCCACGGTGTACCGTCCCTGTTCCATCACAAGGGGCTGATAGACCGCCTGCCGGCCGGTGTGGCGGATGATCCGGTAAAAGGGGTAATAGACCGGCGTCTGGACCATGATGGCGTCTCCCGGGTTGGTCAGCGCCCCCACCAGATGAAACAGGCCGGAGACCACCCCGGAGGTGGTGCGGAGCCACTCCCGCTGCAGGGGATTGTTGTGGCGCTCCCGCTCCCAGCGGAGAATGCTCTCATAGTAGCGGTCGGGGATCTGGTAGTACCCAAAGACTCCCTGGTCCACCGCCCGGTGGAGGGCCTGGCGCACGCACTGGGGGGACTTGAAATCCATGTCCGCCACCCATAGGGGCAGCAGGTCCTCCCGGCCGAAGGTCTCCCCCAGGGAATCCCACTTGGCGCAGTCGGTATTCCGTCGGCTCAGCAGGCCGATCTCGTCCATTCTCGTCTCCTCCACGCCGGTTCCTCCCTCCGCTTTTTTCAAATTGTACCCCACCTTTCCAGCCGATGCAAGGGACTTTCCCAATTCCGGAAAAACCTTGGACAGGAAGCCAAAACCGCCCCGGTTTCCTCCCCCGCCTTGTGGATTCTGACGAGAAAAAACCTTGGGTTTCAAGCCCTGTTCCCTTGCCCTCCCCCGCCGCCTGTGATACAATGGCAGGACAAGCTCCCCCCTTCCGGCCGTTCTCCCCAGAGAGACAAACAGCCGCCAGGGACGGCACAACGATTCCACGAACAGGAGTGATTTCCATGCAGTATACCTTCGGACTCATCGGCGCCGGCAACATGGGCGGCGCCATCGCCCGGGCGGTCAGCCGGACCCTGAAAGACGGCATCCTGGCCGACCACAGCCCGGAAAAGTCCCGGGATCTGGCCGCAGAGCTGGGCTTCCAGGCCGGCTCCAACGAGGAGGTGGCCGGGAACAGCCGCTACCTCTTCCTGGGGGTCAAACCCCACCTGATGGGCGGTATGCTGGCCGCCATCCGCCCCGCCCTGGCCGCCCGGCAGGAGCCCCCGGTGCTGGTCTCCATGGCGGCGGGTCTCACCATCGCCCAGATCCGGGAGATGGCCGGGGATTACCCCGTCATCCGTATTATGCCCAACACCCCCGTGGCCGTGGGCCAGGGCGTGGTCCTCTACGAGGCCGGCGACGGGGTTACCCCTGAACAGCTGGAGGGCTTTTTGACTGTCATGTCCAAGGCCGGCGGGCTCTATCCCATCGGGGAATCCCTGATGGATGTGGGAGCCTCGGTGTCCGGCTGCGGCCCGGCCTTTTTCTACCTGGTCCTGGACGCCCTGGCCGACGGCGGCGTGGCCTGCGGCCTGCCCCGGCCGGACGCCGTGCGCTACGCCGCCCAGACCATGCTGGGTGCCGCCCAGATGGTCCTGGAGACCGGCAAGCACCCCGCCCAGCTGAAAAATGAGGTGTGCAGCCCCGGCGGCTCCACCATCCAGGGGGTCCGTACCCTGGAGCAGCGGGCCGTCCCCGCCGCCTTCATGGACGCCGTCATCGCCGCCTGCGACAAGAACGCCGCCCTGGGCAAGTAAAGCGGCACAAAGCTAAAAGGGCGTCCTCCTCATCGAGGGCGCCCCTTTTCTTTGCCTTGCATCCGCAATGGAGGAATCCTTTTTCCATCCGCCGCGCAAGAGAGGATTCAGTTTGCTTTTTTAATTGGTTCTTCAGTTAGATTGCCTCCAGATTTCCAGAGGGGCCCCTTTGGATTTCCATCGGGGGGCCACGGTTTTCCAGAGGGTCTGTATTTTCAGCGGGGTCCCCCGTCCCCTCTGCCCCGGGTCAGCGCCCTGCCCAGGGCGGTCTTCTCCAGCCACCGCCGCCAGATGGTCACCGACAGCAGGGCGCAGACCGTCCCCACCAGGATTCCCCCCAGCACATCCGTAGGAAAGTGTACATACAGGTACAGCCGGGAAAAGGCGATCACCACCGCCAGGGCCAGGGCTGCCCATCTCCCCCGGCACTTGGTCAGCACCAGGACCATGGCCGCCGCGAAGGAGGCCGAGGAATGGCCGGAGGGGAAGGAGGGATCCCCCGGGCGTGGGATCAGCAGCTCCACCGCCGTGTTCCAGTCGCAGGGCCGGATCCGGTCCACCAATGGTTTCAGGAACAGGTTGCAGATCAGCAGGCTCAGCAACAGGGCCAGCAGCACCTGGAACCCCGTGGACCGCTCCCTCCTGCTCAGCAGGAGCAAAGCCAGACCCAGAAGGATCCAGATCATCCCGCTATCACCCAGACGGGTGACAGCCGGCATAAGAACGTCCAGAAAAGCGCTGTGACAATGGGCTGCGATCCAGTCCAGAATGCCCAGCTCCGCCGTAACCAGTGGGTTCATCCCACCGCCCCCTTTCGATTCGTCAGATAGAATGGGGGTATTCTATCACGGAACCCAAGGGCAGGCAAGAATTTTTTAGGAAGCGATATCCGGCAGGGAGAGGATTTCCTCCGCCGTCCGGGCGGCCATCTCCTTGGCCCGGGTGAAGTCCACATGGGGGTGATAGAGGGCCTCCAGGTCGTCATGGAGGCCCTTGGCCCGGGCCAGGTGCTCGATCCCCTCGGCCAGCAGCTCCTCCGCCACCCGGTTGGACAGCCGCAGGAAGCTCCTGCCCTCCTGCCAGACCGCCTTCTCCACCAGGCTCTCGGTGCGGATGGTTTTGAACGTCTCCCCTTCCCTCACCGGGCTGCTGACAAAGGCCAGGGAGCGCTCCGGAATGAGCAGATGGGCCAGGCGGTTTGGGTTCACCGGGTCGGCGCAGGCGATCACATCATAGCCCCCCTCCAGGAAGCCCGCCTCCAGGCGGCGCAGGAGAGGGTCGGCCAGGCCGCACTCGTCCCGAAGCTCATAGCCCCGCTGACATAAAACCTCCACGGTGTCCTCCAGCAGGAGCCGCCCCTGGCAGGTCACGCCCCCCAGGAACCGGCGGCTGACTCTGCCCATCCCCGTCCGGCGGCCCTTCCGTTCCCGGGAGAGAATCCCGGCGGCCCGCTTTTCCGTCTTGGCCAGGGTTGCCTCAGTGTGCAGGGGCTGACGGCCTCTGCGCCAGCTCTCCTCCGCCCCCCGGATGCAGCGGTAGGCCTGGGGATAGCAGGCCTGATAGGCCAGGGCCCCCTGGATGATCTCCTCCCGCAGGAGGAAGAGGGCCTTTCGGTCGTACCCCTCCCCCAGGTCGATGTAATGCCCTGTGGCCCCGGTGAAGGCCGGGTCCATCCTATGGGGGGCGGTGCCGTCGGCCAGGGCTGCCCCCTTTTGGGGAATCAGGATGCCGTCCAGGGAATCGGGGTCCCCGGAGCAGCGGATGTACTCCACGTCATAGCCCTCTGCCTCCATGCGCCGGGCCACCTGCCCCATGAGGGTGGACTTCCCGCAGCCCGCACCTCCCTTAATAACATAGAAGGCCTGGATGCTCCTCTGGTCCACCCACTGGTCGTACAGAGAGGAAAACCCCTCCGCCGAGTTGGCCCCCAGGAAAAATTGAACACGATGGGTCAAGTCCGTCATAAGCCGTCCTCCTCATGAGATTTCAGGCAGCAAAGCGCCGAGGGAATTCTGGCACTGCCTTTCTCTCAGCTTATGCGTCTCCCGCCTGTCCGGTCACAGCCAGTCGTCCACCACCTCCCGCAGCGTGCAGGGGGTCACCCCGCCGCGGATCAGGCGGTCGGCTAAGCCCTCGATGCGCTCCGGCCGCGTCGTGAGATCCCAGATGGCCTCCCGCTCTCCCGTCTGGGGGATGGTGATCTCCACCCCATAGCTTTCGCAGTTCAAAGGGGGCAGAAGCGTTCGGATCAAAAGATGATACTGACAGGTGATGGGTCGGCCTGCCAGTTCCGTCAAATCGGTTTCGCCAAGGAAAATCTGCCGTTTCATAAGTTCCCCTCCAATCAGTTTCATTTTCCTTCTTTTTCTTTCATTTCGCAGATTTATTGTAACGAGAAATCTCTCTTTTGAAAAGGATTTTCGTTCGACGGGATTCGGCTTTTTTCGTCACAATCCCCCCAAAGCCCCCAGAAATGCGCCAGATGTCACGAGGTTCCGCCCCCGAAATGTCGAACGATTTTTTCTTTTCCCCGGGTAAACCCTGTTTTCCGACGGGGAGTCCACCTTTTTCCAACTCCCTTTCCGAAATTTCTTCCAATCTTTTCTTCGTTTTTGGTTGACAAGGGAGACGAGATATGTTAATATAAATCTCGCATCTAACCGAGGGATACGGAGAGATGTCCGAGTGGTTTAAGGAGCCGGTCTTGAAAACCGGTGACCCGAATGGGCCGTGGGTTCGAATCCCACTCTCTCCGCCACCTTTTTTCTATGGAGAAGTACCCAAGAGGCCGAAGGGGCTCCCCTGCTAAGGGAGTAGGGCGTGTCGAGCGTCGCGAGGGTTCAAATCCCTCCTTCTCCGCCATCACTGGACACCGATTTTGATACCCATTGTATCAAAATCGGTGTCCAGTTTCTTTTTGTAAAAATCCTGTTTGTAACGGAGAAAAACAGAGCCGTCTGCCACAAGACAAATGGTCTGAACGCTGTTTTTCACTTTGCCATCCGCCCATGACAATGATTCTTGTCCTCGCATACTTTCTCCATGATTCGGTAGAATAACCATAGCGAATCACAGGAGGGAACCCGTATGGGAAAAAAGGACTATATGCTGACTCCGGCGCTGCTTCGGAAGTATCTCACCTATCTGCGGGAGCAGGAGCGCAGTGCTGCCACCATTCAAAAATATACCTACACTCTATGCGTATCTGGACGGTCAGCCGCTGACCAAAGCCGCGCTCATCGCCTGGAAGCAGCGGGTCGTGTTCCTGCCGAACAAGCTCCGCCGGATCCTGCGGAACTATGCGCAGAAACAAAAAATCACCGCCGGAGCGGTGTTTGTGACCCGGACAGGCAAACCTCTGGACAGGTCAAATATCTGGCGGGAAATGAAAGCCCTCTGTGCGCGTGCCGGGGTCGACCCGGACAAGGTGTTCCCCCACAATCTGCGCCACCTGTTTGCCCGCACCTACTATTCGCTGGAGCGGGATCTCAGCCGCCTGGCAGATATTCTGGGTCACTCCAATGTCAGCACCACCCGGATCTATACCGCTGAGAGCGGCGCCGTTCACGCAAAGCAAATGGAGCGAATGGGGCTGATTATCACATAATTTTCGTTCTGTTGTAGCCCTTTCGCACAAATATAATTATACAGGGTAATTATACATATTTTTTGCCATTTTTCAATAGATCGACAGGAGTTTGGCAAGGCAGAAAGGCAGCTGCGAAGCATAAACCTGGTCAAGAGATTCCTTACGAAATTCCTGGATGACGGCAGCTTTTCCGCGCTGTGTCTTGCCATGAAGGAGGGCGACCGCGAGAGAGCTTTCCACGCGGCGCACATGCTGAAAGGCGTAAGCGCGAATCTTGGTCTGAATCGGTTGCTTCAGACGGTGTCGCTGCTTACGGAACTGCTCCAGACGGAAGCAACGGCCATTCCAAATGAGGCCTATCTGTTTTTTGAAGAAGTAAAGCAGGAGTATGCGTTTAGCGTAAGTACGATCCGCGCCTACTTAAACTCTGATCAAGCATAGCCCACCAAGCTGGCTGGACTGCGTAAAACCGTTTCCATAAGTAATCCCCCCGCCGTTCTGTGCTTGCTTCTCAAGGGGGGTCTGTTCTTCAGCGCTCTCCCCTTCCCTCCCGGTATCGCTGGATCTCGGCAAGAAAAGCCTCGCCGTACCGCTGGGCCTTGTGGCTGCCCACGCCGGATACGGTTAAAAATTCCTCCATAGTAACCGGCTCCCTGGCCGCCATGTCCTCCAGAGCGGCATTGGTAAAGACGATGTAGGCCGGGACCTTTTCCTCCTTCGCCAGCCTCAGGCGGAGGGCCTTCAGGGCTGTAATGAGGCCCTCCTCCCCCCGGGGACGTCTCTCCGGCGCTCTCACAGCCTCAGACCGGCGCCGCACAGCCATGCTGACCGGCTCGTTCCGGAACAGCACCGCTCCGGCCCGCTCCGTCAGCATAAGTCCCCCGTGGGACACATGGGTGCGCAGATATCCCTGGTTTTCCAGGCTATCGATCATCCCCTGAAGCTCCTGCCGGGAAGTATCCCGCATCAGTCCATACGTGGATATCGTATCCAACCCCAGAGAGAGGATACGCTTGTTTTTGCTGCCCCGCAGCGTCTGCATCACCCCCGTCGCCCCCAGGGAGTACCCCAGGTGGTCGGAGATCCGCTTCACGCAGGACAGGATCATCTGGGCCTGACGGGTGATGTCCCGCTCGGCAAAATCTGCCGTGCAATTGCCGCAGTTCCCGCAGGCGGCCTCGTGGGCCTGACCGAAGTAATCCAGAATATATCCCCGGAGACAGTCGGTGGTCTTGCAGTAGCCGATCATCTGTTCCAGCCGGGCCAGCCCCTGCTCCACCACCCGCCGCCGCTCCTCCTCGGAAAGGGTCTCCTGTTCCGAGGGGTGCTCGATGAGGTATTTCGCCGTCCGGATATCCCCGGGGGCGTAGAGCAGGATGCAGTCGGCCACCCCGCCATCTCTCCCCGCCCGGCCGGCCTCCTGGTAGTAGGCCTCCATGCTCTGGGGCATGGCGTAGTGGATGACAAAGGTCACGTTGGACTTGTCGATCCCCATGCCGAAGGCGTTGGTGGCCACCATCACCGTCCGGCGGTCGTAGATGAAATCCTCCTGGTTGACCCGCCGCTCGCTCTCCGACAGGCCTCCGTGGTACCGGGTGGCGGCGATCCCCCGGTCCCGCAGCATCTGGCAGACAGTCTCCACCTCCCTTCGGGCGGCGCAGTAGACGATACCGCTCTGATGGGGCCTGTCCGCCAGAAGCGACAGCAGGGCGGCGTTTTTATCCTGCGGCCTGCGCACCTCGAACCGCAGATTGGGCCGGTCGAAGCCGGTCACCACCCGCAGCGGGTCCCGCAGACCCAGGATGCGCGCCACATCCTCCTGCACCTGCTGGGTGGCGGTGGCGGTAAAGGCCGAGACCACCGGCCTGTCCTCCAGCTGGCCCAGGAAATCCACGATCCGCAGGTAGCTGGGGCGGAAATCCTGCCCCCACTGGGAGATACAGTGGGCCTCATCCACCGCCACCAAGGCGATTTTGACCCGCCGGACCACCGAGAGGAAGCCCTCGGTCAGCAGCCGCTCCGGGGCGATGTAGACCAGCCTGTACTGCCCGGCCAGCAGGTTCTGATACACCAGCCGGATCTGGTCCGGGGACAGGGAGCTGTTGATGTAGGCCGCCGGAACGCCCGACTTTTTCAGGGCCATCACCTGGTCCTTCATCAGGGAGATCAGGGGAGAGATCACCAGGGTGATCCCCTCCAGCAGCAGGGCCGGGATCTGGTAGCAGAGGCTCTTTCCCCCACCTGTCGGCATGACGCCGAAGGCGTCCCGGCCTGCCAACTGGGCGTCGATGAGGGCCTCCTGTCCGCCGCGGAAGGATGGGTAGCCGAAATATTGGTGCAAAATCTCATGTTTTCTGTCCATGGTCTTTCCTGCCTTGTACCGGCCCGCCGGGGAAGGACGCCTTGGCGCCTTCCCGGAGGGCCGTTCTCTTTCTGTCATGATACCACAGGGCCCCCGGTCTTTCAACCGGTTCCCCCGGGTCATTCCGGGCCGTCGCAGCCGTCGGTTCCCTCCAGGGCGGCCAGCCGCCGGGTCAGCTCCTTCATCTTCTCGTTGATGATGGAGATCTGCTCCTCCAGGCGATAGGTGCGCTCCACCAGGTCGTTGTGCTTGTTCACCCGCTGGGTCAGCTCGTTGAGCCGATACTCCAGCAGCGCCCGGGTCTTGCTCTGCTGAAAGTAGTTATTCACCAGGCACACCGCCAGGGTCACGGTGCCGCTGACAATGGCTGCCAGGATGGTCTCGCCCATCCTCTCACCTCCCCTCCTCCGGTGTCACATGGCCGATACCACGGAAGAGCTCGTTGAGATAGGTCGCCTTCAGCCACAGGGCCAACCGCTCCCGCTGGGCCTCCCCCAGGGACTCCGTGGCAGTCAGCCCCGCCGCCGTGTTCACATAGCTTTCCACTTGGATCTCCCGTTCCAGACCGATCACCTCCCCTGTATCTCTATGCCCCGCCCCCCTTCTTCTTGCCTCTTTTCCCGCCGCATACTGTAAAGGGAAAGGAGGGACCCCCATGGAACCGATCCGCGCCGCCTGCTACATCCGGGTGTCCACCGAGGAGCAGACCGAGTACTCCCCCGAGGCCCAGCGGCGGGCCCTGGACCGCTACGCCCAACAGCACGGAATGATGCTCCTCCCGGACCACATCTATCTGGACGCCGGGATCTCCGGCCGCCGGGCGGAGACCCGCCCCGCCTTCATGGCCATGATCGCCGCCGCCAGGCAGAAGCCGCCCCCCTTTTCCGTGATTCTGGTCCATAAGTTCGACCGCTTTGCCCGGAACCGGGAGGACAGCATTGTCTACAAGTCCATGCTCCGCCGCCAGTGTGGCGTTCAGGTCATCAGCATCACCGAGCACCTGGAGGACGACCGGATGAGCCTCATTCTGGAGGCCATGCTGGAGGCCATGGCGGAATACTACTCCATCAACCTGGGAGATGAGGTCCGCAAGGGCATGACCGAAAAGGCCCGCCGGGGGGAGCTGCAGACCGCACCGCCCTTCGGCTACCGGGTCATGGACCACACCCTGGTCCCGGTGCCCCGGGAGGCCGACGTGGTCCGGGAGATTTTCAAAAAGTTTCTCTCCGGCAGCTCCCTGGTCTCCATCGCCCGCTGGACCCAGCGTCTGGGCGTCCTCAGCCACCGGGGCAACCCCATGGACGCCCGGCAGATCAAGTACATCCTGACCAACCCCGCCTATGTGGGCCTGCTCCGCTGGCGGCCCTCCCGGGCAGACCCCACGCCCCTCCTGGTCCCGGGCCGGCACGAACCCCTGGTCTCCCAAAAGACCTTTGACCAGGCCGGGGAACGGCTGGCCCAGCTCTCCCTCCGCCACGGCCCCCACGCCCGGCCCGCCGGGGAGCGGAAGCACTGGCTGGCGGGGCTGGTCCGGTGCGCCCAGTGCGGCGGCGGGCTGATCTTCTCCCGCCCCCACTATCTGAAGTGCGGGCGGTACGCCAAGGGCCGCTGCGCCGTCTCCCAGCACACCCCGGTGGAGCCCCTGGAGGCAGCCATCCTGGCAAAGCTCCGGGCGGACGCCGCCTGCCGGCGTCCCTTTACCGTGTCGGCCGAGCCCTCTGCCACGCCCCAGGCGTCGCTCCACCGGGAACTGACCGCCATCGAGCGGAAGCTGACCCGCCTGCGGGAGGCCTATCTGGGCGGCGCCGAGAGCTTTGCGGAATACCGCTCGGCCAAGGAGGCCCTCACCGACCAGGCCAATCAGCTCCGGCAGGCCCTGGCGACTTCAGCGAACCGGGAGCCTGAGAACGTGAAGGAACGCCTTCGCAGAGCCCTGACCACCCTGGAGGACCCGGCAGCCGGCACCGAGGCGAAATACCGGGCGGCCGCCGGGGTCCTGGAGCGCTGCACCTGGTCCAAGGCGGAGGGAAAGGTGATCCTCCGCTACCGTTTGTCTCTGTGATGCTACCCTCTTGCACTCCGGCGGACCGGACGGGGAGCTGGGGGCCTCCCTGCGCTACCTGTCCCAGCGGTACGCCATGCCCTACCCCCGGGTCCAGGGTCTATTGACAGATATTGGTACGGAGGAAATAGAACCTAAATGATGGCTATGGATTCCAGCGCAAAGCAAATAGAAGAAGTTCTCCCAGGTGACCCAACATCTGAGAGAACTTCTTTTTCTTATCTGCAATCCTCAAGGCTCTCTGGTTTCAAGTCCCTTCTTCTCCGCCAAATGTAAAACCCCTGATTTCACCTAAAAATCAGGACTCTTTATTTACAAACGCAGGGCATCCCCTATTCCTTACGGGATAGCCTATTAAGCATCGCACTCATCTAGATCAGCAAACAAGGACTCTTTAACTGCATCCTCATACATTTCTTCCCACGGCCATTTTACAGACAAATATTTTCTATAAAAAAGCAACTGACGGTCTACTGCATACATCGAATCTGTCGATTCGTCATACGACAAAACTAGATTTCGATTTGCATCATCTAATTGGAGTTCTTCTAATTTCCGCATAACTGAACGAAGATTTCCTTTTTTTATGCGTGGTTCTCTCGTGTAAGCTATTTCATGGATGCTATCACGGGAAATCCCATCTAACAAAGATTTATCATCCGAATCCATAATTATTTGGAGTGTAATCGCATAAATACCTGTCGATTGTGCTCTTTTTCGTATGCCTCGTGATAATGTTTTAGCAAGCTGTTGGTACAATCCATTCAACTGATTAGCATAATACTTCGCTGCCGACTCATATTTACTAAAATCTGTCAGCCAAATTTTAACACCTGACGTTTCTTCAATACCAGATTCATCCTCAATAAAATGAAGTAGTAATTTCTGCAGAATTCCCACATTCCCATACGAGTCGTTTATCATATCTCCTATGATTGTTTTGTCGATCTGCAAATTAAGATATCCACATCCTTTATCCACCACCTTTCTCAAATCTTCTTCGTTCCAGAAAACAGAAACCTCTTCTATTCGTCCAGTCAGATCTGGATTCAAAGATGTAAGTAAGTTACTCTGACTCCATATACCCACTACTGCCACAAAGCATCCATAATCCCATAGTGTCTTTAAATCGAACGCAAGTTGCTTACGTTGTTCCAAATCTAAATAGTGGAAGTCTTCTATGACTAAACGTCGTCCAGAAGCGTTTATCGTATCTGCAATAAATTTAAGATTATCCAAATTAAAATACAAATTCTTTATGGATGAGGTATCTGAGTGTTCAATTTGCATTCCTAAAGTTCCAGACAATTTAGCAAGAATCTTAATCCCCAATTCTCCCGAAGCATCTAGAGTTCCTTTAATCTGATTCTTTTTTTCATGGGATATCTCAATAGAAACCCCTAAGTTTCCAAGTGCCTCAACGTAGATATCCTCAACACACTTACCTAACCTACATTGTACCACGTTTGCGGAGCCCAGAACCTTTTGTCTCAACCACGATTTTCCGCTTTTTGACGCACCTTTCAACGCAACATGAACATCTCTGTTCAAAATTCTGGAAAGCCGCGCATCCAAATTAGCTCTGTCAACATAAGAACATGGGTTCAATGTCCGCGATACGCCAAAAACATCGCTTGTTCTCATTGCAGTACCTCCCGTCAAAACTACATTAACCCGCAACATAAAATAATTGAATAAAGTTTATAGAAATTATACCAAACTTTTTTCTTCCACTCAATATGTTAATTCAAAAACGCTCATCTTACAGGAAATTGCCGTTAAGATGAGCGTTTTCAATTTATCCGTTCAATGCCACGGTGCCTTCCACAGTGTGCTCTCGCTCCACCGGTTCAGGAACCAGAGAATATCCTTCTGCTCAGCCGTCAGATCCAGCGCATCGATGGCCGGCAGGCGCTGGGCCTGCTTGGAGCCGCTGATTGCATGGCCCGGGTTGTTGGGGTCCTCCTCCCCGTTCAGATCCTTTACTGCCTGGGTATAGCGGTAATAGTCCAGCACGGGCAGGCCCTGCTTCTCCAGTTCATCCGCCTTCTCCCGGCCGTCCTTGTCCAGGATTTCCGTGTACCACAGCGCAGCCGCCTCCTCGTCCTCTACGGTCGTCATCTGCTCCAGGATATCCAGCTTCTGGTTGGTCTCGCTTCGTTCCGGATCATCTTCCATAACCTTGACCTTGTCACGGTACGAGAGGAAGTTCTCATAAGAGGCCCCTGCCTCATGGGCCGCCTTGGCCTTCTCCTGCTCCTTCTCGCTGAACAGTTCCACGGCGTCCTCTGCACCCAGAACATCTCTGGTCATCAGCTTGAAGCCGCTCTCCACCTGGTCGTCTTCCATGCCGCTGGCGTACTTCTTGGCCGCTTCCTGCATGGCCGGCAGCCGATCCAGAGCTTCCTGCAGAATCCCGTTGACCTGGGCCTTCAGCTCCCGGATCTTGTCCCGGCGGGCCTTGCTGTCCAGTTCCTTGGAACTCTCCATTTTCCGGATCTCCTTGTTCAGCGCCGAGACTTCCTCCCCCACTTTGTTCCAATATTTCTGGACTACCGCGGAAACGGGATCGTCATCGCTGACGTTATATTGCAGCTCATCCGACACCTTATAAAACTCCTGGCTCAGCTTGTTGCTGGTCACGGAGTCCAGAACAAAGGGCTTTGTAAACGGGTTCTTCCCGGTGGTCTGGGTGGGTGTCAGCAGGGGCAGCGCAAGATCCCCCACCACACCGGTGTACTGGTCCAGCAGATAGTTGATCTTCTTGGGCGACAGGCCCAGGGCGCCGCCGATGGCCTTGGAAAGCATGTCGGTCTTCTCGTCGTACCGCTCGCCCGGCCGATAAATTTGCAGACGCTGGCTCTCCAGGTCTGTGCCGTACCAGGTCCGGCCGGGGGAATCCGGGTCCAGCAGGTCCGCATCCATCCAGGCCTTCATAATGTTGCTTTCCAGAGGATTGATGGGACCCACTTGCTGGGCCGCCGTCTCGAGAATATCGATTGCACCGATCTCCTTTCCGGTGGCGACGCGGATTCCCCCGTTGGTCAGCGCACCAAACACGGACAACACACGCCCCTTCGGGATTTTGGCCCAAATACCGTCCCCCAGAGGAATCAGGTAGTTCAGGTCCTTGTCGCTTTCCCGGATGCGGTCATAGTCCTCCTCATCCCCTGCCAGCAGATAGTTGATGATAGCCGGGGCAACGCCCAAGGCCGCGCACTTGGCCGTCAGGGCCACCCAGGCCTTCACCGTGCGGTCATTGTCCTTGAAGGTTCGCACCAACTTATCAAACCCCTGGATGGAGGGATTCAGGAAGGGCACCACGTTGGCATTCAGAAACTTGCCTGCCTGGCCGCTGCGCCCGAAGTTGGTGGTGATATCGGCGGCCGCCAGCATGGCCTCCTGCAGGTTGTCCATGCCCTCGCCGTGCTTCTTCACCACAGACATAAACTCTGCCAGTCTCGGAGCCTGCTCCACCGCCAGATTCAGCATTTCGATCTTTCCCATCAGGTTGGAAACCATCCCCGTCTTTTCCAATTGGATGCCCTGCATGGAGTCGTACACCGTGGAGGCCGTTCCCCCAAGCGCTTGGTATTTCTTCCAGTATCGGCCGCCCGTCGCAATCTCCTTGACCGCCTGGGGATAGTTCTTTACAAAGCCTTTGAGGTCCGTAGTGTAAAGCAGCGCATCCTGCATGTCCTTGATAAAGTTCTTGGCCACGAACGTGGGATTGTAGGCGGTGATCAGCTTCTTGTACAGGTTGTTGGCGTTCCGGCTGATCCGCACCGGCAGCAGGTCGTCATACTTCCCCTCCGGTGTCAGGGACCGCACACCCTCGAACATCTCCGGCGTCATGGTAATGGCATAGGCCTTGCCGTCCTGGTAAACCGTGAAGGTGTTTTCCGTCTCCAGACGGGACTCCTCCCAAATCTGATCCCAATCCCGGTCATAGTTCCTGGCCGCCTCGCTCTTCACCTCCAGAATGTACTGGTCAGAGATGTTCCCGTTCAGCAGCCTCTGGCCGAACCGGTTCTTGGAACCCTCCCGGACGGTGCTCATGGTCTGCTTGGCCAGGGCCTGATCCAGAGGCAGCAGCTTGGCGGTGCCGCCCTCCGCCCGCCGGATGGTCTTACCAACGCGGACGTTCCTGCTCAGGCTCTGGTTGGCCTCGGTCTCCTGCTGCCGGAAGGTTGGAACATAGTGGGGATAGATGGCCTGTACCTTGTCCGCCAGTTCCTGCGTGATGAGTCCGGAGTCCACCCGGTACTGCATCAGGTTCCGGGAGTAGCTGTAAACCTTTTGGGCCAGTTCCCGGAACTCCGGGTGAAGGCCAACCAGTCTGGCCGCTTCGTTCTGGCTCATCTTTGCGGTTACCTCGTAGCCGAACACGGGCTTGATCCGGTTGTTTGCCCGATTCTTCTCATTCACCAGAGCCAGCCGCTCCTGGGCCTCCCGATCGCCGCTGGCTGCCAGCTCGTAGAGGTCCCGGTCACTCAGGCCGGCAATCTCCTCGTGGGTGGCGTCGAATCGGTCCAGCTCATCCCGCACCGCGTCCAGACGGGCCTTGTCCGCCTCGGTCCCCATGCGGTCCACATTGTGCATGTGGTAAAGATAATTCTGGAACTCCTCATAATAGGTGTCGCCCTTTTCCTTGATGGGGCGGAAGATCTCCGTCAGGCTCTCCCCTACCCGGTTTCCGTGGATGTCGCTCTGCTGCATACCAATCATATTGTTAGCCGCCGCCGTGGCTGCTTTGGCCTGATTGAAATATGCATACAGGGCCTTGTCCCCGCTCTGCTTGCCCGCCTTCTGGATCTCGTCGCCGGAGTCCACCATCTTTCGGTAGATAAAGCCTGTGACTTCCCTGGTCTTCTGCCGGGCAGTTTGCTTCTCCTGGTTCCGCTGGGTGGAGACCAGCCCCCGGGCCTGCTGGATGGCACTTTGTTCTGCCTTCTCTTCCGCTCGGTTGGCCGCCTGGATCAGGGAGTCCAGATAATCGTTGTCCTCCACGGTCACGGTGTCCTGCGCCCGGACCTCCCGCCCCGTGGGCAGTCCCCTGGCCTTCTTCTTGGGTGTGGGGATGGTGGCAAAGCTACGGTCGATCTGGTCTGCCGCCAACTTGCTCCGCCGGGCAAACACGGTTTTCATCAGGGAGGCCGCCACATCCTTCACCGCTTGATCCCGATAGGCCGGGTCCTCAAAGGCCGGACTTTTTGTGATGGTGTAAACATCGTCCAGCACATCGGCAATGCTCTCCAGCTGTTCCGCCGGATTGCTGACCCGCTCCTCGCTGAACAGCTCCGGCCACTCCCGGGACATCTCCTGGTAGACCTGGTCAATGTTGGTTTTCTGTCCGCTGGCCAGCTTCAGCCGTCCAAAATTCCGCTTCCGGAAGTCACCATAATCTGTGATATCGGCCTTTACCTCCGGCGACACCACCAGTTGTGTCTTTTTCAGATAGCTCCGCAGGCCGGCGTAATCTTGATACATTGTATCGTTTTTCTTCACGGCTGTGTCCACGATTTTCTCCGCGATGCCCTCCGCCTGCCGGATGGCCTGGGGATTCCGCAGCCAACGTCCGCTGTCTCCACTGGCCCGCAGGGAGCGGTAGAGACCGTGGATGTCCCCCGCAATCTCCCCCGGGTCCAGTTCTGCTCCATAGTTTTTCACATATCGCTTGGCAATGGCTTCGGCGGCAGAGGTCTTTTTCCTGGTTTCCGCCTCCTGGATCTGATTCCATGCCCGGTCCAGCTCGTCAAACTCTCTGGTCAGCTGAGCCGAGAT
Organism: Bacillota bacterium; assembly: GCA_030535235.1. Taxonomy (GTDB): domain Bacteria; phylum Bacillota; class Clostridia; order Oscillospirales; family Oscillospiraceae; genus Evtepia. The sequence continues at coordinate 64,061 of JAUNCL010000010.1, forward strand.
CTCCGGATCGTCCAGTTTTCCCGCCTTGGCCGCCTCATCATACCGAGCCATGGCTTCATCCAGTTTCTTCTGATAGGTCCCCCGATCCATGGTCTGGGCCTGGACTGTCTCCTTGCGTTGCACCGCCTCGGGAGAGGGCCGTTTTCCGTAAACCATCTCATAGGCCCGCTCGTAGGAACTCAGGCCTTTTGTCGATAATTTCCCGTTGCTTTCTCCCTCAGTTCCGGGTATACTGGTTTTAGAAGGTGACTCCGCGTCGCCGGGCAAGCGGCCGTCTTCGGTCCCCCCGGTCTTGAACGTCGCGGCGTCGCCTTTTTTGATTGCTGTCACCTCATGGAGATAGAAACGATTGTCTTCGTTTCTTCGAATAACCACCACACCCATGACGTTGGATTCTCCCGCAATGGTAACGCCTCCCGCAAAAACATAGGTATCGTACCCTCTACCCTTCCAGTCTTTCTGATAGTCGATCTGGACGCCGTTCTGAATCACTTCCGGCACCGCTGCGAAAGCAGCGGCTTTTTTTCTGCCCAAGCCGTGGCCCATGCTGTCTTTGATGCCCCGGCGGGACAGGCGAACCGTGCCAAATCCCTTCCGTTCCACCTGTCCGCCCAGCTGGTCGAAATACTCTCCCACCTGCTGGACCAAGTTCTTCTCCCCTTTGGTAAACTCCTCCCCTGTCAGTTCGGCCAGTGGCTCCCCCAAGGTCTGAGCCGTGGCCTGGACCTTTTCCAGAAGTTCGTTGTGGATGGCCCCCTTTTCCTCCGCGCTCATCTGTGCGGAAGGAGAGTCGTCCGCAAAGACCGCCTGCTCCCAGCCCAGGTCGGGCATGTTCTCCCGGCGCTCCTGGGCAGTCATCTTCATCCGGCGCTGGGTCTCCCTGGCCTCGATCTCGCCTGCGGTGTCCAGATAGGCTTCACTGGGCAGCAGTTCCCGTGGCATATATGCCATCCTCATGTCAAAATCTGCGTCCAAGTACTTCTGCACCTTGTCCCCATAAGGGCCCTCTAAAAGCACCGTCTCCATCTCTATGGCCCGTTCATAGTCCTTTTGCAGATTGGCCCGGTTCATTTCCCGCACCTGATTCTTAATCTCGGCAGGAAGCTCTGCAAACGCTTGAGAAACTGCCTTGTTTGCCTCTCGGATTGCGTTCTCGTCTCTCACGCGGACAAATCCATCCCCCTCTGTCCGTCCGGCCCAGTATTCCACGCTGGAACCACCGGGCCGGCCTTCCCGCCCCTGCAGCTCATGCTGGGTCTCATGGAGCGCAGTGGACAGTCTCTGATCAGCGGGCAGGTTCTGGTTGAGCGTAATTCCCCGCCCGGTTCTCTCGCCCTTCGTCCCAATGTCCTCCATACGAAATGGCGTGTTTTCGATACCCGGAGCCGCCTGGAACAGCTCCGGGTGGTCCAGGTAGTCCCCCAGGGTGGTTCCATTTGGCATACCCCTGGTCGCCTGAGCCAGTCCTCTGGCTTCCTCCAGCTCCTCCTGGGTGATGGTCCCGGCCAGCATCTTGTTCTCCAGGGCCTTGAGCCGCACCCAGTCCGGGTTTCCCTGCCGCTTGGCGTCGCCCAGTGGATAGAACTTCGCCCCGCTGTCGTCCACTTCCTCCACCCAGTTTCCCCGGGTGTCCCGGATGGCCCCGGTCTCCTTCCAGATGGTCTCCCGGTCTGCGCCCTGGTTCTCCATTTGTTTGGCCTGCCAGGCCACGGTGTCCCCGGCCCGCTTGAAGGAGTACCGGGCCTCCATGTCCTCATAGTCCTGCATCCGGCGGGTAAATTCTGCCAGCTTCGGATTCTGCTTTCCGCTGAGGTAGCCGTCCACCAGGGTCTCCACCCCTGCCCGGTCCACCTCCGCCCGTGCGGCGGCTTCCAGGTTCCCCTCCTGATAGTCCCGGATCACCTGACCCATCAGGTCGTCCCGGCGGTTGGCAAGAAACCGCTTCTCCTGGGCGGTCCTCCTGGCCTTTACCGCAGCCTCCCGGCCGGTGAGCAGGCGGCTCCCCTTCACGGTCTCCTTCATGGCCAGCTCCAGGGCCTCCACGGCGTTTTCGATCTTGGTGGTGTCTCTTCCCCTGAGTTTATCCAGCAGTTCCCGGAAGGCCTCTGCCATCCGCTGGAGGAGTGTCTTGTTCCCCCGGTTCTCCTGGATGAATTTTTGCAGAAGCCGCTCGTTCTCGATGAGGGCGCCGGCGTAGTCCGCCGCCACCTCGTCCAGGGCCTGGTCCCGGGAATACTGCAAGCCCATCTCTCCGGCCTCCCGCAGGACCTCCTCCACCTGGGTCTGCACCCCCTCTTCCCGGGCGATGATGTCCCGGAACTTGGCGTACCCCTCCGGGGAGACCGCCTGCATCCGGTGGGTGATCTCGTGACCATAGAGGAACCGGACGGGATTCGGGTTGTTCCGCTCGATGGTGATGGTGTTGCCTCTCAGCTCCGCGTTGGCCAGGCCTCCGGCCACCTGGTCGGCAAACCGGGTCTGGACTCCAAGCAGGCGAGAGACTTGGTCGATCTCCTCCAGAGTCTTCCGGTTTATGCCAGTGCCGGCGGTCCTTTCCACATCCTGCACCTGGTTTTGAACATTTGTTCCAGTGGCCTTCTGCCGCAGTTCGCCAATCATCGAACCCGCCGTGCCGAACACGCCGCCGGACACCGCGCCGGCGGCGGCGTTCTCCATCAGCTCCTGCCAGCTCCATTCCGCCTTGGGGTCCTTGGCGATCTTGTCTGCCACATAGTTTGCCACATAGGAGGCGCTCTCCTCGCTGGCCTCGATCCCCATCTGCTTCAGGATGTTTTTTGCCGCGTTCGTCCCAGACTTCCCGCCCAGGATCTTGGCCAGGCTGCCCAGAGGGATCCGCTCCGTGGCCAGTTCAATGCCGCCGGAGATCAGGCCCCGCTGCAGGGCTTCGTCTGGGGCGATCCCCCGCTCGTTCAGTTCAAAGGCCTTTGCGCCGGCCGCCTGGGTCCCCAGCATGGCGGCGCCCACCGCCGGGCCCACCACAGGGATGGCGGCAGCGGCCATGCCCGGCAGGTTCTGGCCGATAGAAATGGCGGTCTCTGTCAGGAACCGGTCCGGACCCTCCATTCCTCTGGTGGCCTCCCGGGTGTATTCCTGGCTCTGGCGCATCAGCCGCTGGCCCAGGGCGTTGGGATCAACCGTGCTGCCAGAGCGTCTCAGCTTGTCCAGATTCTCAGCGATCCTGACCCGCTGCTCCAGCTGAGCGATGCTTCCCCAGGAGGGGTCCCCCTGTCCCTGTTTGGCCAGTTTCAGTTTCGCTTTCCAGGAATCCAGTTCGTTGGCGGTCTTCTCGATGTAATCCCGGTTCTGCTCCAGGACATAGTTGTCCGTGCTTTTTGCAGCGGTCTCAAAGAGGGACAAAACAGAGCCTACAATGCCCGTCCCGGCTGCCTTGACGCCCGCCGCCATGCGCTCCATCTCCCGTTCCCTGTCCCCCGACCAAATTTCCCGTCCATAGGCGTCGGTCCTTTGGCCCTGAACCCTGGCCGACCGCCGGAGGTTTCTGCGGATCTCGGTCTCCCGGCGAATGGCCGCCTTCATGCCCTCCTTATCCCCGGCCTGCTTGGCGGCCTCGTAGTCCATCCTTGCCTTTTTCACCTGCCGGATGCCGGCCTCATTCAGGCCTACCCGGTCCTCCCGGGACAGCTCTGGAGAGATATACTGGTCTCCCGCTGCGCCGCCGGAGTAGCCGTACTGTTTTCTGGTCAGCTCGGCTTTGGCGTGGGCCTCCGCCATGCCCGCCCGGTCCCCAGCGGCTTTGGCGGCGTCGTAGGCGCTTTTGGCCTCCCGTACCATCTGCTGCCCGGTGCTGTTCAGGTTCTTCCTGTCATAGTTGGAGATCCTGATTTTCCGCAGTTCCTGCTTCCGCCGGCGATTTTCTTCTGCCTCCTGCTTTAACCGTTCCCTAATCTGAGTTCTGGATTCCGGCGTGGTGTTGGCCCGGGCCTGCTGGATCTTTTTCGATGCCGTGTTCCCGTTCTTCGCGTCCAGGCGCATGTAGTCCACCGGGGTATACAGGCGGCCTTTGCTGTCGGTATGGCGATCCACCAGAGCCGAAGCCCTGGTGGATGGTTTTGTCGTGGATGATTTGGTCGTCGTATTGCCGGTTTTCCCGGTGGTAGACTTTGCAGTAGCTTTCTTCTGCTCCGCCGTCTGCTTTGTCCGCTGGCTCACCGTCTGCAGGGTAGCCTGCATGGATTTGTTTTTCTTCTTTTTTTGCTTCTCCTGGTATCTTTCCAGAAATCCTGCCATACTGCCCCCTCCTTATCCGTAATAGCCCTGCTGGATCAGCCACATCCTCTGGGCCAACTGCTGGGCCTGCTGCTGGGTGTAGCCCATCTTCACGAGGGTTGCGGTGTCCGGCACAATGCCGTACTGCATCAGCTGCAGAGCCAGGTTGTTCAGCTCGCTCTCCTTCTGGGCCTGCTGCTGGGCTGCCGCCTGCTCCTGCTGCCACTGAAACTCCTTCTGGGCGGTCTCCCGGTCCAGCTTGTCCTGCTCCTGATTGTACACGAACTGCTGGTTCCAGTTCCGCTGGCTCAGGGCGTCCTGCATCTGCTGGTACTGGAACTGCCGGTTGGTGTTGGCCTGGCTCTGGATCTGGGCCAAGGCGTCGGCGTACAGCCCCATGGTGTTCTGGGCCAGGGAGGACAACTGAGCCGCCAGCTCCCGGTTGCCCTCCAGCTCCGCCTGACGGATGGCCTGTTCCAGGTTGGCAATGGTGTTGATCCGCTGGGTCTCCCCCTGGCGCAGAGCGTCGGCATAGCTGGTCTGCAGTCCCAGTGCGGAGGACTCCGTGATGCCGCCGGTGTAGCCCATGGCGGCCATCTGCTGCGGAAGGTCCCGCTCGTTCATTCTTCTCTGGATGTACAGCTGCCGGGCCAGATCATCATACTGCTGATTGACCTGCTCCTTCTGGCTGTCCAGGTTCCCCTTGGCCGCCTCCAGAGCCGCCGCATACTGTCGGTTCAGCAGGTCCGACTGGCTCTGCTGAAAGCTGTCCAGCTTTTCCAGATAGCCGTCGTACAGGTTGGGGGTCTCCTCTGCCTTATACTGGGTGTCGAAGAGCTTCTGGCCGTCGTACCACCACACGCCGTCCTTGTCCCTGGTTGCCCCCAGGGATGAGCCGATCACATAGCTCTGGTCCGCCAGGGCGTCCCGCTTGTTGGGGTCGTCGGTCTGATGCCAGGCAGAAGCCAGGTTCTGCATCTGCTGGATGCTGGAGTAGCGCAGAGGGTCCGAGGTATACAGCCCCTGCTTCTTATTGCCGTTGTCGTCGAGGTACGACGTCTGCCCGGAGGAGGATCCACTCCATGCGGGCTTAGCAATCGTCCCGCTGCTGCTCCCCGAGGTTGTTGCCTTGCTCCCGGTCCCCGTGTTGGTTGCTGGGCTGTCCACTTTTACGGAATACAACCCAGAGGAGGGGTTATAACTGGCCCCCGGGGTGCCTTTCTCTACAACCTTATAGTCTCCGCCCTTGGTGCTGACGATGTCCCCCACCTTGGTCCCGGTGGGGGCGTTGCCCTGGGCGTTCGCTGTTACTCTTGCCATGGGATATCCTCCCTTCTTAAACCTTCACTGCCAGTCGGGCGGAGGCTTGCTCCCGCCGTTTCACAGCAGCCCCTTTCGGCCCAGCACGGCAATCAGCTCGTCCCGCTTCACCGGCCGCTCCGGGCCGATACCGTCCACGATTCCCGCCTTCTTGGCCTTCTCCCAGTGGCCTTCCTGCTTGCTCCAGTCGGGCTCTGCCAAAGTGTTGGCATGTCTGGTTGCCTTCTGCAGAAGGGTGTAGGCCTGCTCGTCGGTCATCTCGTTCAGCAGCTTGTTGATGTCCATGTCATCATCCTCCTTTGCGTGTTCGGGCCGCTCAATGACCCAGTAGTATTTTACCTGCCGCTTGAACACGGCGTAATCACCTCGTATCCGGTGTGCCTTGGTGCTGGCGGGATCGTTGATGTAGATGACGTTTCCGTCAATCTTCCAGGCCAGCACATAGTGACCGGAGCTTGTCCACGTCCCCTTGCCCATACAGGCGATCACCAGGTCACCCCGATCCAGGGCGTCCTTTGCCTGGGCGTGATAGGCCGACCTGTCGTTTCCGTAGATATTGCTGAGGTTCAGCCGATAGACCTTCAGGCCGTACCGGGCCCCGGCGGGGACAAAATACCCGTAATAGGTCCCGCTGTGTGGGGCTTTGTACCCGTGCCGCAGCGCCCAGGCACACTCGGTTTCAGGCGTGACGGATGGGTCCGCCCAGGTGGCCAGAACCATGGCCATGGCGGTGGGGCCACAGCCCGAGGCACGGATGGTTGTCTTTTCGCCTTTGGCGGAATAGTCCAGGTTCCCCCACCGGGGGTCGGTCTGTAAATAGGAAACAGGCTGTGTGTTCATGTTCACCGTTCCTTTCTCCGGGACGCAAAACGCCCCGGTTGTCTTCTTGACAAACCGGGGCGCGGGTGGTATGCTGAACAAAGAAAAGGGGACGTCGCTGCATGGCGGTCAGCCCCTATGTTAGGTCAAACGTTTCGTTGACCGTTCGGGGGCCAGCCGGACGGTCAACACGCTTTTATGGTAAGTAACCAGGCGCAAAGCGCCAGGCACACGAGAAATCGCAGAAACTGCTTGCCTCGCTTTCCCATATCGCACCACCTCCCCTCTTGACAGAATCGCGAGGATCAACAGTGGGCTGACCGCCTTTTATGAAGCGACGTCCGCAGTCAGCTTACCACGAGCGCCGTAATTTGTCAATTTCCGCCGTCCCGTATCTGGGACGGCTTTTCTTATACCTCCAGCAGGGCCAGGACGGCCGCCTGCCACCGGGCCGGGACCTCTTCCAGGGTCATCTCCCCGGCCTTGATCTTTCTTGCATAGATTTTCGCCATTACGCGCCCTCCTCTGTCAGCAGACCGGCCAGCTCAATGAGGGCGTCGGCCTGTTCATTCATCTGAATCTGCAGTTCCTTGTTCTGTTCCTCTGCGGCAGTCAGGGCATCCGTGAGCGCCGCAAGGGCGGCGGCGGTGGTGTCCCCCGCCCCCTGCTCCAAAACCGCCAGGAAGGTTCCGTCAGCGGCTTCGTAGGTCACACGGGCCACCCGATAGCCAGAAAAGGCTTCCACAAGGTCGCCGTCATCGGTGGTGATGCGGAGCAGCGCCGTGTCCATGCCGGTGATCTGCTCCAGGCTGGTCTCAGCCAGCGTCAGGAACAGCCGCTCTCCCTGGGCCTGATAGTCCAGGGCTTTGATTCCGTTACTCTTCATTGTCTCCCCTTTCCGTGGCGATGTTAGGTCGCCACATATTTGTTATATTGGTGTTTAACAACTTCCTCGTTCATAGCCGCGTAAATTTGAGTCGTGGCTATATCCTCATGGCCCAGGAGCCGTTGGATGACCGTGACATCCATGCCGGAGTTGAGAGCCAGAGTGGCAAAGGTGTGCCGGAGGAGGTGCGGATGCACCCGGCCGGCCAGCCCGGCCTTCTCACTGATATTGTGGATGATGCGCTGAATGGCCCGGGGCTTCAATGGATCATACGGGGACTTGGAGCTGATAAACAGCCCATCGCCGCCCTTCCGCTCCTTGATGTACTCCTGGAGCATGAGCCGGGCCCGTACGCTGAAATACACCACCCGGTCTTTGTCTCCTTTACCCGTGACCAGCACGGAGCGATCCGCGAGGTTCAGATCCTCCGCCTTGAGCTGGGCAACCTCACTCAAACGGCAGCCGGTAGAGACCAGGAACTCCACAAGGGCCTTTTCCCGGTAGCCCTCGCAGGCATCCCGCAGCCGTTCCAGCTCCTCCACGGACAGGGCTTGCCGGGCGTTCTTCTTGTCCAGCTTCAAGGACTTAATTTTTGCCATGGGGTTTTTCTTGATTTTCTCCTCCGTATGGAGCCATCCGAAAAAGGCCCGGAGGGTGTTGATGTGCGTCTGAAGACTGGTCTCTGCCAGATGGCGGGTGTCGCTCAGATAGGTGATGTACCCACGGATATCATCTGTGGTGATTCTTGATGCGCTTTTGTTGACCCGTTCGGCAAAAAGTTCCAACGTGTACTTATAGTTTTCCAGTGTTCGAGGGGATAGACCATCGATCCTCTTGGCCCCCAAATAGTGCTTGATCCGCTTGTTCAAATCACTTTTTTCTTCATCCGTTTCTCGGAGGATGGTATAGTCCTTCAAAATGGTGTGTATGGCTTCAATGGCATCCGGCGAATCGGCGAAAACCGTTGAAATGATTCGCTTTTCCAGCTCTTTCTTTGCGTTCAAAGTGGTTGCTCCTTCCGTTTTTGGTATGCCTCATTATACATACCAAAAGAAGGAATTTTGTACGCATTAGGCCGCTATGACGGCCGTAGCCTCAAGCGCTACCGCAGTCTCCGCTATGGCTGCT
>JAUNCL010000038.1 GCA_030535235.1 Bacillota bacterium
CCATGTGGAAACCGTGACATTGCTGACAAAGGCCAATGCTGAACCGTATTGAGGCATGAGAGGAACCCGATCATGGCGTTCAACTTCTTTAGAAAAGCGGGCAGAGACGAGGAACTAAGATTCAAATGGACTCCTATTTTTTGATTATCACAATAATAGACACCTTTGTCCTGGGAATCATGTGTGTTCTCACGCAATATAATGAAACACTGAATTTGCGGCAAAGGCGTTGGTTTATCAGTTCTTTTGTTCTGATTATCTTTATTTCCATTCTGGAAGTGGTAACTGTTGTTGTGGATAACAGGCCAGCATCCCTCAGATGGGTCAATATTATTGCAAATTATCTGGGATTTGGATTGACACCGGCAGTTCCGCTCTTCCTTTCTTTTGCCCTGGAAAAAAATCGAAGCGCCAAACCTGCTATTCTTATGGAAGCCCTGTACCTGCTTTTTTTGGCGATGTCGTTCCCGTTCCGGCTCGTCTTTTACGTTGATCAGAACAATCAATATACCCGGGAAGAGTTTTTTGGGATATACATTTTGGCTTATTGTGCCGGCATATTTTTCCTGCTTGTTTCGACGGTTCGAGTCGTTAGAAAATACCAGAACAGAAGTAAAAACAGCGTTTATCTGATTGTGGCATTCCTGATAGCGTGTACAATGCTGCAGGTGATTTTTCCGCAAATTCATGTCGCTTGGTTATGCGCATCGCTTCTGTCAATTCTCTATTTTACATATTGTAACGGCATGTGGCAGCAGTTGGATGGACTTACGGGATTGTTAAATCAGAGCAGTTACCTGAATAAAACTGTCTCATTGGCGAAAAATACGACGTTGATTGTCTTTGATGTCGATGATTTTAAGCAAATAAATGATAATTACGGTCACTTAGTGGGGGACCAATGTTTGAAAGAAATAGCAGACTGCATGAAAAAGGCCTATTCAAAAGATGGCCTGTGCTATCGCATTGGCGGAGATGAGTTTTGTGTTTTGCTGGATGCAGATGCAGATACAGAGAGCTGCAACGAAAGGCTGAGAAAGGAACTGGAGAGCAGAAGACAGACCTTGACTATCCTGCCGTATGTGTCTGTGGGGTCCGCACCATTTACGGTAGGTGACAATATTCTGACCGTCAAAGAACGCGCCGACAGTACTATGTATCAGATGAAGAGAGAGCATAAAAGCAGACAAACAGCCCAATGACGATGATTTGTTGTGCGATACGATTGAGCTGATGAGATAATTGGTATATAATAACTGGTATTTCTGTAAGTCACGTTGTATCTATTTCGTTTTCTGCTGAAATTGAGTCAAACAGTGATCCGGCGGTCAGCCACGGATCGAGGTATTTTGTATGAATTTTAATCTTCCTGAACTGTTGGTTGCAAATGGCACAGGCTCTGCCTTGGTCATTCTGCTGTACATGTCAAGGGTAAAATCCTATAAGACAAAAACGATCGGTGAACAGCTGTTTGACAGCATGCTTATCATAACGCTGCTCGCGAATCTATTGGAAATCGTCACCTTTCTTATTGACGGGAAAGACTTTGCTTTCTGCCATGTTCTCCAGCTGGCGATCAATGCGGTATGTATTGGCTCAACCGTCGTAATAGGGTTTCTCTGGTGTCTTTATACAGCGTTTCGTACCTACCGAAGCAGCCGGCATATGAGAGAAACGGCGGTCAGGCTGTGTCTGCCGCTTGCAGCTGTTATGCTCCTGCTCCTGGCAGATTTATCTGGCGCAGGATATCTCTTTGAGATATCCTCGGAAAATGTTTATCACAGAGGAGCCCTCAGCCCTCTCGTCTACCTGGTTTTGTTTTCTTATTATGTGTACAGTATCGTTATCGTCTGCCGTTCCCGGAAAAAAGAGCCCCATGTTCAGTTCTTTCCGGTGCTGTATTTCGTGGGTCCATGCATCGTGGGGACGATCATCCAAGGGTTGTTCTACGGGATCACCCTCGGATGGATGACGGTATCCGTTGCCTTTGTATTTGTCCAACTGAATCTCCAGAATGAGAATACCTTTATCGACGATCAGTCCGGACTCTACAACAGGAACTACTTCAGTTATATCGTCGACCATCTGGAGCATGGCTGCCATGAGAATGTTTATGGGATCATGATGGATGTCAATGGGTTTAAGAAGATCAACGACACCTATGGGCACATCACCGGTGATGATGCGATCCGCTGTATCGGTGCCCTTTTGTTGGAGTCAGTATCCGTGGGATCCATGGCGCTGCGCATAGGCGGTGACGAATTCGTTGTTGCGCTTACAGACAGCTCTTGGGAGGAAACAGAAGAAATGCAGCAGCGGATTCTTGATCATTTAAACAGATTCAATCAAACTGGAAATAAACGCTACACCCTGTCGATCTCCATGGGCAGTGCACATTACACCGGCGGCGGGGCAGAAGCTTTTCTCTCCGCTATGGATGAACGACTGTATGAATGCAAGAGACAGTATTATCATGAGCAGGATCATCAATGAAGAGACCAACATGAAAACCGCAGAAAAAACATGTACGAGGAAAAAAGACGATACTACGAAAAACTGGGAACGCCGGACGGAAGAGGGCTCCGATGACAGCAGAGGCGTCAGAACGGTCTGTCTTTCCGCAGGACTGCGGCAGGGAAAGGGAGGAACGACCATGATACGAAAGAAAGCATCAAAACCATCGGAGGAACCGGCGGGGGATCCGAACCCCCCGATGCTCCGGATCCAAAAACGCTCCTATGTGGGCGGTGTGCTGGGGGCGGCTGCCTTTGCCTTCTGCGCCGCCTTCGCCTTCTGGGGCGTGGGGCTCCTCTTTGCCCCCCTGTTCTTCCTGGCGGGGTGCTGGACCCTGGACCTGCCCCGCATCCGCTGGAACTACCTGGCCAACCTCCTCTGGGGGCTGGCCACGGTGGCGCTTACCAGCATCATGCCCAACGCCATAGTCAGCACCTGGCCCCAGGACATGGGCTGGCACGGCATTCTCAACGCCCTGTGCGTCACCATCGTCTGCGGGGTGATCCTCATCCTCACCGCCCGGTTCAAGCTGTCGGTGGCCATCACCGCCATCCTGCTGACCATCCTGGCCATCGCCAACGGTCTGGTCTACCAGTTCCGGGGCAACGAGCTCACCCCCATGGACTTCCGCTCCGCCGGCACCGCCCTGAACGTGGCCGCCCAGTACCGGATCGAGGAGTACACTGAAACCATGGTCTATGTGCTGTGCCTCATGGTCCTGCTGCTCTTTCTGGCCTTTGCCCTGCCCTCCTTCCCCATGAAGAAGAGAAACCGCCGGCTGGTGTCGGTGACCTGGGTCCTGGCCATGTCGGTGGTCCTGTACTTCGGCTCCGGCGGCATCGCCATCCGAAACTGGACCAACTACGGCACCAAGTACAACGGCTACTACTTAAACTTCTACCTGGGCGTCCGGGACTCCATCGTCAAGGAGCCTGACCGCTACGACCCGGACACGGTGGAGGAGATAGCCCAGTCCTATACCACCTACCCCGAGGAGACGGCTGAGCAGGACCTGCCCAACATCATCGTCATTATGAACGAGTCCTGGGCGGACTTCAGCATCCTGGGGGAGCTCTATACCAACCAGGAGGTCACCCCCTTCCTGGACGGGCTGAAGACGAATACCATCCGGGGCCATGCCCTGGCGTCCATCTACGGGGCCAACACGGCCAACTCGGAGTTTGAGTTCCTCTTCGGCCACACCATGGGCTTCCTGCCCGAGGGCTGCGTGCCCTACCAGCAGTACGTCCAGGAGGATGTGTACGCCCTGCCCTGGCTCATGCAGTCCCTGGGCTACACCAGCCAGGCCACCCACCCCTATTACGCCAACGGCTGGTCCAGAAACCGCATCTATCCCTACCTGGGCTTCACTGAGAGTACCTTTATGGAGGACTACCCCAACCAGAACCTCCTGCGGGAGTACATCACCGACCAGGAGATGTTCGAGTATGTGGTGGACAAGCTGAAGAACAAGGAAGGGGACCAGCCCATGTTCCTCTTCGGCATCACCATGCAGAACCACGGCGGCTATACCTACAAGGGGCCCAACTACGACCAGACCATCTGGCTCAGCCCGGGCAGGTACAGCAAGCGATATGAGAAGGCCGAGCAGTATCTGACCTGCCTCCACGAGACCGACAGCGCCGTCCAGTACCTGCTGCGGGAGCTGCGCTTCTTCAAGGAGGACACCATCGTGGTCATGTTCGGCGACCACCTGCCCAGCCTGGGGAACGAGTTCTACGAGGATCTCTACGACAAGGAATTTGAGACCCTGGACGAGGAAGTCCTGCGGTACACCATCCCCTTCTTCATCTGGGCCAACTTCGACATTGAGGAGCAGCAGGTGGAGGGGACCTCCATCAACTACCTGTCCCGGTATGTGCTGGAGACCGCCGGCATCCAGCTGCCCCCTTATTATCAGTTCCTGAAGGAGATGGAGGACCGCATCCCCGCCCTCAGTGCCAAGGGATATTACTCCAAGTCCCAGGGGTGCTACCAGGACCTGGACAAGGCCGAAGGGGAGGAGGCTGAGTGGCTGGACAAGTACGCCATCCTCCAATACAACAACCTGTTTGACGAGAAGAACCGGAACGAGACCTTCTTCGGACAGTATCTCCCTGGGCATGAGGAGTGAGGACGAGGCGTATGAAGAGACAGACATCAAGCGGCAATGCGTCCTGGTCCCTGTGGGCCGTTTTGGGCATCGTGTCCTGTTGGTTCTCCTTTCTGCCCCTCCTGTGTGCCGGGGCTGCGGCGCTGAACCTTCTGGCCATCTGGGATTGCCGGCGCAAAGCGAAGCGCGGCACTGCCCTGGCTGTCTCCGGCCTGGTGGTGACCGGAATGCTGCTCCTGGTGCAGATCCTCGCCGTTGGTTTTATCCGGGGCATTGGCTGGGGCAACTACGCCAAAGGCGTGGGGATGATCCTGGCGATCTCCGTGGCCCTCTGGGCCCTGCTCCGGGTTTGCTCCCGTGGGCGGGAGAGGGATACGACGGCTCCTCCGTCTCCGCCCCCCCGGGAAAAGGAGGCCCGCACCCATGAGCCGGCTAACCGGGCGGAAATGCCGGCTCCTCCGTCTCCGCCCCCCCGGGAAAAGGAGGCCCGCACCCATGAGCTGGCTAACCGGGCGGAAATGCCGGCCAACCGGGAGAAGTTTTCCCATCTCGACTGCAAGCCCATAGAAGAACTGGCTGTCACCGGGACAGGCCCCTACGATATCCGGCTCTGTCAGGCTGTGGCCGTCTTCCTGGAGGAGCGGGGGTATACCATGACCAGGGCCGTCATCGGCGGCGGCTCCACCGAGGTGTCACACACGGGGGCCGTGGCCTACAGGGCTTCTTATGATTCCGCGGCGCGGTTCCTGGAACGGGGGCTGCCGGACTATTGGGCCGCAGACCAGGAGGCCGGAGCAGAATACGGCGGCTGGTTCACCGGATTGAACTACCAATACATTGTTCTGAAGTTTGAAAAACCCGGCGCCCGCCTGCGGGTGGAGAGCTGGGGAGCTGTAACCATTGACTGGGATTTTGACGAAGGCTGTGACGACACGGAGACCATCCGGGCGCTGATCCGGCATCTTCGCAAAGAACCCAAGGAAACCATGTAAATCTATCGTGTGAGGTACCTTACTATGAACACCAATGAAATGAACGTATCCCAAGAAGAAGTGACCATGGCCCGGGGGGAGGATGCCCTCCTGACCGAGGATGTCCGTCAGGGGCTGGAGACCGCCCGGGATTCCCTGGAGTATCAGGCCCAGGCCGTCCTGGTGCCTGAGGAGATCCAGGCCATGACCCTGGCCGAGGTGGACGCCGCCCTGGCCAGGGAGGAGGCTGCCATCCAGGAGCTCCAGGACAAGCGGCTTGCCATGGAGCCCCCCTTCCGTGCCCTTACCCGGCAGACCCTTCTCCTGAAATCCCGGAAGAAGCTGGAGGAGTGCGCCCGCACCAAGGCGGAGGCCCACGCCCTGAGCCTGCAGATGGCCGCTCTCCGGGAGGAGGAGCTGGACCACCAGGAGGTGAGAGACCAGCTTCTGGAGCGGAAGAAGGAGCTGCAAGGCTGACACGCCAAACAACATGGATGGGGAAAAGGTGGAGGGGGAATTGTGGAACTGCCAAAACGAAAGCATCCCCGCTTGAAACAATACAACTATGCTTCAACCGGTGCGTACTTTGTGACAATCTGCACGGAAAATCGGAAACCTATGCTGAGCAGGATATCTGTAGGGCGGGGGCTTGCTCCCGCCGAACTCCACCTGACGGAACTGGGCTGCGTTGCGGAAGAACAACTGCGGGAACTGGAAACCCGGTACGATTCTGTTGTGGTGGACAAATATGTGATCATGCCGAATCATATCCATGTCATCATCCTGTTCCGCGGGGAAACGGCGGGACCAAGGCCCCGCCCTACATTGATGGATGTGATTTGCGCATATAAGTCGTTGACCACACGGTTTTGTAAAAGGTTGGAGTCCTTTGCGGGGAAGAAGGTCTTTCAGACATCCTTTTATGAGCATGTCATTCGCAGCGAAGCAGAACATCTGGAAATCTGGAGCTACATTGACAACAACCCCGCCAAGTGGACGGAGGATGAATTTTATACCCCATAACAAAAGACCGGAGGGCGTCAGCCCTCCGGTTTGTCGCGTTCTGTATCGGGATTCACATGAACCATGATGTGCTTGATCTGGGGGAACCCGGCCTCGATGGCGTCGTGGACCCCCTCGGCGATGGCGTGGGCCTCCCGCAGGGGCAGACTGCCGTCGGCGGCGATCTCCATGTCCACGTAGATGACGCTGCCGAACACTCTGGTCTGGAGGAGATCCACCCCCAGGACGCCCTCCTGCGCCAGGGCGCACTGCCGCAGGGCGGTCTCAGTTTCCTGGTCGCAGGCGTGGTCCACCATCCGGTCGATGGCGTCCTTGAAGATGCCGCAGGCGGCCTTCAGGATAAACAGGCAGATGACCACGCTGGCGATGGGGTCCAGAATGGGGTATCCCAGCCGGGCCCCGCCGATGCCGATGAGGGCTCCCACAGAGGACAGGGCGTCGCTCCGGTGGTGCCAGGCGTCGGCCATGAGGGCGGGGGACTGGATGCGGGCGGCGTGGACCTTGGTGTACCAGAACATGGCCTCCTTGGTGACGATGGACACGATGGCGGCGGCCAGGGCCAGCGCCCCGGGGACGGACAGGTCTCCGTATTCCCCGGACAGGATGGTCCGGAGGGCCCCGGCGCCGATCCCCAGGCCCACCAGGAAGAGGACCACCGCCAGAAGGATGGCGGCCACGCACTCAAACCGCTCATGGCCGTAGGGGTGCTCCTTATCGGGCTTCCGGGCGGCGATACGGACGCCGATGATGACGATGACGCTGCTGAAGACATCCGAGGCGGAGTGGACGGCGTCGCTGACCATGGCGCTGGAGTGGCCCACGATGCCGGCGAAGAGCTTGAAGGCGGACAGGATCAGGTTGCCCACGATGCTCACCATGGCCACCCGGGTGGCCACCGACTGGAGCTGATTGGGCTGATTGGATCGGGTCATGAGAGAAACCTCCTTGGAAAAATAGCCTCTGTGTCACATGCGGTTTCCGGGAGAAGGGTAAAAAAACACACCCACGGTCCCAGTAATCGTAACGACTGTCCCGTGGATGTTCATCCACTGCCACATAGCGTGACCCGGCCCCAGGGAGGTTCCCCGGCCTGTTCAGTTTGTACTTTTTGTACTGTACCAATACGCAGTGCAAAGAGAATATTCGTATGATACCAAAATTCTATGCCGCTGTCAACGAGATTGTGAATTCCGTTGCTTTACAGGGGAAAAGGGAGGGGATATAATGAGAAAAAACCGAAGGAGGGACCCCTATGATCGACGAGATCCTGGCCTATAACAAGAAATTCGTAGAGGAAAAGCAGTACGAGAAGTACGCCACCAGCAAGTACCCCGACAAGAAGATCGCCATCCTCACCTGCATGGACACCCGGCTGGTGGAGCTGCTGCCCGCCGCCCTGGGGCTGAAAAACGGCGACGTGAAGATCATCAAGAACGCCGGCGGCGTGGTGAACACCCCCTTCGGCTCGGCCATCCGCTCCCTGTTGGTGGCCATCGTGGAGCTGGGGGTGGAGGAGATCATGGTCATCGGCCACACCGACTGCGGCGTTCGCCACATCGACAGCGAGATGATGATTTCCCACATGAAGGCCAGAGGCGTCCCCCAGGAGTCCATCGACCTGATGAAATACTGCGGGGTGGACTTTGAGAAGTGGCTGGCCGGCTTCGACACCGAGGAGCAGTCGGTCCAGGACACGGTGGAGACCATCCGCAACCACCCCCTCATCCCCCACGACATCCGCATCGGCGGCTACGTCATCGACACCTACACCGGGGAGCTGCGGGTGATCTGCTGAGAACGCCTTTACAAGGCCGCCGGGGGCTGGTATACTGAACAGAACAACACAAGGGAGGTAACCCAATGGAGCTCTTTCGCAAGGCCGCTGTGATGGAGGCCGAGCCCGGCGACCAGGACTGGACCCGGGAGCACGGCCTGGCCGAGACCAGCGAATTTCCCTTTCCCGACCTCTATCTGCATGAGAAGGTGGCCGCCCTGGCCGCCCGGGACCAGGAACTGATCCCCTTTCTGCACCAGTGCCTGCGCCGCTTCGTGAACCACGACTACGGCAACATCATCTCCATGGACCAGGTGGAGAACTTCCTCAGCCGGGAGCAGCGCAAGGAGAACACCTGGATGCAGGGCATCTATCCCACGGAAAAGTGGGGCTATATTCACTTAGACATCTTCTTCGACCTGGGCCTCTTCCACCTGGAGGACGCGGCCCCCAGAGATCTGGCCCTGGAGCAGCGGGCCAGGGAGAAGGCGTCCAGATAACCCGCAGAAAAAAAGCAAACCGCCCGGCTGCCACCGAGCGGTTTCTGAAGTAATTTAGCAACTCATGTTAGGAGCTGACCGTAACGCCAGCAACCCTTCTGCCTGCAGCATAGCCGCCGTGGTTCCGCTTGTCAAGAGCGGGGCCGCGGTGTTTTTTATGGTCTGATTTTATTGCGAGGGGAGCGGATTTTTGTTCCCGGCAGTTCATCCCCGGGCTTCGTCCCATTCCAGCTCGCCCTTGTCCAGGATGGCCTTGCCGGTGGTCTGGTTCACCAGGCGGAAGGCGGCCTGGCCGGGGGCCAGCTTCCAGAGGTGGAGAGCCACGGGGGTGTCGGGGTAGAGGACGGTTTTCATGGCGGCATACATCCGGGTCAGTTTCTCCGGCTGACCGGGGAAGAGGGCTCGGATGGCCAGGCGGCACACATAGCCAAAAGCACACAGGTCGTGGACGAAGGGGCCGTCCAGGCCCCGGCTCCGGGCCACTTCGTCATCCACGTGGACCAGGTTGGTGTCGCCGGTGAGGCGGTACAGCAGGTTCTGGGCCTTGCCGATGGAATCGGGGCAGACGAGATCCGGCTCCCGGTCGGGGATGCGGCTCTCCCGGCGGGCCATAGGCTGGCCGCCATATCCCCCCAGGGTGGGGAAGAGGGTGGTGCAGCGGTTGGTGCACAGGAGGGTCCCGCCCTCGTCAAAGACCTTCACCTCAGACCGGACGGCCATGCCCCGGCCCTCGCCACGGTCAAAGAGGTCGGTCAGCTCGTCCCGGTAGACAAAGGTCCCCTTCACCGGCTGGATGGGCTTGTGGTAGAGGAACTCATAGTCCAGGTTCACATAGGATTTCTCCGGCTGAAGCTTCTCCTCGAGCATCACAGGGATGGAGGTGGGACGGGGGAGCTTGGGGGTCACGTTGACCGTCCCCCAATAGGGGGTCACGCCGAAGGTGGGGATGGCCTGCATGTCCTTCTCGTAGGTGTACTGGGGCTCGGAGCCGTCGGCCCCCACGGACAGGGCGTAGAGGGCGTGGTCCCGCCAGTTGTATGTCATGGTCCGCCACTCGGTGGTCAGGCCGGCGAGCTGTTCGAGCTTATTTTTCATGGGAGTTCCTTCTTTCTGTTTTTCTCTGCGTTCTATCACCCGGACCTGGAACCAACGCCATCGTAGGGGCGCTTCACGAAGCGCCCGGAACGTGGCGATTCCCTGCTGCGTGGCGCGGGCGATTCGTGAATCGCCCCTACAGATTCAGGGGGGAAATAGACGTCAGTCCTTCAAAAATTCTTCCAGGGCTGCCAGGCGCTTTTCCGCCACGGCCCGGCCATGGTCATAGGCCTTTTGGATCTTTTCCGGGTCGTGCTCCACCCGGCTGATGTCCAGGGGGGCTTCCGGGCGGAGGACGAAGACCTTGCCCTGCCGCTCCTGCTCCCGGATGTAGGCGGTGGCCTGGTTGTAGTTCTCGTGGCGGTGGGCCATGACCTCGATCAGGTGGGGATAGGCCTTGTAGACCTTCCGCACCATGGGCAGGGCCTTGTTGCGCTCCTTCACGAAGCCCAGGGGCTGGGTGAGGACCACCACGTTTTTCTCATACCGGGTCTCGGCGTATGGGAGGGGGATGGAGTCGGAGATGCCCCCGTCCAGAAGCTTCAGGCCGCCGATCTCCACGATGTTGGCGGCCAGGGGCATGGAGGCCGACGCCCGGAACCAGTCCAGGTCCTCCTCGCCGCCGGCGGGGCAGTCGTGGTACACCGGCTGGCCGGTGGTCACGTCGGTGGCCACCACGGTGAAGACCATGGGGTTCTTTTGATAGGCCTCCAGGTCGAAGGGGTCCAGCTCGTTGGGGATGTCCCGGTAGCAGAACTGGGAGCCGAAGAGGTCCCCGGTGCGGAGCAGGTTGCGGACGCTGGCGTAGCGGGGGTCCCGGCAGTATTTCAAATTGTATCGAATGGTTCGGCCGATCTGTCGGGACTTGTAGTTGCAGCCAAAGACCGCCCCGGCAGACACGCCCACCAGGCCGTCGTAGGTGATCCCATGCTCCATCATCACGTCGGTGACGCCGGCGGTGAACATGCCCCGCATGGCGCCCCCTTCCAGTACCAACCCTCGTTTCATGGGTCTGTCTCCTTTCGGGCTTTGCAAAATCGTTTCTATCGTATCACCCTTTGCTTTTTTTGTAAAGCAAGAGAAAATGCCGCTTTCCCCTTGTGCCGCCGGAGGATTTGTGGCATTATTTAATTTGTATCAATATGACAAAATGCGGAAGGAGGGTCAGCCATGCTGCGGAAGATCCGTTCCCTGGGGATCCAGGGCATTTCGGGCTACGAGGTCACCGCCGAGTGCGACCTGGCCGGGGGCCTGCCCAACTTTGACATCGTGGGCCTGGGGGACACCGCCGTGAAGGAGGCCCGGGAGCGGGTGCGCTCGGCCATCAAGAACAGCGGTTTCTCTTTCCCTGTGGGGCGGATCACCGTGAACCTGGCCCCGGCCAATCTGCGGAAATCCGGCACCATTTACGATTTGCCCATCCTGGTGGGCATCCTGTCGGCGGGGGAGCAGATCACCTGGTCGGACCCGGACTGTGCCTTTGTGGGGGAGCTCTCCCTGTCGGGAACCCTGCGGCCGGTGGTGGGTATGCTGCCCATGGCCCTGGCCGCCCGGGCGGCGGGCATCCAGCGGCTGTACGTCCCGGCGGACAGCGCCCCGGAGGCCACCCTGGCCGAGGGCCTCACCGTCTACCCGGTGGAGACCGTCCGCCAGTTGGCCGACCACCTGACGGGGGCCGATCCCATCCAGCCCGCCCAGCCCTGGTCGGGGTCCCTGGCCGACCTGCCCGTTCCGGATTTTTCGGAAGTCCGGGGGCAGGAGCAGGTGAAGCGGGTGCTGGAGATTGCCGCCGCCGGGGGCCACAACGCCGCCATGATCGGTCCGCCGGGCTCCGGCAAGAGCATGCTGGCCCGGCGGCTTCCCTCCATTTTACCGCCCATGTCCCGGCGGGAGGCCCTGGAGGCCACCCAGGTCCACTCCGTCCTGGGTCTCACCACCAAGGAGCAGCCCCTGCTGCTGAGCCGCCCCTTCCGGTCCCCCCACCACTCCATCTCGGCGGTGGGCATGGCCGGCGGCGGCAGCCCTTACCCCAAGCCGGGGGAGATCTCCCTGGCCCACCACGGGGTCCTCTTCCTGGACGAGCTGCCCGAGTTCCACAAGGATGTGCTGGAGGTCCTCCGCCAGCCCATGGAGGAGGGGGCTATCACCCTGGTCCGGGCGGCGGCCTCGGAGACCTACCCCAGCGACTTCATGCTGGTGTGCGCCATGAACCCCTGCAAGTGCGGGTGGTACGGCCACCCCTCGGGCCGCTGCCGGTGCAATCCGGCTTCCGTGCGGAAGTACCTGGGCAAGCTCTCCGGCCCTCTGCTGGACCGCATCGACCTCTACGCCGAGGTGCCCGCCCTGGAGTTTGAAAACCTCTCCGACCGCAGCCCCGGGGAGTCCTCCGCCGCCATCCGGGCCCGGGTGGTCCAGGCCCGGGCCATCCAAAGCCGGCGCTACGGCCCCGACGGCCCCGCCTGCAACGCCGCCATGGGCCAGGAGGAGTTAAAGCAATACTGCGCCATGGACGAGGCCGGGAAGGCCATCATGAAGGGGGCCTACGAGCACATGGGCCTCACCGCCCGGAGCTACGACCGCATCCTGCGGGTGGCCCGGACCATCGCCGACCTGGACGGGGAGGAGGCCATCGCCCCCCACCACCTGGCCGAAGCCATCCAGTACCGGGAGTCGGAGTATTTTCAGAGATAAAACGTTTCGGCATCCCTCCCGCGTCCTTGCCTCTCCCTCTGGGAGAGGTGGATTCGGCCCGCAGGCCGAAGACGGAGAGGGCGAATCTGTCGAGGATAGGGACCACGCAACGTGGGTTCCCATCGGCAGTGATTTGCCCTCTCAGTCACGGCTTCGCCGTGCCAGCACTTGGAATGGTCGCAGGATTTTATCGAACTGTCCCCCGGACAGTTCGACTCCCAAAGGGAGAGCCAAGGCGATTGTGGAGTTCAATCGCCACATAGAAAACCAACCACGAAAGGAAACCATATCCTATGGGTAAGTATTACAACAAAAACAAGGATTACACCCCTCCCGTGGGGGACGAAATTTTTCTGCTGAAGATGGGGGAGATGGTCCTCAAGGGCCTGAACCGCCGGAGCTTTGAGGAGCGCCTCATGGGCAACGCCCGCCGCCGTCTCCAGAAGTTCGGCAAGTTCCGCATCTACTCCCGCCAGTCCATCACCTATGTGGAGCCCCAGAGCCTGGACTGCGACATGGACGGGGCCTTCGACACCCTGGCCAAGCTCTTCGGCGTGGTGGGTCTCTCCCGGGCCAAGGCCTGCGAGAAGACCCCCGAGGCCATCCTGGAGACCGCCAAGAGCTACCTCTATGACGACCTGATGGAAGCCAACACCTTCAAGGTGGAGTCCAAGCGGTCCGACAAGTCCTTCCCCCTGTCCTCCATCCAGCTCTCCCAGTATGTGGGCGGCGAGCTGGACGACGCCTTCCCCCACCTCCAGGCCGATATGCACACCCCCGACGTGGTGGTCCACGTGGAGGTCCGGGACTTTGCGGCCTACGTCCACGCCAACCCCACCCTGGGGGCCGGCGGTCTGCCCGTGGGCGTGGGCGGCAAGGCGGTCTCCCTCCTCTCCGGCGGCATCGACAGCCCTGTGGCCTCCTGGATGATGGCAAAGCGGGGCCTGGCCCTGGAGATGGTCCACTTCTTCAGCTACCCCTACACCTCCCCCGAGGCCAAGGAGAAGGTGCTGGAGCTGGCCCGGCTCATCACCCCCTGGTGCGGCCGGCTCACCGTCCATGTGGTCCCCTTCACGGAGATTCAGGAGGAGCTGCGCCGCTCCTGCCCCGAGGACCTCTTCACCCTCCTCATGCGCCGGTTCATGATGCGCATCTCCGAGCAGGTGGCCCACCGCATCGGCGCCCACGCCCTGGTCACCGGCGAGTCCCTGGGCCAGGTGGCCAGCCAGACCATGGAGGCCATGGCAGTCACCAACGCCGTCTGCACCCTGCCGGTCTTCCGGCCCGTGGTGGGCATGGACAAGGAGGAGATCATCCGCATCGCCCGGAAAATCGGCACCTTCGAGACCTCCATCCTGCCCTATGAGGACTGCTGCACCGTCTTCACCCCCCGGCACCCCAAGACCCGCCCCTCCATGGAGGAGATTCTGGAAGCCGAGGCCAACCTGGACATCGACGGGCTCATCCAGCGGGCTGTGGACGGCATCGAGCGGGTCACCATGGGGTAAGCTACTCTATATCACGGGAAAAAGGACGGATTCTGCACCATGAGCCATACCGCTGAACTCATTGCCATCGGCACCGAGCTGCTGCTGGGGAACATTGCCAATACCGACGCCCAGATGATCTCCCAGGGACTTTCGGAGCTGGGCATCAACGTCTACTACCACACGGTGGTGGGGGATAACCCGGACCGGGTCCGCCAGGCGGTGGAGATCGCCCGGCGCCGGGCGGACATCATCATCACCACCGGGGGCCTGGGCCCCACCTGCGACGACCTGACCAAGGTGGCCCTGGCCGAGGCGTTTGGGAAAACGCTGATCTACCACGAGCCCTCCGCCCAGCGCATCCGGGACCGGTTCGCCGCCATGGAGCGGCCTGTCACCGAGAACAACTACCAGCAGGCCATGGTCCCCGAGGGGTGCACCGTCCTGGACAACGACTGGGGGACCGCCCCCGGCGTGGCCTTTGAGGCCGACGGCACCCACGTCATCCTGCTGCCCGGCCCGCCCAGGGAGTGCGAGATGATGTTCCGCCACCGGGCGGTGCCCTATCTGAAAGCCCTGTCCGACGGGGTCATCGCCTCCCGGACGGTCAAAACCTTCGGCATTGGGGAGTCCGCCGCCGAGGCCCTTTTGCGGGACCTGATGAATTCCCTCCACAACCCCACCCTGGCCCCCTATGCCAAGCCCACGGGGACCGAACTGCGGATCACCGCCCACGCCGCCACCGAGGAGGAGGCCTATGCCCTCATCGCCCCGGTGGAGGCGCAGGTGAAGGAGATCCTGGGGGAGCATGTGATCGGGGTCAATGTGAACTCCATCCAGGAGGTCTGCCTGAACCTTCTGAAAGAGAAGGGACTCACCCTGGGCACCGCCGAGTCCTGCACCGGCGGTCTCATCGCCAAGCTCATCACCGACCTGCCCGGGGCCTCCGCCGTCCTCAAGGGGGGCGTGGTCAGCTACACCAACGAGGTGAAGGCGGGCGTCCTGGGGGTCCCGGAAGACATGCTGGAGAAATACGGGGCCGTGTCCCCCCAGGTGGCCGAGGCCATGGCCCGAGGGGCCAGGAAGGTCCTGGGCTGTGACATCGCCCTCTCCGCCACCGGGGTGGCCGGGCCGGACCCCGACGACCGGGGCAACCCGGTGGGGCTGGTCTACCTGGGGCTGGCCTGCGGGGAGGACTGCATCGTCCAGGAGTACCACGCAGGCAAGGGGGACCGGAGCCGGATCCGCCGCCTGACCGCCGGCACCGCCCTGGACATGGTCCGGCGACATCTCACCGGACGGTTATAATACTAATCTTCAATTAAAATCATGTCTGATTTTAATGGTTGATTGTAAAATCAAGTTGGACACTTGAAAAAATCCATAGTGATTATTTCT
>JAUNCL010000011.1 GCA_030535235.1 Bacillota bacterium
GCTGGGACGATCCCCGGATGCCCACCCTCTGCGGCCTGCGCCGCCGGGGCTACACCCCCAAGGCCATCCGCTCTTTCTGCGAGCGCATCGGCGTGTCCAAGGTGGACTCCACCGTGGACTGGGCTTTTCTGGAGTCCTGCCTGCGGGATGATCTGAACGAGTCCGCCAAGCGGGTCATGGCCGTTCTGCATCCCGTGAAGCTCACCATCACCAACTATCCCGAGGGCCAGAGCGAGGAGCTCCCCGTGGAGAACAACCCCGTGGACCCCGACGCCGGGGAGCGCATGGTCACCTTCTCCCGTCACCTGTATATTGAGGCCGACGACTTCATGGAGGAGCCTGTGCCCAAGTACAAGCGCCTGACCCCCGGCGGTCTGGAATGCCGACTGAAGGGCGCTTACCTGATTCGTCCCACCGGCTGTGTGAAGGACGAGAACGGAAACGTGGTGGAAGTTCTCTGCGAGTACGATCCCGAGTCCAAGGGCGGCAACCCCGCCGACGGCCGGAAGGTCAAGGGCGCCACCATCCACTGGGTGGACGCGGAGACCGCTGTGGACGCAGAGGTCCGGCTGTACGATTCCCTCTTCTCCGACCCCGCTCCGGACGGCCCCGACAAGAATTTCCTGGACTTCCTGAACCCGGAAAGCCTTCAGGTCCTGACTGGCTGCAAGGTGGAAAAGGGACTGGCGGAGACCGCTATGCCCGAGAAGGGAAAGACCGCCGAGGCCTTCCAGTTTATGCGCCAGGGCTATTTCTGCCTGGACAGCAGGGACGCCGCGCCCGGCCGCTTGGTCTTCAACCGGAGCGTTTCTCTGAAGGACAGTTTTAAGAAAAAGTGAGGGCCTGGATATTTCGGGAAAAACAGGGAAGAAGAAAAACTTCGGATTACCTTGCGAAAGAGGAAGTTTTCTGCTATAATAATCTGGATTCTGTATGTATATTCTCGAGGGATATGCAGTCCTGAAATAGGGAGTGTTTTCACCGTATGAAGAAAAACGAAACAAAGACTGGAAGAACCAAACCGGCGGATGTTCGCGCCAGAGAGCAGATGGAGGACCGCGCCTTTAACCGGATGCTCCTCTGGCTGGCTGCCACCGTTGTGGTGGAAGTGGTTATGCTCCTGGTGAACCGCTTTTACGTCCACGCCCGGGTGGAGGAGCTGAGCGCCCTTCCCACCCTGCACACGATTTTGGGGATTGCCCCCATCGCCGGGATCCTGCTGTGCGCCCTGCTCCTGTATTGGGGATCCCGTCTCTACAAGCGGGAGGACGTCCCCCAGGACGGTATGCTGCAGTTCGTTCTGGCAGCGGCCTTCCTGTGCATGGGTCTGGGCTGCTGGGTGATGCGGAACTACGGCGTGGCCGGCGCCCCCATGGTTCTGGGGCTGGTTCCCGCCCTGGGCGTGCTGATGCTGGTGTTCTACCTCTACCAGAAGGAGTTCTTCGGCTGTGCCATTGCGGGCGGCCTGGGAATTCTGGGCATGTGGCTCTTCCGCAGTGCAGCCAGCGGCAGCACCTATTACGCTTACCTGGTGGTGTCCCTGGTGATTATCGTGCTGGGCGCGGTCCTGGCCGGGTATCTGAAAAAGAAGGATGGGGTCATGACCGTCAAGGGGAAGGAATTCGCGCTCCTTCAGTCCGGCGCGGCCTATCTGGCCTACTATCTGACGGCAGTGATCAGCGCGGTGATCCTGCTGGCCCCCCTGGCCCTGGGCGCGGCAGTGGCCTACTACGCCATCTGGGTGATGGCCGCTTGGCTGTTTATCCTGGCGGTGTACTTCACCTCCAAACTGATGTAATGCAAAACGCCTCGTCGGACAAGCCGGCGGGGCGTTTTGACATGCTATGGAAGCTCCCGGCAGATGAGGAGACAGCCCTCCTCCACGGTGATTTCCACAGGCTCACCCTGAAAGTGGTTGCTGACCCCCAGAGGGAAGAAGGGGGAGAGGGGGGCCTGGGTCAGGGGATACTGTCCGCCCCGGATGGTGACCCCACGGGCCTCCGGGCCAAGGCAAAACACGGAGAAGACCCCGGAGGGCCGGGCGGGCAGGATGAGATGACTGTTCTGGATGGCGGTGAAGACACAGCCCTCCCCGTAGAGATCTCCCCTGGCTCCCGCCTGGGCCAGATAGGCCAGGGCCTGGAGATTGGCCAAGGTGTGATCCATGCGGCCCCCTGTTCCGCCGTAGAGATGGAAGCGCCGGTGGCCCAGCTCCAGCCCCAGCTTGATGGCCAGCATGGTGTCGGTGTCGTCCTTTTCCACGGGATATTTTTTGGCCTCAAGATGGGGGGGCAGGGCGTCCAGGGAATCAAAATCGCCCAGCAGCAGGTCAGGCTCCAGACCGGCGGCAAGACAGTGGCGATACCCACCGTCGGCGGCCAGGATACGGTCGCCGGGTCCGGGGGCTTCCACCAGGCCGTAGAAGGGACCTGCGCCAAAGATAAAACATGCGGCGTCAGACATGGGAACAGACTCCTTTCAGAGGAATGGATTGGTTGTTTCTATGGTATCACGTTCCGGCCCGCTTGACCAGAGAGGATTTTTCTGTTACACTAAACTATCTGAAAAACGGGAAACGGAGGTTGTGACTGTGATTCGAGGCGCGATTTTTGACGCAGACGGCACCCTGCTGGACTCCATGGGCATGTGGGACACGGTGGGGGCGCGGTATTTGGCCTCCCTGGGCGTTACCGCCCGACCCGGTCTGCGGGCCATCCTGTTTCCCATGACCCTGGCGGAGAGCGCCGTCTATCTGAAGGAGGCCTATGGTCTGGCCCAGAGCCACCAGGAGATTGCCGAGGGTATCAACCGAACCATCCGTGATTTTTACCGGAATGAGGTTCGGGAAAAGCCCGGCGCCAGGGAGTTTTTAGAGGCCCTCCGGGCCCGGGGGGTGGGGATCACCCTGGCCACCAACACGGACCGCTCCGTGATCGTGGAGGGATTGGTGACCGCCGGTCTGCTGCCCCTGCTGGACGAGATCTACACCTGCGGAGAGCTGGGGGTGGGGAAGGACCGGCCGGATATCTTCCACCGGGCCAGAGACCGGATGGGCACCCGGACGGAGGAGACCTGGGTTTTTGAAGACGCAGTTCACTGCGCTAGGACAGCCTTCCAGGCGGGCTATCCGGTGGTTGGCGTGGCCGATCCTTTCAGCGACCAGGAGGAGCTGAAGAAGTTTTGCCATATCTACCTGCCCGACCTGACGGACTTTGACGGATTCTATCAAAAGGCAATGAAATAAAAGCATCCCGCTTGCGCTGTACATCAGGCAAGCGGGATGCTTTCTTACTTTTTGGGAATGAACTGGATGTTCAGGTCGGCCTTGCCGTCGATCCCGGGGACGTTACCGGAGTCGCCGTACTGCCAGATGTCGAAGTGGTAGTAGAAGGAGGGCCGGGAATTGTACTGAGCCAGCCAGAAGGGATAGTTGACCAGCTGATTCAGGTCGAAGTGGAGGTAGAAGTAGGTCAGGTTGGAATAGATCATGGACTGATATCCTGCGTCTTCCACTTCCTCGCAGAAGGCCACGGCACACTGGGTCAGGATCTTGTCGTCCAGGCCTTCCGTGCGGGCCTCAAAGCTGCTGTCGTAGGGCTCCCAGTCGAAGACGATGGGATAGGTGATTGGATAGCCCTTCAGGGCGTTCAGACAGAAGCGGGCTTCTTCAGCCCCCTCCTCGGGGGTGATGGCCTGGGAGAAGAAGTAGACGCCCACCTCAATGTCGTTGGCCAGAGCGCCCTTCAGGTTCTGGTAGAAATAAGTGTCCAGGACCATCCGGCCGGTGCCGTAGCCCCGATAGCCCAGGCGGAGCATGGCGAAGTCCACCCCGGCCCCTTTGACAGCGGCCCAGTCGATGTCCCCCTGATACCGGGAGACGTCGATGCCGATCCTGCAGCTGTACTCATCGCTGTCGTAGGTGAGGAAGCCGTTCTCATTCACCTGGAAGAGGGCGTTATCATAGGTGTTCTTGGGGATATCCTCTACGATATATACCTTCTTGCCCTGGAAGTAGAAGTAGTCGCCCTCGGGCTCCGGGGGCGTCTCAGGCTGGGTGGGGATGGATGGCGTTTCGGGCTCTTCCGGTTCCTTCGTCATGCTCTCTACCAGCTGATAGGTCCGCAGGATGACTGCGCTGATCTCCGCCCGGGTGATGCTGCTGCCGGGCTTGAATACCAATTTGTTGCCCTCAGGCGCGCCGTTGAAGATGCCGTGGTCGTAGAGGATCAGGGCGGCGGACTCGGTGGTGTCCGAGAAGGGCTTTTCGCTGCCGGTGCGCTTCAGATCCAGGACCCGCACGATGATTTGCGCGATCTGCAGGCGGTTGATGGTCTGGTCCAGGGTCAGGGTCATGCCCGAGGGCAGGAAGCCCTTCTGGGCAGCCAGACGGTAATAGCCGCTGGCCCAGTGGGTGGTGGTGGGGGCCTGCTCCTCATAGCCGGCGGCCAGGAGGATCATCTTCAGGGCCTGGCCCAGGGTCACCGTCCCTTCGGGGGAGAAGGTGGTGGCGCTGGTGCCGTTGATGACGCCGGACTCATACAGGCTCTTCACGCTGGCGTAGTACCAGTCCGTGGATTTCACATCGGTGAAGGCCATGGTTTTCGCGGCGGCGGTGGGGACGGCCAGAGAAAAAACCAGCGTACACAGAAGGAGAAGGGAAAGGAGTTTCTGTTTCATGGGAATACCTCGTAGAATTGCTAAAATCAAAAATGGCGGGGGAATAGCTTGGGCCGCAGCCGGTAGACATACAGGTCGGTCATGCGGGCCAGCAGCAGGTCGTACAGCAGAAAGGCGACGTTGCCCAGCAGGAGCATGGCGGCCAGGAGAAGCCCGGTCCAGCCGGCAGCCTCAGCCTGGAGGTCGGGCATGACCAGGACGAAGAGGAGCAGAGCGTACATCAGGAGGATGGTCAGGTTGAAGATCACCAGCTTGACCAAGACCCGGACCGGTCGTTTCCGAATATGCTGGAGCTTGGGCCGCAGGATGGGATACCACCCCAACAGGAACAGGAAGAGAAAGGCGGCCTCTTTGTCCGGGGCCATGAACAGGCTGAGGAGAGAGACGGCCAGATAGAGCAGCCAGCCCGGTTTGGGGCCCAGCTCCCAGATCACCGGAATGGACATTGCCCCGGCCAGGGTGGGGCAGGCGTAGGTGGCCAGGGGGAGCATGGTGCCCAGGAGCATGACGGCCAGCATCAAGGCGCCCAGGACGCCGCAGAGGGCCACGCGGCCGCTGATTTTGTTGGGCATGAGAGGGGGTCACCTCCTTGGGGGCGGATCATGGATTGGGGTCGTTCCGGTCATCCTCCGGTTCCTCCGGCGGGGCGGTGCGCCCGCCGATCTGTTTCTTGGGGAGGGGGTTGGCCAGCCAGTCCTTGAGCTTGGCCAGGTAGCTGTCCTCCCCCTGGATGAGGGGATAGAACTGGATGAGGGGTGGCTCTGTGGTGTGAAGGGTGCCGTCCTCGTTGCGGCCCATGGCGTGGACATAGGCATCGGTGTCCTCCGGGAGGTCCTTCTTCCGCAGTCGAGCGTTGATGAACTCCCGCAGGAGATAGTAGAAGGAGGCGAAGAGGGGCACGCCCAGGAGCATCCCCCAAAAGCCCATCAGGTGGTTGAAGAGAAGCAGGGAGAACAGGACCCAGAAGGCGGACAGCCCTGTGGAGTCGCCTAAAACCTTGGGGCCGATGATGTTGCCGTCCACCTGCTGGAGGATGATGATGAAGATGAGGAAGACCAGGCACTTACCCGGGTCGGTGAGCAGCAGAAGAAGGGCGCTGGGGATGGCGCCGAAGAAGGGGCCGAAGACGGGGATGATGTTGGTGATGCCCACGATGACACTGATGAGCATGGGGTAGGGGATGTTGAGGATGGGGAGAACGATGCCGCAGAGGATACCGATGATGAGGGAGTCCAGCAGCTTGCCGGAGACGAAGCCGCTGAAAATCTTGTTGATGACCCGCAGGTGCCTGAGGATGGTGTCGCAGGTACTCTGCTTGCGGCAAAGGGCGAAGAGGAGCTTTTTCCCCTGACCCACGAACCGATCCCGGCTCATAAGGACATAGACCATGACGATGATGCCGATGACGAAGTTCAGCAGGCTCTTGGCCACATCCACCACCCGGCTCAAGAGGCTCATCAGGTTGGACAGGAGATCTCCGCCTACCCAGGTGTTGAAGGTATTGGTGATCTTGGTGGCGATGTCGTTGAGGAACTCTGTGGACTGCCCATGGGACTGCAGGAAGCCTGTGAGCTGATTGAAGGCGTTGCGGATCATCCAGGGCAGATCCTGGACCAGGATGGGCAGGTTTTCCACGAGTTGGGGGATGACGAAGTAGATGAAGAGAAAAATCAGCAGCAGCAGGATGAAGGTGGAGAAGGCAGTGGAGATTCCTCGGGCGGCCCGTTTCTTCACTTTATGGTAGAGCAGGAAGTGCTCGGTGAAACGGGTGAGGGGATAGAGCAGGTAGGCCATGACAAAGCCCAGCACGATGGAGCGCAGGGCGGCCAGGGCGTCCCGGAAGCCGGAAATGACCACATCCAGGTTCATTAGGAGCAGACACACCAGGCCGACGGAGACGATGACCAGAAGGATAATGCCGATGGCTGTGAGGATTTTTTTGATGGAGAATCGCAAGGTCCGCCCTCCTTTCAAGGGTAGGCGCTGTCGGGGAGACCGGCAGGGCAGGAAGGGATGGAAGGACAGGAAAAACCTGTCGTATTCCTATAGTATAACAAAGGAGACAGGCGCTTGCAAGAGACAGGAAGAACATGGAAAAAATTTACGGGGAAAGGGGGCTCCGGGCGAGAAAGGAAAAAGAAATGGTTGCTGGGTAAAGATACTTATGATATAATGTAAAAGAACATAAGAGAACGAGGTAAATGAAGATTCCAAACACAAAACGGAAGGAGGGAGGGGCGTGTGAACTACTCTATGATTTGGCTGATGCTTCTGATCGCCTTTGCGGGGATCGAGGGCATCACAGCGGGCCTGGTTTCGATCTGGTTCTGCGCGGGCAGTCTGGTTGCGCTGTTTGCCGCCTGGATGGGAGGCAGTCTGGCGGTGCAGATCGGTCTGTTTGCCATTGTCTCGGTGATCGCCATGGCGGTCATCCGGCCCATGGCCCGGCGGTGGATCGAACCCAAGGCGGAGAAAACCAATGCCGACCGGATTTTAGAGGCGGAGGCCCTGGTCACGGAGACCATAGACAACGTGCAGGCCTCCGGTCAGATCAAGGTCGGCGGGGCGGTCTGGACCGCTCGTTCGGCCAGCGGCAACGTGATCCCCGAGGGGACGCTGGTCCAGGTGAAACGGATAGAAGGTGTGAAAGCCATTGTGGCCGAGCGGCAGTGAGCCCGCCGGAGAAAGGAAAAGGTAAGGACTATGGCAGCCATTTTATCGCGAATTGTTGTTGTTCTGTTTATCATCGTTGTGCTTGTGGTGCTGGCCACCTCCATTCGGGTGGTGCAGCAGTCCAAGGCCTATGTCATTGAGCGCCTGGGCGCCTTCCAGGATGTGTGGGGGGTGGGTCTCCACTTCAAGATCCCCTTCCTGGATCGGGTGCGGAAGGTGGTCTCCCTGAAGGAGCAGGTGGCGGATTTCCCGCCCCAGCCCGTGATCACCAAGGACAACGTGACCATGCAGATCGACACCGTTCTGTACTTCCAGATTACCGACCCGAAGCTGTACGCCTACGGGGTGGAAAACCCCATGAACGCCATTGAGAACCTCACCGCCACCACCCTGCGTAATATTATCGGCGAGCTGGAGCTGGACCAGTCCCTGACCTCCCGGGACGTGATCAACGCCCGGATGCGCAGCATCCTGGACGAGGCCACCGATCCCTGGGGCATCAAGGTCAACCGGGTGGAGCTGAAGAACATCCTGCCTCCCAAGGACATCCAGAATGCTATGGAGAAGCAGATGCGGGCCGAGCGGGAACGCCGGGAATCCATCCTCCAGGCCGAGGGCCAGAAGCAGAGCCAGATCCTGGTGGCAGAGGGTGAGAAGGCATCCCGCATCCTCCGGGCAGACGCTGAGAAGCAGGCCCGGATCATGGCCGCAGAGGCTGAGGCCGAGGCCATCCGGGCGGTGAACAAGGCCATGTCCGACGCGCTGAAGCTGCTGAACGAGGCCAGCCCCAACGACCAGGTCATCAAGCTCAAGGCTCTGGAGGCATTCCAGTCCGCCGCCAACGGCAAGGCCACCAAGATCATCATCCCCTCGGAGATCCAGGGCCTGGCCGGTCTGGCTACCGGTGTGGTGGAGACCGTCAAGAAGCCCGAAACGGGCAAAGCCCCCGTTCCCCCCGTCACGCCTCCCCAGGCATGATAATGGTGCGTGTATAATTAAGAGATCAACGCCCCTGTCCGAATAAGCCGGACAGGGGCGTTTTCGCGCAGATCAGGTTCTTGCTGCCATCTGCCGGGCGAAGACTTTGCCCGGCAGGACCACCCGGCCTGCCAGGGGCATAGCCGTTACCGTGATCCCCTTGGCTGGGCGGCACTCGCCGTCTACGGTGATGATGATGGGGTCCCTCTTGTCGTCTGCCAGCTCCAGGGTCACCGAACGGCAGCGAAAAAAGGAGATGGCATCCCGAAGCTGAGGGATCACCTGGCCATCCTGAAGATGCTGCCCCTTTTGATACAGGGGCAGCACCCTGGCGATCCGCAGAAGGCCGATCTTGCGGACCACCATCACGTCCAGCAGGCCATCGTCCATGGCGCAGTCGGGAGCCGCCCGGAAGCCGCCGCCGTAATAGCCGCCATTGCAGATGGCGGTCATCAGGCACTCTTCCGTGATGGTCCTGTCATCCAGGGTGATCCGCAGCGTTCGGCCCAGGGGCCCTATCAGGTTTTGCAGAATGGAGAGCCGATAGGCCATCTCCCCGCCGCACAGGGGCAGCCGGCGGAACTTGGGGATTCCATGGGCGATTTGGGCGTCCAGGCCGGCGGAGCAGATAGACGCACCGACTCCATACTCTGTGTGGAACAGATCGATGTCCATTTCCTGGCCCTGAAGCTGGTCGGCAAGATCCAGGAACTCTTCTTTGGTTCCGAAGTTGCGCAGAAAATCGTTGCCGCTGCCGTAGGGAATGCAGCCCACGGCGGCGTTTTTATAGGGACAGGCCCCGCTGATGACCTCGTTCAGGGTGCCGTCGCCCCCCACGGCAAACAGGCGGACCGGTTCGCCGGTGCGGGCGTAGTCCTCCGCCAGTTTTCGGGCGTGGCCGGCGTGGGTGGTGCGGGTGATGACGTAGTCTGCCCCGGAATCTTTTCCGGCTGTGGCCAGGGCACGGCTCAGCTCGGCGCTGACATCCCGGCCGCCGGCCACCGGGTTTACAATAAAAATATTTCTCATCCACATCTCTCCGTCGGGGGCTTGGGAAAGCCCGGTTTCTCTCTCCCACCATCATATCCTATCCAGGGCCCCGGCGCAAGGAAAACAAGATCCCCCGCCGAAGAATACACTCCGGCAGGGGATCTTGCGAACCAAAAAAGGAAGGATTATAAAACCAGGCTGGGAGCGCTGTAGGTACGGGCGGCCATTTCAGAGTCCAGGGCATACAGGCTCTTGGGCTCGGAGCCGAAGAGATCGAAGCGGCCCAGCAGATCGTTGGCGTTCTTCTCCTCCTCGCCCTGCTCCTTCACGAACCAATCCAGGAACTGGAGGGTGCGGAAGTCGTTGGCCTTTATGGCCTCGGCGTAGATGGCGTTGATGAGGGAGGTCACGTACTCCTCATGCTCCAGAGCGGCAGCCAGAGGATCGCGGAAGTTGTTAAAGACCTTGTCGGGGGCGTCGATGGCGGCCAGCTTGGGGGCCTCGCCGTTGTTCTGCAGATAGGTCAGGAACAGCATGGCGTGGTCACGCTCCTCCTGAGCCTGGATCTTGAACCAGTTGCCGAACCCGTCCAGGTTCTTGGAATAGTAGTAGTTGGAGATATCCAGATAGAGATAGGCAGAGTAGAGCTCTTTGTTAATCTGCTGCTCCAGCAGAGCGGAAACTTCAGGCTTCAACATGATGAAAGACCCCTTTCTTTATTCTAAATTGATACTGGAACTATACCACGCCGGTCGGGATTTCTTCTGTGATTTTGTCACAAATTTTTGGGTTTTCTCCCGGCGATCCGCTCTTGACGGGGGGAAAAACCTGTGACACAATAGAAAAAAGGAGGGTTCCGCCATGAAGAAATGTTTTCTGACCAGCAAGCACGGATATCCGATCCCCTGCCACATGAACTGGGAGGGGCAGGACCAGGTTCTCATCGTCTGTCACGGCTTCGGCAGCAGCAAGGAGAGCCCCATGGTCCAGGCCCTGCACCGGGAGATGCCCGGCCACGGCATCGGGGTATGCGCCTTCGATTTTCCCGCCCACGGGGAGAGCCCCGTCTGGCAGGAGGGCCTCCGGGTCCCCTTCTGCCTGGATGACCTGACCGTGGTGGAGGAACACCTCCGTACCATAGCTCCCCAGGTCCGGATCGGCTACTTCGGCTCCAGCTTCGGGGCCTACATCACCCTGCTGCACCTGTCACGGGGAACAGCGGCGGGGAAGCGGGCCTTTCTCCGCTCGGCGGCGGTCTCCATGCCCCGGCTGGTGGACACCTGGGTGGACGACCGGGCCAGGGCCGACCTGGATCGCCAGGGGTACTTTGTCCCCGACTATGACTACGTCCGGGAGATGCGGATCACCCGGGATTTCCTCAGAGATCTGGAGGAGAACGACGTCTTTGCCTGCTATCAGCCGGGGCAAGTCCAGTTGTCCATGGTCCACGGCGGACGGGACGACGTGGCCCCCACCGCCGACGCGGTGCGTTTCGCCCGGCAGTTCGGCGCGGAGCTTCTGATCCTCCCCAACGGGGAACACAATCTGATGGGGGAGGGAGAGCTGGAGCAGGTCCTGTCCCAGGCGGTCTCCTTCTTTCAGAAAATGTGACCCTTGCAATCATCGTCGTTTCCCAGTATAATACGAAGGTAAACACCGAATACCTGTGCTGCGGTCCCGGCCGGGCCGCGAAAAGAAAGGATACAACAACCTATGAGCAAACCTGTCTATATCACCGCCGACAGCACCTGCGATTTGTCCCCGGAGCTGTTGGAGCGGTTTCAGATCAAGGTGGTTCCCCTCCACGTGCTTTTGGGGGAGGAGAGCTATCTGGATGGCGTTGACTTTACCCCGGATATGATTTTTGAGCGGTACAAGGCCGATAAGACCCTGCCCCGGACGGCGGCGGTGAGCCCCCAGGAATTTGAGGAGTTTTTCACTCCCCTGGTGGAGGCCGGCTATGAGGTGGTCCACATGGACATCAGCTCGGAGTTGTCCGCCTCCTACCAGAACGCGGTGATCGCATCCCAGGAGCTCCCCGGGGTGTACCCCATCGACACCCGGCATCTGTCCAACAGCATCGCTGTGCTGCTGCTGGAGGCCTGCCGCCTGCGGGACGAGGGGAAGAGCGCCGAGGAGATCGTCCGGGCTATCCACGACCTGATCCCCAAGGTCCAGACCAGCTTTGTCATCGACACCCTGGAGTACCTCTGGAAGGGCGGCCGGTGCACCGGCGTGGCGGCCTTCGGCGCAAACCTGCTCAACCTCAAGCCCTGCATCGAGATGCGGGACGGAAAGCTGGAGGTGGGGAAGAAGTACCGGGGCAATATCTTCAAGGTGTATGAGAAGTACATCACCGAGCGTCTCACCGGGCGCAGTGTCCACCCCGACTTCATCTTCGTGGCCTCCGCCAACGAGCTGCCCCAGGCGGTAAAGGAAAAGCTGGAAAGCCTGATCTGTGGGCTGGTCCCGGCCCAGGAGGTCATCTTCTCCCGGGTGGGCAGCACCATCGCCTCCCACTGCGGCCCCGGCACGATGGGCATTCTTTTCATGGACGCATGATCCTCTTCCGCCGCGGCAGGTTCTGTCGCGGCGTAGGTTTTGTTACGGAAATGTTAATATTTTGATGATTTCTTGCAACCATCGGAAAACTATGCTATACTGACCCAGTAGTAGAAAACGGATACCCAGCGAAACTACGAGGTGATACCCATGCAGATTTTACATAAACTCCGGCAGGCCGGCTCACGGCGGGTGGGCGCATTTGCGCTGGCGCTGGTGATGGTCTTCGGCGCCTTGGTCGCCGCAGGCCCCCAGGCCTTTGCCGTGACCAAGGAAGAGATCAACAACCTGAAAAGCCAGGCCTCCAGCCTGAGCGCTCAGAAATCAGACCTGCAAAACCAGTTGAACAAGCTGCAGAACTCCAAAAACGCCGCCATCGACCAGAAATTCCTTCTGGAAGAGAAGATCAGCGTCATTCAGCAGCAAATCACAGTCTCTGAGGAGGCCATCGCCAAGTACGGCGAGATGATCGCCCTGAAGGAAGTAGAGCTGGCTGAGGCCAAAGAGGAGGAGGCCAAGTACTACGCCGAGTTCTGTGAGCGGGTCCGCAGCATGGAGGAGCGGGGCGATATCTCCTATTGGGCCGTCCTGTTCAACGCCAGCAGTTTTTCTGACCTGCTGGACCGTGTGAACGCCATTTCCGAGGTGGTGGACTATGACAACATGGTCATGGACCAGCTGGCAGCCGCCCGGCAGGCCGTGGCCGACGCCAAGGCGGAGCTGGAGGAGAACAAGGCCGCCGAGGAAGCCACCAAGGCAGAGCTGGCCAGCCAGAAGGCAGACCTGGAGACCGAGCAGGCCAAGGTAGACGCCGTCATCTCCCAGATCACCAGCCAGGCCGACGTCTACGAGGAGAAGCTCCACGACCTGGAGGACGACTCCGCCAACCTGTCCAAGCAGATCCAGCAGGCCGAGGCCACCTATGCCGCCCAGATCGCCGCCCAGAAAAAGGCGGAGGAGGAAGCCCGTAAAAAGGCGGCGGAAGAGGAGGCCAGACGCCAGCAGCAACTGCAACAGCAACAGCAGCAACAGAACAACGGTAGCTCCAGCAGTTCCAGCAGTACCGGCACCGCCAGCAGCGGCGGCTACCTGTGGCCCCTGTCCGGCTACCGGTCGGTGACCTCTCCCTTCGGCTGGAGAAACTGCCCCTTCCACGGTCGGGAGTTCCACAGCGGTGTTGATATCCCCGCCCCCTCCGGTACCCCCATCCGGGCAACCAAGAGCGGCGTGGTCATCGTCTCCACCTACGGCTCCTCCTATGGCAACTACGTGGTGGTGGCCCACAGCGACGGCGGGCGCAGCCTCTACGCCCACATGTCCTCCCGTGCGGTTTCCGCCGGTCAGACCGTGAGCCAGGGTCAGACCCTGGGCGGTGTCGGCACCACGGGTTCCTCCACCGGCAACCATCTGCACTTTGAACTGTGGATGGGCAACTCCGAGAGCAGCCGCGTGAATCCCGTGGCATACTGCTCCTGATATTTGACAAGCGCCAAAAAAAGCGGACCTCTTTCTTTCGAGAGGTCCGCTTATATTTTCCCCTTCAATGCAAATGATAGGAAAAAGGGAGGGGATTCTATTTGGAATTGATCAAGGTTGCGCTGCTGGCGCTCTTTTCCTACGTCTACCTGTTTCTCATCGCCAAGATCATGGGGCACCGACAGATCGCTCAGCTGGACGCCTTTGACTATATCACGGGCATCACTGTGGGGTCCATCGCGGCGGACCTGGCGGTGGAGCTGGAGTCGCCCATGAAGATGGTGGTGGCCCTGGGGGTCTATGGTATTATGACCTTTCTTCTGAGTATCGTGTCCATGCGGTTCCCCCGCAGCCGAAAAATCGTGGAGGGGACCCCCACCATTCTCTACCACAACGGCAAGCTCTATAAGAAAAACCTGAAAAAGGCCAAACTGGACCTGAGCGAGTTTCAGACCCTCTGCCGCCAGCAGGGGTACTTTGACCTGGGGCAGATCTACACCGCGGTCTTTGAACGCAACGGCGCGCTCTCCATCCTGCCGACGGAGCAGGAGCGGCCGGCGACCCCCAAGGACCTGAACCTGAACCCCCAGCAGACCACCTTCTTCACCGAGGTCATCATGGACGGCCAGGTGCTGACGGAGAACCTCCACCGGATGGGGAAGGAGGAGAAGTGGCTGGAAAAGCAGCTGGCGGCCCAGGGGTTCCAGTCCCCCAAGGAGGTTTTTCTGGGCCTCTGTGATCAAAACGACAAGCTCACCTGCTATCCCACGGACGTATCGTAAGATACGTCCGTCCTTCTGCCGTCACTTTGATTCGATACCCACCACGGTCAGCAGGCCGTCCTGCACCCGGAACTTGACGTCCAGGGAGCCGAAGGCCATGCCGTAGACCCGGGTGGGGTCGTCCTGGTAGGAGGGCCGGGGGTCCTGGGCCAGAACTCCGGTGAGGGCCTCCCGGTCGGCCTCCGGCACCAGAGTAAGCAGGGCAGGGGGGAAGTCCACCCTCAGCCGGTAGCCCTGATACCCGGCGGTGAAGCCCCCCAGGGCGTCGGGGTGGGCGTCGGTGTAGGGCAGGTAGGGCTTGATGTCGAAGATGGGGGTGCCGTCCAGCAGGTCCGCCCCGGAGACATGGATCACCAGACCCAGGGTGGGGTGCTGCTCAATCCCCTCCAGCTTCACCGAGGACAGGCCGATGGCGTTGGGCCGGAAGGGGGAGCGGGTGGCGAAGACCCCCATGCGGGTGTTGCCCCCCAGGCGGGGCGGACGCACGGTGGGGGACCAGTTCTCCCGGACGGCCTGGGAGAAGGACCAGATGAGCCACAGGTGGGAAAAGCCCTCCAGGCCCCGGAGGGCGTCGGGATTGCGGTAGGGCGGCTCGAAGACGATGGTGGATTTCAAAGAGGAAACCAAGCCGCTCTGCCGGGGGATGCCGAACTTGGAGGGAAAGGCGCTGCGCATGGTGGCGATGATCTTCATGGGGATGGGATCGGACATAGAAGGACCCTCCTGGTGAGAGAATAGGATTTCCCTCAGTATACCGGCCCCGGCGGGCAGACGCAAGGAAATCTTTCTCCCCACCGGCAAAAAAGGATAAAAACCGACCTGTGCGCTTGCCCCCGGGGAAAACCGTGGTATAATGGAAAGCAAGGAACCATACAGCGACATTACATAGACAGAAGGAGAACGCGCGACATGAGCAAGATCATCACTGCGGCCCAGGCGGCGGCCCTGGTCAAGGACGGCTGTACCCTGACCACCACCGGCTTCAACGGATTCGGCTGTCCCGAGGACCTGATCATGTCTCTGGCTGAGCACTACGACCAGACCGGCCACCCCCGGGACCTGACCCTGGTGAAGTGCACCAGCCAGGGGGACGGCAAGGGGAGAGGAGTCAGCCACCTGGCGGCCCGGGAGGGACTGTTCAAGGAACTGATCCTCACCCACATGGGCTATGACCCCGGCCTGCGGAAGCTGGTCCAGGAGGAGAAGGTCACCTGCTTCATGCTGCCTCTGGGGAACATGATGCAGCTCTTCCGGGCCATTGCCGGGGGTCTGCCCGGGGCCATCGCCACCACCGGCATCGGCACCTTCGCCGACCCCAGAAACGGCGGCGGCAAGGCCAACCAGAAGACCCTGGCCTGTGGGAAGAACGTGGTCTCCCTTCTGGAGCTGGAGGGCCGGGAGTGCCTGTTCTACCCCGCCTTTCCCATCGACATCTGCTTCATCCGGGCTACCTACGGCGACGAGGCCGGGAACCTCTCCATCCGGGAGGAGGCCATGAACGTGGAGCAGTTCGAGGTGGCCGCCGCCGTCCACAACTCCGGCGGCATCGTTGTGGCCCAGGTGGATAAGATCGTCCGCCGGGGGAGCATCCCCGCCAAGGAGGTCCTCATCCACGGCTTCATGGTGGACTACCTCGTGGAGGGCCGCCCGGAGTACAGCAGGCAGAGCTTTGAGACCGACCTCTTCCGCCCGGAGATCGCCGGGCTGGCGGTCACCCCCTCCGCCGGGTTTGAGCCCCTGGCCATGGGCCCCCGGAAAATCTGCTGCCGGCGGGCCGCCATGGAGCTGCGGCCAAACTCCCTCATCAACCTGGGCATCGGTATGCCCGGGGGCATCGGTTCCGTGGCCGACGAGGAGGGGATCTCCGACCTCTTCACCCTCTCCATGGAGTGCGGACCCCTGGGCGGCATCCCTCTGGGGGGCATCGACTTCGGGGCGGCGGTGAACCCCGAGGCCATGTACCGCATGGCGGACATTCTTCAAATCTACGACGGCGGCGCCCTGGACATGGCTGTGCTGGGCTTTGCTGAGGCCGACCAGTTCGGCAACGTCAACGCCCACAGCTTCCACGGCCGGACCGTGGGACCCGGCGGCTTCATCGACATCACCCAGAACGCCAAAAAGCTCTGCTTCATCGGCACCTTTACCGCCGGTAAGCAGGAGGTGGGCCTTAAGGACGAGGGCCTCGTGATCCACACCCAGGGCCCCCAGAAGAAGTTCCTCCAGCAGGTGGAGGCCATTACCTTCTCCGGGCGGGAGGCCCTGCGGAAGGGGCAGGAGGTGCTGTACATCACCGAGCGGGCGGTTTTCCGCCTGGAGCAGGGGGGCCTGACCCTCATTGAGATTGCCCGGGGGGTGGACCTGAAAAAGGACATCCTGGATCAGATGGAGTTTATGCCCAGGGTTCCCGACGACCTGCGGATGATGGACCACCGGCTCTTCCGGGAGGGCCCCATGGGCCTGGACCCAGCCAAGAGCCCGGCAGCCGGTCCCGAATATGAGTTCTGGCGGGACCTGCGTCCCGGCGCGGAAAAAGAAACCTGACGGAGGAAACCCATGCTGCAAGATATTTTTCCCAAACAGTACCATGTGACCTTTACCCGGAAGGAACCCGGGGCCGACGACCTGTGCTTTGTGTTCCGGGATCAGGAGGTGCTGGAGCGAATGGAAGGGGAGGACCTTCGTCTGCCCACCTATGGGGAGCTGGCCCATCAGGCGGAGCGGGCCGTCTATCTCTTCCGGGTGGACGA
This sequence comes from Bacillota bacterium, assembly GCA_030535235.1. GTDB lineage: Bacteria > Bacillota > Clostridia > Oscillospirales > Oscillospiraceae > Evtepia. The sequence continues at coordinate 16,889 of JAUNCL010000011.1, forward strand.
GCGGGAGTATTTTCTGGTCTGGCTGAAGGAGGAGGGGATCCCCGACGGCTATGCCTGGCACACCATGCGGGGGGAGCGGGACCGCAAGACCAGGGAGCTGATCTTTGCCGAGTCCACCGCCCACCACCTGGACCTCTGGTACCGGGCCAACCGGTTCTGCGGCCACTGCGGGACCCCCACTGAGCACGATCCGAAGGAGCGTATGCTGCGCTGCCCCAAGTGCGGGGAGATGATTTTTCCCAAAATCTGTCCGGCGGTCATCATTGCCCTCACCGACGGGAGGTCATGGAGGAGGTGGGCCTGCGGGTCAAGGACATCCGCTACTACGGCAGCCAGCCCTGGGGCCTTGTGGGCAACCTGTCCCTGGGCTACTACGCCCGGTTGGATGGGGACGACGCCATCTACCTGGACGGCCAGGAGCTGGCCCAGGCCGACTGGTACCGCCGGGAGGACATTGACCTGGCTCCCGATGACTACAGCCTGACCAATGATATGATCCAGGCCTTTATCCGGGGCGACTGGACCTGAACATGGAGCCGAAAGCTTTGTTTCCGACAGGGCTTTCGGCTTTTTTGCGGACATCGGGACCGGCAAAAAGGGATGGTTGTCCGTTGTTTAATTGCACAAAGAATGGAAATATATTTTGTTTACTTTTTCCCCCTTGGCACTATTCTTAAGATTCCAACAGATTTTATGAAGGAAGTTTGGGTAGAACTTTCATTTACAAATCAGCGGCGATAATGGTAGGATTATGCCAGCACAATTTCATTGGTTAAAGAACCATGGGATGAATATAGAGGAAGCCGGCGAAAGGGCAAGCGGCCCTGTGCTCCGGACCAAGGAGGAAGAACTATGGCAAGAAAGCAAAAAACGATGGACGGCAACACTGCGGCGGCCCATGTGGCCTATGCCTTTACAGAAGTTGCGGCGATCTATCCCATCACCCCCTCTTCCGTCATGGCGGAGCTGACGGACAAGTGGTCTGCCGAGGGGCGGAAGAACATGTTCGGCCAGCCGGTCAAGGTCTCGGTCATGCAGTCTGAGGGCGGCGCCGCCGGCGCGGTCCACGGCTCTCTGACCGCCGGCGCCCTGACCACCACCTTCACGGCCTCCCAGGGCCTGCTGCTGATGATCCCCAACATGTACAAGATCGCCGGCAGCCTGATGCCCAGCGTCACCCATGTGTCCGCCCGGGCCCTGGCCACCCATGCCCTGTCCATCTTCGGCGACCACTCCGACGTCATGTCCTGCCGTTCCACCGGCTACGCCATGCTGTGCAGCTCCAATCCCCAGGAGGTCATGGACCTGGGCGCTGTGGCCCACCTGGCCACCATCAGCGGCCGCGTCCCCTTCCTGCACTTCTTCGACGGCTTCCGGACCTCCCACGAGATCCGCAAGGTGGAGATCTGGGACTATGAGGAGCTGAAGGAAATGGTGGACATGGACGCCCTGAACGCCTTCCGCGCCCGGGCCCTGAACCCCGAGCATCCCGTTCTCCGGGGCTCCGCCCAGAATCCTGACATCTTCTTCCAGGTCAATGAGACTCGCAACCAGTTCTATGACGCCCTGCCCGCCGTGGTGGAGGAGAACATGGCCAAGGTCAACCAGCGCCTGGGTACCAACTATCAGCTCTTCAACTACTACGGCGCTCCCGACGCCGAGACCGTCATGGTGGCCATGGGCTCCGTCTGCGACGCAGCGGAGGAAGTGGTGGACTACATGAACGGCAAGGGGGAGAAGGTGGGCCTCATCAAGGTCCGCCTGTACCGTCCCTTCGTGACCGACCGCTTCGTGGCCGCCATCCCCGCCACCGCAAAGAACATCGTGGTCATGGACCGCTGCAAGGAGCCCTCCGCCATCGGCGAGCCCCTCTACCAGGATGTGGTCACCGCCCTGGCCTCCAGTGACCGGGCCGGTCTCCGGGTGGTGGGCGGCCGCTACGGCCTGGGGTCCAAGGACACCACCCCCGGCGGCATTCTGTCCGCCTTCCGCAACGGCCAGAGCGAGAACCCCGTCCGCAGCTTCACCATCAACATCGTGGACGACGTGACCAACCGCTCCCTGCCCATCCCCGAGGAACCCGATGTGGCCGACGAGGGGACCATCGCCTGCAAGTTCTGGGGTCTGGGCGGCGACGGCACCGTGGGCGCCAATAAGAACTCCATCAAGATCATCGGCGACAACACCGACATGAAGGTCCAGGCCTATTTCCAGTACGACTCCAAGAAGTCCGGCGGCATCACCATCAGCCACCTGCGCTTTGGCAAGAACGAGATCAAGGCCTCCTACTATGTCACCAAGGCCGACTTCGTGGCCTGCCACCTGGCCTCCTACATCGAAATGTTCGACATCGTCCAGGACATCAAGCCCGGCGGCACCTTCCTGCTGAACTGCCCCTGGGATCTGGCGGAGCTGGAGGACCACCTCCCCGCCGCCGCCAAGCGTTACCTGGCCCGGAATAACATCCGCATGTTCACCTGCGACGCCACCCACAAGGCCATCGAGCTGGGCATGGGCAACCGCTCCAACACCATCCTCCAGGCGGCCTTCTTCAAGCTGGCCAACGTCATCCCCGTGGAGGACGCCATCCAGCACATGAAGGACGCCATCGTCAAGAGCTACGGCCACAAGGGCATGGACGTCATCATGATGAACTACAACGCCGTGGACGCCGGTGTGGAGAGCGTCCGGGAGATCCCCATCCCCCTGGGCTGGGCCGACGCCCAGGACGAGGCGGAGCAGCCCGACCTGAAGATCGACCGTCCCGACGTGGCCCAGTATGTGAAGGACGTCATGATCCCCGCCAACGCCATGCGGGGCGACTCCATCCCCGTCTCCAAGCTGATGCCCGGCGCCGACGGCACCCTGCCCCAGGGCACCGCCGCCTATGAGAAGCGCGGCATCGCCGTCAGTGTGCCCCAGTGGGACGAGAACGCCTGCATCCAGTGCAATCTCTGCGCCTACGTCTGTCCCCACTCCTGCATCCGCCCTGTGGTCATGGACGCCAACGAGGTGGTGGCCGCCCCCAGAGGAACCAAGATGCACGACATGCGGGGTAAGGGCTGCGAGATCTACGCCTTCTCCATGACGGTCTCCGTCATGGACTGCACCGGCTGCGGCTCCTGCGAGGCAGTGTGTCCCGCCGCCAAAAAGGCCCTGGTCATGAAGCCCCTGAACACCCAGCTGGCCGAGCAGAAGGTCTTCGACTACGGCCTGGAGAAGGTCAGCCCCAAGCAGACTCCCTTCGCCAAGGAGACCGTGAAGGGCAGCCAGTTCGAGCAGCCCCTCTTCGAGTTCTCCGGGGCCTGCGCCGGCTGCGGCGAGACCCCCTATGTCAAGCTGGTCACCCAGCTCTTCGGCGACCGGATGTACATCGCCAACGCCACCGGCTGCTCCTCCATCTGGGGCGGCAGCGCACCCTCCACCCCCTACACCGTCAACCGGGAGGGCAGAGGTCCCGCCTGGGAGAACTCCCTCTTCGAGGACGGCGCCGAGTTCGGCTATGGCATGAACCTGGCGGTCAACGCCCGGCAGGCTGCCGCCGCTGACCTGGCCCGCCAGGTGGCCCAGGACGAGGCAACCCCCGCCGCTGTGGCCCTCACCGCCAAGAAGTGGCTCAACCACCGGAAGGAGACCGAGGGCTCCCGCACCACCGGTCAGGCTCTGGCTGAGGCTCTGGCCCAGGCCATCTCCTCCGGCACTGCCAACGAGGCACAGCTCAAGGAGCTCTACAACATGCGGGATATGTTCGGCCAGAAGTCGGTCTGGGCCTTCGGCGGCGACGGCTGGGCCTACGACATCGGCTACGGCGGCGTGGACCATGTGCTGGCCTCCGGCGAGAACGTGAACATCCTGGTGCTGGACACCGAGGTCTATTCCAACACCGGCGGTCAGGCATCCAAGGCCACCAACACCGGCGCAGTGGCCCAGTTCGCAGCAGCGGGCAAGGCCGTCCAGAAGAAGGACCTGGCGGCCATCGCCATGCAGTATGGCAACGTCTACGTGGCCCAGGTGGCCATGGGCGCCGACTACAACCAGACCCTCCAGGCCCTCATTGAGGCCGAGTCCTATCCTGGCACCTCCATCGTGATCGCCTATGCCCCCTGCATCAACCACGGCATCAAGATGGGCATGAAGAACACCATGCTGGAGATGAAGGCCGCCGTCCAGGCTGGCTACTGGCACCTGTTCCGCTATGACCCCCGCCGGGCCGAGAAGGGCAGAAACCCCTTCCAGCTGGACTCCCCCGAGCCCATCATGGACTACCGCCAGTTCCTGGAGGGCGAGGTCCGGTACTCCTCCCTGAAGCTCACCTTCCCCGAGCGGGCCCGGGACCTCTTTGCCAAGTCCGAGCAGGAGTCCAAGGACAAGTACCAGCGGCTGGTGGAGCTGGCCAAGAGCTGGAACCGTTAAATTTTGATACCATTCTTCCTTCTATATCCACATCCTTAGAGAAAGACCGACAGCGCTCTTCCAGATGGCGCTGCCGGTCTTTCCGCGTTATCGCTGCTTTACGGCGAGACAGTAGTTGACCTTCTCCCCGGCGGTCATGGGGTGCCGGGGATTGGCCTGGTTGTAGGCGGAGAAGTACTGCCGGGTGATCTCCTCCGGCTCCAGGTGTTCATAGATGAGGAAGCCGTAGCGGGAGAGAAGCTGCTCCATCTCTCCATAGGAATAGGCGGCCTGCATGGTCTCCCCGGCCCCTTGGGCCAGCTGGGCCTGCTTGCCCTCCAGGGACACAGGGTAGTCAAAGACCAGGGCGCTGCCCTGGGGGAGCCGGTCTGCCAGGGCGGTCAGAAGCCGGGGAAGGGCGTCGGCGGGGAGGTAGTAGAGCAGGCCCAGCAGACAGCAGAAGCTGCGTCGTTCCGGGTGGAAGGCCGGGCATTGGTCCAGGGCCTGGGGCCAGTGGGGATCGGTGAGATCGGCGGGGAGGAAGTGAAGGTTGTCCGGGAGGGGGAAGGCCCGGTCCCGGAGCCGCCGCTGCTTGTCCTCCATGGCTTCCGGCCGGTCCAGCTCAAAGATCTCCAGTCCGGAAGCCCAGGGCGGCTGCCGGTAGGCGAAGGTGTCGTACCCGGCCCCCAGGATGAGATACTGCCCAGCCCCCAAAGCCACGGCCCTCTGAAGGGACTGCTCCGCAAAGGCGGCACGGCCCAGGGGCGTGGGGGCCAGGTGCTGGTCCACCACCCGGCGGAGAGGGTCTCCCGTCCCCTCCGGGGCGAAGAAGGCGGCCCCCTGGGTCATGTTCCGGGCGATGTCGGCGTATTCCCGGTCGGACAGCATGGCCCGGGCCAGGGGGTCATGAAAGACCGGGGACTCGTTGTGTTCGGCGTGCCAGGCCCTGGCAAAGGCGCTGACCAGGGCAGTCATGGATTGGTTCATATTCATCACCTCCCATTCTTATTACACCTGGGAGGGAAAAAGAACAAGACTTGATTTTCTGCCCATTTTGTGGTAATATAAGGACAGCAAAAAGGCGAGATTTGAAAAAGATCTCGCCTTTTTGCTTTGTTATTCTGTTTGCTGCGTGATTCTCCGGACGGCCCGCAGTTCGATATAGCCCCGCTCACCCCGGGGCTCCAGTTGGATCCGGGGATTGCCGTCATCCCACCGGTACCCGATGACCGTGGGGTCATAGCTGTCCATAGCTTGCTGCACGGCTTGGATGGCTTCGCAGTAGTCCTCCTCCCGGAAGGGTTGGCTCTGGAACAGCAGATACTCCGCTGCCGGCAGACGGATGACGTCAAACCCCTCGGGAACAGCCCCCAGGTGGTCCGGCTCCACCTCCACACCCTGGACATAGGTGGAGGTGTTTGGCTTCCGATAGGCATCCGGCAGCCACATGCACACCGGCTCTCCGCAGAGGGACCGCATGCTCATGAGGATGCCCCACACATCGCAGCTTACCTCCTCGCAGTAGGGGAAGTAGTCCTCCGCGTGGACAGCCCGCTTGATGATGCAAATCCGTTCCGGTTTCTGGACGGCCCGGACAAAAATCGTCTGTAAATCGGACATGTCGATTGGCTCCTTTCGCAATGCTCTGTATTTTGCGCCGTAGGGGATAAACAGGGGGATGGGGACGGGATTTTTCGCGTAATCCCTGGGGTTCAGGCCGAACTCCCGGTAGAATGCTCTGGTAAAGGTATCCGCGCTGCCGAACCCCAGGTCGAAGGCCACGTCGATGACCCGGCATCGTTCCTCCCGCAGCCGTACTGCAGCCCGGGAGAGCCGCAGTTTTCGGATATACTCGGTGGGGGTCAGGTCCAGGTGGGACCGAAAGAGCCGGTAGGAATACCAGGGGGAAAAGAGGGATACCCGGGCAAGGTCGGCCAAGCCCACGTCTTTGGAGAGATGGGCTTCGATGTAGTCCTGCATCCGCTGGACCGCCAAGACTCGTTCGTTCATGGGCTTTGCCTCCTTACAGAGCGTGTTTCAGGTATTCCGCCGTGATGGTCCGGCCGTGCTCCGCCATCTCCCGGGGGGTTCCCGTAAAGACGATCTCTCCCCCTGCGGTGCCGCCGTCCGGACCCACGTCGATGAGGTAGTCGGCTTGCTTCATCACATCCAGATTGTGCTCGATGACGATGACCGTGTTGCCCCGCCGCACAAAGCTGTCCAAAAGCTCCATGATGTTTCGCACGTCCGAGGCGTGGAGCCCGGTGGTGGGCTCGTCCAGCACGTAGATATTCCCCTTTTTCTTGTCCAGATACTTGGCCAGCTTCACCCGCTGCCGCTCGCCGCCGGAGAGGGTGGAGAGGGGCTGCCCCAGGGAGAGGTAGGGCAGGCCCACCTCCACCATGGCGTTCAGGGCCTTGCGGATCTTGGGGTTGTCCCGGAAAAAGTCCAGGGCCTCCTCGGCAGACATGCGGAGGATCTCCACGATGCTCTTTCCCTTGTAACGGCAGGACAGGGCCTCCGGGCTGTATCGGCTGCCCTCGCAGGCCTCGCAGACCGTGGTGACCGGGTCCATAAAGACAAGCTCAGTGACAATGGAGCCCCGTCCCTTGCAAACGGGGCAGGCCCCCTTTCTGTTGAAGGAGAGGAGGGCGGCCTCCACGCCGTTGGCCTGGCCTACGACCTTGCGGATCTCGTCGAAGAAGCCCAGGAAGGTGGCGGGGGTGGAGCGGCCTGTCGCCGTCACCGGGGACTGATCCACCAGGATGACGCGGTCCTCATAGGTCTTTGCGAACACGTCCCGGATGAGGGAGCTTTTTCCGGAGCCGGCCACCCCGGTCACCACGGTCAGCACCTGCAGGGGGATGTCCACAGAGACATTTTTCAGGTTGTGGAGGGAGGCGTTCCGGATGGGCAGAAATTCCGTCGGGATCCGGGGATGGGCTTTCAGAGGGATGGTCTCCCCCAGGGCCTTTCCGGTGAGGGTTTCTGAGCGCAGAAGCTGCTCATAGCTGCCCTGAAACAGGATCTCGCCGCCGTTTTTGCCCGCCCGGGGGCCTACGTCGATGACCTCATCGGCGATGGCGATCACATCCTTGTCATGCTCCACCACCAGAACCGTGTTGCCCTTATCCCGCAAGCTTTGGAGGAGCCTGGTCATCCGGGAGACGTCCCGGGGGTGCATCCCGGTGCTGGGCTCGTCGAAGATGTAGGTCATTCCGGTGAGGGCGCTGCCCATGTACCGCACCAGCTTCAGCCGCTGGGCCTCGCCGCCGGAGAGGGAGGCGGACTCCCGGTTCATAAACAGGTAGGGCAGACCGATGTCGATCATCCGGAGGAGGGAGGCCAGCAGGGCGTCCACGATGGACCTCGCCCGGGGATCGTTGATGGTTTCCAGGACCTTGATCAGCTCCGTGAACTCCATGTCGCACATCTGGTCGATGCTGTATCCGGCCACCCGACAGGAGAGGGCCTTCTCGTTCAGCCGCTTGCCCTGGCAAAGGGGACAGACGCGCTCCTGCACTAAGGAAAGCAGACGCCGCACCGAGGCCTCTTTCAGTTCGGAGGTATCCCGGCGGAGAAGCATCCGGTGGAGATAGGCGGAGATCCCCTCCACCTTTTTGGACAGCCGCTTGCCGCCGGGAACGTCGGCGCCGTAGAGAAGGCGGTTCCGTTCCTGCTGGGTGAAGTCCTTCCAGGGCTTGTCCAGGGGGAAAAGGCCAGATTCGGCGTACTGCTTCCAGTACCAGTTTCCCACGTGGAAGGCCGGCAGGTCGGCCATGCCCTGGTTCCAGGTCTTTTCCGGGTCGATCCGGCCCTCAATGTCCACGGTCATCACCTTGCCGATGCCGGAGCACTCCGGACACATGCCGTTGGGGTCATTGAAGGAAAAGTAGGAGGCCGTCCCCACATAGGGCGTGCCGACGCGGGAGTAGAGCAGCCGGAGGGCGGCGTACATGTCGCTGATGGTGCCCACGGTGGAGCGGGCGTTGCCTCCCAGGCGGGACTGGTCCACGATGACCGAGGCGGACAGGTTCTCGATCAAGTCTGCCTTGGGCTTTTCGTATTTGGGCAGCCGCCCCCGCATGAAGGCGGTGTAGGTCTCGTTCATCTGCCGCTGGCTTTCGGCGGCAATGGTGTTGAAGACGATGCTGGACTTGCCGGAGCCGGAGACACCGGTAAAGACCACGATCTTTCCTTTTGGAATGTCCAAGGATATATTTTTTAAGTTGTTCTGTCTCAGGCCACGAATGAGAATGGTATCCTGCTGCGGCATGAAAATCACCTCTCTTTCTTAGAATGATACACCGGAGAGAACGTTTTTTCTCGACGTTCCTTGCCAAAGAGAGAAAATGGGACACGCCGGTGCGTTTCGGCGTGTCCCATCGTCTCACTTCTTTTTCACAGGGTAGCAGACCTCCGTGACGAACTGGTTGGGGTCCGAGGTCTCGTGGGGGCTGACATGGTAGATGTTGAAGGCGGGGCCGTCGAAGGTATACCCGTTGGCGGTCACCCAGCCGGTGACGGCCTCCACGATAGCCGGCATCTGCTCGTAGGAGCCCTTGCAGACGGCGGAGGCCACGGTGACCTCCGGCAGGGTCACAAATTTCACATGGCTGGTGTCGGGGTATTGTCCCTTGACCGTCATGTGGACCTCCACATCCACGTCGGACTCCTTGTACTCCTTGTCGTGGAAGACGGCGCAGCAGTAGCAGGGGTCGTCGGGGATGAGATGGAGGGGGGCGGTCTCCTCCATGAGCTGGTTCCAGAGGAGACCCTCCTGTTCGTAGTTGGGGATGTGCATGCGGAGGGTGGCGGCGTAGCGTTCCGGGAAGGTTTTCAGGGTTACATCATACTTCATGGTTTCGTCATCCTTTCTCAGCCCTTCCAGGGCTGTGTCCAGAAGCCGCAGCCGGTATGCCGTCTGCCGGGACAGGGCCTGCAGCTCCGCCTGCTTCCGCTGCAGGTGGAGGCCCAGGGCTTCCTTGTCCCCGGTGCAGGCCAGGATCTCCCCGATGGCAGCCAGGCCGAAGCCCATGTCCTTCAGGGCGTTGATCCGAAAGGCGGTGGGAAGCTGGTCCTCTCCGTAGTAGCGGTAGCCCGTGTCCGGGTCCACCCGGATGGGGGCCAGCAGGCCGAGCTCGTCATAGTGGCGCAGCATACGGACACTGACTCTGGACAGTTTTGAAAAATCTCCGATCTTCAGCATGGGATATCCCTCCGGGTTGGGTCGGTTTTCTTGAGCTCAGGACCATCCTACAGCCTGCCACAGTGGGAGAGTCAAGGCTTTTTTGGAAATTTGTTGAACTGGGTCATGGGTTTTCATACCAGGCCAGGACATCCGCCAGATTCTCCACGCTGACCCGGCTGCCGCCGTGGAGGAGCATGTCCAGCATGAGGTCCTCCTCGGGGGTGCGGTCGGTCTTTTCCGCCAGACCCTTGCCTGCGGTCTTGACCATGACGGTCATCATCAGCTTGTAGACGCCGTGGAGCTTGTTCATGTCAAAGCCCCCCTGGAGGGTAAAGACAGGCAGCTGGGCGGGAAGACCGTTGGACTTCCGCAGATCCTGGATTTGGGAGCCGGTGGCCCCCATGCCCACGCCGCAGAGGGCCTCGATGCGGTATCGTTTGGCGGCCTTGGGGTAGCCCTTGACCTTGCCGGCCATCAGCCAGCCTAGGTAGAGGATGGGGGAGGCCGGGGCGAGGTCGGCTTCCTCCAGGGCGTACACCGGCAGACCGGTTTTCTCCCCCAGAAGCTGGGCGTACTGCCGGGTGTAGCCGGTGTTGGAGGTGTAGACGATGGCGATTGGTTTCATAGTGCTTCACTGTCCCTTTGCAAGAATGGATTTTCTATCGGAATGATAGGCCTGTACCCGGAGGTGGATCATCAGCTCCTCGCAGGCAGCGGCGGCGGCGATGGCGCAGACTGCCCAGCAGTACAGGGTGGAATACCCGGAGGGCAGAAGATAGGGGAGGAGAAAGACCGCCGCCCCGGTCAGCTTGTTCAGATAGGTGTGGAGGGAGGCGAAGGTCCGGAATTTGACGGCCGCCACAAAATAGCAGGAAAGCCGCAGGACCAGAATGGCCCCAACGGCATACCAAATTCCAGAGGGGAGAGTCTCCCACAGGATGGGAAAGAGTTTCATGAGCACCACCAGGTAAAAGGTCAGGTCGGCTGCGCTGTCCAGCCTGGCCCCAAAGCCGCCGGCAGTCCCCAGCTTTCGGGCCAGCCAGCCGTCTAAGGCGTCGGTCAGGCCGGTGAGGGTGTACAGCCCGAAAAACAGGGGGGTGAGGGGGCGGAGGAACAGCAGGCAGAGGGTGCCCAGCATCCGCAGAAGGGTGATGCCGTTTGGTATGTTAAAAATCTGTTTGTTCATCGTTCAGTTTTATTCCAGGTCAGTCGGCACAGAACTCCCTGGCGGAGGACTGTGCCGTCGTTGCAGAAATAGGGGATCTCCTTTTCAAAACGGAACCCCAGCTTTTCCAGGACCCGACCGGAGGCGGGATTTTCCTTCGCGTACCGTCCCGCCGCCTGGGAAATACCCAGTTGAGCTTTCGCAAAGGTAAGAACCGCTGTCATGGCCTCGGTGGCATAGCCCCGGCCCCAGTGGGCTTTGGCGAAATTATAGCCAACCTCCCAGGTCTCCAGCTCCTCCTCATAGTAGATCAGAACCGTGCCGATGAGGGTATGGGCGGGTTTTTGTTCCACGGCAAATCGGTACCAATCCGGCTTTCCGATCTGACCCAGCTCATACTCCAGCCATGCCTCGGTTTTTCGGATGTCCTGATGGCTGGTCCAGAACATGTAGCGGGCCACCTCCGGGTCCTGCTCCCAGCCGTCAAACACAGCCCGGGCATCCTCCCGGCGAAAGGGGCGAAGGCGGAGACGGGAGGTCTCCAGCACAGGGGTGATCATGGCTGAGGCTCCGTACTCCGGTAGACCGCCGCCAGCAGGCCCACGCCGGAGATCAGGGAGAGGATGCACCCGGCGGCAAACAGTGCCACCGGGTCTGACAGATACCGGCTGATCTCCAGGCGGAAGAGGACTGTGAACAGCCCCAGCACAAAGAGAGCGGCCCAGGGAATGAGTTTCTTGTGCATGGTTTGTTCTCCTTATTGCATCGCGTTTTCCACAAAGGCCACCGGCACGTCCATGCGCCGGGCGATCTGCTCGGTGGTCATGCCGCTGTCGGCAAACCGCCTGCACACGGCGGAGATGGCCTCGCCCACCTCAATGATATGGCAGTCGGGGTCGTAGAAGCGGACCACCCGCTGGCCCCAGGCGTGTTCCTTGACTGGGTGGACGTAGTGGATGTCCAGGGCGAGGAGCTTTTCCGCAAAGGCATCAAAGTTCTCCTCCTCGAAGTAGAGCTCGCTGACCTTGCCGCACCAGCCCAGCTCGCCGGGATCCCTTTCCAGGAACCCCGCCCAGGAATCGGCGGTTTGCAGGCACACGCCGCCGGTGAGGGTCACGTTGGCCCCCAGGTCCATGATGACCTCCAGGCCCAGGACCTGTCTGTAAAAGGCCACTGACCGCTCCATGTCAACAACGGCCAGTAAGGGGTTTCTGAATTCCATGTCGGCACCTTCCTCAGTACACCGGGTTCCGGGGAATGACAATGGCGGCGATGATATAGGCCAGGATGCCGCTGCCCCCCATGGCGCAGAACACGACCCAGGCCAGCCGGATCACCGTGGGGTCCAGGTCAAAATATTCGGCGATGCCGCCGCAGACGCCGTCCAGCATCTTCTCACGATTGGATTTATAGAGTCGTTTCTTCATGGTTGGGTTCCTCCTCATCTTGTTTTTTGTCTTCCATCTGGCGGAACAGGCGGGCGGCAAAGAACATGCAGGACGCTGCCGCCCACAGAATACCGCCGCAGGCCACGCTGACGCACAGGGCCATCAGCAGGCCGGACAGGGTCATCAGACCCCCGGCCCGGGCCAGCAGGGTGGAAGTGGTGTGGTTGGAGTTCATGGAGCTGCCTCCTTGCTGATGCTTGTTGTCTCTTGCTGTCTTTATTGTATGGGAAAAGGGGTGGTTCCGATAGTTCCGTTTTGGAGGAAAATGTGTCGGTTTTATAGGTTGGGAAGGGGAGGGTAACGCAGTACCTCTCTGTCGATCGCAATGATGCAATATTCTTTACGTGGGTTCGCGCCTCCGGCGGGGCGCGCGGGGGCGCGGTTCATGTCCTTCGGGCATCTTTCAGGCGGCGGCCCTGTCTGTCCGCTTCTCTCTGTTCCTTCCTGTTCAGCTTCTCACAGCTTGTCAGGTGGTCCTTGGCGTGGTGGTGGGCCTGGCAGGCATCGCAGTTTCCGTGGCGGTCGCAGTCGAGATGCTTACAGGGGCAGTCCGGGGCCAGCATGGACTGGACGGTCCGCCGGAACAGGGGATTCTGCAAAAAATGAGGGGTCTGCATCCCGGTGCAGACCGCCTGCACCAGCTCCTCCGGGGAGGCGGCTTGGTCTTTGCACCGGTTCACCCAGCTTTGCAGCTCCTCCATCAGGCTGAGCGCGTCCGCCAGCTTGTCCATGGCCTGGGGGCGGTCATAGGGGACGTCCCAGGCGGGGTAGAAGGTCTCCACCCCCGGCAGCTCCCGCAGGGTTTCCAGGCTGCGCCGGGCGTCGTCCCGCTGCACCCAGATGGGGATATCCCCCCGGACGGGGATGGCGTCCCCGGTGAAGAGACAGTCGGCCTCCGGCAGCAGATAGGAGAGCTGGTCCGGGGAGTGGCCGGGGGTTCCCACCGCCTGGATGGTCAGGCCCGGCTCCAGGGTTATCCGGTCGCCGTCGGTCAGCACCTGGTCCACCGCCACCGAGCGGGGCAGGAGGGTGAAGAAGTTGGGGATGGGACGGGCTGCGAACTGCTGGTGGATGTCCTCGATCCAGGGGCGCTCCCCGGGGCTGGCGTAGATTCTGCACCCCGTCCGCTCCCGGAGCCCGGCGGCCCCGCCGATGTGGTCCGGGTGGGCGTGGGTCAGGAAGATGGCCCTGAGATCCGACAGATCTCTGCCCAGGGTGTGGAGATACCCCTCGATAATCTCTTCCGCCCCGGCCACGCCGGCGTCGATCAGATAACAGGCCTCCTGGCCCTGGATGAGATAGACGTAGACATACCGCCGGATGGCGGGGGTCACATTGAAATCAATTTTGATGGGATGGATGGTTGGCTTCATACAGATATCTTTCCTTTCTGGTCGCTGTGGAGGATCTCCTTCTCAATTTTTTCCCGGATGTCCAAAAAGACCTCGGCCATGATGGGGTCGAAATCCTGGCCGCTGCCCTCCTGGATGATGCGGAAGCAGGTGTCCGGGGGCAGGGCGTCCCGGTAGCAGCGCTTGGCCGACACCGCATCAAAGACGTCGGCGATGGCCATGATCCGGGCGCACAGGGGAATCTCCTTCCGGGTCAGCCCGTCGGGGTAGCCCTTGCCGTTCCACTTCTCGTGGTGGTAGACGGCCACCTCATAGGCGATCTTTTCATACATATCGTTCTCCAGATGCCCGAAGGTGTCCCGGATGATCTGTCCGCCCCGGGGGGCGTGGGTCTTCATGATGGCAAACTCCTCGTCGGTGAGCTTCCCCGGCTTTTGCAGGATGGCGTCGGGAATGGCGATCTTTCCGATGTCGTGCATGGGGGCGGCCTGGATCAGGTTCTCGATGTAGTCCCGGGTGAGCTCCTCCCGGTAAAAGCCCCGGGCCTTCAGCTCCTCAGCCAGCAGCCTGACATAGGCGGTGGTCCGCCGGATGTGGCCGCCGGTGTTGTCGTCCCGGTTCTCCACCAGGGTGGCGAAGCCCATCATCATCTCGTTGTTGTACCGCTTCAGCTTGGTGTGCAGGGGGCTCTCCTGGTTCAGATAGGCCCCCAGCACTGCGAAGGTGGGAGCCAGGGCCGTGATGAGGGCCTCGGGCCGGAGCATCTGGTAGAGGGTCACGCCCACGATCACCCCCATGTAGGTGGAGATGATGATCCGCTTGTGCTTGTTCAGTTGTTTCCAGCTGTGGAGAAGGACTGCCATCGCTGCCAGGGTGTACAGGGCCACGGTGAGATAACAGGCATAGACGGACACCCCCATGGAGTAGTTGGTGACCGTTCCCCTGACGTATTCCAGGCTGGGCAGAAAGAGGATCACCACCGCCAGGGCCAGCAGCAGGGGGAGGGCCAGGGCCAGCTTCCGGGACCGTGTTTGGGGAAGCCCCCTGGTAATGTCCAGCATGTACAGAAACATGAAAAAGATCATGGCGTCCAGGCTGGACAGGAAGCAGGCGTGGAGGACCCCGTTGACCGGCAGGGGGACCAGGTCCAGATGGTTGACGGTCCAGGCTGTGGCCCCGTCAAAAAGGACGGAGAGGACGCTGACAACCAGCAGCCAGTCGAAGAGCTTGTCCCGGTGGGTCACCCGGTAAAGCTGTCTCTCCCGGATGGAGAGGAAGAGGATGTACAGCACGATGAGCATACATCCGATTTGCAGTTTGCAGGATTCCATAGGGTCAGCCCTTTCTGTCCAAAGTGTTTCTCTATTGTTATTGTATCGGAAACGAGTTCTCAGGGATAGGGGGAGATGGGAGAGAAATGTGTCAATTCTATAGATTATCCCCCTGGGCGCCGCTGCCCAGCAGGAGACGGCGCTGGTATTTCAGCCTGGCGTAGGCGCTGACCTGCTTCATGTACACCACATCATAGGCTCCGCCCACCGCCCCTACCAGGGGGATGCCCTGGAGGAACTTCATGTACAGCAGCTCTTTGGACAGGGCGCCGGCGGTTTTTTGGAGCTGAGCGTCCCGGTCGTAACCCGCAGGCAGGGCCTGGGACCAGATGTACCGGTTGACCTGAGCGTCCAGCGCCTCCAGGGCCTCCCCGTGGGAGACGGCCCCCTGGATCAGCAGGAGGATGAAGTACCGCTCCTCCTCGGTGTCGTAGCCGTACCCATAGCCCAGGGCGATCTCATAGACCGTCCGCAGGACCATGCCGGTGAAGAGGGGGATATCCGGCAGGCCCACGCCCAGCAGACCCATGCCGATGCCGGAGACGCCGGAGAGCAGCACCCCCTTGGTTCCCGCCGCCCTGGCCTCTTTGGAGAAGGCTTTTATAGTCTTGCGGTCCCGGCGCAGGTCGTGGGCGTACCGGTTCACCTGGCTGGTCTGCTCCAGTTGGTCCCGGCGGTAGGTCTTTTCGATGACCCCGGTGCCTTTTTCAAAAATCAGCTGAAAGGCCTTGTAAAATCCCTTGTCCAGGGTATCCTGGAGCCCGGGAGGGACCTTTTCCGCCAGGAGCTGGTTGAGACGGGTGTCCTCTTTTTCCACCCGGGCGGCGAGAAAGGCGTCCTCCCGCTTCCGGAGGGCCTCCCATTCCTTTTCCAGGGGTGTTTTTCGCTGCAGGATTCCCATGCGTTTTTTGCCTCCTTTGCGCCAGTATGCAGGTTGTCTTTCAAATATAGTATAGACACCGGCAGAGGAGAAGTCAATGGACGGAACGAAGAGACTTTTTGAACAAAAAAATATTTCAAAAAAGAAGAAAAATTCGTTTTCCCTCTCGCATTTTTCAGAGATTGTGGTATAATGCCACTGTTAGTTAAGGTTTGCAGCTTCACCCTGGGAGTCTTGCACCGCAGGCTCCCGACGGAGAAGGGTGTCGAAGATACAACACTTGAGAGGAGCAATAGATATGAAGACGCTTTACGATGGCAAGACCAAGACTGTCATGCTGGACGAGGAGACCAACGTGACCCACCTGTTCTTTAAGGACACCGCCACCGGCGAGAACGGCATGTTTGACCCCGGCTATAACACCGTGGGCGGCAGCGTGGAAGGCAAGGGCAACATCGGCCTGCGGGTGTCCAAGTACTTCTTCGAGCTGATGGAAGCCAACGGCATCCCCACCCACTACCTGGGCGCTGACCTGGACAAGAACCTGATGAAGGTCCGCACCCTGACCGTCCCCAAGCTGGAGTTCGTCCTGCGCTACTTCACCGCCGGCAGCATGAGCCGCCGCTTCGACCTGGAAGAGGGCATCGTCTTCGATCCTCCCTACACCGAGGTCACCCTGAAGAGCGACGAGCAGGGCGACCCCCTGATCTCTGAGAGACTGTGCATCATGAAGGGCATGCTGGTCCCCGGCCAGTATGACGAGGCCCTGGGCGTGCTGGTCCGGGTGGGCGAGGTCCTGAAGAAGGAGCTGGCCAAGATGGACCTGACCCTCATCGACTTCAAGATCGAGGTGGGCTACGACGAGACCGGCAAGATGTATGTGGCCGACGAGATCACCCCCGACATCTGGAGAGTCCGTGACACCAACGGCAACATCCCCAACCAGATCGACTGCGCAAAGATCATCCTGGAGAAGATCAACGGCTGATTTCCCCGCCGTTTCAAAAAACATCCCCTTTGTCTCAGGACAAAGGGGATGTTTTTTATCGTATTAGGAAAGGAAGGTCGCAGCATTACAACCAGCTTGTAATGAAAATCTCCAGGCCGATGAAGAGCAGGATGAGGCCCCCCAGGACCCCGGCCTTACCGGCCAGCCTGGTCCCCGCCTTTCTGCCGATGGCCAGACCGGCCAGGCAGATGAGGAACGTGACCCCGGCGATGATGAGGGCCTCCAACACGGCGGAGAACAGGTCGTAATCTGCGATGGTGAAGCCCACCGAGAGGGCGTCGATGGAGGTGGCTACTCCCTGGACCATCAGGGCGGCAAAGCCCACCCCGGGGTGGGTTTCTTCTTCGTCACTCCCCTTGATCCCCTCCCAGAGCATTTTGCCGCCGATGTAGCCCAGTAGGATCAGGGCGATCCAGGGGATGAAGTGCTCAAAGGCCCGGAAATACCGGACGATGGTGTGGACGCACACCCAGCCCAACAGGGGCATCAGGGCCTGGAAGAGGCCGAAGGTGCCGGCAATGGCGCACTGCTTCCTGGGGCTCATCCGGGGTTCGTTCAGGCCGTTGGCCAGGGAGACCGAGAAGGCGTCCATGGCCAGGCCCACCCCCAGCAGGATGCTGTTGAAAAAGAAGAGAAAGCTCAGCTGCATAGGTATTCCTCCGTATTTTAAAAATATTATTATAGTATAAATAGACGTCATCGGCAAGGTTTCCACGGCAGATTTTTCCGGGGCGGGGAACATGCTCCTTCTGACAGTATAGAAAGAACCGGTCCCGGTCATGACTGATTGGCATAGGGGGTATTAGAAATCGTTATTTTTTGTTGACAACTGGGGGGACGGATGCTACCATTTTAAACTGTTGAGAAAGTAAGGAATATGGTAGGAATCTGCACAAAGGAGGCGTCTCGTGCTTTACATCCCCAACGAATCCCACGACCCCTGCTACAACCAGGCCTTTGAGGAATATGTGTTCACAGCCTTTCCCCAGGAGGATATCCTGCTCCTGTGGCGAAACGCCCCGGCGGTGGTCTGCGGCAGCTATCAGAATGTGTTCGCAGAGGTCAACGTCCCCGAGGCCCAGGCCCGGGGGGTCGCCATCGTGCGCCGACCCTCCGGGGGCGGGACGGTCTTTCATGACCTGGGAAATATCAACTATACCCTCATCCAGAACTGCGGCGCCGAGGGGGTGGAGTACAGCCGGTTTCTGACGCCGGTGGTGGCTGCTCTCCGCCGCATGGGGGTCCCTGTGGAGATCAACCGGACCAGCGACATCGCCATTGACGGGAAAAAGATCTCCGGCAGCGCCCAGCGGGTGGTCCGGAACCGGGTGATGCACCACGGCACCCTGCTCTACAACACCGACCTCCGCCGCCTGACCGCCCTGGCCAACGGCCAGCGGGCTTACTACGAGAGTAAGGGGGTACCCTCGGTGCCCTGGCCGGTGACAAACATGATCGACCACATGGCGGACCGGTCCAGGACCACGGAGGAATTTCAGGCGGAGCTGCTGGACCAGCTGGACCGGGAGCTGAAGCTGGAGACCCGCCGGCTCACCCCGGCGGAGGAGGAGCAGGTCCGGGCGCTGGAGGAGAACAAGTACCGCACCTGGGCCTGGACCTTTGGAAAGAGCCCGGCCTTCACCTACCGCAGAACCTTTTCCCGAGAGGGGAGAGAGACCTCGGTGGAGTACCAGGCCGCCAAGGGGATCATCAAAGCCATCCGCTTCCAGCCGGAGGCCCCGGACCTGTGCGAAGCACTGACGGGAGCCCGTCTGGAGCCCGACGCCCTCCGCTGCTTGCTGGCAGAGCGGGGGGAATGGGAAGAGCTGTATCGTTACCTATTTTAATGCTTGGAGGAATCTGTCATGAAGAACGAACTGAAAATGCCAAAGCTTCGCCCCGAGATGAAGCGGGGGACCCTGTGTGCCTAGCTGAAGGAGCCCGGCGAGGCCTTCAAAAAGGGAGAACCCCTCTTTGAGATCGAGACCGAAAAGGTGGTCAACCAGGTGGAGGCCGAGGCCGACGGCGTGATGGGCCGCCAGCTGGTGGAGGAAGGCGACGAGGTGGCCGTGGGCACCGTGATCGCCGAAGTGGAGTGACGCCCATGGGAACGACCAGACAGAGGAAGCCGGACTGGCTCAAGGTCTCCTATAACGAGGCGGCAGTGGAAGAGGTGGCCCGGCTGATGAAGGACCTGAAGTTGAACACCGTCTGCAAGGAGGCCAACTGCCCCAACCTGGGGGAGTGTTACCGGAAGCACACCGCCACCTTCATGGTGATGGGCAGCCGGTGCACCCGGAACTGCCGCTTCTGCAACGTCTCCTGCGGGAAGCCCCAGCCCCTGGACCCGGAGGAGCCCCGCCATGTGGCGGAGGTGGTGCAGAAGCTGGGCCTGCGCCATGTGGTGGTGACCCAGGTGACCCGGGATGACCTCCCCGACGGCGGCGCCGCCCACATGGCAGCGGTGGTTCGGACGGTGAAGGAGACCTGTCCTGACACCACTGTGGAGGTGCTCATCTCCGACCTGAAGGGCAGCGAGGAGGCCCTGCGCACCGTGCTGGCCGCCGGGCCTGACGTGCTCAACCACAACGTGGAGATGGTGGAGGCGCTGTATCACGACGTCCGGCCCCAGGCCATCTATCAGCGGTCCCTGAAGGTCCTGTCCGACAGCAAACGCTTCGCCCCCTCCATCCTGACCAAGACCGGCTTCATGCTGGGCCTGGGGGAGACGGCGGAGCAGGTGGAACGGCTGATGGAGGACATCCACCGCACCGGCTGTGATATCTTGACCATCAGCCAGTACCTCCAGCCCACCGACCGGCACTGGCCCATGGACCGCTATGTTCCGCCGGAGGAGTTCGACCGCTGGAAGGAGATCGCCCTGGGTAAGGGCTTCCGCTTCGTGGCCAGCAGCCCCCTGGTCCGCTCCTCCTACCGGGCGGCGGAGGCCCTGGAGGCCGCCCAGAGAGAGGAGGGCGGGGCATGATCTACATCGAGACAGGCTCCACCGATGCCTTTTTCAACTTCGGCCTGGAATACTACTTCTCCGCTGTCAAGAAGCTGGTGGAGCCGGTCTTCCTGTTCTGGCGGACCCAGCCCACCCTGATGGTGGGGAAGTACCAGAACACCCTGGAGGAGATCGACCAGACCTATGCCGAGGCCCACGGCATCCAGGTGGTGCGGCGCATGAGCGGCGGCGGCACCATCTACACAGACCCCGGCGGCTGGCAGTTTACCTTTATTGATTACGACGGGGGAGACGAGATCCAGTTTCAGGCGTTCATCGCCCCGGTGGTGGAGGCCCTGCGGGCCCTGGGGGTCCCGGCGGAGTTCAACGGCCGGAATGACCTGCTGATTCGGGGAAAAAAGTTTTCCGGCAACGCCCAGTATAAGCTGGCCGGCAGCACGGTCCACCACGGCTCCCTCCTCTTTGATACGGACATTGAGCAGATGGTGCGGAGCACCACCGTGGACGACTACAAGATCATCTCCAAGAGCATCAAGTCCGTGCGGGACCGGGTGACCAACGTCAAGGACCATCTCACCGACCCCATGACCATGGAGGAGTTCAAGGAACACATGGTCTCCTACATCATGGGGGACAGCAGCCGCCGGTACGAGCTGACCCAGGAGGACAAGGCGGCCATCGAGGCCATCGCGGAGGAGCGGTTTCGCCCCTGGGCCTGCCGCTACGGGGCCAACCCGAAGTTCAGCATCACCAAGACCGGGCGGTTTGCCGGGGGAAAGATCGAGTTCCGCCTGGAGGTTCGCCGGGGGAGCATCACCGAGGCCCATGTCAGCGGCGACTTTTTCGGCACCGCCCAGGCCGATGGACTGGCCGATGCCCTGGTGGGCTGTCCCTTCCGCCGGGAGGATGTGGAGGAAGCCCTCCGGTCCCACGGGATGGAGGAGGCCGTCTACGGCATCACCGTTGAGGACATGGTGCAGACCATCATCGGATGAACCGGAGAAGAGAGACATGACAGGGGTTGTGTCTCTCTTTTTTCAGAAAGAGAAAAGATTCTGCGTCAAGCTTCTTGATTATTTTGAAAAAATAGTGTATGATATTTTGCAGAGTCTGCCGGATGCCGTGTCGGTGTCGGGCATGGCCGCACTAGTCGGGGAGATAGCGGTGCCCTGTACCTGCAATCCGCTGTAGCAGGGATGAATCCCGGACCCCCGGAGGCCTCTTGTTTCGTTAGTTGCCGGTAAGCGGTGATGATAAATCGGTCCTGCGCAACGCAGCACTGTGAACCGTGTCAGGCGGGGAACCGAGCAGCACTAAGCAGAACGCTGCGTGTGCCGCAGGTTTGCCGGTTTTGAGCTGGCTGCCGGTGAGACAGGGATAAGAGGTTCTTCAAAGGCCGGTGTGCGGTCCTGCCGGATGCCGAAGGGATTGGGCAGACTCGTTTTCGTTTTGTTGTAAAGGAGGAAGGCAGTTGTATCAGGCTCTTTACCGCAAATGGCGGCCCCGCACCTTCGACGACGTGGTGGGGCAGGCCCATATCACAGAGACGCTGAAGCGCCAGGTGGCCACCGGCCGTCTGTCCCACGCCTATCTCTTCACCGGCACCCGGGGGACCGGCAAGACCACCTGCGCCAAGATCCTGGCCCGGGCGGTGAACTGTGAGCACCCGGTGGACGGTAACCCCTGCAACGCCTGTCCCGCCTGCCTGGGCATCGAAAGCGGCGCCATTCTGGACGTTTTAGAGCTGGATGCCGCCTCCAACAACGGCGTGGACCAGATCCGCGCCCTCCGGGACGAGGCCATTTACACCCCGGCGGCAGTCCGCAAGCGGGTCTATATCGTGGACGAGGTCCACATGCTCTCTGTCCCGGCCTTCAACGCCCTTTTGAAAATATTAGAGGAGCCCCCGGCCCATCTGATGTTCATTCTGGCCACCACGGAGCTGCACAAGGTCCCCGCCACCATCAAGTCCCGCTGCCAGCAGTTCGCCTTCAAGCGCATTTCCCCCAAGGCCATCGCCGGGCACCTGGGCCATGTGGCGGAGCAGGAGGGCATTTCTCTCACAGTCCCCGCTGCGAACCTTCTGGCCCGTCTGGCCGACGGCGGCCTGCGGGACGCCCTCTCCCTGCTGGACCAGTGCAGCGGGGCCGACGGGGAGCTGACCGAAGAGGTGGTCCTGGATGTTCTGGGCCTGGCCGGCAGCCGCCGGACTGCCTGGATCCTGGACTGCGTGGGCAGGGAGGACACCGCCGGCGCGCTCCAGGAGCTGGATTCCCTCTACCGGGACGGCAAGGACATGGGGGCCTTCCTCAGTGAACTTGCCACCCTGATTCGGGATCTGCTCATCCGAAAGACTGCCCCTGAGGGGGGACAGGGCCTGCTCACCGGCGGCTATGAGGAAAAGGTCATCCGCCATCTCACCGAGCAGTTCTCCGCCGGGGAGCTGGTGCAGATGATGACCCTGCTGCAGACGGCCCAGGCCGACCTCTATCGCAGCAGCAGCCGTCGGCTGGACGCGGAGCTGTGTCTCATCCGCCTGTGCGACCGGCGGCTGGCGGAAAACACCCAGGGCCTCATTGCCCGGATCAGCCGCCTGGAGGAGCAGATGGCCGGCGGGATGCCGGTCCGTCAGACCCTTCCCCAGGAGCCCAAGGCCCCGCAGCCTGCCCCGGAGAAGCGGCCCCCGGAGGATCTGCCCCCGCCTGTGGAGGAGGACCTGCCTCCCTGGGATCCGGACCCTGTTCCGCCGCCTCCCGTGCCGGAGCCGGTTCGTCAGCGTCCTGCCCCCCGGGCGGAGCCGGTCAGACCCCAGCCCACTCCCGCTCAGCCGAAGGTGTCAGCCGCCGGCGGGGGAGACTGGAAGGGATTTTTGAAACAGCTGCGGGATGCCCCTCCTATGGTGCAGTCCTTCCTGCGGAAGCCCGGTGCGGTTACCGGGGTATTTGAGGAAAACAACGTGACCCTCTGGGTGGACTCGGAGCTTACCAAGGGGGTTTTGAGCAAGCCGGACACCGCCGCCTTCCTGGAGCGGGCCGCCGAGGCCTACACCGGACAAAAGCGCCGGGTGGTGGTGAAGGTCGGTCAGCCGGAGCCGGCGGCACCCCAGGCTGGGGCAGCGCCGCAGCCCCAGGAGGACAAGTTCAACGATCTGCTGGCCCTGGGCCGACAGTTTGGCAACTTTACAGTGAAATAAATCAAGTTTTTACGATAAAGGAGAATTTCTTATGGCAAAAGGATACGGACGCCCCCCCATGAGCAGAAAGGGAGGCAAAGGCGGCATGGGCGGCATGGGTATGCCCGGCCTGAACATGGACATGATCAAGCAGGCCCAGAAGATGCAGGCCGACATG
The DNA here is from genome assembly GCA_030535235.1 of Bacillota bacterium. Lineage (GTDB taxonomy): Bacteria > Bacillota > Clostridia > Oscillospirales > Oscillospiraceae > Evtepia. The sequence goes on from JAUNCL010000011.1 coordinate 39,975, forward strand.
GAAAAGACCCAGGCGGAGCTCCAGGAGAAGGAGTACACCGCCACCGCCGGCGGCGGCGTGGTGTCCGCCACCGTGGATGGCAAGCACACCCTGAAGGCCCTGACCATCGACCCCGAGGCCGTGGATCCCGAGGATGTGGAGATGCTCCAGGACATGGTCATCGCCGCGGTCAACGAGGCCGTCCGCGCCGCCATGGACGACATGAGCTCCAGCATGAGCAAGATCACCAGCGGCATGAATCTGCCCTTCTGAGCAGAGAAAGGGAGGTCCTTCCATGAAAATTACCCTGTTGGAGCCCCTGGGCATCCCGGCTTCCGTCCTGGCAGAGTACCAGGCCAAGCTGGAGGCCGCGGGCCACAGCTTTACCGCCTATGACACCAAGACCGCTGACCCCGCCGAGCTTCTGGCCCGCACCGGGGACAGCGACATCGCCATCATCGCCAACACCCCCTATCCCGCCTCCGTGGTGGAGGGGGCTCCCAACCTGAAGCTGCTGAACGTGGCCTTCACCGGTATCGACCATGTGGGTCTGGCCGCCTGCAAGGCAAAGGACGTCATGGTCTGCAACGCCGCCGGGTACTCCACCCAGTGCGTGGCCGAGCTGGCCCTGGGTCTGGCCGTGGCCTGCCTGCGGTTCCTGCCCGCCTGCGACCGGGTCACCCGGACCGGCGGCACCAGCGCGGGCCTGCGGGGCCGGGAGATTGGCGGCAAGACCGTGGGCATCGTGGGCACCGGGGCCATCGGCACCATGACCGCCCGGCTGTTCCTGGCCTTCGGGGCCAAGGTCATCTCCTACTCCCGCACCGTCCGGCCCGAGGTGGAGGCCATGGGGGTGGAGTACGTCTCCCTGGAGGAGCTGATGGAGCGCAGTGACATCGTCTCCGTCCACACCCCCAACAACGCCGAGACCAAGGGGCTGATCTCCGGGGAGCTGATCGCCCGGATGAAGCCCACCGCCATCTTCCTGAACACCGCCCGGGGTGCCATCGTGGACAACGCCGCCCTGGCTCAGGCTCTGAACGAGGACAGGATCGCTGCCGCCGGCATTGACGTCTTCGACATGGAGCCCCCCATCCCCGAGGACTACCCCCTGGTGACCGCCAAGAACACCGTTCTGGCCCCCCATGTGGCCTTCCTCACCGACGAGAGTATGCTCCGCCGGGCGGAGATCGTCTTCCGGAACCTGGACGCCTATCTGGCCGGAAAGCCGGAGAACGTGTGCAAGCTGTAAATTGCAGAAGCAACGGGCCTGCCGTGGAAATCAGATTCCCCGGCAGGCCCCATTTTATTTTGGGTGTTTGCTTTTTGGGTGGTTACTTTATCACTTCGCCGCCGGCGGCGGAGTTGGCGTTGGACCATGCGGTCTCAAAGGCCGCCCAGTCGCGGACAGGGAGGAGCTTAATCCAGATCTCGTACTTGCCGTCAGAGTCGGTCTTGCACTGATAAGTGTGGGAATTGGTGGCCTCCTGCATGTCGGCGTAGTACCACTTCCCGGTGTCCATGTTGTCCACCCAGACCAGCATATCCTTCAGAAAGTGCTCCTGGTCGGGATGGCGGTCCAGGGTCCGGTTGACGATGGCGCAGGCCTCTGCCCGGGTGATGAGGCTGTTGGGCTGGAAGGTGCCGTCGGGATAGCCGTTGATGAGCCCCTGGTCACTGGCGGCCAGGATGAACTGGCAGTACCAGGCATCCTCCGGCACATCGGAGAAGGGGGGGTGGATGGTCTTGTCGGGATACTCGAAGAACCGGCTGGCGATGGCGGCAAATTCCGCCCGGGTGATCTTGCCGTTGGGCTGGAAGGTGCCGTTGCGATAGCCCTGGAGGATGCCGGCGTTGGTGAGGGTGCAGACGGCGTTGTTGAACCAGTCGTCCTGTTCTACGTCGGCGTAGCCGCTGATCTGGCCCCAGTGCTCGTTCCGGGACTCGTCGGTGAGCATCCGGAAGAAGATGGTGGCCACCTCGGCCCGGGTGATGCTGCCCTCGGGCTTCACGGGCATGACGGTCTGGTCGGTGGACTTTTCCCCGGTATAGTAGTCCACGGGGTAGCCGATGATGTAGCTGTAGTGGTCCTTGGTGTTCAGGACGGGAGGCTTGCCCCCGCCGCTGCTGCCTCCGCCGCCGGCGCTTTGGACGGTGTAGGACACAGTGGGCTTGGCGAAGACCTCGGGAATCCCTTGCTGACCGTTGCTGTCCACCGGGTAGAGGGTGGCGCTGTTGTTGGTGTACAGGCCGGCGTAGTGGTTTGCGCCGTACTGGTCATAGGCACCGTAGGTGCCGGGGGTGGTCTTGGGGCCGGTCAGCTTGACGGAGTAGGTCAGGGAGACCGGCGCGAAGTTGGAGACCGGCACGTTGATGTCCCAACGGAAGTGTTCTGTGGCTTTCCCATCCTCCGGCACATAGGTCAGGGTGTAATCGTACCCGACCTTGTCGCCGTCCTTGCCGTTGGGGCAGAAGCCGTACTGATTTTCCGCGAGCTTCACGGCAGAGTAGGTCTCGCCGCCCACCTTGAGGGTCAGCGCGGCGGGGTCGTTGACGAGGTCAAAGTTGTAGTCGTTCTCCGCATAGCCCATGTAGTCCACCACCTGGGAGTCGGCGGAGAGGAGATGGTAGATGTCGTTCTGGATGGTGTCGAAGGAGACATCCTGTCCGTCAGCCAGCCACTCCATGAAGGAGGGTCCCCAAATGTGCGGGGTCTCATTATTTTGAGAGGCTATCATGGCGTAGCAGTGATAGCCCTCTTCCTGGGCTTCCTGATAAACCTGATGGGTCAGATAGAGAGCCTTGTCGATGGAGTTGGCCCAGTCGATGTTCCAGGTATCATCCTGGGGCGTGGCCTTGGTCACAGTTCCGTTATAGGGGTACTCGTACTCCGTCCCCTGGGCCTCCACCTTGGCGCCGATGTCAGTCATCCAGGCCGACCAGTCGGCGGGGGGCTCGTTGTCACCCATCTTCGACTTCCAGTTGTCGGGGCTTGCCCAGGTGGCCCAGGCGTCGGCCCAGAAGCTCCAGGCGGTGGCGGTGGGAATCTGGTTGTACATGTAGGTGATGCCGTCGCTGACAAAAATCAGGTACTTGCGGCTGGCGTCTACCCCGGTGTCGTTGTCCAGCATGGCCTTGCCTGCCAGCAGGCTGGCGTGGGTGTTGGTGCCGCTTTCGTGTTTTTCCTGAATGGCGGCCTGGATGGCGTCGTACTCGCTGGAGAGATCGAAGAAGTTTCCTTCGTTGGCCACGTTGGCCACCTTGTTGAAGATGACCACGCCTATCTTGACCTTGGCGTCGGTTTCCTCCACCTGCTCCTTCAGACTCTGGAGCATGGCCAGGGCCTGATCCTCCAGGTCGGCGCTGGTGGACTTATCCAGGACAAAGACCACATCGGTGACCAGGGTTTCCTCCGCCGAGGGCAGGGACAGGGTCACCTGGGAGGTGTAGTTCCCGTCCAGGTTGGTGGCGGATTTGGACTTGGAGACGGTCCAGTTTCCTGGCTCTGGATCGTGGGGCTCCACGGGAATGAGGGCATGTGCCGCTTTCAGAGCCAGGGGCCCCCGGGCTGTGGCGGTCCCGGACTCGGGGGAGAAGCCGAAAGATCCCACGACATGGAGAGGCTTCGCATGGGCTTCCCAGCGGCTGTTCTCCCCGTCGTCATACCAGTTGTCGATGTCATGTCTTACGCCGCCGCAGTCCAATCGGTCCTTGTCCCCGTCCAGCTGCCAGCCGGAACCAACGGGGCCGAAGGTGAGGGAGGCGTTCTCGTTCTCGTTGTAGAGATCATCCCCGGCGATACCGGCGTGGTTGTTATACAACACCAGGTTGGCAGGAAGGGCCATGACGCCCCGGTTGTGGATACCGCCGCCATAGCCGAGTTTGTCCGCGGTGTTGTTGGTGATGGTCAGATTGGCGCCCTCTTCGACCGTGAGAGAACCGGATTTCAAGAGGATGCCGGACCCCTTGTTGTCTTGGATGGTCACGACGCTGGTGCTGTCGATGGAGGCGTCGCCGCCGCTGATGTGCATGGCACCGGGGACGGTCCACTTACTGCTGATGGAGCAGTCGTTGTCTTTGACGGTGACCTCGGCACCATTTCGGATGGTAAGTACATTGTTGGTGTGGATGCCGTTGGCGCCGTTTCCGGAGGCGTTGACCTTGGAGTTTTCAATGGTCAGAATCCCAGCAGACAGACCATGAGCGCCGTTGTCCCGAAAGTTCACGGTGGAATCTATGAGGATGAAGTGAGAGCCGTTGGAGCCGTTGCCTGTGCTGTTCCCCACATCGACCTTGGAGTTGGTGATAACCGCATAAAAGGTTCCGGTGAAGCCGGAGCGGTTGTGGTCGGAGACAAAGGTGGAGTCGGTAATGGTAACGTTATACCCGCCGTCTCCGCCGTCCCACTCCAGGGCGTCCTGGGGATAGTCCGTGATAGTCAGGCAGGCGCCGTTTATCAGGTTCAGCTTATTGTTGCTGCAAAAATAGATGGCGTGGGCGTTTCCGGCGTCGGTTCCGTCCATGGCCATGTTGGTGTTGTCCAGGGTCAGGGAAGCGTCCTTGCTGGCGCAGATCGCCATCCAGTTCCATTCGCTATAGGGCGTGGAGCCGATGCCATCCATCACAACATGGCAGTTCTTGAAGGTCAGGGACTTGCCCCACAGAGCGATGCCCTCCTTCGTAAAGGTGACGGTGGGGACCTGCTCGAGTTCCTCGGCGGCCTGGATGGTCAGGGATTTGTCCAGGTTCATGCCTTCTGTTGTGCAGTCTTTCAGCAGTTCAATGGTGTCTCCGTCTTTGGCTGCGGAGACAGCGGCGTCCAGGATCTTGAACTTGGCGGTGACCCCCTCTGCCGTGATTTGGGCCACATACTCTGGTTCCTCAGTTTCGCCCTCTGTGGCCAGGGCGCTCATGGGCAGCAGGGAGAGGCACAGGGCCAGGGTGACTGCCAGGGCCCAAATTCGCTTTTGCATAACATTCCTCCTTTACATGTCTCGCAGGTGGTGGGTTCCCAAAAGTGATGATTTTGGAATCCCAGCTTACGGTTTCCAGTATATGGAAAACCGGAGCCGGATCTTGCAAAATTCAGTAGAGGACTTGAAAATTTTTACAAATTTTCTGGCCAACGGATTGTAATTGAGAAATCATTATGCTAAGGTTAACAATGATATTCTGGCAAATTGGTCTGAAAGCCCATCCACGCCCGGTGCAAGAAAGGAGAGGAGAAAACATGAGCACGGAAATCCTGGGTTTCTTCCAGGGACAGGAAAGGGCCCTTCCCCTGTATGAGAGGCTGGAGGCCCTGATCCTGGAGCAGATCCCTGATGTGAAGATCAAGGTAACCAAGACGCAGATCAGCTTTTCCAACCGGCGGGGGTTTGCCTTCGTGTCCTTCCTGCCGGTCCGAAAGGCCAAGGATCGGCCCGAAACCTATCTCACGGTTACGTTCGGCCTGGGGTACCGAAAGGATGCCCCACGAATCGACGGGGCCGTGGAGTCCTATCCCAACCGCTGGACCCACCATGTGATGGTCTCCTCTCTCCAGGAGATCGACGGAGAGCTGATGGGCTGGGTCCGGGAGGCGGCAGCCTTTTCCGCCGCCAAATGAGTGATGCGGCAGGAATGACTTCGGAAAACAGAAAAAACTGCCCCCATCCGATTTTTTCAGTCGGACGGGGGCAGTTTTTGGTTCAGATTTTGTCGAAGGCGGGGTTGGTGTAGTAAACGTTTTTCTGGTCCAGCTGGTCCCGGACCATCTGAAGGGCGCTGCCGAACCGCTGGAAGTGGACAATCTCCCGCTCCCGCAGGAACCGGATGACGTCGGTGACATCTGGGTCGTCCTTGGCCAGACGGAGGATGTTGTCATAGGTGACCCGGGCCTTCTGTTCCGCGGCCATATCCTCCGTAAGATCACAGATGGGATCTCCCTTCACGGCCATGGAGGCGGCGTTCCAGGGGAAGCCGGAGGCGGCGGTGGGGTAGATGCCGGCGGTGTGGTCCACGAAGTAAGCGGCGAAGTTGGGGCTGTTCTCGATTTGCTCGTCGGTCAGGTTCCGGGTGAGCTGGTGGACAATGGCGGCGATCATTTCCAGATGGCCCAGCTCATGCGAACCGTGATGATAGTAATGCTTGGCAAAAATATAAAAGTGTTGGAAATATTAGAATTTTAGGGAAATATCCAAGGAAAACTCGTGAGGGGGATAATGGCCGCCGGGGGAGACCGGGGGTTGGTCGGTATGATAGGTGATGCGGCGGATGACCTGCTTGAGAAGGAAGTTCTGCTGCTCGGGTGCTATGGTAGGATCCTCCAGAGCGGATAAGGCGTCGGAGAGTTTACGGACGATGGCAAGGGTGTTTTGCTCGGTGGGGGCATTTGCCAAGAGTGTGGAGAGGGCGAGCTCTGCGGCCTGGCGCTCGTCGGCCAGCTTTTTGTTTCGGCGGAGAAAGGTTTCCCGGCTGTAGATGCCGGCTTCCAGCAGATCGTGCTGCTCATCGTCCCGGCGCTCAATGTCGGCCAGACGGGCTTGGATGGCGGAAACGGCTTCCTTGTGGCGTTGGATCTCGCCAGAGTTGTCATTCTGCAGCTCCAACCGATAGTTTGCCAACGATTCCTCCAGTGCATTGATCACCCGGGGCATCAAGTCTCCGAACTGAACAGAGCGGTGCCGGCAGCGGCTCTGCTGCGGGCAGACGAAACGGGTGCCTCGGATGTGTGCGCGGCCCTTGCTGAAGTAATCACGGTAGGACATGGCTTTCCCACATTCGCAATACAGAATACTGGCCAGGGGATTGACGACTTTTGCGCGGTTTTTTACGCGTGGATTGTTCTCGAATCGTTCCTGAGCTCGCGTAAAAGTTTCCTCATCGACCAGAGCCGGGTGGAGACCATCGACCATGAGGTATGCACTGGGATCCATCCGGGGACGGGTCGAAACGATCTCGCCGCCGGACATGATTTTGGTCGTGGGCCGCCAACCCCAGCGGACCTTACCTAAGTACACGGGGTTCTGGAGCATATCATGCAAGGTCCGGGAGTGCCAGACATCGGTGACACGGGGCTTGAACCCCAAGGTAGTGAGTTGCTGGCAGACCTGACCAAGAGATATGCCGTGGTTTGCATAGAGATCAAAGGCCATTTTGACGGCTGCGGATTCAGGGGGATATTCTGCCAAGGTAGGCTGCAGGTGTCGATCAGGATCAAGAAAAATCTTTTGATACCCATACGGGGCTTTGTTCCCGATGTAATGTCCCTTCTTGATGGAAGCGATACGGCCACGGAGCAGGATCTCCTTGGTGTATTCCAGGTAGTCATTGCCGCGCATCAGCTCCATTTCAAAGAACTTGCGGTCGTATTTATCCTCCAGGTTATAGGACTTTGTGGGGGTGATTACGGGCGTGCGGGTATATCGAAAGGTATTGACCACACGGCCGCAGTCCTCTAAATCACCACGGGTGAGTCGCTGGGGGTCCACGACCAGGACGCCGGAAATCGTGCCGGTCTCCAGAAGCTGGAGAAGCCGCTGCATCATGGGGCGGTCGGTGATTGTCTCGCCGGAGACGACCTCGCGGTAAATGTCTTCGGGGGGAATCGGCGCACCGTATTCCCGGGAAGCGTACTCCTGCAGGATGCCCTCATGCTTGGCCAGAACCTCCTGGATCGTTTCAGAGGCACTGTCGGCGCGGGATTTTCTGAGATACATGATTTTTCGTGCCATTGAAAAACCTCCCATACTATGATATGATGAAAGGGCAGTATATCCGTCAATGTTTACTGCCCTTTGTGAGCCGTCCTTGGTGCGCCAACACCGGGGGCGGCGTTTTATTTAAGAGTAAACTTATACGGGAGAGAACTCGACCCTAACCACCAGGCCGAGGATGTCAACGTGGGTGTCCTTCAGATCGAAGATGAAGGGCTGGTGGATCGGGTTGGTGGACTGGGGCATGAGGGTGACGATGTTGCCATTTTGGGAGAAGCGTTTCAGAGTGGCGTCTTCGCCGTTGATGAGGACGACGGCGATCTGGCCGTTGTCTACGGTATCCTGACGGCGGACAATGACGGTGTAGCCGTCCTTGATGCCGGCTGCGTCCATGCTGTCACCCCGGACTTTCAGACCGAAGTATTCATAACCGCCGTTGAGGTCGGTGTAGGTATATCCTTCGATGTATTCATCGGCGTACATAGGAGCGCCAGCTGGGATCCGGCCGAGGATGGGGATGCGCTTCAGGTGAGAGAACTCTACAGGAAAAGAAGTGGGAAGGGTAGCGTTTACAAGTTCTTGGTACTTATTTCTGCACTGTGTTTTCCCTGTCAGATAGTTCATATCTACATTAAAAAAATCAGCAATTGTTTCAAGCATCTCAAAGCTTGGTTTACGCTGGCCGTTTTCGTACATGCTGATGGTACTTTTTCCAACACCTAACATGGAACCAAGCTCTAACTGAGAAAGGCCCTTTTCTTTACGTAGGCGTTTTAACATATCTGCAAATGTGTTCATGTTGTCACCCCTTTGTGGACAGTATATCACGAAATGTGAATATAGGCAAGAGAAAGTTCACATAAAGTGTTGACAAGGTTCTTGGTTCGTGGTACACTCTAAGTGAACAACAAGGAGGTGACTGAAATGTACTCTCTCGAAAAAAATGGTCGTAGGCTTCGGGAACTGCGAGGAAAGGTTCCGAGACAGATCGTGGCATCAGCCACTGGTATCAGTGTATCAGCCCTTGCCATGTATGAATCAGGCGAGCGGAATCCCAGGGATGAAGTGAAGATTGCCCTTGCGCGTTACTATGGAAAGCAAGTGAGCGATATTTTTTTTCGTCAAGAGTTCACTTAAAGTGACCTACAAATAAAATAGAACCACGCCTTTGAAAAGGCGTGGTTGGAGAGATGGAGATTACTTTTGTCGAAACGTCCCAATCGCGGCGGCGATCCATGTGATGAGAGCGAGAACGACAGGACCAAAGGCGAAGATTCCAAGAACGACCCAACCGAGGGTCCTCAGCGGGCTGTATTCTTTGTCATCATAGGAAATGGATCCGGAGTGTGCAAGGTATCCACATCCATCAGCGTGGTCATTGTCATCCTCGATGACGTATCCACATTCAGGACAGACGTACATACCACAGTCTTCGTAGAGGCAGTAGTTGCCGTCAACGTCGATATAGCCGTAGTCACTGTACCACCGCTGGTCGTCGGGATCATAGGCGAATCCAAAGGTCTGATAGAAGTTTGCCGTGCTGTCGTAAATGGTGCCGTCCTGGCTCTTCCACTGGTCGGTGGCTTCGCAGTAGTAGAAATCAACGCCAAAGCCCTCTTTCACGAGAACCCATTCGGGTTCCTTGGGAGCGGGGGATGGATCGCTGGCTTGGCCGGAAGACGGCGTACCGGAGTTCTGCCCGGTCCGGTCGTCGAAGTCGTAAGGACACACCCCGTCAGGGTGCTGATGGGCTTCGTAGCCGTGGTGATAGTGATACTCGCCGGTGGCGTGGTTGATGTGGCCGCCGTTGTCATCGAGACCGCCGGGATGCGCAGAGGCGGTGACCGGGATCAGGAGACAGACCAGCAGGAACAGAAGAAGTTTGGTTTTCATGGGCAACACCCTTTCACCGGGATTGTACCACAGAAAACAGGGAAAGGGAATCAGAAAAGTCGAGGTGACAAGGACAGGATGGGCATGAAAAAAGGCGGCTGCGCCGGCTGCCACTTTGTGAGCAGAGGCGGTCTCTGCAACTACCACTGGATGATGGGCGTCACTCGGGCCAAGATGGGCGTAAAGCGGCGGCCGGAGGGAGGCTGCGACCTGTACCACAGGAAAAAGAGAAAGAGCAGGGCGCGAGAATCAGACAAGCACCCGACTTAATAGGATGGAGAGGAGGTGACCGCTGTGGAGTATGAGTATCAGCTGACCAAGGTGATCCAACACAAGACCGGCGAGACGAGGGTATATCGCCCGATTCTGCCAGAGGAAGAACGGAAGCGCCGGGAGAAGAACTTTATCGAAGCGGCGGCCCGCTTCCTGATGGAAATCGAGATTCAAAAGAGAAAGGAAGACAATCATGAAGAACAGAGAGAACATTGTGCACCTGACGGCAAAGGAAACGGAAGTGACCAGCCCCTTTGTGGCTCTGTGCCAGACGCCTGCTCAGGCTGAGCGGCGGGCCCAGCGGATGGAGGAGGAGCGGAAGTGCCGCAGAAAGAGGCAGACAGTGCGGCTGCTGATGCTGGAGTGCGGGATCCTGGCGGTGGCGCTGGGTCTGTGGACCTGGGCGCTGCTGCGGATCCTCTGAGGGACAAGCTTCTGAGCCGTTGGGCGGTAAACCAGCGGCATCCCACCGGTCTGACAGGAGACCGGCCTCCTATATAGATAAGCCCCGGCCTGTAAAAGGGGCTCCGCGAAGACGAGGCGCGGCGCCGGTGCAATTCCGGTTGGGCAGAACGAAGGCTTGGGAAACAAGCAAAACCGTCCCTGCGGCTTGCGCTTGATGCGTGGGTCGCAGAGACACCCGGATATGGCCTAAGTGGCAAGGCGCTTGATTTGGGTTCAAGAGATTGGGGGTTCGAGTCCCCCTATCCGGACCAGGGCGAAAGCTCAAACTCTCTCCTTTGTTTGACAGCTCGGAACAGACGGGCGGACAGCCGGGAAAGACCGGCAACATGGAGACGTGGCCGAAGGGTAAGGCATCGGCTTTGAACACCGAGGTCCCTGAACGGGGTGTGGGTTCGAGTCCCGCCGTCTCCGCCACGCCCGGACGCAGACGCGGTTCCTGGAGATCACCAGGCCGGGCGGCCAGCCGCATCGCTGCGGCACCTCTGCATCCTTCCTGTTTGAAAAAGGCTCGCCGAAAGGCGGTGGCCATGAAAACCGGCCTGGAACCCCGGGAGAGACGGGGAACAAGAGCCGCAGCCAACAGCGGCTGCGGCTCTCTTACGCAAAAAAGGAGGTATTTCCATGGACAGAAAAAAGGAGATCGCCAACACCGGCCAGGGAAACCGGGTTGGCGACATGGGAAAAAGCGCAGACGAGGCATCTGCCCTGACAGTATACCATGAAACCATGAAAAAGACAAGGCGAAGGAAAACGCCGGATGTGCGGGTCTTCCATCCGTCCTATGGGTCGGTGGTGGTGCCGGGGGGAAGCAAGCTGATTGCCATCCAGAATGCCGCCCGGATCTGGGGCGTGCCCTATTCGTCGGTCAACAGCGCGGAGGTCTGGTATCTTCCGCCGGAAGAAAGGGATTTGAATGCCCTCTCAGGCCGCCTATGCGGCGGCCAGCTCCCCCAGAGGGGCGAGCAGAGCAAAGGAGGAAAACCATGGAACGGCTGAAAGCGAATAAGACCAAGCTTTGGGAGCTGGTCCGGGACTACACGGAGGGGACCCCTTATGCGGTAGAAGAGCGGTGCGTCTGCCGGTTTTGGAAGGCATACCGCCGGCCGGACTATTATCTGGAATGGATGACCGACGAGGGACTCTGCCGGGCCAGTCTGGTTCCGGTGATGGGAAGGGTGCTCCTGAGCGTGGATGTGGACCGGGGACACTGGGACCGGGTCATGCTGAAACGGATCAGCATGAACGACCTGCGGCGGCGAGGGATGGTGGTGGATCTGACCACCGCTGCCGAGCGGAAACGAGAAAGGGGAATCAGCCATGAATGATTGGATGGAACGGGCGAAAGCCAAGCTGGAGGACACCAGCGGGAAGTTTGACCGGTACGCCGCCGCCATGAAGGGGGCGGTCAAAGCCAAGCTGCTGGACTTCTGCCGGCAGGATGCGGAGTTTGCCCAGGCGGTGGCCCAGGGAGGCAGCTTCGCCGACTGCATGGCTGCCGTGGCCAAGGGCGTAAAGAACAACGCCATCGAAGACCTGAAGGCCTATGAGCTGGCGGTGGCCTACTACTTCCCGGGGGCAACGATCCGCTGCACCATGACCATTGACCTGATCGGACAGGCCGGAGAGGAGGAGAAGCCCCAGGCGGGAATTTGCCTGAACCTGACGGACTTCCTGTGATATGGGAATCTATGAGAAAAAGCAAGACGGGGATCGGATCCTGGAGGAGTTCCCGGGGCTGAGCCAGAGGGATCTGGACGAGGTGGAGTGGCATTTCAACCAATACCTCTTCTACCAGGGAGACCGGAACGGGAGACAGGTCTGGACCACCTGCTGCCATGAGGACTACTACATCGAAGGGTACAGGGACGCAAGAGAGCTCACCGGCACCCACGGAGACACCATGCGCTGCCCCTTCTGCGGGGAAGAGGTGAAGGTGATCTGCAGGGGGAGACTGCGAAGCGGGGAGTCCATCCGGCAGTACATCCCCTTCCTGTTCCTCCACGCCTCGGAGGATGGGGAGACGGTGTGGGCCCAGGGCTACTGGACCACCAGGAAGCTGATGGAGGACCCGACGGGACAGACCCTCTTTCTGCCGACCCGCTGCTATCGGTTCCGGCCGGGGGAGTGGAGGCAGTGGGAAGAGGGCTATTACGGGGGAGGAATGGTCCCCTGCAGCGGGAAGTGGGCCCAGGAGCCCTTTACAAAGAGCGGGATCTACAGCGGCTATGAGAACTATTATGTGGTGAACTATGACTGCCTGGAGCGGAGTTTTCTGCGCTACACCGGGTATGATGAGCCGTTTTTTGGAGCTGCACTCTGGCATGACTTTGGAAAGCGGGGTGACCTGGTCCGCTATCTGGCCATGGCAAGCCTGCATCCCAAGCAGGTGGAGATGCTGCGGAAGGCCGGCGTGGAGGAACTGCCGGCCCAGTACATCTACGGAAAAAGGAAAAACGCCGACGTGTTCCGCTGGAAGGAGGGGGACCCCAGGAAGGCCTTCCGGCTGACCAAACCGGATCTGAAGGCCTTCCTTCAGACGGACAAGAAGCTGGATCTGCTGCGGATGTACCGGGACGGGGAGAAGATGCTGACCTTTGCCCAGTGCGAGGAGCTGGCCGGTCGGATTGGGTATGTGCGGTCCTGTGAGGTGACAGCCGCCGCGAAGCGATTTCATGTGCCGGCGTCCAAGTTGGTACGGAAGCTCCTGGCAGGCTGGGACGGAGAGACCAAGGGCGTGGGCCGGGCTGCGCAACTATGGCTGGATTATATCGACGCCGCCGGGAAGCTGGGCTGGGACCTGAGCAACCCGCTGATCCAAATGCCCCGGGAGCTGGAGCGAAAGCACGACGAAGCCACCCAGGCGGTGCAGCTGGAGGCAGACCGGCTGGAGAACGAGAAAGCCGCCCGGCTGTATCAGGATCTCTGCGAAACCTATGAATTTTCCGATGGGGCGTATCTGATCCGCCCGGCGGAGACGGCCACGGAGATCATCCAGGAGGGAAAAGCTCTGAAGCACTGCGTGGGCGGCTACGCCAAACGCCACGCCGACGGCGTGCTGGCGATCCTGTTTTTGCGAAAGGTCAGCGCGCCGTACGCGCCCTACATGACCATTGAAATGAAAGGCAAGGAACTCCGGCAGATCCACGGCTATGAGAATGACAGGAACGGCCCGGACCCGTGGAAGCTCCACAAGGATCTTTTGGAAACCTGGCTGGCCTGGGTGAAGGCCGGAAGCAAGCGGGATAAGGAGGGCAATCCGAGACTGCCCAAGAAAAAGGAGGATGCAGCGTGAACGAATTGGAAAAAACCGAGCGGACCGTAGACACGGTTACCTTAGAAATCAACACCCTACACCGGCAGGCCCAGCAGATGATGCTCGGCTATGTGATCGAGATCGGCCGGCGGCTGGTGGAGGTGAAGGGGATGCTCCCCTATGGCTCCTGGGGGACCTATCTGGCCCAGCGGACCCCCTATAGCCAGTCCACCGCCAACAACTTCATGAAGATTTTTCAGGAGTACGGAGACGAAAACCTCTCCTTATTTGAAGAAGGCACGAAATCCCAAACGTTTGGGAAGCTCTCCTACACCCAGGCCCTGGCCCTGCTGGCTCTGCCTGCCGACGAGCGGGAGTCGTTTTCCCGGGAAAACCAGGTGGAGAATATGTCCAGCCGACAGCTGCAGGAGGCCATTAAGGAGCGAAACCAGGCCAGGGAGGAGGCGGAACGGCTGAAAAACGCCGCCCGGGACCTGGAGGAGGCCAAGGCCAGTTTGGCCCACGCGGAACAGTCCCGGGCCAAGATGGAGGAGGACATGCGCCTGCTGAACCAGCGGCTGGAGGACATGAACCAGGAGGCCGCCAAAAAGGATGAGGAGCTGCGGGCCCTCCGGGACAAGCCCGTGGAGGTGGCCGTGATGGAGGCAGACCCGGCCCAGCTGGAACAGGCCCGGCAGGAGGGCTTGGAGCAGGTCCGCAAGGAAGCGGCAGACCAGCTGGAGAAGAGCAAAGCGGCCCTGAAAAAGGCCAAGGAGAAGGAAAAAGCCGCCCGAGAGCAGCTGCAGCAGCTTAAGGAGGCGGCGGATCGGGCCATTGCCATGGCCGAGGAGGCGAAAAAGGAGGCGGCTGCCGCAGGAAACCGGGAGGTGGCTACTTTCCAGGCTCTCTTTGATCAGGCTCAGGTTTTGGTGAACAAGATGGGCGCCATCCGCAGGTCGGTGGATCAGGAGACCGCCGGCAAGCTGTCCCGGGCCATGCTGGCGCTGGCTGAGGCCATTCGGAAGGAAGTGGAAGAAAATGGGAAATAAACTGCTTGGCCCAAAGGAGAGGAGCCTGGGGAAACGGATGTGCCGGGTGATGACCGGGCATAGGCCCAGGGAGAAGTGGGGGCAGCACGACCACTACGGGAGAATGCTCTATTACTATCAGTGTAAACGATGCGGGCATTTGTTTTGGATAGAGGAAGCGACCGAACCCACGCGCGCTGAGAGATAAGCGGCGGAGAACCGGCGCAACGGCGGCCTGGAGGATTCCGGGCCGCTGTTGGACTGGCTCACCAGAAAGAAGGAACGCCTCGCGCGTTCTTTTGGGGGTCCTTAGAACCCTAAGACATCGACCACGGAGGAACCATCATGGAAAAGGGGATGAAATGGATGCTGATCAAGCGGGTCTCAGGACGGGTCGTGGAGAAGACCACCGTCTGCGTGCCGGTGGGGACACGGGAGCGCGGACGGCGGGAAAAGACCAAGGGCGGCACCACCGCCCTGAAACAGGATGAAAACGAGCGGAACGCCGAAAAGCGGCTGGCCCGGGTGATCAACTGCAACTTCCGCCCCGGGGATGTGCTACTTACCGCCTCCTGGTCGGAGGAGGCCTGGGAGGCGCTGAGCCAGAGGGCGGAGAAGCTGGGGGAGATACACCCGGACCTCTGCCCAGAGGATCGGCTGGTGATGGCCGCCGAGCAGGAGGGGAGCAACTGGATCCGCCGCATCCAACGGGCCAAGAAGGCCAGGGGCGGCACGGCTCTTCTGCGCTATGTGCTGGTGGCCTCCGACATGGACGGCAAGATAGGGGAGGCCAAGCGGGTCCATCTCCACGCCTTATTCCCTCGGTGGGCCAAGGAGCTGGCGGTGGAGGCCTGGAAGTGCGGCTGGGTGGATATCCGGAACCTGCGGGAACAGGACGACTACACGCCCATTGCGGAATATCTTCTGCGGCAGGTTCGCCGCCGGCCGGACGGAAAGAAGTACCGCACCGCCCAGAACATGGACAAGCCCATCGTCACGGTGCAGGACATCCCGGGGAACCTGCCCCTGAAGGTCCGAAAGAACGAAGTGGTGATGCAGCACCGGGAGGACGGCCCGGACCGGCCCAGCTACCTCCGGGTGGTGGACATGAACCGGAAGCGGCCGGAGGTGAAACAAAAGGGAAGATTTCCCGACACGGCAACGGGCGCAGGTGCGCACGCGGGTACATATAAGGCGCCGAAGAAGAAGGGGGCGAAACGAGGGTGAGTTTTCGGTATAAACGGGGCATTGATCTGGACTACAACGAACAGGGGAGAATCTATTTTCACTGCCTGGCCTATCAAACGCTGTCCCGGCGGGAGCAGGAGAAGATCCGCCGGGTCTGCGACCAGGCCGGGGGAGAATACGCCCCCGCCCTGCTGGAATTTCTGACCACGGAGCAGGGGTACACGGCGGTTTGCATGAAACACCACATCTCCACAAACACTCTCTACCGAGCGGTCAAACGATTTTACGAGACGTTTTGATTGTCGGAATGTGACCAGGCGGGAGCAAATGCACCCGCCTCATTTTGCTGCAAAAATTGAAAATCACAGAGGGGGTAAGTGTGGTAACGTGGTAAGAGAAGAAAGGGAGTGACGCTCATGGGAAGACCGAAGAAGTACACGGCGGCGAGCCTGAAAAAGGGCGTAGCTGCCTATTTCAACAGCATCCGATACGAGCGGGCCGTGGTCTACAACGAGGTTTTCCAAGGACACGACGGAACCGCCCGGTACCGGGATGTGATCGCCTGCGATGACGAGGGCAAGCCCATCATGAGGAAGGTCTGGACCAAACCGCCCTCTCTGGCGGGGCTGTGCCTGCACCTGAAAATCAGCCGGGACACCTGGGCGGAGTACGGAAAGGACCCGGACATGGGGCCCATCGTCCAGGAGGCCCGGATGATCGTGGAGGACTACTGGTCAGACCAGCTGGCCAACGACTGCAAGGGCGCCCGGTTCGCCCTGGAGGCCAACATGGGCTGGGGTGAGCGATGGTCCACCAAGCAGGAGATCGTCCACAACGTGGGGAACAGCCTGGAAGAATTTCTGAAGAAGCAGGAGGAGCCGGATGCTTGACCTGCGCAACTGCAGGCAGTACATGGCCTGCTGCCTGCGCATCAAGGACAAGAAAGGCAACATCGTTCCTCTCAAGCTGAACAAGCCCCAGGCCCGATTCTACGAACAGATCCAGGCGCTGCGGGAGATGGGACTGCCGGTGCGGGTGCTGGTGCTGAAGGCCCGGCAGATGGGGTTTTCCACCGTGATCGGCGGGATGCTCTTCTGGGATTCCGCCACCAGCTTCAACGCCCAGAGCCTGGTGGTGGCCCACCAGGACGAGGCAACCAACAACCTGTTCGCCATGTCGAAGCGGTATTACGAGAACCTGCCGGAGCCGGTAAAACCATTGAGGAAGGCCTCTAACGGGAGGGAGCTGGAGTTTGCCGCCCCAACCAACGCCCCGCCGGGGACCCTGGGGCTGAACAGCTCCATCCGGGTGGCCACCGCCGGCGGCCGGGGCATCGGGCGTTCCTTCACCTTCAAGAATGCCCACCTCTCCGAGTTTGCCTTCTGGCCGGGGAACAAAAACGAGACCCTGACCGGCGTGATGCAGGCAGTGCCCAACGAGCCGGAGACCATGGTGGCCATTGAGTCCACGGCCAACGGCTACGACCAGTTCAAAGACATGTGGGACGAGGCCACAGAGGCCTGGAACCGGGGCGAGCGGGACGGCTGGTGCCCATTCTTCGCGGCCTGGCACGAGATGGACGAGTACCGCATGACGCCGCCGCCGGACTTCCGACAAACCGAAGAGGAGGAACAGCTGGCCGAGACCTACGGACTGGACGACGAGCAGCTGGCCTGGCGGCGGTGGTCCATCAAGGTCAACTGCGGCGGCGACATCAACCTGTTCCGGCAGGAGTATCCCGCTTCCCCGGAGGAGGCCTTCCTGGCCTCCGGCACCTGCATCTTTGACCAGAACGCCATCGTGCTCTGGCTGGAGCATGTGCGGGAAAAGGTCATCGCCCGGGGGCGCTACGCCTACGACTACGACGGCCAGCGGATCACCGGCATCCGATGGGAGGAGGCCAGCGACGGGGAAATCGTCCTCTTTGCAGAACCACGGGAGGGCTGTCCCTACGTCATCGGCGGGGACACCGCCGGGGACTCCGGCGGCGAGTGGTCCGACTTCTTCGTGGGCCAGGTGCTGGACAACACCACCGGCCTGCAGGTGGCCCGGCTGCGGGGGAGGATGGACGAGGACGAGTACGCCCGGCAGATGTACTGCCTGGGCTTCACTTACAACAAGGCCCTCATCGGCGTGGAGATCAACTTCTCCACCCATCCCGTCAAGGAGTTGGACCGGCTGAACTATCCCAATCTCTATGTCCGGGAGATGACCGACACCTACACCGGGAAGCTGAAAAAAGCCTATGGCTGGAAGACCGATCCCATCACCCGTCCGGATCTGATCGCCACCCTGAAGGAGGTGGCCCGGGACAACCTGCACCTGATCCAGGACGAGGAGACCCTGAAGGAGATGCTCAGTTTTGCCAAGAACCAGCGGGGCCGACCGGAGGCCCTGCCGGGAAAACACGACGACTGCGTCATGGCCTTGGGCATCGCCCACAAGATCCGGGGCCAGCAGAGAACCACCATCCGGGAGGCGCCGGAGCACCACGGGGAGAAGCTGATCAGCAAATTGCAACGCCAGAGGAAAGGGAGGAGATAACCGGTGGCTATCTTTGGGAAAAAGAAGAAGACGCCGAGACCGGCGGAGTTTTCCAAATGCCGCACCTATGACTACGCCACGCCGGAGGCCCGGGTGGCCACGGCGGAGTGGCTCTTTACCGACGCCAAGACCCAGAGGGCAGTGGTGGAGCAGGAGTGGGAGCTTTACAACGACTACTACAACTTCATCCGGAACGTGACGGACGAGGTGCGGGACTTCGCCCGGGAAAAGGGCATCCAGTGGGACGCCGCCGTGATACCGGACCCCTGGATCATGGTGGAGAGCCAGATCGACCCCAAGGTGCCGGAGCCGGAGTTCCGGGGCCGGGACGATGACATGGACAGCCAGAAGGCCAAGGAACGGGAGTTTGCCGTGAAGTACATCCTGGACGCCAACCGGATCGAGGACAAGAACACCTCCAACGAGCGGCGGCTGAAAAAGCTGGGGGACGCCTTCTGGAAGGCCTATTGGGACCCGGAGATGATGTGTGGCATCCGGGAGGGCAACATCAGGATCATCGACGTTCCGCCGGAGGATCTCTACATCGACCCCAGCGTGAAGAACGACGGCATCCAGAGCGCCCAGTTCATCGACTACGTCTACCGGGTCCACAAGGTGGAGTTCTGGCGGCGTTATCACCGGGACCTGGAGAAGCTGGGACTGGATCTGGACCAGATCGCTGCCGGCGACTACCAGAGCCAGGGGGACCTTTTCGACCTACAGACCCAGGCCAGCGAGGACGACACCATTCAGGTGCTGGAACACTGGTTCAAGCATCCGGCGGACAGCAAGGAGGCCCCCGCCGGGGCGGTGGGCTGCTCCATCCAGGCGGGAGGCCGGGAAATCCGCTACATTCCCATGTACTGGACCAAGACCGGCCAGCAGGGGCAGAACAACCTGTTCCCCTTCGTCCACTACTGGTGCGTCCGGGATGAGAACCGGTTTTACAACAAGTCAGAGCTCTACCCCATCCTGGGTCTGGTGGATGCGGCGGACCGGGCCATGGCAACGGCCCAGTTCAACGACGCCATGATGGGAAACGACATCATCCTCCAGGAGGAGGACGCCCTGGTGGACGGGGAGACCCTGACCAACGAACCGGGTGCTGTGGTGACCCTGCGGAAAAACGCCATGGGCAAGGTCCAGCGGTTGGGCGGACTCCACACGGCGGGCCAGAGCCTGAACCTGATGAACGCCTACATGGAACAGATCCAGCGGGCCAACCGGAACTATGACCAGAACCTGGGCAAGGAGACCACCAAAGTCACAACGGCTTCGGGTTTGCTGCAGATCCGCAGCGACGCGGACAGCCAGAACGAGCTGAAGAAGGCCGACCGGAACCGGGGGTTCGAGCGGCTCTTTGAGCTGCTGGATTGGCTGGCATTGGAGTTCTTCGACGATGACCGGACGCTGTTCCTGGGTGGAAAGAAGGAGGATGGTGTGGAGAAAACCGAGCCACAAACACTGACCTACAACAGCGACCGGTTCAGCCAGATGATCCCGCCGGTGCAGGACGCCATCACCGGAGAGGTGGTCCGGGAGGCCTACACCTACTTCCCCCGGGTGGACGTGACGGTCACTGCTGGGGACGGCGTGGCCCGGAGCAAGGCCGCCACTCTGGAGGTCCTGGACAAGTTGGCGGCCATCCAGCCCAACCAGCAGAACTACAAGATCCTCTCCGCCATGCTGGATATCCTGGACATTCCCCAGAAGCAGGAGATCCAGAAGGCATGGGAGGCGCAATTCAGCCCCACCATCCCAATGGAGCTTCAGCAGGCCCTGGCCGGGGACCCGGAACTCATGCAGGTGGTGATGGAGCTGGCAGCGGAGAATCAGGCAGGGGCGGAAGCCCAGGGACAGGTACAAGGGGCCGGGCAGATGCCGGATCTGTCCAGCAGTCAGATGGTCCCCCAGCCGATGGGAGGTGAAATACGATGAAATGCCCGGTGTGCGGGGTAGAGATGCTCCTGGTCCGTCGGGACCCGGAGGGTAAGGCAGTCTATACATGCAGAAATCCGCAATGTGAGCGGTCAGGAAAGAAGGTGTAACCATGGATTGGAACGCAGTAAAAAACGGCGTCCTGGCGGCCCTGGCTGCGATGGGAAGCTGGATCGCAAATGCCCTGGGAGGCTGGGACACAGCCATGATCTTGCTGGTGGCACTCATGATGGCAGATTACATCACCGGCGTGCTGGTGGCTGCGGTGTGGCACCGCTCCAATAAGAGCGCCAACGGCGGACTGGACAGCAAAGCAGGGTTCAAGGGTCTCTTGAAAAAGGGCGTGATTTTGCTGCTGGTGTGGATCGGCGTCCTGCTGGATCAGGCTCTCGGTTCTGCCTATGTGCGGACAGCGGTTATCCTGTTCTTTGTCGGAAATGAGGGACTGAGTCTTTTGGAGAATCTGGGCCTGATGGGGGTTCCGTACCCGGCCTTTCTCCAGCGGATGCTGGAGGCCCTGAAAGAGGACGGGGACAAGGGCAAAAAAGAGAAGGAGGAATAGGCATGGCAAAGTGTAAGACCACGAGAACGAGCGGCAAGAAGCCCAAGAAGTCCTGCTGAGGAGGGAACAAAATGAAAAACTACATCGGAACTAAGATCATTGAAGCGGAACCTTGTGCTGCGTGGAAGAATTATGGTGAGCACAAGGTCGGCGACCCCGGCTACAAGGTCCGCTACGAGGACGGCTATGAAAGCTGGAGCCCCAAGGATGTGTTTGAGAAGGCCTATCGTCCGATGGATGGCCTGCCCTTCGGTGCGGCAATCGAAGCGGTCAAGAATGGGCTGAAAATCGCTCGCAGGGGCTGGAACGGCAAGGGACAGTATGTGGAGTTGGCGTCCGCTATCAGTTATACGGGGCCGGACAGTAAGACTGTCAATGCAAACCACGACGCCATTGGCAATCGAGCTCTGGCTTTCGTTGGCACCTCCGGGGTGCAGCTTGGTTGGCTGGCCTCCCAGGCTGACATGCTGGCGGAGGACTGGGAAGTCGTGATTTGAATGCCCTCTCAGTCAGCCTGTGCGGCTGACAGCTCCCCCAGAGGGGTGAGCGAAATAGTGGAGCCGCTGACGCGGCGGAAAGGAGTTTCTTTATGGAACTGGAAAATCGTTTGGACGGCGGTCAGCCTGATGTCGTGGATCAGGCAAGCAACGAAACCCACGAAGAAAACGGTGGGCAGGCTGGTGTCGTGGACCAGCAGGATCAGCGGAAGGCCCAGAGCCGGGCGGACAACGCGGCTCTCAAGGCGGCCCGCATCCAGGGCAGCCGGGAGGCAGAGGCCAGACTGCGCCGGCAGTTTGACCGGGAGATCGCGGAGTCCGGCGCGGTGAACCCCACCACCGGGAAGCCCTTCCAGAGCTTTCAGGAGTTTCGGGAGTACGGAAGAAAGTACCAGGAGGAGCTGCTGGAGGAGCAGGCGGAGAAGACCGGACGCCCCGTGGCGGAGCTGCGGGAGGAGGCGGAAAACCGGGCCTATCTCTCCAAGAAGCGCCGGGAGGAAGAGGGGCAGAAGAGCCAGAATGCCAAGCGCTTGGCTCAGCAGCAGAGACTGGTGGAGGACGCCATGGAGTTCCAGCAGCGCCACCCGGGGGTGGACATCACCCAGCTGGAGCAGGACCCCAAGTTCAAGCGGTTCTGCGGCAAGCGGCTGTATCAGGAGCCCATCTCGGACCTGTATGACGACTATCTGGAGCTGGTGTCCGACGCCCAGCAGACTGCCCGGGCCAGGGCGGACAGCAAGCAGCAGCGGGGGACCGGCGGCGGCACCGGCGGCGAGACCGTGACCCTGTCCCCGGCCCAGCAGGCGGCGCTGGAGGAGTGGAACCGGGAGAACCCCCGGATGAAGATGACCGCAAAGGAATTTGCGGCGTATGGGAACTAAGAAAGGAGACATAGGAATGAACGCGAGAAACAATGCCGGCGGCGGCGCGATTTTGTCCGTGCGGGCCTATCCCATCGACCCCACCA
This sequence comes from Bacillota bacterium, assembly GCA_030535235.1. Lineage (GTDB taxonomy): Bacteria > Bacillota > Clostridia > Oscillospirales > Oscillospiraceae > Evtepia. Next base: position 62,259 of record JAUNCL010000011.1, read on the forward strand.
CCAAGATTACGGTGGGCCAGGTGGTGAAGCTCTCCGGCGGGAAGGTGGTGGCCGCAGCAGCGGCGGAGACCGGCGCCATCCTGGGCGTGGCCGCCGAGACCCACGAGGGGACTGCCGATGCCCTGAACCTTCGGGCAAACGGCAAGGAGATCCTGGTGGCCGATGGCCCGGATACCATCTTTGAGTGCGCTGCCCCGGAAATCAAGGCCAGCGCAGGCACCGCCACCACGGTGGTGTCCAACGGGGCCAACGGTATGGCGGCCTTCGCTGCCGATGACTTCAACGGCGGCAGGCTCCAGCTGGTGAAGCTGGCGGCGGGCTCCACCAACGCCGACCCGGTGGGGGTGGTGAGGGAGATCACCGACTTTGCCGACGCCTCCGGCACCGAGACCTTTACCGTCCCCGCCGGCGGCACGGCCAACGCCGGGGATGTGTACCGGGTGTACCCGCCCATCGGCTTTGCCAAGGGCAACCTGGACGCCAACCGAGGGGGCCTGACTCTCTCTGCCACGGCAAGCATCAGCCTGAAGGTGGTGGGCCACGACCTGGAGCGGGGCAAGATCCTGCTCATGGCCAAGAAGCACGCCCTGGGCGGTGCGGAATAAAAATGCCCTCTCAGTCAGCCTGTTCGGCTGACAGCTCCCCCAGAGGGGTGAGCTGAATCAAAGAAAAGGAGTGATCGACTGTGATCGGAACTGCATGGAAGACCGACAACTACAAGTTTGTCGGCAAGGCGTTTGACTACAACTACGCAAACCGCATGAACAAGCTGGCGGCGGTGGTGGGGTCCCGGAACGCCAGAAGCATTGACTTTGAGATCGCCGGCACCGGCGGCTACGGGGAACTGTCCCGCTACGACGGCACCAACCTGAACAACGGGGAGATGCGCCGGGGCTTTAAGACCATCATCACCCCCCAGGAGTATTCCAAGTCCATCGACATCGGCTACAAGCAGGCCAAGGTGGACAAGATGGGCGAGTGCCGGAAGGTGGGCAAGCGGCTGGGGGACTCCGCCGCCATGACCGTCTATCTGCACATCCTGCGCTGCTTCGCCCGGGCCTTTGACCCCAACTATCTGGGCGGCGACGGCAAGCCCTGGGCCGCCGAGGACCACCCCGTGGCCTCCCTGGGCTCTCAGGGCCGACTGTATGTGCCCGACCCGGAGGCCGGGACCTTCAGCAACATTCTCAAGAAATCATTCTCCGTCTCCGCCATTACCGAGGCCCAGACCATGGCAAACCGCATGGTCACCCCGGACGGGCTGCCCTTCCTCTGCGAGATGGACACCGTGCTCATCTCTCCCGAACTGGAGGAGAAGGCAAAGAAGATCTTCGGTCCCGAGGCCAAGCTGACCCCGGAGAAGTACCCCGAGAGCGACATCAACGGCGCCAACCCCGTGTACGGCATGAAGTACATCGTGGTGGGAGGCGGCAACGACGGCTTCACCGGCGACCAGTGGGCGGTGTGTGACCGGAACCTGATGCAGGAGCTGTTCAACATCGTCTACATCACCAAGCCCACAGTCATCCAGAGCGAGCTGGACAACCCCCTCATCGACAAGCACACCGCCTATGTGGACTTCGGCGTGGGCTGGGGCGACGCCCGCCAGATCATCTTCGGCAGAGCGTAAGGAGGGCCTATGGCGAAGCGAATCACCGGGGACCGGACCCTTTCTGTGACCACGGCCCCCCAGGATGTGGAGATCGGCTATCGTGATTTCTTCCTGGTCAACAACAGCGACGCCGTGGTCTATTTCCGGGAAAAGGGCCGGGACGGGAAGGCAGTGACGGCCTCCACAGGCTACGCCCTCCAGGCCCGGGCCCAGATGCCCCAGGCCATCACGGCGGATGTACTGTCCATCGTGGGCAGCGGGGCGGCCGACGTGCGGATCTTGTTTATCGACTGAGGGCGGCGGGAGCAAGCCCCCGCCCTACATGGAAAAGGAGAACAGATATGACGTTAGGGGAAGGCAAGCGAAAGGTATTGATGCTCATCGACGAGTATTCTTCCGGCGGGAGTCTGACCGTGGATGAGGACATCAACCTGAAAATGAACGATTTCTTCGACCTGGCCCAGCGGGATGTGTGCCAGCACAAGCCCATCCTGAAAAGCACGGAAGTCCAGCTGCAAAGAGCGGCCGGGTCCTATCAGGAGATCGACCTGCCCCAGCGGTTCAAAAAGCTCTATCGGGTCTGGTATGACGACCGGCTAATTACCAACCGGGTAAAACTCCGAGCGGGAAAGCTGCTGCTCCCCAACCTGGGCAGCGGGAGGGCGGTGGTGGAATACACCGCCCATCCCGCGCCCATCGACGCCAACACCCCGGAGGACTACGAGTTTGAGGTGGCGGAGGACGCGGCGGCCTGTATGCCCTACTTTGTGGCGGGCCTGCAGCTGCTGGTGGATCTGGTCATCGACTACACGCCGCCTGTCGGACTCTATGACCGTATGCTGGCCAAGCTGGACACCAGCCTGCCGGGCAGCGGGAATGGGGGCGTGGTGCAGAGCTTTTACCGGTAAGGAGGAACTATGGCAGGAAAAGGAAGTGCAATCAGAACCACCACATACGGGGGCTTCAAGGGGGTGGACTTCTCCACGGATGCCTCCCTGGTGGACACCTATCGAAGCCCCTACTCCATCAACATGATGGCTGACACCGGCGGTATGCCGGAGAAGCGCCCAGGCTGGCGGGTGCTGCAGACCCTGGAGGGGCTGGTCCACGGCGTATGGTTCCTCCAGAAGGATGGGATCACCCACTTCGTGGCCCACGGCGGGACAAAGCTGTACACCTGGACGGGAGAGAACCCGGCGGAAGTGGTGCTGGAGGGACTGCACAGCGGCGAGAACTCCGCCGGGGCGGTGATGGGCGGAACGCTTTACATCGTCACGGGCGGAGATTTTATTTCCTTCGACGGGACCACGGCAAAGCAGGTGGAGGGGTACATCCCAACCACCATCATTGCCAGGACCCCCGCCGGCGGCGGCACCAGCTACCAGAGCATCAACCTGCTGACCGGCCGACAGAGAAATGAGTTTATCCCAGACGGAACGGCTAAGGTCTACCAGCTCAGTGGGGAAACCCTGAGCGACGACCCGGTGGAGGTCACGGTGCGGGGGGTCTCCAAGACCGAGGGGACCGACTTCACTGTGGACCGGGCCACCGGCAAGGTGACCTTTACCACGGCGCCGGCCGCCCCGGCAGCGGGCCAGGAGGGGGAGGTCATCATCACCTTTACCAAAGAGGTGGAGGGCTACCGGAACCGGATCGACGGGTGTACCATCCTGACCACCTACGGCGTGGGCACCAACGACCGGATGATCTTCTCCGGGAACCCGGACTATCCCAACCTGGACTGGACCAGCGGCCTCAACGACCCTACCTATGTCCCGGATCTGTCCTATTCCGTGGTGGGCGGGGAACAGACGGCCATTATGGGCTATCGCCGGATCGGAGAGTATCTGGCCATCATCAAGGAGGACAACGGCCAGGACTCCACGGTCTTCATGCGGTCGGCCACCACCAACACCAGCGGCAGCGTGGTGTTCCCCCTGAAACAGTCCATCGCCGGCGTGGGGGCGGTGGCCAGGGGGGGCTTCGGCAACATCCTGGACGACCAGCTCTTTTTGAGCCGGAACGGGGTGTTCGCCATTACTTCCAACGTCATCACCGCCGAGCGGATCGTGCAGAACCGGAGCTACTATGTAGACCGGCTGCTGACCAAGGAGGCCAACCTGGAAACAGCGGTGGCGGAGAGCTGGAACGGCATGTATCTGGTGGCCATCAACGGCCACGCCTATCTCCTGGACGGCCGACAGAACAAGAGCTACAAACCCAGGAGCCAGGGGGACTTTGTGTACGAGTGTTACTACTGGACCAACTTCCCGGCGGTCTGTATGAGGAACGTGAAGGAGGGGGCCACGGAGACCCTGCTCTTCGGCACGGCGGACGGAAAGGTTTGCCGGATGAACACGGATATCGAGACCATGGCCCGGTACAACGACGACGGCCAGCCCATTGAGGCCATCTGGGCCACCAAGGCTGACGACGACGGAGATGTGACCGTCCTGAAGACCATGATCAAAAAGGGGAACTCCGTGACCATTAAGCCATACACCAGAAGCTCCGCTAAGGTTTGCTTCCGAACCAACAAGGACGCGGTAGACTGGGGCGCGGTGGAGTGGCAGGCGGCCTACGGCACCATGGATATCTTCGACTGGAGCGATATTGACTTTTCCCGCTTCACCTTCAATGCCAACGATGCGCCCCAGGAGATCCTGTTCAACACGAAGGTGAAGAAATACAAGCGCTTGCAAATCATCATCAAAAACGACGCCCTGAACGAGGGGTTTGGCATCTTCTCTGTGACCAAGCATTTCGTGCGAGGGAATTTTGCAAAGAGGTGAGACCATGGCGGAACAGATCCCGAAGATCACAGCAGAGCAGCTGGCACAGAAGGGTGTGGTGGCGGCTCCGGACAGGCTGACGGGAAATCCCCAGGAGAACAAGATGGTTTTTGACCGCCTGATCCGTGAGGTGGTAGCGGTGGCTGTGAACATGGCCATCGATGTGCTCAATGAGATGATCCCCGCCGAAAATGACCGGGAGACCGCAGAGGCCGGAAGAGCCAGCGCGGAGGAGAAGAGGGCCCAGGCAGAAGCCGACCGGGTGACGGCGGAGAAAGGGAGAGAGGATGCGGAGGGCAGACGGGCAACTGCTGAGACCGAGCGGAATAAGGCGGAAGAAGCTAGGAACCGGGCCGAGCAGGAGCGGGTAAACACCACGGATGGAATCGTAGCCCAGGCCGCCCAGCAGGCGCAGGCAGCCGCAGCAAGCGCATCTCAGGCGTCTCGGTTTGTGACCGATGCGGCTGCTGAAGTGACCAAGGCAAAGGAGCAGGTGACAGAGGCTGCCAACCAGGTGAAGCTGGCAGAAAAGGAAGTGGACCACGCCAACGAGAAGGTAGAGGACGCGGAAGCCTGGGCAAAGGGAACCAGGAATGGTGTGGAGGTGGACGAAAATGACCCGACCTACCAAAACAACGCCAAATACTATTCTGAGCAGGCCGAGAGCACGGTGGGCCCCAAGGTGACGCCAGAGCAGCTGAACGAAGCCATCAAAACGGTAAACCAACGGATCGAAGGTGTGTCCCAGGAGGTAGAAGAGGTTGCCTCCTCGGCGAAGTCCGGAAATTTGGGCGGCGGATGCTTCACCGGTGAACTGGAAGACATAGACTTTAGAATGGGATCTCTGGTCAACACGGGTGCGGGGTGGAATTCCTATTCCTTCCCGACTTCCTTTGAGGGGACGCCCCATGTCATTCTACAGCCGGAGAGCTTTAACGGATGGGTGCAGATAAAGAATGTGAATCCCGACGGGTTTCTGTATTGTCTGCGGAAATTCCAGGAAGGTCAAAACGGCGCGGAAGGAAGCGTAACAAGCGGAAGCTACTATACCGCGTCCGGGACAAGCTCCAGCAGCGGGCACACGAAGAACACCCTGGTGAACGCCGTTACGCTACCGGGAGCACCGGTGCTCCCGACCACGGATACAACCGAAGAACCTGTTGTCATCCATTGGTTTGCCTTTGAGTTCAACGGAGAGGAGTGAGAACATGAACGACAACGTCATTGAATTTATCACCTACAAGAACGCCCTGAAGGGGAACTACCGAAAGGGTGTGCACACCATGCGTTGTATCTTGGAAAATCCTGCCCAGGCGGCGGACTTTGCGGCCAGTGTGGGTGCTGTGTCTGTGGTGTTCGGAGTCCCCGTGGACAAGCCGGACCGGAACAGCGATGAGCTGCTGGAGCTTGTTTTGAACAGCTCCGTGTGTGACAAGGCAACGCTGACCTTCCTGTCTCAGTTCTACCCGGAGAATGCCGAAAGCTACGACACCATGATGAATAGCGCTGAGCGATGCACTGAGATTTTCGCCACCCCGATCTTATGGCGGCCCGTTGGGAGAAGCAACTGCCTTACGGCTAAGTTGATCGTTACCCTGGCCGGTCTAAACTGTGTGGATTATGGAGACTTGGCGGCCGTGGCGTCCTCCTCTGTTGCCATGACGGCAGTAGCCGCGTCTCAGGCCGCTATGGCGGCGGTGGCTGCATCGCCCACGGCTATGGCTGCAATCTGGCAGAGCTCCACAGCTGTCCAGGCTGTGCAGAACAACGCAACGGCTTGGTCTACCTTCACCGGAGCAAGCAGTTCCGTCATGGGCAAGACAGTTGCAATCCTGGCCGGGCTCGACCCGAACAGCTATGCCGACATGACGGCTGTGGCTGCATCTTCGGCCGCTATGACGGCGGTAGCGGCATCTCAGGCCGCTATGGCGGCGGTG
>JAUNCL010000012.1 GCA_030535235.1 Bacillota bacterium
TGGATAGAGCAACTGCCTTCTAAGCAGTGGGTCAGGGGTTCGAGTCCCTTCAGGCGTGCCATTTCTTCACTGCTTAGCAAATTTTATATTTGGTGGGTGTAGCTCAGTTGGTTAGAGCACCGGATTGTGGTTCCGGGTGTCGAGGGTTCGAGTCCCTTTACCCACCCCAGATCTCGAGAGAGAGCCGGAGCAGCGGTTCCGGCTCTCTTTCATTAACACCTTCATAATGGGGTGTCGCCAAGTGGTAAGGCACGGGACTTTGACTCCCGCATTCGCTGGTTCGAGTCCGGCCACCCCAGCCAGACTTTTTCCTTCTTTTATATAGAGATGACCCAGTAGCTCAGTCGGCAGAGCACCTGCCTTTTAAGCAGGGTGTCCGGGGTTCGAATCCCCGCTGGGTCACCAAAAATCAACCGCCCAACCCGTGTCCCGGGTTGGGCGGTTGATTTTTGGATGAACAGCTGGATTCGAACAGCACGACGGCCCGCAGGCCGGCAAAAACAGTCCGGGGGACTGTTTTTGAGTGCGCGGGTAGAATCCCCGCTGTACCTTCCTTGTGGCCATTTTCTGTTTGTCTGATAGATGGTTGGCTATGAAAAAAGACGGCTCCGAATAACGGAACCGTCTTGGTCTGGTTTGTTTACTTCACTTTGGGGAGGGGGAACTTAATGACGTTCCCACATTCTTCCGCCCACTCAAGCAGGGCGTTCACGCCGCTTCTGGTTTCTTCATGGGCTTCCTTGAGTTCTTCGACATCTTCTTTCAATTCTTCGACGTCGTCTCTCAATTCTATGACGTCTTCACTGAGTTAACCAATGTCTTCTTTGAGTTCTACAACGTCTTCCTTGAGTTCTGCTAAGTCTTTCTGCATGGCTTCCAGCAGTGCCAGAATCTTTTCCTCACCGTTCATGTACTATCACCTCATACCGCTATTATAACGGTTCCGCTATTCGACTGTCAAGGTGTTATGTCTGAGGGAGTGTCCTCTTGATGCTTAAATAGTATCATTGATCGACGCAAAGCGAAAACACCAGGGAGAGGAGCGCAAGAGCATCCCCGTCCCTGGTGTTTTATTTAAGGCTTCTGCTTATGTAAGACATTTTACCCGCCGCCCCGGTTTGTCAGGAAGACACAGCCGGGGCGGCTTTGGTTGTTGCTTGGAAGAATATCAGCCCTTCTGCTTCAGGGTTGCCTGAGCGGCGGCCAGACGGGCGATGGGAACACGGAAGGGGGAGCAGGAGACATAGTCCAGCCCGACCTTGTTGCAGAACTCGACGGAGGTGGGATCGCCGCCGTGCTCGCCGCAGATGCCCAGGCTGATGTCGGGGCGGGTCTTGCGGCCCAGCTCCACGGCCATGGCCACCAGCTTGCCCACACCGGTCTGGTCCAGGTGAGCGAAGGGGTCGGATTCGTAGATCTTGGTGTCGTAGTAGTAGTTCAGGAACTTGCCTGCATCGTCACGGCTGAAGCCGAAGGTCATCTGGGTCAGGTCGTTGGTGCCGAAGGAGAAGAACTCGGCCTCCTGGGCCACCTCGTCGGCGGTGAGGGCGGCGCGGGGGATCTCGATCATGGTGCCCACCATGTACTTCATCTCAACGCCGGCCGCGGCGATGATGGCGTCGGCGGTGGCCACCACCACGTCCTTGACGTACTTCAGCTCCTTGACCTCGCCCACCAGGGGGATCATGATCTCGGGAACCATGTGCCACTCAGGGTGCTTCTTCTGCACGTTGATGGCGGCCTGGATGACAGCGGTGGTCTGCATTTCGGCAATCTCGGGGTAGGACACGGACAGACGGCAGCCGCGATGACCCATCATGGGGTTGAACTCGTGGAGGCCCTCGATGATGTCCTTCAGCCGCTCCACAGAGATCTGCATCTCGCCGGCCAGCTCCACGATGTCGTCCTCCTGGGTGGGCAGGAACTCATGGAGGGGGGGATCCAGGAAGCGGATGACCACGGGGCAGCCCTCCATGGCCTCATAGATGCCCTCGAAGTCGCTCTGCTGATAGGGCAGCAGCTTGGCCAGGGCCTTCTTGCGGGACTCCACGTCCTCGGAGACGATCATCTCCCGGATGGCCTTGATGCGGTCGCCTTCGAAGAACATGTGCTCGGTGCGGCACAGGCCGATGCCCTGGGCGCCGAAGGCCCGGGCCTGGGCGGCATCTCTGGGGTTGTCAGCGTTGGTGTAGACCTGCATACGGCGGAACTTGTCTGCCCAGCCCATGAGACGGCCGAAGTCGCCGGAGTTGGGGTTGGCGGGGACAGTAGCCACGGCACCCTCGAAGATGTCGCCGGTGGAGCCGTTCAGGGAGATCCAGTCACCCTCCTTGTAGACCTTGCCGCCCAGTGTGAACTGCTTGGCAGCGTAGTCCACGGAGATCTCGCCGCAGCCGGAGACGCAGCAGGTACCCATACCACGGGCCACCACGGCTGCGTGGGAGGTCATGCCGCCCCGGACGGTCAGGATACCCTGGGACACCTGCATCCCCTCGATGTCCTCGGGAGAGGTCTCCAGACGGACCAGGATGACCTTCTCGCCCTTTTCCGCCCAGACCTTGGCGTCCTCGGCGGTGAAGACCACACGGCCGGCGGCGGCGCCGGGGGATGCGGCCAGGCCCTTGCCGATGACGGCGGCCTTGGCCAGAGCGTCGGGGTCGAAGGTGGGGTGGAGCAGGGCGTCCAGCTGGTTGGGCTCCACGCGAAGGACGGCTTCTTCCTCGGTGATCTCGCCCTCGTCCACCAGGTCCACGGCGATCTTCAGAGCGGCGGCGGCGGTGCGCTTGCCGTTACGGGTCTGGAGCATGTAGAGCTTGCCGTTTTCAATGGTGAACTCCATGTCCTGCATGTCCTTGTAGTGCTTTTCCAGGCGGTTGGCGATTTCCACGAACTCGTCGTAGACGGCGGGCATCTCCTCCTTCAGGGCGGAGATGGGGGAGGGAGTGCGGACGCCGGCCACCACGTCCTCGCCCTGGGCGTTGATGAGGTACTCGCCAAAGAGAGCCTTCTCGCCGGTGGCGGGGTTCCGGGTGAAGGCCACGCCGGTGCCGGAGGTGTTGCCGGAGTTGCCAAAGACCATGGACTGGACATTGACGGCAGTGCCCCAACTGTAGGGGATCTCGTTCATGCGGCGGTAGACGTTGGCACGGGGGTTATCCCAGGAGCGGAAGACCGCACGGACGGCTTCCATGAGTTGCTCCTTGGGGTCCTGGGGGAAGTCCACGCCCTTCTCCTGCTTGTAGAAGGCCTTGAAGCGGACCACCAGGTCCTTCATGTCCTCGGTGTCCAGCTCCACGTCCTGCTTGACGCCCTTCTTTTCCTTTACGTCGTCGATGATCTCCTCGAAGCGCTTCTTGGACAGCTCCATGACCACGTCGGAGAACATCTGGATAAAGCGGCGGTAGGAGTCATAGGCGAAGCGGGGATTGCCAGTGAATTCGGCGAAGCCCTCCACCACGGTGTCGTTGAGGCCCAGGTTCAGGATGGTGTCCATCATGCCGGGCATGGAGGCCCGGGCGCCGGAGCGGACGGAGACCAGCAGAGGGTTGGAGGGGTCGCCGAACTTCTTGCCGGTGTACTCCTCCAGCCAGGCCAGGTTGGTCAGGATCTCCTCCTGGATCTCGGGGGCGATGGTGCGCTGGTCGTCGTAGTAGCGGGTGCAGGCCTCGGTGGTGACGGTGAAGCCCTGGGGGACGGGCATCCCGGCCAGGGTCATCTCGGCCAGGTTCGCGCCCTTGCCGCCCAGCAGCTCCCGCATGTCGCGGTTGCCCTCGGAAAACTTGTACACATATTTTGCCATTTCATACTCTCCTTTTGGTCCTGGTCCGGACGCCTGAGGGTCCGACAGACCGGGACCGGAATGTTTCGTTGATTCCTGTCTCTTTTCTGTGTAAATTATACTATATTTCTCTGGAAAAGCAAGAAATTTTTGAGCCGGAATACCATGTTTTCATTCCGGAAAAGGAGAGCGGGGGGATCAGGACTTTTTCAGGATATCCCACTGCTGCTGGAGCAGGTCGTTGCGCCGGCGGAGGAGGGCCTCTCCCTGGCCGGGTTCGTAGTCGTAAAAGCCCGCCCCGGTCTTGACTCCCAGGCGGCCCCGGTCGGCCAGGTCATTGAGGACGGGGCTGCGGGTTTCAGCACCCAGGTCCGCAAAGAGGTAGTTGCTCACTGCCCGGAAGATGTCCAGGCCCCCCAGGTCCACGGTCTCCAGGGGACCCAGGATGGAGTACCGGAAGCCGGGGCCGTACTTCATGGCGGCGTCCACCTCCCGGGGACCGGCGGCTCCCATCTGGATGATGTGGAGGGCCTCCCGGAGGACGGCGTATTGGAGGCGGTTGCCGATGATGCCCAGGATATCCTTCTGCACGATGACCGGCTTTTTCTCCAGGTCTATGGCCAGGTCATGGACGATCTGGGCGGCCTCCTGGCTGGTCTGGTCGCCCCGGGTGATCTCTACCAGAGGGATCAGATCCGGGGGATTCCACCAGTGCATCCCGCAGAAGCGTTCGGGCCGCTCCACCGCCTGGGCGATGTCCGACACCCGCAGGCCGGAGGTGTTGGTGGACAGAACGGTGGTCTCCGGGACCAGGGCGGATATTTTGCGGAAAAAGTCCTGCTTTACGGCCAGGTCCTCGGCGATGTTTTCAATGACGAAGTCGGCGGTGGTGTAGACGTCGAACTCGGTGGTGTATTGAATGCGGGACAGGATGGCCTCGGGGTATTCGGCCAGACGGCCCTGGTCCCGAAGATGGGTCAGATCCTTGGTGATGCGGTCCTGGGCCTTGTCCAGGGAGACCTGGCGGCGGTTCCAGAGGGTGACGGCGAAGCCGCTCTGGGCGAAGAGACGGGTCAGGGTGACGCCCATGGCCCCCGCCCCGGCCACCACCACGGCGTGAATGTCAGCGTTCAGCATAGGGATGCCTCCTTTTATGAAGTTGGGTGATACCAGCGTACCACAGGCGGGAAAAAGAATCAATATGTCCGTTGATGGCGCCGGTTCCGGTGCTGGGTGGAGGATGGTCCGGTATTTCTGTGCTTTTTCGGAGTTGTCGCTTGTTATTCCACCCAATTATTGATATAATAATTTCATAGTATCCCCATTGGCTGGAAAGAGAACAGATAAAGGAGAGATCCAGTATGAGAAAACGAGTTTTATCTCTGGCCCTGGCGTTGGTCCTGGCGGTTTCCCTGCTGCCTGGAACCAAGGCGGAGGCGGCGGGGTCGGCCACCGGACAGCAGATTGTCAACTGCGCCATGCAGTACCTGGGCAAGGTTCCCTATGTCTGGGGCGGCACGAAAATCGACGGCTCCAACCCCGGGGCGGACTGCTCCGGATTTATCTGCCGTATCTATGAGAAGTTTGGCTTCAACTTCTGGGCCAATCGCACCAAGCTGCGCAACTGCGGCACCAACCTGGGCACCGATCTGAGTGTGGCCCAGTTGGGCGACATCATCTGGTTTGACGGCCACGTGGCCATCTACGCCGGCAAAAGCAACGGCAGCCACATGATCGTCCATGAGACCGGCGGCGACTTCCAGAACGTAGTCTACACCAAGGTCAGCGTGGTCAAAGCGGAGTTGAAGGGCATCATCCGGATTCCCGGCGTGACCAACAGCGGAAGCATCGGCCCCGAACCCACGCCCAACGTGAAGTTCGCCCTGCCCACCAACGGGACCTACACCGCCAAGCAGAAGATCACCAACACCAACGCGGTGGTGGTCAATCAGATCACCAAGCCTTCCGGGGTGAAGGTCACGAAGATGGGTGTGATTCTCTGCGACGCCAACGGAACCCAGATCAAAAAGTACACCGAGAGCGTCTCCAACGTGGCCAACAGCACCACGACGTATCACTCCTGGTACGATATGAACGCCGAGGTGGGTATCACCCTGACCCCTGGCACGACCTACAAGTATCAGTTCTTTGGCGTCTTTAACGGGGTGGAGGTGAAGGGCGGCACCTACTCCTTCACCACCACCGGCACCGCCCCGGTGAAGACCTTCTCCGCAACCTTCCGGCTGAATGAGGATGGCTCCGCCGTGGCGATTCGGTCGGTCACCCAGGGCAAGGCCTACGGCGACCTGCCCACCCCCTATGCCAGAGAGGGCTATACCTTCGACGGCTGGTACACCGCTGCCTCCGGCGGCGCCCAGATCACCGCCACCACTGTTTTCAACGGCTCGGCTGATATCACCCTCTATCCCCACTATACGGAAAATTCTGTGGAGATGGTGACCACACATTACTACATGGACGGCAAAGAGGTCATCACCCAGACCTCTGAAATCGGTTCCACCTATAACAGAGATTACTTCATCAAGGAGGGTTACACCTTCGTGGGCTGGTATTCCTCGGAGACCGGCGGCACCCGGTACGACGGCACCATCATCACCGCCACCAGCCCCCGCACCCTGTATGCCCGGTATGAGCCCGTGGCCGCCCAGCAGTACACGGTGTACCTTTATGTGAACGGCGCGGTCCTCAAGACCCTGACCGTCACCAACGGCGGGACCTATGGCACGCTGCCCACCCCCAGCCTGTCCGGTTACACCTTTGACGGCTGGTACACCGCCGCCACCGGCGGCACCAAGGTCACCGGTTCCACCACCGTGAACCTGACGGCCAACCAGACCCTGTACGCCCGCTTTACTGCTGTCACAGAGACCGGCATTGTTCTGCAGATCGGCAACCCCAAGATGTACGTCAACGGCAGCGCCAGAAACATCGACGAGAACGGCACGGTGCCGGTCATCCGCAACAGCCGTACTCTGCTGCCTGTCCGGGCGGTCTTTGAGGCCATGGGCGGCACTGTGGGTTGGGATAACGCCAGCCGTGTGGTCAGCCTGACCAAGGGCGGCAAGACCCTGTACCTGGGCATCGACAATGCGCTGAGCTGGGACAGCCAGGGCAAGTATTACACTCTGGATTCGGCCCCGGTCATCATCAACAGCCGCACCATGCTTCCCATCCGCTTTGTGGTGGAGTACTTCGGCGGCACCGTGGGCTGGGATGGGGCCACCCAGAAAGTGACCGTTCACTACTGACACAGAGCCATAAAAAAGAGACGCCCTCGGGCGTCTCTTTTTCGCGTTCTGTGAACTTACGCGCTGAGCAGCTCTTCCAGCCGGGCGCGGATGAGCTTCATGAATTTGCCGTTTTCGGGCATCTCCTTGTATTCGGAGGGGTCGCACAGCATGGCCAGATCTTCGGAGAAGTAACCCTCCTCGAAGACGTCCAGGCCGGCCTGGAACAGGCAGTCGGCGAAGCGGACCAGGTCGGAATTGCCGTCCAGCTCGCCCCGCTTCTTCAGGGCGCCAGACCAGGCGGCCATGGTGGCCAGGGGGTTGGAGGACATGGCCTCTCCCTTCTGGTAGCGGCGATAGTGGTCGGTGATGGTGCCGTGGGCGGCCTCGTACTCGAAGTTGCCGTCGGGGCTGACCAGGACGCTGGTCATCATGGGCAGGGAGCCGGAGGCGGCGGCGATGAGGTCGCTCATCACGTCACCGTCGTAGTTCTTGCAGGCCCAGATCATGCCGCCCTGGGAGCGGATGACCTTGGCGGCCACGTCATCGATGAGGGCGTAGCGGTAGGTGAGGCCGGCCTTTTCGAACTTCTCCTTATATTCCTCGTCGAAGACCTTCTGGAACAGGAGTTTGAAGGTCTGGTCGTAGTCCTTGGAGATGGTGTCCTTGGTGGAGAACCACACATCCTGACCCACCTCCAGGGCGTAGGTGAAGCAGCTCCGGGCGAAGGACAGGATGGAGTCATCCCGGTTGTGCATCCCCTGGAGAACGCCGGGGCCTTTGAAGTCAAAGATGGTCTGGCGGGAGGTCTCGTTTCCCTTGTCGTCGGTGAAGACCAGCTCGGCCTTGCCCGGGCCGGGGACCCGGTACTCCACGGCCTTGTAGATATCGCCGTAGGCGTGGCGGGCGATGGTGATGGGCTTTTTCCAGCAGGAGACCACGGGCTTGACCTTGGAGATCAGGATGGGAGCCCGGAAGACCGTGCCGTCCAGAGCGGCGCGGATGGTGGCGTTGGGGGACTTCCACATCTGCTTCAGGTTGTACTCCTCCATCCGCTGGAGATTGGGGGTGATGGTGGCGCACTTGACGCCCACGTGGAGGCGCTTGATGGCCTCGGCGGCCTGGACGGTGATCTGGTCGTCGGTGGCGTCCCGGTTGGGCAGGCAGAGGTCGTAGTACTCGGTGTTCAGCTCCACAAAGGGCTTGATCAGCTCGTCCTTGATCATGGCCCACAGGATGCGGGTCATCTCATCGCCGTCAATCTCCACGATGGGGTTGGGCATTTTGATCTTTTCCATGGTTCCTCCCCCTTACGCGTTTTGTGCGGCGTAGTGATTCATCAGGCAGCCGGTGAGCAGCATCTCCCGCTCCTCACCGGTGGTGTTCTTCAGATACAGGGTCAGGTCCTTCACGCCCTCCGCAGTGACCGCCTTGGCGGGGAAGACGTCGTCGCCCTGTTCCACCTTGGCCTTCACGTCGGGGACGTAGATGAAGTCGCCGGGCTGGCAGGTAAATTCATCGCCCTCGGCCAGGGTGAAGGGGAGCATGCCCCAGTTGACGCAGTTGGAGCGGTAGCGCTTGGTGGCGAACTCATAGCAGATGTTGGCGCAGCCCCCCAGGACCCGCTGGCAGGAGGCGGCCTGCTCCCGGGCGGAGCCGTCGCCGGGCTTGTTGGCGAAGATGACCGAGCCGATCTGCATGGTGGCCAGGGCGTTGTCATCCAGCCCCAGCTTGGTCAAGGCGCCCTTCACCGCGGGGGCGGCGGAACCGGCCTGACGGGCGGTCTCCATCTCCTGGGTGGCCAGGGCCCGGGGGACGTAGTCGGGGTCCCGGCGGGACAGGGCGAAGGAGGCCAGCTTCATGGGGTTGGAGCGGTAGGAGGAGGTCTCGCCGGAGGGGATCAGCTCGTCGGTGGTGGTGACGGGGTCCCGGAGGACGGAGGCCACCTGCATCAGCATGTTGTCGGCCAGGGCGGGGATCTTGGGCCACTCGGCGATGTTGGGGCCGAACTTCAGGTCGGACTGGGGCTGGGGATGGCCGAAGCCGAAGTACACCCGGCGGTCATAGACCCGGGCGTCGAAGGTGCGCTTGCCCTGCTTGGGCTGGGTGTAGGACACCTCGGTGGCGGGAGTCAGCACGCCGTGGTTCCGGGCGGTGGCGGCGATGGAGCGGGCGTCCATGAGGACCACCCCGGCCAGCTGGCCGTCGCCGGGCTTGGAGCCCTCCCGGTTGGGGAAGTTGCGGGTGGTGTGGCGGATGGACAGGCCGTTGTTGGAGGGGACGTCGCCGGCGCCGAAGCAGGGGCCGCAGAAGCAGGGCTTGAACAGAGCGCCGGCCTCCAGCAGGGACTGCTGAACCCCGTTCTGGATGAGCTCCAGGTTTACCGGGACGGAGGGGGGATAGATGGACAGGGAGAAGTAGCCGCTGCCCACGTCGTGGCCCTCCAGGATGGCGGCGGCCTCGGCGATGTTGTCATACATGCCGCCGGCGCAGCCTGCGATGACCCCCTGGTCCACCATAATTTTGCCATCCACCAGCTTGTCGGTGAGCTTCAGGCTGACCTTGCCCCCGAACTGCTCGGCGGCCTGCTTTTCCACGGACTCCAGGATGTCACCGGGGTTGGCCAGCAGTTCCCGGATGGGATAGGCCTCGGAGGGATGGAAGGGCAGGGCGGCCATGGGCTCCACCTTGGACAGGTCGATGGTGATCATGCTGTCGTAGTAAGCGCCCTCCTGGGGGTGGAGGGATTCATAGGCGTCGGGGCGGCCGTGGATGGCCAGGTATTCCTCCACCGCGCCGTCGGTCTCCCAGATGGAGGACAGGCAGGCGGTCTCGGTGGTCATCACGTCGATGCCGATGCGGTAGTCCATGGGCAGGTTCTTGATGCCGGGGCCGGCAAACTCCAGGACCTTGTTCTTGACAAACCCGTTCTTGTAGACCTCACCGCAGAGGGCGATGGCCACGTCGTGGGGGCCAACCCCCTGGGCGGGCTCGCCGGTGAGGTAGACCAGCACCACCTGGGGGGTGGCGATGTCGTAGGTGTTTTTCAGCAGCTGTTTGACGATCTCGGGGCCGCCCTCGCCCACGCCCATGGTGCCCAGGGCGCCGTAGCGGGTGTGGCTGTCGGAGCCCAGGATCATCCGGCCGCAGCCGGACATCATTTCCCGGGCGTACTGGTGGATGACCGCCTGGTTGGCGGGGACGAAGTTGCCGCCGTACTTCATGGCGGCGGACAGGCCGAAGACGTGGTCGTCCTCGTTGATGGTGCCGCCCACGGCGCACAGACTGTTGTGGCAGTTGGTCATGACGTAGGGGACGGGGAACTCCGTGAGGCCACTGGCCTTGGCGGTCTGGATGATGCCCACGTAGGTGATGTCGTGGGAGATGAGACTGTCAAACTTCAGATGGAGATGACCGGCCTCCTCCCGGAGGTTGTGGCGGCGGAAGATCTGGTAGGCCATGGTCTTCTCCCGGTCGGCGGGGGAGGCCACAGGGGCAGGGACGGGGGCGCCCTTCTGCCAGAACACGCCGGAGGACTGCAATGTGATCATGTGTATCGACACCCTTTCTGGGAAAAGTTCTGCATGTTAAGTATAGCATAAACCTGCAAAGAAGCAAAGTAAAAAGAATGAACTTTATAACTTCTTGCAGTGTGACCTAAAATGAAGGGGAAAATGCAGGACATCGGTGGAGATTTCCCAAAAGGAATGGGGGGCAGGAATTTTTTCTTGCATAATAAGTGAAAGGGGAGTATAATAAACTTGCGTATGAAATCATCAGGCGGTTTGGCCTTCTGCCAGAGAACCGTCAGTCTGACAGAAGGGGGAGCCATACCTATGACAGAACATGAGACCGGGATCCTGGAACAATACACAGGTTCCCTGAGACGGAACATCCAGAAGGAGTACTCCATTGAGAAGGAGTATTACCGGGGGGATATCAAGCGGGGCCTGCGAAACAGCGACGGCACCGGCGTTCCCATCGGCGTGACCAAGGTGGGCTCGGTTATGGGCTACATGATCGAGGACGGCATCCGGGTCCCTGTGCCCGGCCAGCTCTACTACCGGGGCATCGAGCTCAACGAGATCGTGGAGGCCCACCGGAAGGCCAACACCTTCGGCTTTGAGGAGGTGGCCTTCCTGCTGATCATGGGCCACCTGCCCACCCGGACGGAGATGGCACGGTTCACCGATATCATGAACCAGGCCAAGCGGCTGCCTAAGAACTTCACGGAAGACATGATCATGAAAAGTCCCAGTAAGGACATCATGAACAAGCTGGCCCGCAGCGTGCTGTCCCTCTACTCCTACGACGACAACCCCGACGACACCTCGGTGGAGAACCTGCTACTCCAGTCCATCCGCCTGATCGGGGCGTTCCCCTCCATCGTGGCCAATGCCTACATGGTCAAGCGCCACTACTTCGAGGGCCGCTCCTTACATATCCACTACCCCAAGGAGAACCTCTCCACGGCGGAGAACTTCCTGCGGATGGTCCGCAACCACAAGAACTACACCGAGGAGGAGGCCCACCTGCTGGATATCATGCTGATGATCCATGCCGAGCACGGCGGCGGCAACAACTCCACCTTTGTCTGCCGTGCCCTGTCCTCCAGCGGCACCGATACCTACAGCGCCATCGCCGGGGCCGTGGGCTCCCTGAAGGGTCCCCTCCACGGCGGCGCCAACGCCAAGGTCATGGAGATGTTCCACTATGTAAAGGAGAACGTGGACCCCAAGGACGACGGCTCCATCAAGGATTATCTGCAAAAGATCCTGAACAAGGAGGCCGGCGACAAGTCCGGCAAGATCTACGGCCTGGGCCACGCGGTCTACACCATCTCCGACCCCCGTGCCATCCTCATCAAGAAGTACGCCCAGCATGTGGCGGAGATGAAGGGCTACGGCGACGATTTCCAGCTTCTCCAGAAGATCGAGGAGCTGGGCATCCCCATGATCCAGGAGCGGCGGAAGGACGGCACCCCCATGTGCGCCAACGTGGACATGTATTCCGGCATGGTCTACGCCATGCTGGGCATCCCCCAGGATGTGTTCACCCCCATCTTCGCTTCCGCCCGTATCGCCGGTTGGTGCGCCAACCGGATCGAGGAGGTCCTCACCGGCAACCGCATCATGCGTCCCGCCTACCGGGCCGTGGTGAAGAAGGTCCACTATGAGCCCATCGAGAACCGGGGTACCAACCGCTTTGACATGGGATAACAGAACAAAATCAGGGAACGCGAACCGCCGGGTTCGCGTTCCTTTTGTCTGTCCGAAAAAAATTTTTGAAAAAGTTTAGAATGGGTGTCACATTTTGGCCCTCTCGTGCGTTTATAAGATAAGAGGACTTATAAAACATAATAAAATCTTAAGAAATTTTTCACCACTTTGAAATGGAAGCGGCCGGAAAGATATGGTATAGTTGCGGGAGAAAGAACTCCGCCGGAAAAGGAGGATGTGCCATGAATGAGACCTTTGCCGTTGTGGTGTTGTTGTACCTGGTCCCCGTGCTGGCCCTCTTTCGCACCTGGAGGGGGCCTTTGGGCCGTGCCCTGAAAGGGATCGTGACGGCCACGGCGTCGGCCATGGTCCTCTACTTCCCCGTGTACGCCCTGGTGGACATGCTCCGCTGGCGGTGGCTGGACTGGGGAAGCATGAACGTAGGGGACCTGGTGAGCTACTGGATGGGCGACGCGGCCCACGCGGCCATGTGGCTGGTCCCCTGCCTGTGGGAGCTGGCCCTGGTGCTTACCGCCCGGTGGGTGGTGGAACGAGTCCGGCGGCGCATCCGGCAGGCGGAATATGAGGCGGTGATCCGGCCGCGAAAGTGACACAGACAGAGAGAGGGAAAGGATGGACCATGAAGCGGCAGACCCGGCAAAAAAAGAAGACACCCCCGATGCTCCGGCAGACCACAGCCGGTATTCTGACCATGGCGGCGGCCTCGGCGGCGCTGCTCTTTGCGGCATGGCTCACCACGCCGGTCCCTCTGGTGAAGGACGCGGTCCAGACCGAGCTGCTCTATGTGACGGTCTATCTCTCCCGGAATGAGTGCGTGACCTGGCATCCCCGGTCCATGGTGGACAGGCAGACCGCCCGGGCCATCGTGGACTACATGGCGGACTGCCGGGAGCGGCCCACCCTCCGGCCGGCGGAAGAGGTTCTGGACACCCGACCCAGGATGGAGGTCCACTTCCGGACGGAGGACATCTACCGGGAGGTCTGCCTGGGGGACTGGACGGCGGCCGGGGAGGAGACCGGCTGGGCGGGCAACCAGGACTGCACCGGCCTGGCCGCCCGGGTGTTAAACGCAGGCATCCTGATGGACTACATTTCAGAACAGATCGGCGACGGCCTGGCCCTGCCGGGAGAAAACGGATAAAAATAAACGCAGCACAGCGTGTTGCCCCCCCTGAGAATCCCCTCTTTGTGGGTTGGGCCGATGTGGTCATCGGCCCCTACATGGGGTGGGATACAACACACGCTGTCGCACAGAACAGTTGCAAAGGACACCCGTCAAAAAGCCCCCCTTGTCAAAGCTGGCCCTCCCACTTTGACAAGGGGGCCTTGTGTTGCCTGGGGCTTTCCTTTTTTGTGTTATAAGGGAAAATCGGAGGGACAGGCAAGGCGGGGGGAAACCCCTCATACACATAAACCACGACAGCGCGGGAGGAGGATGCCCATGGAGGAGACTGGAAAAAAGCCCCGGAAGGAGAGTTTTCGGGAAAAGACCTCCCATACCCTGGCTCTGCCCGGGGAGGCGGTGGCGGGGATGCCCCGGCTGGAGCTGACGGGGGACCGGGAGCTGTACCTGGAGCATTACAAGGACATCCTCTCCTACAGCAAGGAGGAGATCTGCGTGGACGGGGGCCGGTGGATGCTGCGGCTCACCGGCCGGGATCTGGAGATCAAGGCTATGCGGGAGGGGGAGCTGCGGCTCTTCGGCTGGGTCCACAGCCTGGAACTGCTGTAGGGGGAAAGGGGAGACGGGGTCATGAACAGACTGGTTGGCTGGCTCTTCGGCACGGTGACTGCCCGGGTGGTGGGGGCCCAGCCGGAGGATTTCCTCAACCTCTGCGCCAGGGAGAACCTCATCCTCTGGCGGATGGAGCGGCTGGACCCCTTTACCCTCCTGGTCCGGGTCAGCGGCCGGCAGTACCCCCGGATGTGCCGTCTGGCGGAGACCTGCCAGTGTACGGTCCAGGGGCCCAAGCGCCGGGGCCTGCCCTTTTTCCTGCTGGGCTTTCGCCGGCGGTACGCCCTGCTGGCGGGACTGATCCTGTGCCTGGTCCTGGGCCTGGTGGGGGGACAGGTGGTGCTGACGGTGGAGGTCTCCGGCAATGAGAAGATTCCGGAGGAGGTCATCATCAGCCAGCTCCGCCTGTGCGGGGTGAGCACGGGAACCTGGGGACCCTCGGTCCCCATTCGGGCGGTGGAGAACCGGATGATGCGGTTCAGCGATGACCTGGCTTTCTTTTCTCTGAACCTGCGGGGGACCCGGGCGGAGGTCATCGTCCGGGAGCGGGACCCGGCCCCCAAGCGGAAGGAGGAGAAGGTCCCCACCAACATCGTGGCCACCGCCGACGGGGTCATCACCCACCTGGAGCCCTGGCGGGGGGACGCCCAGTTCGTGGAAGGGGATCCGGTTCAGAAAGGAGATATCCTCATCTCCGGCCGCATCCGCCTGGACCCGCCCCCCAATGTGGAGTCCGAGCTGGGCACCGCCCTGGTCCATGCCGACGGCAAGGTGCTGGCCCGGACCCAGCGGACCCTGACGGCGGAGCTCTCCTTGACCGCCCCGGGCAAGAACTACACCGGGGAGAAGGTCACCCGCCGGTTTCTCTCTGTCATGGGACGCCGGATTAATTTTTACAAAAACAGTGGAATCCCCTATGAGAAATATGATATAATATCTCAATTAAAGTCCTGGACCCCCGCCCCGGGCAGAACCCTGCCGGTGATCTGGGGGAAGGAGACGGTGCAGGAATACACCGACGCAGCCGTCCGGCTGGACGGGACCCGGGCGGAGGAGCTGCTGCGGCAGAAGCTGCTGGAGGCCCTGGAGGAATCCCTGGACCAGGGAGAGATCCTCCAGACCGAATTCTCCACGGAGCAGACGGGAGAGGTCCTCCGGGTGACCCTCCAGGCCCAGTGCGACGAGCAGATCGGCCGGATGGAGAAGATGGACACCCAAGAGATCGTGCTCGGCCCCCTGCACCCGGACAAGGGGACCTACGGCCAGGACGAGACGAATACAAAGGAGCAAAGCCCATGATCGAACAGACAGTCAGCATTGAACGGATGGAGGAAGCCATCGCCATTTTCGGTTCCTTTGACGAGAATATCCGCCTCATCGAGAAGGAGCTGGGGGTCCGCGTGGTGGGACGGGATGACCAATTAAAAATCTCCGGCGAGCCCGAGGCGGTGATGTATGGGACCAAGGTGATTGAGTCCCTCATCGGTCTGTCCGGCCGGGGAGAGGCCATCAACGAGCAGACCATCCGCTACCTCATCCAACTGGTGAAGTCGGGCAACGAAGACAAGATCCAGACGCTGGCTGCCGATGTGCTCTGCGTCACCGCCAAGGGCAAGCCCATCAAGGCCAAGACCGTGGGCCAGAAGAAGTATATCGAGGCCATTCAGAAAAACACCATCACCCTGGGGGTGGGGCCGGCGGGCACCGGCAAGACCTACCTGGCCGTGGCCGCCGCCGTGGCCGACTTCCGGGCCAAGAAGGTCAACCGCATCATCCTCACCCGCCCGGCGGTGGAGGCCGGCGAGCACCTGGGCTTCCTCCCCGGCGACCTCCAGAGCAAGGTGGACCCCTACCTGCGGCCCCTGTACGACGCCCTCTTTGAGATGCTGGGGGCCGAGAGCTACGCCAAGTATGTGGAGCGGGGGAACATCGAGGTAGCCCCCCTGGCCTACATGCGGGGCCGCACCCTGGACGACTCCTTCATCATCCTGGACGAGGCCCAGAACACCTCCCGGGAGCAGATGAAGATGTTCCTGACCCGCCTGGGCTTCGGGTCCAAAATCGTCATCACCGGCGATATCACCCAGATCGACCTGCCCGGCGAAAAGGTCTCCGGCCTGAAGGAGGCCATGCGGGTTCTCAACGGGGTGGAGGACATCGCCATCTGCCGCCTGAACGAGAGCGACGTGGTCCGTCATGTCATCGTCCAGCGGATCATCAAGGCCTACGAGGACGACGAAAAGGCCAGAAACCGGGCCGCCGGTCCCAACGGCTACAAACGGAGCGAGCACAACAAAAAATAATCCTTTCCTTCAGAAAGGTCAACAAAGAGGAAGAACACTATGAAACATGATATCTATATCGACTGGGAGCTGAACGGCCCCAATCCCTATAAGCCCCTGCTGACCCGGGTCATCACCACCGCCTTAGAGGCGGAGAAGGTATCCATCCCCTGCGGGGTGGACGTGCTTCTGACCACCGACCAGGGCATCCGGGAGATCAACTTAGAGCAGCGGGAGATCGACGCAGCCACCGATGTGCTCTCCTTCCCCATGCTGGAGCTCACCCCCGGCGTGCCCCCCACCGGCCAGGGGGAGGACGAGCTGGACCCGGAGACCGGCCTGTGTCCCCTGGGGGACATGGTCATCTCCGTGGAGCGGGCTCAGGCCCAGGCGGAGGAGTTCGGCCACAGCGTCCAGCGGGAGATCGCCTATCTGGCGGTCCACTCGGTCCTCCACCTGCTGGGCTATGACCACCTGGACGAAGGCCCCCAGAAGGCACAGATGCGGGCTCGGGAGGAGGCCATCCTGGAGGGCCTGGGGGTCACCCGGGACACCTGGAACGAGGAACTGGACAAGCCTCTGGAGCCTGCCATGGAGGAGGCGGTGGAGGTCAGGCGCTGCGGCATGATCACCATCTGCGGCCGGCCCAACGTGGGCAAGTCCACCCTGACCAACGCCCTGGTGGGGGAGAAGATCGCCATCGTCAGCAACAAGCCCCAGACCACCCGCAACCGCATCTGCGCCGTCCTCACCCGGGGGGACAGTCAGTTTGTCTTTCTGGATACCCCCGGTCTCCACCGGGCCTCCAACCGCCTGGGGGACTACATGGTGGATGTGGTGAAGAAGAGCGTGGCCGACGTGGACGGCGTCCTCCTGCTGGTGGAGCCTATCCCCAACGTGGGCGGCCCCGAGCGGGAGCTCATCGACCGGATCAAGAGCCTCAACTGCCCCGCCGTCCTGGTCATCAACAAGATCGACACCGTGGAGAAGCCCGAGCTGCTGGCGGTCATCGACGCCTACCGCAAGGTCCACGATTTTGACGCGATCGTGCCCATCTCCGCCAAGCGCAGGGACGGGCTGGAGGAGCTGATGGACCTGCTCTCCGGCTACCTGCCCGAAGGCCCCCAGCTCTTCCCCCGGGACGTGGTCACCGACCAGCCCGAGCGGCAGATCTGCGCCGAGATCGTCCGGGAAAAGCTCCTTTACTGCCTGGACAAGGAAATCCCCCACGGCACCGCCGTGGAGGTCACAAAGTTCTCTGAGCGGGACAACGGCATCATCGACCTCCATGTGACCATCTATTGCGAAAAGGCGTCCCATAAGGGGATCATCATCGGCAAGCAGGGGTCCATGCTCAAGAAGATCTCCTCCATGGCCCGGGCCGACGTGGAGCGGTTCATGGGCACCAAGGTGTACCTGGAGACCTGGGTGAAGGTCAAGGAGAACTGGCGGGATAACCTGAACCTCATTCGCAGCTTCGGCTTTGACGAGCGGGAGTGAGCCTGAAACACAGACAGGCGGCTCAGAGTATCCTGAGCCGCCTGCTTTGGTGATGTGAAATGGAAGGTCAGAATTGACTGGGGGAATAGCGGACGGTGACGATGAGCGCGGTTTTGCTCTCCTCGTCCACCCGATAGATTACCGTATAATGCTTGATAAAAAGCTGCCGGTATCCCTTGTTGGCATAGACGCCGGTCCGCCGCTCCGGGCATCGGTACGGCATGGAGTCCAAAGACAGGATGGCCTCTTCGATGGAGAGGGCCAGCCTGCGGGCGGTCTCTGGTTCGGCCAGATTTTTGGAGATATATCCATAGATGGCGTCCAAGTCGTCCAGGGCGCGTTTCATCAGCTTGACTTGATATTCACCGGCTAAAGTGCTTCCTCCTCAAGGCAGCGAGCCCTTCCTGGGCGTCGATGAGTGGTCCGCCGACGGCAAGCTGAGCCTCGGCTTCCGCAATGGCCCTGTCGGCAGCCAGCGTGTCCAGCAGCTCCTCATAGGCTTCGATGCTCATGATGACCAGATCGCCGTAGCCGTTTTTCGTGATGAATACGGGCTCCTGGCGGGCGTGACAGAGTTCGGAGATTTCCGAGGTGTTTCTCAAGTCCGTAATGGGTCTGATCTGCGGCATAGCGCTCCCTCCTTTTGTACAGGATTATATCATTATTATGTACAAAGAGCAAGGGAATCCCCAGAGTTTGCGTTGCACCCTCCGGCCCGTTGTGATACAATCGAGAGGTGCCATTGCAAAACTTACCACCCATAAAACGGCTATTCTCCCGTCATGCTAACCAAAAACACAGACAGGAGGGTCGGCCATGACGTCACAACAGCTGCGGGACCTGTTTTTTCGGACAGGCCTGCCGGAAGCCTACGTCCTCTCCCGTCAGGTTCAGCGGCGGGAGCGGGAAAGGGAGAGAAGGGAAGACCATGCAGCTCATCACCCAGGGGATCGTCCTCCGGGAAGTCAACTATAAGGAGGCCGACAAGATCCTCACCGTCCTCACCCGGGACCTGGGGAAGCGGACAGTGAAGGCCCGGGGCTGCCGCCGGAAGAACAGCCGGCTCACTGCGGGCAGTCAGCTCCTGGTCTATTCGGAAATGACCATCCACGAGCGGGGGGAGTTCCTCACCCTCAGCGAGTCCGACCCCCAGCAGCAGTTCTGGTCGGTTCGGCAGGACCTGGAGCTGCTGGCTTTGGCCTCCTACTTCGCTGAGGTAACAGAGAGCGCCTGTCAGGAGGGGGAGGAGTCCTCCGAGATCCTCTCCCTGCTGCTCAACTGCCTTTACGCCCTGGACACCCTGAAAAAGCCCCAGGCGTTGGTGAAGGCCGCCTTTGAGCTGCGGCTGCTGGCCCTGACCGGCTACGAGCCCCTCCTGGACGGCTGTGCCGTCTGCGGGCTGCCCCAGCCGGAGGAGTCCCGGCTCCATCTGTCCCAGGGAGTCCTCCACTGCGCCCGGTGCAAGGGGCAGGTGGGACCCGGCGTGTCCATGCCCCTGTCCCCAGCGGCCCTGGCGGCGGCCCGGCACATCGTCCTGGGCAACCCCAAGAAGCTCTTTTCCTTTTCCCTGGCCCCGGAGAGCATGGCCCTGCTGGGGGACGCCGCCGAGGCCTTCCTGATGACCCAGCACGAGCGGGGCTTCCGTACATTAGATTACTATAAACAACTTCTGCGATACTGAGCCTGCCCCGGGAGGACAGGCTCTAAGGAGATATCCTATGACAGAACTTTTTGAAAAATCCATCCATACACTGGAACTGCCCAAGGTTTTGGAGCTGCTGGCCGCCCAGGCGGTCACCGAGGAGGGCAAGCGCCGGGCCAGGGAGCTTCGCCCGGAGACCGACCCCGACGAGGTGGCCAAGCGCCTGAAGGAGACCTCCGCCGCGGTGGACATGATGGTCCTCCGGGGCAGCCCCTCCTTCAGCGGCATCCGACCGGTGGCGGGCTCCCTCCAGAGAGCCGACATGGGGGGCAGCCTGAACACCCGGGAGCTGATGGACATCGCCCGGGTCCTGGGGGCCGCCCGGTCGGTGAAGGACTACGGCGATGGAGACAGCGACAAGAAGACGGTCATCGACTACCTCTTCCGCTCCCTCCACCCCAACCGGTTCCTGGAGGATAAGATCACCACCTCCATCGTGGGGGACGGGGAGCTGGCCGACTCGGCCAGCCCGGAGCTGGCCTCTATCCGCCGGCACATGCGGGCCACCGAGAGCAAGGTCCGGGACATCCTCCAAAAGATCATTTCCTCCTCCCAGGCCAAGTACCTCCAGGAGAGCATCATCACCATGCGCTCCGGCCGGTATGTGGTCCCGGTGAAGTCCGAGCACAAGAACGAGATCCCCGGCCTGGTCCACGATTTGTCCGGCTCCGGCTCCACCTTTTTCATCGAGCCCATGGGGGTGGTGAAGGCCAACAACGAGCTGCGGGAGCTTCAGGCCCGGGAGGAAAAGGAGATCGACCGCATCCTGGCGGAACTATCCGCCGAGGCGGCCGCCTTCAAGGAGGACATCAACCAGGACTACGACCTGCTGGTCTTCCTGGACGGCATCTTCGCCCGGGCCCGCCTGTCCATGAACATGCACGCCATGGAGCCCAAACTCTCCGCCAAAAGCACGGTTCTGCGCCGGGCCCGGCACCCCCTGCTGGACCAGAAGACCGCCGTGGCCAACGACCTCTCCCTGGGGGAGACCTTCGACACTCTGGTTATCACCGGCCCCAACACCGGCGGCAAGACGGTCACCTTAAAGACCATCGGCCTGCTGACCCTCATGGCCCAGTGCGGCCTCCACATCCCCGCCGGGGATGGCAGCGTCATCCGGGTCTTTGAACGGGTGCTGGCGGACATCGGCGACGAGCAGTCCATTGCCCAGAACCTGTCCACCTTCTCCTCCCACATGAGCAACATCGTGGGGATGCTGGAGGAGACCGACGGGGAAACCCTCATCCTCTTCGACGAGCTGGGGGGCGGCACCGACCCGGTGGAGGGCGCGGCCCTGGCCGCCGCCATCATCGAGTATGCCCGGGCCTGCGGCGCCCTGGTGGCCGCCACCACCCACTACGCCGAGCTGAAGGTTTACGCCATGACCACCCAGGGGGTGGAAAACGCCTCCTGCGAGTTTGACGTGGAGACCCTGGCCCCCACCTACCGTCTGCTGGTGGGCATCCCCGGCAAGTCCAACGCCTTTGCCATCTCCAAGCGACTGGGTCTGCCCGACCACATCATCCAGGCGGCCAACGAGCGCATCAACGCCGAGAACATCCGCTTCGAGGACGTGCTGACCAAGCTGGACCAGCAGCGGCAGGAGATGGAGCGGGAGCAGCAGGAGGCCGCCAAGCTCCGTCAGGAGATGGAGCAGGCCGCCGCCAAGGCCCAGGAGTACCGGGACTCCCTCCAGAAGGAGAAGGAGAAGAACACCGCCGCCGCCAAGGCGGAGGCCCGGGCCATCATCGAGGACGCCCGCCGCACCGCCGACCAGATCTTCTATGAGCTCAACGACATGAAGAAGAAGGCCAAGAAGGAGGGCGACTTCCAGTCGGTGAACGACCAGCGGGCCGACCTGCGCCGCCGGCTCAACGAGGCCGAGAGCAAGCTGGGAGCCAGGGAGGAGGCCGCGCCGCCCCCCATGGTCCGTCCCGCCCAGAAGGGGGACACGGTCACGATCCTAAAGACCGGCACCCAGGCTACCGTCCTGTCGGTGAACAAGGAGGGAGTCCTCCAGCTCCAGGCGGGCATCCTGCGGATCAGCGCCAAGCAGGAGGAGGTCCGCATCGTCCAGGGGGAGACCCAGGCCCAGAAGGAGGCCAAGAAGTACATCCAGCGGTCTGAGCACAAGCTCCGCTCCCTGGGGGCCAAGGCCGAGGTGGACCTGCGGGGCATGATGACCGACGAGGCTGAGATGGTCCTGAGCCAGTTCATCGACCGGGCCATCATGGGCAACCTGACCCAGGTCACCGTCATCCACGGCAAGGGGACCGGCGCGGTGCGAAAGGCCGTCCACGCCTACCTCAAGCGGTGCAAGGGAGTGGCCAGCTTCCGCCTGGGCCGCTACGGCGAGGGAGAGAGCGGCGTGACCATCGTGGACCTGAAATAACAGAGAAAAAAGTTTTGACGACATAAATAAAATTTTGTGACAAATTATGCAGGCTGCCATGAAAAATGGGATTGACGGCATGGAGGAAATTTGCTACACTATTTGTAGTATATCCAAGGGAAAGAACATGGAGGGAATGTCTATGTATATCAAGCAGGCAACTGTCAATAACCAGGTCGGCCTCCACGCAAGACCTGCCACCTTCTTTATTCAGAAGGCAAACGAATTCAAGAGCACCATTTGGGTCGAGAAGGACGAGCAGAGAGTCAACGCGAAGAGCCTGCTCGGCGTCCTCTCCCTTGGTATCATCAAGGGCAGCACCATCGACCTGATCGCCGACGGCACCGATGAAAAGGACGCGGTGGATGCACTGGTTGAGCTCATCAGCTCCGATTTTGCTGACTGATTCCCACAAAGAAGCAGAAAAGCGCCGCAGCTTCGCGGCGCTTTTTTTCTAAACAAAATGGATCAGAGCTCTTAAGGAGGCAGGCGGATTGACCTTTGATGAACTGAAAGACAAGGCCCTGAGCCTGCCCTTGAAACCGGGGGTCTACCTGATGATGGACAAGACCGGCACGGTGATCTACGTGGGCAAGGCCAAGGCCCTGAAAAACCGGGTGTCCCAGTACTTCCACGACCAGGCCTCCCACAACGGGAAGACCCGGGCTATGGTGGCCCAGATCGACCACTTCGACACCATTGTGGCGGGGTCGGAGTTCGAGGCCCTGGTGCTGGAAAATTCCCTCATCAAGCGGCACAAGCCCCGGTATAATATTTTGCTGAAGGATGACAAAGGCTATCCCTATATCCGGCTGTCCGTGAAGGACCGGTACCCCCGGTTTTCCATTGCGGGCCGCATGGCCGACGACGGTGCCCGGTATTTTGGACCCTTCGGCGGTCGGGGGGATACCCAGTCCATCATCGACGCCCTGCGGAACGCCCTAAAGCTGCCCTCCTGCGGGAAAAAGTTCCCCCGGGATATCGGCAAGGAGCGGCCCTGCCTGAACCACCACATGGGTCTCTGCGACGGCTACTGCCGGAAGGAGGTCCCCTGGGAGCAGCACCACCAGGCCATGGGCCAGGCCATCCGTCTGCTGGAGGGCAAGCTCAGCGAGGTGGAAAAGGACCTGTCCGACCAGATGATGGCGGCGGCGGACAACCTGGAGTTTGAAAAGGCCGCCGCCCTGCGGGACCGGCTGAAGGCCATCTCCCTGCTGGGGAAACGGCAGAAGGTGGTGGCCGGGTATCTGGCCGACACCGACGTGCTGGGCCTCTTCTGCGGGGAGGTCCGCTCCGGTGTGGCCGTCCTCCACTTCCGGGAGGGAGAACTCACCGGCCGGGACCTGGAACTCTTTCAGACGGAAGGGGAGAGCCCTGAGGAGATCCTGTCGGCCTTCCTGGTCCAGTATTACGGCAGCCGGGGCCTGCTGCCCAGGCAGATCCTTCTGCCGGAGAATCTGGAGGACACAGCGGATATCGGCCGCTTTCTGTCCCACCAGGCCGGGCGGAAGGTGGAGCTGGTCACCCCCCAGCGGGGAGCCAAGATGGACCTGATCCGCATGGCCCGGGAGAACGCCCAGGAGGAGGTCCGGCGGGTCACCACCCGGGAGGAGCGCACCACCAAGGTGCTCACGCTTCTGGCCGACCGATTGGAGCTGCCCCAACCGCCCCGGCGGATCGAGGCCTATGATATCTCCAATACGGGGGCCTCGGACATCGTGGCGGCCATGACGGTCTTTGAGGACGGCAAGCCCAGGAAAGGGGCCTATCGGTACTTTAAAATGAAGGGCCTGGACGGTCCTGACGACTACGCCTCCATGGACCAGACCATCCGCCGCCGGTTCCAGCGGGACCGGGAGGGGGACGAGCAGTTCGCCAGCCGTCCCGACCTGCTTCTCATCGACGGCGGTGATACCCACGCGGCGGTGGCCCGGCGGGTGCTGGAGGAGTTCGGCCTGTCCATCCCCGTCTACGGCATGGTGAAGGACGACCGCCACCGGACCCGGGCCCTGGTCACCCCAGACGGCCGGGAGATCGGCATCCAGGGGGTTCCCGCCCTCTTTGCCTTCATCGGGCAGATCCAGGAGGAGACCCACCGGTCCGCCGTGGGCTTCCACCACAAGCAGCACACCAAGTCCGGCACCGGGTCGGTGTTGGAGAAGATCCCCGGCATCGGGGAGACCCGGCGAAAGAAGCTGCTGAAGACCTTCGGCAGCGTAAAGGCCATCAAGGGGGCCGACCTGCAGGCCCTGGAAAAGGTCCTGCCCAGGAATGCGGCCCTGTCGGTATACCATTATTTCAGAACACCAGAGGAGGAATGACCCATGCGAGTGATCACCGGTCTGGCCCGGGGTAAGCGACTGAAGGAGCCCAGCGGCCTGGAGACCCGTCCCACCACCGACCGGGTGAAGGAGGGGATCTTCTCCAGCATCCAGTTTGAGATCGAGGGGAGAAAGGTTCTGGACCTGTTCGGCGGCACCGGGCAGATGGGCATCGAGGCCCTGTCCCGGGGGGCGGCGGCCTGCACCTTCGTGGACCTGCGGAAGGAGGCCGTGGGCATCATCCGGGACAACCTGGCCATCACCGGCTTCACCGGGCAGGCCCAGGTCATCCAGGGGGATTACCAGACCTTCCTGTCCCGGTGCCGGGAGAAGTTCGACATCATCTTTCTGGACCCGCCCTATGGGACCGGTTTGCTGGAAAAGGCGTTGGAAACCATCACAACGATTGACATTGTGTCTGAACATGGTATAATAGTTTGCGAAAATGGGTCCGGTGTCGTCTGGCCCACCCTTTCAGAGCCCTACCGGATGCAGAAAGAGTACCGGTACGGTAAAATCAGAACAGCCCTGTATCGGCGTTCCGCCGATTGAACATCGGAAAAACGGGCACGGAACAAAGAGAGGAACAAGGTTATGAAGACCGCAATTTACCCCGGCAGCTTTGACCCCGTCACACTGGGACACATCAACATCATCAAGCGGGCGGCCAACGCCTTCGACAAGGTCATCGTCTGTGTGATGGTGAACTCTGAAAAGAACGGCGGCTTGTTTGCGCCGGAAGAGCGGCTGGAGCTGCTGCGCAAGAGCATCCAGGTGGAAAATGTGGAGGTGGACGTATACCGGGGTCTTGTGGCGGAGTATGCCAGGGAAAAGGGTGCGCGGGTCCTGGTGAAGGGTCTGCGGGCCGTGTCCGACTATGAGCAGGAGGTCCAGATGGCGATGATCAACAGCAAGCTCAACCCCGATCTGGACACGGTGTTCTTCCCCTCCAGCGAGAAGTACACCTACCTGAGCTCTTCCGTGGCCAAGGAGATGGCACGGTACAACGCCGACCTGAGCGAGTTCCTGCCCCGGGAGATCCTGGAGGACGTAAAGAAGCGGCTGAAGGCAAACTGTAAATAAAGTAAGGAGAAGATGGCCATGGCAGGCAGCATTGAAGAATTACTGGATATCTTATATACCGAGATCGAAGAGGCCAAGAACATGCCTCTCAACAACGACAAGTGCGTCGTGGAGCGGGACCGGGTCCTGGACATGATCGACGACGTGAAGGCAGAGCTGCCCGTGGAGATCAAGCGGGCCAAGGATCTGGTGGCAAACAAGAACGACTACATTGCCTCCGCCAAGCGGGAGGCCGACGGGATGCGTCAGCAGGCCGAGGACTACGCCAGACGCCTGATCAACGAGGACGCCATCGTCCGGGAGGCCGAGGCCCGGGCCGCTGAGATCATCGCCGAGGCCGAGGACCAGTGCCGGATGCTCAAGCACGCCGCCAGCGAGTACTGCGAGGACGCTCTGCGCCGGGTGGAGGAGGCCGTGGCCGACGCCTACGACGAGGTGAAGCACTCCCGCGCTAAGTTCCGCAGCGCTCTGGGCGCCGCCGAGGGAGCCCCTCAGCAGCGGCAGGACAACCGCCGGGCCATGTATGACGCCGAGGCCGACGAGGACGAGTACGAAGACGAAGATTGATGTAAAAAAAGAGGTTGCCCGGCGGGCAGCCTCTTTTTTGTGAGAATTATGGGTTGGTCTTTTTCCGCCAGAGGGCAAGAAGGCAGCGAAAAAGGAGGCCCAGGGCGGCCAGCAGGTCGGAGCCGTAGATAAACAGCAGGACCACTGTGCCGTGGCTGTCCCCCCGGAAAAAGTCCCTGGCGGAAAGGCCGTTGGTCCCGCAGTAAAGGATGGACAGTCCGGCCTGAATTCCAACCACCCACAGGGCGCACTCCCACAGAGGACGTTTTCTGGTGAGGAAAAGGGTGGCCAGGGGGGCGAGAATGGTGAAGAGGATGATGAGCCGGGCCATAACGGGCCTCCTTTCTAAGGATGGGGACGGATCAGGTCAGGGGGTCGCCGTCCATGTCGTTGATGAGGAGGACGTCTCCCTCCGCCAGGACGGTGTCTCCGCCGGGGATGATGACATCTCCCACCCGGCGGATCATGATGATAAGCTTTTCGCCGGTGTCCAGGTCGGATAGGGCGCGGTGGAGCCAGGGGTCCCGCTTTTTGAGGGTCTTTTCGTAGAGATGGACCCCCTCGGTCTCCCCGCCGGCCCGGCCGCTGAGGATGAGCTGGTCGCCGGGCTCCAGGACGGTGGAGCCGTTGGGTACTAACTTTTCCTCCCCGCGGGTCAGCAGGACCATGAGGCATTCCGGAGGCAGGGCCAGGTCCCGGATGGCCTTTCCGACCCAAGGGTGGCCGGGGGCGAGGGTGCACCGGAGGAACTGGACGGGGACCTCGTCAGTGTAGTCGGTAAAGATCTTCATGACGTCGGATTCGCTGTCGGTCATGCCCAGCTTGCGGGCTGCCACGGGGAGAAGGGCCCCCTGGATGAGGATGGAAAAGAGGACGATGAAGAACACGATGTGGTAAATATCCAGGGCCATCACTGCCGGGCTGGTGATGGCCAAGATGGAGAAGACTGAGGCCGCATCAGTAGAGCTGATGACCGAGCCCAGCAGGAAGCTCTCCAGCAGAGGGAACTTCAGCACCAGCCAGGCAAACAGACCCACCAGGACTGCCGTGGCCACGGTGCCCAGGGAGGAAAGGAGGACGGCTTTTCCCGCCACCGGCCTGGCCTCGCTCCATTTGGTGCCGAAACCGCCGTAGAACATGATGAAGATCAGGGCCACGGTGCAGATGTCCTAGGCCAGCAGGTAGTTGTCAAAGGGGATTTTTACCAGACCGTCGGAGCCGAAAAACATGCCCAGCAGGATAAAGGCAAGCAGGGTGGGAACCCCCAGCTTGCTGGAGACCTTGCTGCACAGGACGCAGGCAATGATGACAGTGGCGGCCATGAGTAAGAACCGGGTCACAGAAGCACCTCCTTAGAAAGATTCATGATACAATCAGTATACTGGAAAGAAGAGGAAAAAGAAAGGGTTTGGCCGGTGAAATCTTACAATTCCGTGATGAATTCGGGTGTGATACGAAAAAACGGTTGCTTTTTACATGGGGTTATCCTATAATTTAGACACGAACGCCATGTTCGGTCTCTCCCCCGGGGGAGACCGGGACAGGCGGGAAGGGATGTGGAAGCCCATGAGCGGAGCCTACCTACACCGCCCGGTCCTGCTGGATGAATGCATCGACGCGCTGAACATCCGGCCCGACGGGGTCTATATCGACGGGACCCTGGGCCGGGGCGGGCACTCGGAGCAGATCGCCCGGCGTCTGACCGAGGGCGGCCGGCTGATCTGCATCGACCGGGACGCCCAGGCTCTGGAAGAGGGCGGCGTCCGTTTGGCCCCCTGGGCAGACCGCATCACCTTCCTCCACGGAAACTTCGGCGACCTGGACAGCCTGCTCTCCCAGGCCGGCATTCCCGGGGCCGACGGGATGCTTTTCGATTTAGGGGTCTCCTCTCCCCAGCTGGACGACCCGGAGCGGGGCTTTTCCTATCGGAACGACGCCCCCCTGGACATGCGAATGGACCGGGGAGACACCCTGACCGCCTGGACGGTGGTGAACCAGTGGCCCAAGGAGGAGATCCGCCGCATCCTCTACCAGTACGGAGAGGAGCGGTACGCCCCTGCCATTGCCGCCGCTATTGAGCGGACCCGGGAGGCCAAGCCCATCGAGACCACCCTGGAGCTGGTGGAGGTGATCCGCTCCGCCATGCCCGCCGCCGCCCTGCGGGAGAAGCAGCACCCGGCCAAGCGGTCCTTCCAGGGCATCCGCATCGCGGTGAACGATGAGCTCACCGCCATTTCCCGCATGCTGCAGGCGGCCATCCCCCGGCTGAACCCCGGCGGCCGTCTGGCGGTTATCTCCTTCCACTCCCTGGAGGACCGCATTGTGAAAAGCGAGCTGGCCGCCGCCGCCAAGGGCTGCGACTGCCCCCCCTCCTTCCCGGTGTGCGTCTGCGGCAAGACGCCCCAGGTGAAGCTGACCCCGAAAAAGCCCATCCTGCCCGGGAAGCAGGAACTGGAGGAAAACCCCCGGGCCCGCAGCGCCAAGCTCCGGGTGGCGGAGAAGATTGGAACCTAAGGATGAATCAGACAGGATGAGGTGGACGAAACCGTGACAGAATTAGCCTTTGATGGAAACGCGGCCCTGAAAATGGCCCCTCCGGAAGCCCCGACCCAGGCGGGCGCCGGCAGGGAGGAAAAGAAGGGCGCGGGTATTGGCGCCGGCAGGCCCGAGGCAAAGGACAAACCCAAACGGAGCTGGAAGACCGCCCCCAAGGCCGTGGCCACCATCCTGTTTGTGGCGGCCTTCGTGGTGATGATCCTGATCAGCTACGCGCAGCTGGTCATGGTCAACGACCAGGTGGTCAGCCTGCGCAGTGAGCTGAACCGGCTCCAGACGGAGGAGACCAAGCTGATGGCCCAGTATGAGCTGTCCTACGACCTGCAGGAGATCGAGGCCCAGATGCTCTCCAGCGGGCAGATGACCAAGATCCAGAACTGGCAGACCTATACCCTGGAGCTGTCCGAGCCGGACAGCGTGGAGTATTACCAGGGCTGGGATCTCAAGGAGCGCGTGGTATCCTTTGGCAAGAACCTGGTCACCGCTGTCAGGGAATATTTCTGAGCGGCGGCCTCATAAGATAGGAAAGAGAGCGTGAGGGCGTGAGAAAACCGATTTCTTGCGCCCTCATTCCAACACATGCAGAAACAAACCCTCAAGGCAAAAAGGCAGGAGGAAATCAACATGGCTTTCAACAATCGTTCCGACAGACCCCGATCCCGCCGGCTCAGCGGACGCGGGATGCAGCGCATCCTGCTTCTGGCTGTGCTCTTCGGCGTGGTGACGTTTGCGGTCCTCTTTGGCAAGCTCTGGCAGCTCCAGGTGGTCCAGCACGAGACCCTGGAGAAAAAGGCCATCTCCCAGCAGACCCGGGAGGTGTCCTCTTCGGCCAACCGGGGCACCATCTACGATTCCAACGGCGCCATCCTGGCCATCAGCGGCTCGGTGCAGAACGTGATCCTCTCTCCCCGGGATGTGCTGGCCAGCGTGGAGGTGGAGGAGAAGGATGAGTTCGGCAATCCCCGCTCCCTGACGGTCATCGAGGCCGAAAAGCAGCAGAAGGTCCAGTCCACCTATGATCTCATCGCCGACGGCCTGTCGGAGATCCTGGGGATAGACCGGGAGGATATCATGAACCGCCTGAAGAAGACCAACTCCGCCTACCAGATCCTGGCCAAGAAGGTGGAGGACGATGTGGCCGATCAGGTCCGGGACTTTATCGAGGAGAACGACCTCCAGGGCGCCGTCTACCTCACCGATGACTCCAAGCGGTACTATCCCTACTCCACTACCGCCTCCCAGGTGGTGGGCTTCGTCAACGGACAGAACGAGGGCTCCTACGGTCTGGAGGCCCTGTATGAGACCGAGCTCTCCGGCGAGGATGGCCGCACCATCTTCGCCAAGAACGCCTCCGGCAAGGAGATGCCCTCGGCCTACTCCACCTATGCCGACGCCATCGACGGCTACAACGTACATACCACCATCGACGCCACCATCCAGATGTTCGCCGAGAAGACGGTGGAGGAGGGCATTCAGAAATTCGACGTGACCAACGGCGCCTTCTGCATCGTCATGGAGCCGGACACCGGCGCGGTGCGGGCCATGGTCAGCTACCCGGACTTCGACCTGAACGACCCCAACGCCGTGGTGGACGCCACAGAGTCCGCCAAGCTGCAGAGACTGAAGAACGACCCCTCAGTGAGCAAGGAGGCGTACGCCGATGCCCTCAGCCAGGCCCAGTTCAAGCAGTGGAGCAACAAGTGCCTGAACACCTCCTATGAGCCCGGCTCTACCTTCAAGCCCATCGTGGTGGCCGCCGGCCTGGAGGAGGGGGTCATCAGCGAGGATGACACCTTCAACTGCATCGGCTATGTGCAGATGGATCAGTGGAAGATCCGATGCAGCGCCCGAAGAGGTCACGGTACCCAGACCCTGCGGAAGGCCGTGATGAACTCCTGCAACCCGGCCCTCATCGCCATCGGCCAGCGGTTGGGCGCCGACAAGTTCTATGAATACTGGGAGAACTTCGGCTTCACCGAGACCACCGGCATTGAATTGCCCGGGGAATACCCCAGCGTGTTCTGGTCCAAGGAGGAGTTCGTGAGCCCGGCAGGCGCTGTCTCCCTGGCCACCGCCTCCTTCGGTCAGCGTTTCACCACCACCCCCATTCAGCTCATCACCGCCCTGTCCGCCTGTATCAACGGCGGCCACCTGATGGAGCCCTATGTGGTCCAGTCGGTCACCGACAACGAGGGCAACGTGGTCAGCTACCATGAGCCCAGCGAGGTCCGCCAGGTCATCAGCCAGGAGACCTCCGATCTGGTCCGTTCCTTCATGGAGAGCGTGGTGGGCGGCGCCGGCGGCACCGGTAAGAACGCCTATGTGGCCGGCTACCGCATCGGCGGCAAGACCGGCTCCTCCCAGACTCTGGACAGCACCGATCATATCATCGTCTCCTTCGTGGGCTTTGCCCCCGCCGACGACCCGGAGGTCATCGTGCTGCTGGCCTACGACTGGCCCCAGCCCTCCGCCCCCGGTCAGAACACCACCGCCAGCGGCGTCTACATCAGCGGCGGTAACATGGCCGCCCCCATGGCCGGCGAGCTCATCGCCAACATTCTGGATTACCTGGGCTATGAGAAGTCCGGCGCCAGCACCGAGTCCAACGGGGTGACCATCCCCCGGCTCACCGGCAAGACCCTGGCCGATGCCCAGGCCACCCTGAGCAATCTGGGGCTGAACTACCGGACCTCCGGCGAGGGCGACGTGGTCACCGACCAGTCCCCCAACCCCGGCAGCTCGGTACCCAATGGGAGCACCATCGTGCTCTACATGGGCTCGGAGAAGCCCGGTGAGACGGTGGCCATGCCCGACCTTACCGACATGACCTACGACCAGGCCAAGAAGGCGCTGGAGGACGTGGGTCTTTATCTGGACGTCAGCGGCTCCGGCACGGCGGGCACGGTCTTCAGCCAGACGGTGGAGCCCGGCGTGATCCTGGATGTGGGCACCGCCGTGGAAGTGAAGTTCGCCGAAAACAGCGGCGAGGAGCAGGCCATCAACCAGCAGGATCTGTGGAAGAAAAACAACACGACGTCTAACTGACGAACAAAGATTGAAAATCAGGATAGATGGGAGGCAGACCATTGAAGTTATCCCGGATGACCCGGGGCATTGCCCTGACAGACCATGTCGGTCAGGACGTTGAAATCACTTCTCTTACCTGCGATACCCGCGATCTGCTCCCCGGCGGCCTCTTTGCCGCCCTGAAGGGGAGCCAGCGGGACGGAAACCAATTTATCCGAGAAGCCCTGGACAAAGGGGCTGCGGCGGTCCTCTGTGAGGAGCCGCCGGATGATCCCGGCCCCTGGCTGATCGCCGGGGACCCCCGGGAGGCCTACGGTCGGCTCTGCGCCAATTGGTTCGGCCGGCCGGGGGAGGCCATGACTTTGGTGGGAGTCACCGGCACCAACGGGAAAACCACCACGACCTATCTGCTCAAGCATGTGCTGGAGAAGGTCCTCCACGCCAAGGTGGGCCTTATCGGCACCAATCAGGTTATGATCGGGGAGAAGATCCTGCCGGCCAGTCGGACCACCCCGGCCCCCTACGTGCTCCAGTGCCTGCTGGGCCAGATGAAGGGGGAGGGCTGCACCCATGTGGTGATGGAGGTCTCCTCCCACGCCCTGGACCAGCGGCGGACGGCCGGTCTGGACTTCGCCTGCGGAATCTTTACCAACCTGACCCGGGATCACTTGGATTACCATGGGTCTATGGAAGACTACTACCGGGCCAAGGCGCGGCTCTTTGACCAGTGCCGGGCGGGATTTTTTAACCTGGACGATCCCGCTGGGCGGAGGCTGGCGCAGTCGGCCCTCTGCTCCCGCCACACCTTCGGCCAGACCAGAGGTGAGGCCCAGGTTTTGGGAAAAAACGTGCGGCTGACCCCACGGGGGGTGGAGTTTGAGGTTCTGACCCAGGGGAAGAGCTGCCCTGTGTCCCTGCCCATCCCCGGCTCCTTTTCGGTGTACAACGCCCTTGGGATCATTGCCTGTTGCCTGCAGCTGGGGTGTCCCCTGGAAGAGATCGCGGCGGCCCTGGCCACCGTACCCGGGGTCAAGGGGAGGGTGGAGGTGGTCCCCGTCCCCGCCCCCTACACGGTCATCATCGACTACGCCCACACCCCCGACGCCCTGGAAAAAATCCTGAAAACTGCCCGGGATGTGACCCGCTGCCGTCTGCTCTGCCTCTTCGGCTGCGGCGGCGACCGGGACAGAACCAAGCGGCCCATCATGGGGGAGATCGCCGCGGAGCTGGCCGACCTGGTGATCCTCACCTCGGATAATCCCCGCACCGAGGACCCGGAGGGGATCATGGAGGAGGTGGCCCGGGGCTTTCCCCCGGGGTTTACCGCCTGGGTTTCTCAGCCGGACCGGCGGAAGGCCATCCGGGAGGCGCTGGCCATGGGCCGGGCCGGAGATGTGATCCTTTTGGCCGGAAAGGGCCACGAGACCTACCAGGAAATCGGTCGGGAACGAATCCATTTGGACGAACGGGAAGAAATTGCTTCCTTTTTCCGCGAGAATACGTTATAATCATTGCTTGGCGGTGAAGCCCTTTGAGAGGAAGGGGATTCCACCGCGAAAAATGAAGTTGAAAAATTGCGGAGGTGCAAACCAATGGATCCCATTTTCCTGAAGATAGCGGCGGCTGCCGTCCTTGGCTTTGTCATCAGCGCGGCCCTGGGCAAGGTCATCATTCCGGCTCTGCGGCGGCTGAAGGCAGGGCAGTCCATCAAGGAGGACGGCCCCACCTGGCACATGTCGAAGCAGGGGACTCCCACCATGGGCGGTCTGATGTTCATCGCCGCCACCATCGTGGTGGTGCTGGCTCTCAACGGACCGGCCATTCTGGCAGGGGATTTCACCTCTGTGTTCGTCCTGCTGTTCTCCCTGGTCTTTGGGGTCATCGGGTTCCTCGACGACTACGCCAAGGTGAAGAAAAAGCAGAACACCGGCCTGACCGCCAGCCAGAAGTTCCTTCTCCAGCTGGCGGCCGCCATTCTGTTTATCGTGCTGCTGCGGGGCAGCGGCATTCTGTCCCCCAACCTCTACGTTCCCTTCTTCGGCGTGGAGTGGAAGCTGCCCTGGGTGGTGTACATGATCTTTGCGGCCTTCGTCATCGTGGGCTGCGTCAACGCGGTGAACATCACCGACGGCGTGGACGGCTTAGCCACCGGCGTCACCATGCCGGTGTGCGCCTTCTTTGCGGCCTCCTTTGTGTACGCCTACCTGTACTGGGACCGCCCCGGCAGCGGGGGGATGACCATCTTTGCCGCAGCCCTCTTCGGGGCTCTGGCCGGTTTTCTGGTCCATAATTTCCATCCCGCCAAGGTGTTCATGGGGGACACTGGCTCCCTGTTTCTTGGGGGAGCGGTCTGCGGCATGGCCTTTGCCCTGGACCTGCCCCTGATCCTCATCCTGGTGGGCATCATCTACATCGCGGAGACCCTGTCCGACATCATCCAGGTGGCCTACTTCAAGGCCACCCACGGCAAGCGGATCTTCCGCATGGCTCCCCTCCACCATCACTTTGAGATGGGGGGCTGGAGCGAAGCAAAGCTGTTTTTCGTCTTTTCCGGCATCACACTGGTCTGCTGCGTAGCGGCCTTTTTCGGCGTCATGGGCCGGTTCCCCGTGCTGTAACCAGAAGGGGAAGACACTGCGATCATCTGGGAGGTAGTATCCGTGGCAAGAACTCTGAAACGACCACTGAGAAGAAAAGAGCATACGGAAAAACCCCGGCAGAAGATCCAGGGTGAGATCGACATGCCCTTCCTGCTGCTGACCGTGCTGCTGGTGGTCATTGGTCTGGTGATGCTGCTGTCGGCCTCCTACCCCTCGGCCTACTATGACGTCAGCAACATCACCGGCGGTGACGCCTTCTACTATTTCAAGCGGCAGGCGGTCTTTGCGCTGCTGGGCTTCGGCGTCATGTACATCATCTCCAAGCTCAACTACCGGGGGCTTCAGGGTCTGGCCCTGACCATCCTGATGGTGGCCTTTGTGCTGATGTTGGCGGTCAAGGTCCCCGGCCTGGGCGTCAGTGTCAACGGCGCCACCCGCTGGCTGAAGTACCCCATGCGCTGGCAGCCCTCGGAGCTGGGCAAGTTCGGCCTGATCCTGTACTTTTCCGCCCGGCTGTCCAAGCGTGACGAGCGGGTCCCCCTGAGCTTCAATCCCCGCACCGGGATTGGCCGGCTTGGGAACCTGTTGGAGCGCTCCGGCTTCTTCGAGCTGGTGCCCTACGGCATCGTGATCGTGATCATGATCGGCCTGCTGGCCATCGAGCCCCACATGTCCGCCTCCATCCAGATGATCGTCATCGCCGCCGCCATCCTCTTCGCCGGCGGCATCGCAGCGGGATGGTTCATCGCCGGCGGCAGTCTGGCGGTGGGGGCCCTGACCGTGATCATTCTGGCCACCGACTACATGACCTCCCGCATCACCATGTGGCTGGACCCCTGGAGCGATCCCCTGAACAAGGGGATGCAGGCCATCCAGTCCATGCTGGCCATCGGCTCCGGCGGCCTCTTCGGTGTGGGCCTGGGCAACAGCCGGCAGAAGTTTCTGTACCTGCCGGAATCCCAGAACGACTTTATCTTCGCTGTGGTCTGTGAGGAGCTGGGTCTGGTGGGGGCCACCCTCATCCTGGCGATTTTCGCCCTGCTGATCATCCGGGGCTATTGGCTGGCCCTCCACGCCAGAGACAAGTTCGGCTCTCTGGTTATCGTGGGCATCACGACCCTGTTTGCCTTCCAGGTGTTTGCCAACGTGGCCGTGGTGAGCAACCTCTTCCCCGTGACGGGCATCTCCCTGCCCTTCTTCAGCTACGGCGGCACGGCCTTGCTCATCCAGATGGCGGAAATGGGGTTGGTCCTTGGTATATCCCGACAAAATCCGATCAATTAGAAAAATCTTGGGCGGCGAAACTCTGCGAGGCTTTTGGGCCGTGAAAAGGAGCGTCAATGATGAAAGTGTTATTTACCTGCGGCGGCACGGCGGGGCATATCAACCCCGCCGTGGCCTTGGCCCGCATGTTTCAGGAGAGAAATGACGGCTGCCGGGTCCTCTTTGTGGGGGCTAAGGGCGGTATGGAGGAGCGGCTGGTGCCGAAGGAGGGCTTCCCTCTGGAGACGGTGACCATCAGCTCCTTTTGGCGTACCCTGAGCCCTTCCGGGGTCAGGCACAACCTGAAAACCCTGCGGAATCTCTCCGTATCCAAGAAGGAGGCCGCCCAGATCCTGGACGACTTCCGGCCTGACCTGGTGGTGGGGACCGGGGGTTATGCCTCTTTCCCGGTGGTGAATGCCGCCGCCCACCGTGGGATCCCCACGGCGGTCCACGAGTCCAACGCGGTGCCCGGCCTTACCACCAAGCGGCTGTCCAAGGTGGCCGACCGGGTGATGGTGGGGTATGAGGAGTCCCGGGCCTACTATGACCACCCGGAGAAGGTGGTGGTCACTGGTACCCCGGTCCGGGGAGCCTTTTTTGAGAAAACCCGGGAGGAGGCCCGGCTGGCCCTGGGGATCACCGATGACCGCCCCCTCCTTCTGTCCTACTGGGGCAGCCTGGGGGCCGAGGTGATGAACGGCTACATGACCGACTTCATCCGCCGGGAGGTCCGGGACGGGGCGCCCTTCCATCACATCCACGGCGCGGGCCGCAATTTCCAGTCCATGACCGAGGCCCTGGGCGACACGAAGCTGCCCGGGGAGATTCGGCTGCGGGAGTATATCTACGATATGCCAACGGTGATGGCGGCGGCCGACCTGGTCCTGTGCCGGGGCGGCGCCTCCACCCTATCAGAGCTCACCGCCATCGGGAAGCCCGCAGTCATCGTCCCCTCGCCCAACGTGACCAACAACCACCAGGAGAAGAACGCCAACGTCCTGGGCAGCCAGGGCGGGGCGGTGGTCCTGCTGGAGCCGGTCTGCAGCGGGGAGACCCTGTATCAGACGGCCTCCGACCTGCTGAAGGACGGGGCGCGGCGGGCCGCCATGTCCCAGACCATGACCGGTCTGGGCATCCCGGAGGCCGCAGAGAAGATCTACGAGACCCTCCTCGCCCTGATGAAGGCCTGAGAACCTCCCGCTTCTTTTCCGCATAGGATGGCGTAAAAAGCCTGATGGGGGAGAGAAGATGGAATTTTTTGCAGTGAAGGGCGGGCGCCCCCTGGAGGGGACCGTCGCCGTCCACGGGGCGAAGAACAGCGCCCTGCCCATTTTGGCGGCTACCCTGCTGGCCCGAGGAGAGAGTGTCCTACATAACTGCCCGGACCTTACCGATATCCAAACCGCCCTGGAGATTCTGGCCGCCCTGGGCTGCCGGGTGCGGCGGGAGGGGCGGACCGTTTTGGTGGACACCACCGACTGCACCGGCACGGCAGTGCCCGATGAACTCATGGGCCGGATGCGGGCCTCGGTCCTCTTTTTGGGGAGTCTGCTGGCCCGGGGCGGAGAGGCTGCCGCCAGCTGGCCGGGGGGCTGCGCCCTGGGGGCTCGCCCCATCGACCTGCACATCCGGGCCTTCCAGGCATTGGGGACGGAGGTCCTGGACCGGGAGGGCAGGCTGCTCTGCCGGACCCGGGGCCTGCGGGGCTGCCGGATGGCCCTGCCCTTTCCCAGTGTGGGGGCTACGGAGAACGCCATGCTGGCGGCCTGCGGCGCCGCCGGGGTCACCATCATCCACAACGCCGCCCGGGAGCCGGAGATCCAGGACCTTCAGGGGTTCCTGCGGAGCCTGGGGGCCGACGTCCGGGGAGCGGGGACCGGTGAGATCGTCATTCGGGGCGGCGTCCCCCTCCA
Organism: Bacillota bacterium; assembly: GCA_030535235.1. Taxonomy (GTDB): domain Bacteria; phylum Bacillota; class Clostridia; order Oscillospirales; family Oscillospiraceae; genus Evtepia. Next base: position 37,211 of record JAUNCL010000012.1, read on the forward strand.
CCCCGGGGAGTATACCATCATGGCCGACCGGATCGTGACGGCCACTTACCTCTGCGCGGTGGCAGCCGCCGGGGGAGAGGGGGAGTTTTTCGGCAGCGACGGCGCTGCCCTGCTCCCGGTGCTCGACGCTCTGGAGCAGACCGGCTGCCGGATCCGGCGGGAGCCGGATCGGGTCCGAATTTGGCAGGCGGGCAAAGCTGCCGGCATCGGCAGCGTGACCACCGGGCCCTACCCGGGCTTTCCCACCGACGCCCAGCCCCTGCTGGCGGCGGTCCTGGCCGGCGGCCGGGGGGAGACCCGTATCACGGAAACCATATTTGACAGTCGGTTTCGCTACGTAGAGAGCCTGCGGACCATGGGGGCCAGAATTCGGGTGGAGGGAACCACCGCCTGGATCACCGGGACCCCGCTCCGGGGGGCCGACCTGGAGGCCGACGACCTGCGGGGCGGCGCGGCCCTGACCATTGCCGCCCTGGGGGCGGAGGGGGAGAGTCGGATCCTGTCCCCCTTCCACATTGACCGAGGATACGAGCGCCTGGAGAAGGCATTCCAGGCCCTGGGGGGCCGGATCCGGCGCATGAATGAATAGAGGAACGGTAGTATGGCGAAGAAGAAAAAGGATAAGGAAAAGAAGGCCCGCAAGGGAAAGGCGGGGGTGGTCTACGGACTGGTGATGGTGATCCTCATCGTTGTGTCCGTGGTGCTGGCCTGCACGGTGTTCTTCCGGGTGGAGGAGGTGGAGGTAGAGGGCAACGAGCGCTACTCCGCCGAGCAGATCCTGGAGGTGGCCGACGTGGAACAGGGGGCTAACCTGATCCTGACGCCGGGGGACCAGATCGCCAACCGCATCTGCAAGAACCTGCCCTATGTGGACCGGGTGCAGGTTCGGAAGCGGTTCCCCACCACCATCCGGCTGCGAATCACCGAGTCCCAGCCGGTGGCTGTCCTGCCCGCTGCCGTGGTGGTGACCACTGAAGAGGGGGAGGAGACCACCGCGGAGACCGGAGAATTCTGGATCATCGACGCCAAGGGAAAGCTTTTGGAAAAGGCTGATGAGAGCCTGGCCCTGCAGTACATCTCGGTGACCGGCCTTCAGGTCATCGACCCGGCGCAGGGGGAAATTGCCCAGGTCCCGCCGGTGGCGCAGCATCGGATGGAGAACTTCCTGCGGCTCCTCCAGACCCTGGAGGACCGGGGGCTGGTGGAAAAGGTCACCGCCATCGACGCCACCCTGACCACGGAGATCTCCCTGGTCTATGACGGACGGATCACCGGCAAGCTGCTGAGCAGCTCGGACTTTAACCGAAAGCTGCAGATTTTCGAGGAGATCGTGGCCCTCACCGGGGACTACGAATACCGCACGGTGAACCTGAAAACCGACGTGGCCTACGATTCCCCCAGCACCTGACAGGAAGGGGCAGGAGGCCGGGAAAAGGGAAAGTTTTTTTCAAAAAGATGAAGAATAATTCCAAGTTTTCTATTGACCTGCCGCTGAAAGGGAGATACAATAAAGGAAAACAGAATTTTATACACATTTCAGATAAACACACTTAGGAGGATAGAGCATGGCTTTTGGATTGGATACCGGAGCAGAATCCGTCGTTAATATTAAGGTGATCGGTGTGGGCGGCGCTGGCAGCAATGTCGTCAACCGCATGGTGGAGTCCGGCGTGAAGGGGGTCGACTTCATCGCCGTGAACACCGACAAGCAGGCGCTGGCCATCTCCAGCGCCAACCAGAAAGTGCAGATCGGCGAGAAGCTGACCGCAGGTCAGGGCGCCGGTTCTAACCCCGAGGTGGGCCGTCAGTCCGCCGAGGAAAGTCGTTCCCAGGTCTCCAAGATCCTGGAGGGTACCGACATGGTCTTCATCACCGCCGGCATGGGCGGCGGCACCGGCACCGGCGCAGCCCCCATCCTGGCTGACCTGGCCAAGGAAATGGATATTCTGACCGTGGGCGTTGTGACCAAGCCCTTCTCCTTTGAGGGCCGCCGCCGTATGCAGCAGGCCGAGCTGGGCATCGAAAACCTGCGCACCAAGGTGGACTCCCTGGTCATCATCCCCAACGACCGGCTGAAGTTCGCCACCGAGCAGAAGATCACCCTGTCCAACGCCTTTGAAGTGGCCGACGATGTGCTGCAGCAGGCCGTCCAGTCCATTTCCGACCTGATCAAGAACACCGGCTTCATCAACCTGGACTTCGCCGACGTGTCCGCCGTCATGAAGGACGCCGGCATGGCTCACATGGGTGTGGGCCGGGCCAACGGCAAGAGCAAGGCCGAGGAAGCTGCCCGCCGGGCCGTTTCCAGCCCCCTGCTGGAGACCTCCATCAACGGTGCGCGCGGCGTGCTGGTGAACGTCACCGGCTCCACCGACGTGGGTCTGGAGGAAGTGGAGATCGCCGCCAACCTGGTTCAGGAGGCTGCCGATCCCAACGCCCTCATCATCTTCGGCGCAACCTTCGACGAGACTCTGGAGGACGAGATCGTGGTCACCGTCATTGCCACCGGCTTTGACGAGAAGATCATGAACAACAAGATGGGTTCCTCCTCCGCCGAAAAGCCCAGCAAGAGCGCAGGCCGTCCCTCCTCCTCCGCCTCCGCACCCGCCCCCGAGTCCGATGACGACCCCTACAAGGAGATCTTTAAGATTTTTAACCGGGATCGCTAAATCACAATTATCACGCAAAACGAATCCCCCGCTGTGTAAAAACAGCGGGGGGTTTTTCGTCATTCCACGTCCAGGATCACGGTCTCCACCCCCTGGCGCATGGCGTAGGTAAGGGTGTTCAGGGTTCCGCCGTGGGGCTGACCGTCGTAGACGGCGATGAGCAGGGAGGACCGGTCCACCATGTAGCGGTTCCGCCGGGCCATGCAGCCGGTGGTATAGTGGTGCTGGACCACGGTCTCGTAGTTGCACCGGTCCAGCAGGGCCTCGCGGCGGAGCTGATCGGCCTCAGGCCAGCGCCGGGCCTGGTCCACAAAGGGGATGGCGGCCTCGATGGTGACCTCCGGGTGCCGGTCCCGCAGGGCCAGAACGGCCTCGCAGAAGTACAGGTCCGCGCCCTGGGCCATGCCGCAGAGGAAGTGACGGTAGCCCCGGCGATAGGCTCCCTCCACCTCGGCCTGGAGCCTGGATTTCAGGGCCAGACAGCGGGGGTCCGTTTCCCTGTCCTGCCAGGGCAGACGATTGGTCCGGTGGCCGGTGAAGCAACAGCTTACGGTGGGGTCCATGGGTTGCCCTCCTCTCATTTTGATGAGAAAATCTTATAACGAAGCCGGGATAAAGTCAACGCCTATCCCCACAAAGCCATGGGAGAAGTCCGCATTTTGGGTCTTGTATTTCCTGCAAAAGTCGATATAATAGGGATAGAACAGACTGGAATTTTGGAGTGTATTTTACTATGAACCCGAAGATTCGCAAACTCACCATCATGGCTATGCTGGTGGCTATCTCCGTTGTGCTGGTGTATCTCATCCACTTCCCTATTTTCCCGGCAGCTGCCTTTCTGGAGTATGACCCTGCTGATATCCCCATTCTGGTGGGCACCTTCGCCTTCGGCCCCGCCGCCGGTTTCCTGCTGACTGTAGTGACCTGCGTGCTCCAGGGGGTTACCGTCAGCGCGGGCAGCGGCCCCTATGGCATCATCATGCACCTGATCGCCACCTCCACCATGGTCCTGGTGGCCGGCAACATCTATCGGGTGAAGCATACCAGATCCGGCGCTGCCGTCGGTCTGGTGGTGGGAACCATCTGCTGGGGGATCGTGATGGTCATTGCCAACCACTTTATCACCCCCCTGTTTATGGGTGTGCCCGTGGACGTGGTGGACGCCATGCTCCTCCCCGTGATCCTGCCCTTCAACCTGATCAAGGCGGGGGTCAACGCTCTCATCACCTTCCTGATCTACAAGACCATTTCCCGCCATATCATCCACCGGGGCGAGGCCCGGAAGGAACCCTGAAAAAGAGGCTGCGCCCAGGGGTGCGGCAAATTCCAAATAGAAGAAAGAAGCGACGGGAAAGCTCTCGCCGCTTCTTTCTTTTCCCACCCTCCAGTTTGCAGGAGGGAGAAAGGGGGGCATCCGTGGACCGGATCATTTTTCACTGTGATTTGAACGCCTTTTACGCCTCGGTGGAGCTGCTGAGCTATCCTCACCTGCGTCAGCTCCCTGTGGCGGTGTGCGGAGATCCCGGCTCCCGCCATGGCATTATCCTGGCCAAGAACGAGCCGGCCAAGGCCCTTGGGGTCAAGACCGCCGAGACCATCTGGCAGGCCCGCCGGAAGGCTCCGGACCTGGTCCTCCTGCCTGCCCATCATGACAAATACCGGTACTATTCCAAGCTGGCCGGGGAGATCTACCGCCGCTACACCGACCTGGTGGAGCCCTTCGGCATCGACGAGAGCTGGCTGGATGTGACAGGGACCATCCATCTCTTCGGGGGCGACCCGGTGGCCCTGGCAAACCGGATCCGGGAGGAGATGAAACAGGAACTGGGACTGACCATCTCTGTGGGGGTCTCCTTTAATAAGGTCTTTGCCAAGCTGGGCAGTGACTATAAAAAGCCTGATGCGGTGACAGTAATCAGCCGGGAGAACTACCGTGATCTGGTTTGGCCCCTGCCGGTGACCGACCTGCTCTTTGTGGGCCGGGCCTCGGCCAGGACCCTGGAGGCCCACAACATTTCCACCATCGGGGAGCTGGCGGCGGCCGATCGGGAGGAGCTCATCCGCCTGCTTGGCAAGCACGGCGGGCAGCTCCACGACTATGCCACCGGGGCGGAGCGCAGTCCTGTCCGCCCGGCGGGGACTGCGCCGCCCCCCAAGTCGGTGGGCAAAGGCTTGACTTTTCGCCGGAACCTCACCGGGGAGGAGGAGATCCGGGCGGGAGTCCGGATGCTGTCGGAGCGGGTGGCCATGGGCCTGCGCCGCCACGGGATGAAGTGCACTACCGTCCAAGTGGCTGTCCGCAGCCCGGAGTTCAAGACCATCAGCCGGCAAAGGGGGACCGACGCCCCCACCAACGTGTCCCGGGAGATCATGGCCTGCGCCATGGACCTGATCGGGCGGTGCTGGAGCTGGACCTCTCCCGTCCGGGCCATCACCGTCACCGCCTCCGGGCTGCTGCCTGAGGAGGAGGCGGGGGATCAACTGGATCTCTTCACCCCCGGGGCCTCAGAAAAACGGGAGAAGCAGGAAAAGCTGGAGCGGGCCATGGACCGGCTCCGGGACAAATACGGCCGGCATGTGGTCCGCTTCGCCTCCAACCAGACCGAAGCCGCCCGGGAGATCCGGGGAGACCGGACCGGGGAGGAGCCGGAAGATCTGTCAGGGGAAAGGAGAATGGAATGACGAAGCTGTTGATCTGGGTCCTGATCTGGACCGTGGTATCCTTCGCCCTTATGGGCCTGGATAAGTGGAAGGCGATCCATCACCACCGCCGCATCCCGGAAAAGGTGCTGTTTTTCACGGCGGCCCTGGGTGGCAGCGTGGGGGCCATGGTGGGCATGAGCCTCTTCCGCCACAAGACCCGGCACTGGTCCTTCAAGCTGGGGATGCCCGCCATCCTGACCGTCCAGCTGCTGCTGGCGCTGGCAGTGTCCGGCTGGAGCACCTTTGTCCATTAACTGGGGACAAGAGAAAAATGGACAAGATATGGTGGGAAAAAGGGGAATCTTAGAACAAAGTCACTACTTGACGGGGAAGGGAAAGTGTGCTAAAATGCGAAATTGCGGTGAACTGTAAACGGCCCCTTTGGAGCCGGAAACCAGCCGCAAGAAAATCTGCCGGAGGAGAGAGGGACACGCTATGCTGACTGACCTGAAAACAGCAAAAAAAGTCACAGGAGTCAAGCAGGTGACCCGCGCTCTAAAGAACGGAAGCGCCCGCCGGGTCTTCCTGGCAGACAACGCCGACCCCCGGGTCACCGAACCCGTGGAGGACCTCTGCCGTGAGCAGGGGGTGGAGACGGTGAATGTCCCCACCATGGCCGCCCTGGGAGCCGCCTGCGGCATCGCCGTGGGAAGCGCTGTGGCCGCCGTTGTGGAATAATTTCGGTATTCGCCGTATGAGCAGCCGCTCAAACGGATAGAATATAAATTAAACTGTATTATCCAAGGAAAGGAGGAACATCCATGCCTACTTTTAATCAGCTGGTTCGTAAGGGCAGAGAGCAGGCTACCTACAAGTCCAACTCTCCCGCCATGCAGAAGGGCCTGAACACCCTGAAGAACAAGGAGACCAATCAGCCCTCCCCCCAGAAGAGAGGCGTCTGCACCGCAGTCCGTACTTCTACTCCTAAGAAGCCCAACTCCGCACTGCGTAAGATTGCCCGTGTGCGCCTGACCAACGGCTACGAAGTCACCGCTTACATTCCCGGTGTCGGCCACAACCTGCAGGAGCACTCCGTGGTCATGATCCGCGGCGGCCGTGTTAAGGACCTGCCCGGCGTTCGTTACCACATCATCCGCGGCAGCCTGGACACCCAGGGCGTGAACGGCCGTATGCAGGCTCGCTCCAAGTATGGCGCCAAGAGACCCAAGGCCGGCAAGAAGTAAGCTTCGCTGACCAACCAATTTTGACGTATTTTTGCGCTCAAGCGCAAAGCAATCGCTTTGCCGCGAGTCGCTTTACCATAGAAACAGTACACAGTACCGTTTTGGGTAAGCTCTCAAGGCAGGCACTGGACAAGTGGCACCTTGTCCGACACGGAAAGCCCAAGCGGCTTTTCGAGTACCTATGAAATCATTATTTTGTGAAGGAGGGAAGCAAAGTGCCCAGAAGAGGAAACGTACCCAAGCGGGAAGTGTTGCCCGATCCCATGTACCGTTCCGTACTGGTTACTAAGCTGATCAACAGCATCATGCTGGACGGCAAGAAGGGCGTAGCACAGAAGGTTGTCTACGGCGCCTTTGATATCGTCAAGGAGCAGACCGGCAAGGATCCCCTGGAGGTGTTCACCGCCGCCATGGAGAATGTCATGCCTTCTCTGGAGGTTAAGGCCCGTCGTGTGGGCGGCGCCACCTACCAGGTCCCCATGGAGGTTCGCCCTGAGCGCCGCCAGACTCTGGCTCTGCGCTGGCTGACCGCTTATTCCCGTAAGCGCAGCGAGAGAACCATGAAGGAGCGTCTGGCAGGCGAGCTGATGGACGCAGCCAACAACCTGGGTAGCGCCGTGAAGAAGCGCGAAGAGATGCACAAGAACGCTGAGGCCAACAAGGCATTCGCACACTTCCGCTGGTAACCAGGAGGGAAAAGAATGGCACGTAAAGTTACCCTGGAAAACACCAGAAATATCGGTATCATGGCTCACATCGATGCCGGTAAGACCACCACCACCGAGCGTATCCTGTACTACACCGGCGTTAACTACAAGCTGGGTGAGACCCATGACGGCACCGCCACCATGGACTGGATGGCTCAGGAGCAGGAGCGTGGTATCACCATCACCTCCGCAGCTACCACCTGCTACTGGAGCGGCACCAACGGCCAGTTCCCCCAGACCCGTATCAACATCATCGATACCCCCGGTCACGTGGACTTCACCGTTGAGGTCGAGCGTTCCCTGCGCGTGCTGGACGGTTCCGTGACCGTCATGTGCGCCAAGGGCGGCGTGGAGCCCCAGTCCGAGACTGTGTGGCGTCAGGCCGATAACTACAAGGTCCCCCGCATGATCTACGTCAACAAGATGGACATCATGGGCGCGGACTTCTACAATGTTCTGAATATGATCCACGACCGTCTGAAGTGTAACGCTGTGCCCATTCAGCTTCCCATTGGCAAGGAAGAGACCTTCCAGGGCATCATCGACCTGGTGGAGATGAAGGCCGACGTTTACTACGACAACGTGGGTAAGGATATCCGCGTGGAAGAGATTCCCGAGGACATGATGGAGCTGGCTCAGGAGTACCGCACCAAGCTGATCGACGCTTGCGCCGACCTGGACGAGGAACTGATGATGCTGGCTCTGGAAGAAGAGGAGATCCCCACCGATATGATCCGCGCCGCCCTGCGTAAGGGTACCATCGAGAACCTGCTGGTTCCCGTGACCTGCGGCACCTCCTATCGGAACAAGGGTGTTCAGAAGCTGCTGGACGCCATTGTGGATTACATGCCCTCCCCCCTGGACATTCCCGCCATCAAGGGAGTCAACCCCGACACCGACGAAGAGGACGAGCGTCCCGCAGACGACAACGCTCCCTTCTCCGCTCTGGCCTTCAAGATCGCCGCTGACCCCTATGTGGGCCGTCTGTCCTTTATCCGTGTTTACTCCGGCGTGCTGAACACCGGTACTGCTGTTATGAACTCCACCAAGAAGCAGAGAGAGCGTATCGGCCGTATCCTGCAGATGCACGCAAACCACCGGGAAGACATCGAGACCGTGTATTCCGGTGATATCGCCGCCGTCGTGGGTCTGAAGCACTCCACCACCGGCGACACCCTGTGCGACGACAAGGCTCCTATCATCCTGGAGTCCATGGAGTTCCCCGAACCCGTGATCCGCGTCGCCATCGAGCCCAAGACCAAGGCTGGCCAGGAGAAGATGGGCGTTGCCCTGATGAAGCTGGCCGAAGAGGACCCCACCTTCAAGACCTACACCGACGAGGAGACCGGCCAGACCATCATCGCCGGCATGGGCGAGCTCCATCTGGAGATCATCGTCGACCGTCTGCTCCGCGAGTACAAGGTCGAGGCAAACGTGGGCGCACCTCAGGTCGCTTACAAGGAAACCATCAAGAAGTCCGTCGAGCAGGACACCAAGTATGCCCGTCAGTCCGGTGGTAAGGGCCAGTACGGTCACTGTAAGATCCGTCTGGAGCCCAACGAGTCCGGCAAGGGCTACGAGTTCGTCAACGAGATCGTGGGCGGCGCCATTCCCAAGGAATACATCCCCGCCGTGGACGCCGGTATTCAGGGCGCCATGCAGGCAGGTATCCTGGCCGGCTACCCCGTGGTCGACGTCAAGGTCGTTCTGTATGATGGCTCCTATCACGAGGTCGACTCCTCCGAAATGGCATTCAAGATCGCCGGTTCCATGGCCTTCAAGGAAGCCTGCCGCAAGGCAAACCCCTGCCTGCTGGAGCCCATCATGAAGGTTTCCGTCATTGTTCCCGAGGATTACATGGGCGACGTTATCGGCGACCTGAACTCCCGCCGTGGTCAGATCCAGGGCATGGAGGCTCGCCCCGGCGCTCAGCAGATCGACGCACTGGTTCCCCTGTCCGAGATGTTCGGCTACGCCACTGACCTGCGCAGCCGCACCCAGGGCCGCGGCCAGTACTCCATGGAGCCCCACAGCTATGTGGAGATCCCCAAGTCCATCACCGACAAGATCGTCGAGAAGCGCAACGGCGGCAACCAGGGCTGATTTTCATCGTTTTTCACTGGAAATTTCAGCAATTTCCCGTTGTAATTTCGGAGCATATCTTGTACAATAAGATTGCAACAAAACTCACACAGTAAAATTGAACGTTTTTACCTGTATTTTGAGGAGGATTATCAATCATGGCCAAGCAGAAGTTTGAAAGAACTAAGCCCCACGTAAACATTGGTACCATCGGTCACGTTGACCATGGTAAGACCACCTTGACCGCTGCTATCACCAAGTACCTGGCAATGCAGGGCAAGGCTGAGATGCAGGACTACTCCGCAATCGATAAGGCTCCCGAGGAGCGCGAGCGCGGCATCACCATCAACACCGCTCACGTCGAGTACGAGACCGACGCACGTCACTACGCTCACGTTGACTGCCCCGGCCACGCCGACTACATTAAGAACATGATCACCGGTGCTGCTCAGATGGACGGCGCTATCCTGGTCATCGCTGCTACCGACGGCCCCATGGCTCAGACCCGTGAGCACATCCTGCTGGCCCGTCAGGTCGGCGTGCCCGCAATCGTTGTCTTCCTGAACAAGGTTGACCTGCTGGACGACGAGGAGCTGCTGGAGCTGGTCGAGATGGAAGTCCGCGAGCTGCTGTCCACCTACGAGTTCCCCGGCGACGACCTGCCTGTTATCAAGGGTTCCGCTCTGCTGGCTCTGACCTGCGAGTCCAACGACCCCGCAGATCCCGACTATGCCTGCATCAAGGAGCTGATGGACGCTGTCGACGAGTATATCCCCACTCCCGACCGTAAGGCTGACATGCCCTTCCTGATGCCCGTCGAGGACGTCTTCACCATCACCGGCCGCGGCACCGTTGCTACCGGTCGTGTCGAGCGTGGCCAGATCAACATGGGCGACGCTGTCGAGATCGTCGGCCTGAACGACGAGCCCAAGAAGTCCGTCATCACCGGCATCGAGATGTTCCGCAAGCTGCTGGACTATGCTGAGGCTGGCGACAACGTTGGTACCCTGCTGCGTGGTATCGACAAGAAGGAAATTGAGCGCGGCCAGGTTCTGGCTAAGCCCGGCTCCATCAAGCCCCTGACCAAGTTCTCCGGCCAGGTTTACGTCCTGTCCAAGGACGAAGGCGGCCGTCACACCCCCTTCTTCAACAACTATCGTCCTCAGTTCTACTTCCGTACCACCGACGTGACCGGCGTCATCTCCCTGCCCGAGGGCGTTGAGATGTGCATGCCCGGCGACAACGTCGTGATGAACGTTGAGCTGATCACTCCCATCGCTATCGAAGTTGGTCTGCGTTTCGCTATCCGTGAGGGTGGCCGTACCGTTGGTTCCGGCGTCGTTACCGCTATCGAGGAGTAATTCTCACCCGATCATTTGATCCTGCAGAGGGCAGAGCTTTGGCTCTGCCCTCTTTTTCATATTTCAAAAAGGAGAAAGCTTATGCCAGAAATTGATGCTGAAAACCTGAGCGAAAGCGTAGATCAGGGTTTAAAAACCCTCTTTCGAGGGGGCTGGGAGGGGGCCCTGAAGACCGTCCTCTTTGCCCTTCTGGTCCTGATGATCTGTCTGATTGTCAAGCGTGTGATCCTCCGGATCTTGGATCGGGGGCTGGACCGGGGCCATGTGGACCGGAGCTTTCATGGCTTTATCCGCTCCGGGCTGAATGTGGTCCTCTGGTTCGTCACGATTATGATCGTGGCTGAGCTGCTGGGCATCAACGCCACCTCCCTGGTAGCCCTGGTGAGTATCGCCGGCTTGGCGGTCTCCCTGTCGGTGCAGGACACCCTGGCCAACCTGGCGGGGGGGCTGACCATCCTGGCCACCCACCCCTTCAAGGTGGGGGACTATGTGGTGATTGGGTCCACCACCGGCACGATCCGGGAGATCGGCATGGTGTATACCAAGCTGACCACCCTGGACAACCGCCGCATCGTGGTGCCAAACAGCATCGTGGCCGACGCGGAGGTGACGAACTATAGCACGGAGCCCCTGCGCCGGGTGGATCTGCTGGTCTCCGCCTCTTACGATGCACCGGTGGAGTTGGTCAAAAAGACCTTACAGGAGGTTATGGCTGCCCATGAGAAGGTTCTGCTGGATCCGCCTCCCTTTGCCCGTGTGAATCGCCACGGAGACAGTGCCATGGAGTACGCCGTCCGGGCCTGGTGCGAGAACGGGGACTACTGGGATGTATACCACGACCTGTTGGAGCAGATCAAAGAGGCCTTTGACCGGGAGGGGATCACCATTCCCTATCCCCAGATGGAAGTGGCTATTAAAAAGTGAAGAGAAAAGGGGTCGCTGTCTATCGCAGCGGCCCCTTCGTTCTTTATGTTTGCCCGGTCTTCACCGGGTAGATGAGGCTCTGGATGAAGCCGTCCCCCTGATTGCAGAAGACCTCGCCGCCGATGACGGTTTTCTTGTGGATGAGCAGGCTGACCCAGATGTTTTCCTGGAGACCGGGGTAGTTTTTTACCTGATAGGTGTAGCGTTTGACGGTTTTCCCGGTATAGTCCCGTAGGTCAAAGCCCATCTCCGACTGGAGGGTCAGGTAGTCGTCGTAGGAGGCATCGAAGGTCTCAGGGATCAGGACGTCCTCCACCGACGCCGGCTCCTCCACCACCAGCCACCCCAAGGCCTGGAGATATTCGAGCCGATCCTCGTTGGAGCGGACGCCAGTGGGGTCCGGCAGGGGCTCTGCCGGGGCCGAGGCGGCCTGGATGTCCTGGGCCAGGAAGGCGCCGGCGCTGGCCGCGATCAGGGTCAGGGCCAGCAAAAGGGCGCTGGCAGTCAGTCTGCCCCGGTGGACCTTTTTGGTGATGATGAACATGGAATACAGCTCCTCTCCTACACATCGCCGGGCCTCCGGGGAGGGCAGCGGCGGAAATCTTCTTCTCAAAGTATGTCCCCGGGGAGAAATTTATGATACAATAGGGACTCGAACCATTGGAAGAAACGGAGGAGAAGGGGATGGAACGACTGGACAAGCTCCTGGCGGCCACGGGACAGTGGTCCCGGAAGGAGGCCAAGGCCCTCATCAAAAGCGGACGGGTAAAGGTGGCGGGGGAGCTTCCCGCCGGCCCGGAGGAGAAAATTCCCGAGGGGGCAGCCGTCACGGTGGACGGGCGGCCCATTCTGACGGAGAAATATGTGTACATTATGCTCCACAAACCCGCCGGGGTGATCTCCTCCACCGAGGATCCCCGGGAGGAGACCGTGCTGAGCCTGCTGCCCCGAGAGCTGCGGCGGATCGGGCTCTTCCCGGTGGGGCGGCTGGACAAGGACACCGAGGGCCTGCTGCTGCTGACCAACGACGGCCCCCTGGCCCACCAGCTTCTGGCCCCGGGGAAGCATGTGGACAAGGTGTACTATGTGGAGGTGGACGGGCAGTTGGATCAGGCGGACGGCGAGGCCTTCCGGGCGGGGATCACCCTGGGGGACGGCACGGTCTGCCTGCCGGCGGAGCTGGAGTTGCTTCCCCCGGGGGACCGGGGACTGGTAACCCTGCGGGAGGGGAAGTACCACCAGGTCAAGCGGATGCTGGCCTCCCGGGGAAAGCCGGTGGTGTATCTGAAGCGCCTTTCCATGGGTCCCCTGGAGCTGGATCGGGGCCTCCCGCCGGGCCGCTGGCGGATGCTGACCCCGGCGGAGCGGGCCTCTTTGGGGCGCTGACGGAAATGTTTTCGGCATTTTCCACAAAAATTCACGAAAACCCTATTGAAATCCACGGGCGGAAACGGTATAATGTAGCCTATTGAAAATGCAGTTTCCCCATGATTGCTCAGGTTTTTCTGGGTTTGAGAGAAAGATAGAGGAGGAAAAGACATGTCCAGCAGAGTTTTTCAAAGCATTGTACTTCAGATGAAGGAGTGCACGGACCGCGTCATCGGCGTCGTGGATGACCAGGGAACCGTCGTGTCCTGCAATCAACTGACCTGGATCGGAGAGAAGTGGGAGGGCGCCGCCTCCGCCCTGAATGTGAATGAGTCGGCGGTCATCATCTACGGGGACAAGACCTTCAAGCCCCTGTCCAGCCGGGGCTCCCACTTCGACTACGCGGCCTTTGTCCAGGGCAGCGACGAGCAGGCCAAGCTCATCTGCTCCATGGTCACCGTGGCCCTGAACAGCGCCAAGACCTATTATGAGGAAAAGCACGACAAGACCGCCTTTGTCAAGAGCATCATCTCCGACAACATTCTTCTGGGCGATATCTACGTCCGGGCCAAGGAGCTCCACTTTGCCTCCGAGGCTCAGCGGGCCGTCTTCCTGGTCCGCCAGGTGGGCTCTGCTGAGATCGCTGCTGTGGATGTGGTCCAGAACATGTTCTCCGACAACCAGGAGGATTTTGTGATCTCCATCAATGAAACCGACATCGCTGTGATCAAGATGCTCAGCGAGGGGGGCGACAGCAAGGAGATCTACAAGATTGCCAAGAGCATCGAGGACAACCTGACCCAGGCGCTGAAGATCAAGGTCACCATCGGCATCGGCACCGTGGTCAGCCACATCCGCGACCTGGCCCGGGCCTATAAGGAGGCCGGCGTGGCCATCGACGTGGGCAAGGTCTTTGAAAACGAAAAGACCATCATCAACTATGAAAACCTGGGCATCGGCCGCCTGATCTATCAGCTGCCCACCGTCATGTGCGGGATGTTCCTCCAGGAGGTCTTTAAGAAGAACCCCATCGACGCCCTGGACCAGGAGACCCTGTTCACCATCAACAAGTTCTTTGAGAATAACCTGAACGTCTCCGAAACTGCACGGAAGCTCTTCGTCCACCGGAACACCCTGGTGTACCGCCTGGAGAAGATCAAGAAACTGACCGGTTTGGACCTGCGGGAGTTTGACGACGCCATCACCTTCAAGGTGGCCCTGATGGTCAAGAAGTATCTGGTGTCCCGGGGCATCGAGTCCTGAGAACCCCCAAGGGAAGTCCTCCGGCATTAAGTGAGGAGTGTTACATTGATTCGTCTGAAAGATATCTACAAAGAGTATGAGAACGGGACCAAGGCCCTGAAAGGGGTCAGCCTGCAGATCGACGACGGCGACTTCGTTTTTCTGGTGGGCCCATCCGGTTCCGGGAAATCCACCATCATCAAGCTCATCACCGGTGAGATCCAGGCCACCGACGGCCGCCTGATGGTCAACGGCTTCAACATGAACGACATCACGGAGAAGCAGATCCCCCTGATGCGCCGGACCCTGGGGGTGGTGTTTCAGGATTTCCGCCTCATTGAGAAGAAGACCGTCACCGAGAATCTGGAGGTAGCCATGCGGGCCGTGGGCGCCACCACCCGGGAGATCCAGCGGCGCATCCCCTATGTCCTGGGTCTGGTGGGCCTGAGCGACAAGGCCAAGCAGTATCCCACCCAGCTCTCCGGCGGCGAGCAGCAGCGGGTGGCCATCGCCCGGGCTCTGGCCAACAACCCCAGCGTCATCATCGCCGACGAGCCCACAGGCAACCTGGACCCCGCCCGCTCCCTGGAGATCATGTCCCTGCTGGAGAAGATCAACAGCATGGGCACCACCATTCTGGTGGTCACCCACGAACGGGAGCTGGTCAACCGCTTCGACAAGCGCGTGATCGCCATCGAGAGCGGCAGAATTATCAGTGACGGCTCGGGAGGGTATTACGGCAATGTTCGCTAATCTTTGGTATCATGTGAAGGAAGGTGTCCGCAGCATCTTCACCCACGGACTCATGTCCTTTGCGTCGGTGTGTATGATCGTGGCCTGCCTTCTCATTATGGGTTCTTTCTCCCTGGTGGCCGTGAACATCAATGGGATGCTCGGCCAGCTGGAGGATGAGAACGAATTTCTGGCCTATGTGGACGACACGCTGGACAGCGAGCAGGCCGCCAGCCTGAAGACCAGGCTGGCGGAGATCCCCAACGTGTCCTCGGCCACCTACATCAGTAAGGAGGAGGCTCTGGAGGAGTTCAAGGCGGAGCAGGGATATTCGGAGCTGTTCAGTGATATCCCCGCCGAGACCCTGCGGGACCGCTACAGCATCCACGTGGAGAACATTGAGCTGATCTCCGACACCGTGGAGGCGGTCAAGGGCGTGGAGGGCATCGCCGAGGTCCGGGCGGCTATGGAGATCGCCGAGGGCTTCGTCATGCTCCGCAACGTGGCCTCGGCCATCGCGGTGATCCTGGTGGCCATGCTGGTGCTGATCTCGGTATTCATCATCGCCAACACCATCAAGCTGGCCACCTTCACCCGGCGGGAGGAGATCGCCATCATGAAGATGTGCGGCGCCACCAACTGGTTCATCCGCTGGCCCTTCCTGGTGGAGGGCATCCTCCTGGGACTCTGCGGCGGCCTGTTGGCCTATGTGGCCCAGTGGGGGGTGTACGGCCTTATCGGCAAGGCTATGGCGGAGAGCGGCATTCTGGATATTATCACCATGATCCCCTTCCAGGATCTCAACGCCATGCTGCTGACGGTCTTCCTGCTGGTGGGCTTCGTCATCGGCGGCGGCGGTTCGGCCCTGGCCATCCGTAAATTCCTGAAGGTGTAAAAGGAGGAAGCCATGAGCAAGAAGAAAGGCTGGGACGGACAGAAGTTCCAAAAACGCTTTGCGGCGGTGATCGCCGTTGTGCTGTGCCTGTCCCTGGTGCTCTCCCTGGTGGCCGGACTGCTGGCATATTGAGAAACGATGTGGGAGAAGCGGCCTTCGTGCCGCTTCTCTTTGTGTTATAACGGGCCGGGAGGGAATATCCTCCATAGAGACGGTCCGCAGCAAATGTGTTTTCCGGAAAGAAGGAATCCCCATGAATATGGAAAACAAAAAACCTGTGAAGATGATCGCCCGGAGCAAAGCCCTGCTGGCCTGCGTCCTCTGCCTGCTGATCGGCGGCAGCGCGGCCCTGGGCGGCGTGTGGGCGGTTCTGGGGAAGAACGGCGTGGCCCTCCTCCAGGCTGACCGGCTCATCAGCCGGAAGTTTGTGGGGGAGGACGATGAGACCGCCCGCCGGGAGGCCGCCCTGGATGCTATGGTGAACGCCTTGGGGGACCGGTGGTCCTACTACCTGACCCCTCAGGAGTACCAGCGGCTCCGGGAGACCCGGAAAAATTCCTACATCGGCGTCGGCATCACGGTGGACAAGGGGGAGGGGGACGGCCTGCGGATCCTGGCGGTCACCGAGGACAGCCCCGCCCTGGAGGCCGGCCTGCAGGCCGGGGAGATCATCCGGGCGGTGAACGGGACCCAGGTCACCCCGGAGACCAGAGAGGCGTGCCTTACCGCCATGAAAGGGGAGGAGGGCACGGCGGTCCGGCTGGAGGTGGAGGACGCCCAGGGGGCCTGCCGCACCGTAGAAGTGGTGTGCCGGGAGATTCGATTCCAAGCCGTCCTCTGGGAGCTGCTGGAGGGGGACGTGGGCCTCATCACCATCCGGAACTTCTACTCCGGCGCCGCCGATCTGGTGCGGCAGGGGGTGGAGGAGCTCACCGACCAGGGGGCTAAGGCCCTGGTGCTGGATGTGCGGAACAACCCCGGGGGCTACGTGACAGAGCTGACCAGTATGCTGGACCTGCTGCTGCCCGAGGGGGACATCTTCATCAGCCGCAGCTATAACGGCAGGGAGAAGGTCTACACCTCCGACGCCGCCTGGGTGGACCTCCCTCTGGCGGTGCTGGTGAACGGGGAGAGCTACAGTGCGGCGGAGTTCCTGGCGGCCCAGCTCCGGGAGTCCGCCGGGGCGGTGGTGGTGGGGACCCGCACCTGCGGCAAGGGGTATTCCCAGAACCTCTTCCGGCTCAGTGACGGCAGTGCCATCGGCCTGTCCACCTCCCGGTACTACACCGGCAGCGGGGTCTCCCTCATTGGTGTGGGGGTGGAGCCGGAACCCTCGGTGGAGCTCACTGAGGAGGCCAGAGTCCAGCTCCAGGCGGGAGAGCTGCCCCGTGACCAGGACCTACAGCTCCAGGCGGCCATCCGGGCCCTGGGCCTGGACCGGTGAGCCAAAGAGGGGACCATCGACGAGAACTGACGGTATCCCCTTGACAGACCGGAGCAAACTACCTATAATACTTAAACATGTAAACTGATTTTTATTTTATTATAATGTATCGGAACCTCCCGTGGGCTGCCCAAAGGGTGACATGGCGGGGAACCGAATCATCAGAAAGATCGAGGTATATGACCCATGGCAAAGGAATACAGACTCAGCGCAGAGCGCCTGGAGGAACTGAAGCAGGAACTGACCTACCTGAAGACCGTTCGTGAGAAGGAAGTGGCCGAGCTCATCAAGGAGGCCCGCTCTTTCGGCGACCTGTCCGAGAACAGCGAATACGACGAAGCGAAGAACGAGCAGGGCAAGCTCTACTCCCGCATTGCCGAGCTGGAGGAGATTCTGTCCAACTACACCATCATCGAGGAGACCGAGCGTCTGGACGCCGTCCACGTGGGCAACACCGTGGTGGTGGAGGATCTGGAATTCAACGAGGAGGAAACCTACGCCATCGTGGGCTCCCAGGAGGCCGACCCCATGAACGGCCGCATTTCCGAGGAATCCCCCTTCGGCCGGGCCCTGCTGGGCAAGCAGGTCGGCGAAGAGGTGGTGGTGGAGGCCCCCGCCGGCAACATCCGGTACAAGATCGTTGCCATTCAGAGATAAAGAGAGAAGGAGCGGAACATCATGGCTGAAAACAAGAAGAAGGAACCGGTCCAGGAGCAGGAACAGGATCTGTCCCAGATCCTGAAGGTTCGCAGAGACAAGCTGAAGACCCTGCAGGAGGCAGGCAAGGACCCCTTTGAGCAGACCAAGTTCGTGGTCTCCCACCACACCCAGGACATCAAGGACAACTTCGACGCCATGGAGGGCCAGGAGGTCACCGTGGCCGGCCGTCTCATGTCCAAGCGGGGTATGGGCAAGGTGAGCTTCTGCGACATGCAGGACAAGACCGGCCGCATCCAGCTCTACGCCCGCCGGGACGAGATGGATGAGGCGGTCTACAGTGATTTCAAGAAGTACGACATCGGCGACATCGTGGGCGTGGTCGGCGAGGTCTTCCGCACCCAGCGGGGGGAGATGAGCGTCCGCTGCAAGACTGTGACCCTGCTGTCCAAGTCCCTGCGGCCCCTGCCCGAGAAGTTCCACGGCCTCACCGACAAGGAGCTGCGCTATCGTCAGCGCTATGTGGACCTGATCGTGAACCCCGACTCCCGCCGCAACTTTGAGATCCGCAGCAAGCTGGTGAGCTACCTGCGGTCCTTCCTGGACGGCCGGGGCTATATGGAGGTGGAGACCCCCGTGCTGAACACCATCTCCGGCGGCGCCACCGCCCGGCCCTTCATCACCCACCACAACACCCTGGACATCGACATGTACATGCGTATCGCCACCGAGCTGCACCTGAAGCGGCTCATCGTGGGCGGCCTGGAGCGGGTCTATGAGATCGGCCGCATCTTCCGCAACGAGGGCATGGACACCAAGCACAACCCCGAGTTCACTACCGTGGAGCTGTATGAGGCCTATGCCGACTTCAACGACATGATGGACCTCTTTGAGGATTTCCTCTCCGGGGCCGCCATGGAGATTCTGGGCACCTACGACGTGACCTGGCAGGGGGAGAACATCAGCCTGGCTCCCGGCTTCCGCCGCCTGACCATGGCCGAGGCCGTGAAGGAGTACCTGGGTGTGGACTTCATGTCCATCGAAGGGGACGAGGCCGCCGTGGCCGCTGCCAAGAGCGTGGGGGTGGACATGGACGGCGTGGAGCCCACCTGGGGCCACGCCCTCTACGAGTGCTTCGACCAGAAGGTGGAGGAGAAGCTCATCCAGCCCACCTTCATCACCATGCACCCCGTGGATGTGTCCCCCCTGGCCAAGCGCTCCCCCAAGGATCACCGGCTCACCGAGCGGTTCGAGCTCTTCATCTGCCGCAGCGAGATGGGCAACGCCTTCTCCGAGCTGAACGACCCCATCGACCAGAAGGAGCGGTTCCAGAAGCAGGTGGAGATGCGGGCCAAGGGCGACGAGGAGGCCGGCATGATGGACGAGGACTACATCAACGCCCTGGAGTACGGTCTGCCCCCCACGGGCGGCCTGGGCATCGGCATCGACCGCTGCGTCATGCTCCTCACCGGCGCGGACTCCATCCGTGACGTCATCCTCTTCCCCACCATGAAGCCCATTGACTAAATAAGGAATGACAGCATACCGTCAGCCAGTCTGTCGGTATGCTGTTGTGCAGTTTGCCGGACAGTGGGAGGCGGAGTCGTTGATACGGATCTGGAAAGAAAAAACCATGGCCTGGGGGGCCCGCCGGGGGATGAACGCCACCCGGCTGGCTGTGCTCTCCTTTGGGGGCATCCTCCTGCTGGGGACCCTCCTGCTGATGCTGCCGGGGATGTCCCGGAGCGGGGAGAGCGCCGGGCTTCTCGCCAGCCTCTTCACCGCCACCTCCGCCACCTGCGTCACCGGTCTGTCCCTGGCGGATACCCTGACCCAGTGGTCTTCGGCGGGGCAGGTGGTGATCCTGATCATGATCCAGCTGGGGGGCCTGGGCTTTATGACGGCCTACACCCTCCTGCTCACCGTGTCCCGCCGGGAGATCCTGCTCTCCCAGCGGCTCATCCTGGCATCCACCCTGGGCCTGCGGAACACCGGCGGGGTGGTGCGTTTGGTCCGCCACGCCCTGCTGGGCACGGCCATTCTGGAGGGCACCGGGGCGGTCCTCCTGTCCCTCTGCTTCGTGCCGGAGTTTGGCCCGGTGGGGATCTGGTACGGGATCTTTCACGCGGTCTCCGCCTTCTGCAACGCCGGCTTTGACCTGATGGGACCACAAGGGGGCAGCCTGGCCCTCTTCGCTGACCGGCCGGCGGTGCTGGCCATCCACGGCGCCCTGGTGATTTTAGGGGGCCTGGGCTTTTTCGTCTGGGAGGACATCTACCGCCAGCGGCGGTGGAAAAAGTTCTCCCTCTACACCCGGATGGTTCTGGTCATGACCGCCCTGCTGATCCTGATGGGCTGGGGGTATTTCCTCCTGGCCGAGTGGAGCAACCCGGCTACCCTGGGGCCTATGGCTGTGGGGGACAAGGTGATGAACGCCCTCTTCCAGTCTGTGACCCTGCGGACGGCGGGCTTTGCCAGCATCCCCCAGGGGGGCCTGCGGGAGAGCTCTCAGGTGATGTGCCTGCTCTTCATGCTCATCGGCGGCAGCAGCGGCTCCACCGCCGGGGGCGTGAAGACCGTCACCATCCTGGTGCTGGCCGCCGCCCTGTGGAACGGACTCCGGGGGCGGCAGATGGTCCTCCTCCGGGGCAGGACCATCCCGGCCCGGCAGGTGTTCAACGCCTTTACCCTGACCCTCACGGTGCTGGTGGCCGTCTTTCTCTGCACCATGGGCATCTCCCTGGCAGAGGGCGGTCCCTTCCTGCCCATCCTCTACGAGGTGACCTCTGCGGTGGGTACTGTGGGCCTGAGCACCGGCCTCACCGGGAGCCTGTCGGCGGGAAGCTGTCTGGTGATCATCGCCCTCATGTATATGGGCCGGGTGGGGATCCTCTCCTTCTCTCTGGCCTTCATGCTCCCCAAGGGCAGGGGAGACAAGGTGCGCTATCCCACCTGTGATGTGATGATTGGATAAGGAGGATTCCCATGGAGACATTTGTGGTGATCGGCCTGGGCCGCTTCGGGTCGGCTGTGGCCGAGGAACTGTGCGCCCTGGGCCACCAGGTCCTGGCCATCGACACCGACGAGAAGGCTGTCCAGCGGATGGCCGACAAGGTCACCCAGGCGGTGGTAGGGGACTGTCAGGACCCGGAGGTCCTGGAGATGCTGGGGGTAAAAAATATGGACGGGGCGGTGGTGTCCTTCAGCAGCGACATCGGCACCAGCGTCCTCATCACCCTGAACCTGAAGGAGCTGGGCATCCCCCGGATCATCTGCAAGGCCAGGAACCACAGCCACCGGGAGGTCCTCCGCCGCATCGGCGCGGACCAGGTGGTCTTTCCCGAGCTGGAGAGCGGCCGGAACCTGGCCCGCACCCTGGCCAACCGGGAGATCCTGAACTATATCGAACTCACCGAGCGCTACGGCATCGTGAAGCTGAAGGTCCCGCCCCCCTGGGTGGGAAAGACCCTGCGGGAGCTGAACGTCCGGGTGAACTATCGGGTGAATATCATCGCCATTCAGAGTGAGGACGAGGCCATCCAGCCGGTCCCTGCCCCGGACTATGCCTTCCGGGAGGGGGATCTGATCTTCACCCTGGGCGACAACGAGAGCAATGAGCGCATCCTTGCGCTGGAGTGACTATGGAGAAAATCACAAGCAGAACCAACCCCCTTATGACCCACATCCGCAAGCTGTCCAACGACCGGAAGTACCGGCGGACCAGCGGGCAGATGGTCTGTGAGGGGCCGAAAATGCTGGCCGAGGCCCTGAAATGGGGGGCCAGGGTGGAGGTCCTGGTATGCGCCGAGGGGTATCAGCTCCCCCCGGACCTGCCCGGGGACCTGCGTCTGGTGGAGGTCCCCGCCGACCTGCTCAAGTCGGTGGCCCCCACGGAGACCCCCCAAAAGGTCCTCTTCCTCTGCGCCCTTCCCCCACGGGGACTGCCGGAGGCCCTCTCCGGCGGCCGGTATCTGGTCCTGGACGGGCTCCAGGACCCGGGCAACGTGGGGACCCTGTGGCGGACGGCCGATGCCTTTGGGGCCGACGGCCTCTTTCTGCTGCCCGGCTGTGCCGACCCCTGGAACCCCAAGACCCTCCGGGCCACCATGGGGGCCTGCTTCCGCCTGCCGGTGTGGGAGGGGGAGCTGACCGCCCTGACCGGCCTGCTGGACCGCCACGGCCTGCCCCTGTACGCCACCGCCCTCCGGGAGGACACGGTGGATATCCGGGCCCTGGACCTGACCCGGTCCGCTGTGGTCATCGGCAGCGAGGGGAGAGGGGTCTCCCGGGAAGTGCTGGAGGCCAGCGCGAAAACCGTCAAAATTCCCATGACCGACCGGTGTGAGTCCCTCAACGCGGCCTCCGCCGGCACGGTGGTCCTGTGGCAGATGTGCCAGGGGACCTTTCAATGATCCAACAAGGAGAGGGCGAACATGAGTACCGTAAGACACTGGCTTTGGCTGAGCACCCGGGGCAAGAACCCGGAGCGGTATGCTGCCCGTATCCTGGCCCGCTTCGGCACCCCGGAGGGGGCCTATCACGCCGACCGGGAGGCCTACGACTGGTTGGAGGACCTTCCTGAGACGGTGAAACAGACCCTGCTGGACAAAAGTCTGGCAGGGGCGGACAAGATCATAGAGGACTGCCGGCGGCTGGGCATCCGCATCCTCACCATGCAGGACGCGGACTACCCCGAGCGGCTGCGGCAGATCCAGGATCCGCCCTGCGTCCTCTATGTGAAGGGCAGCCTGCCTGCCCTGGACGAGGAGGCGGCGGTGGCCATCGTAGGCGCCCGGAAGGCCAGTCCCTATGGGATCATGGCCGCCCGGCGGCTGGGGTTGGACCTGGCCCGCCAGGGGGCTTTGGTGGTCAGTGGCTCCGCCTGGGGCATTGACGCCGCAGCCCTGGAGGGCGCCCTCAAGGGGGGCGGTCAGGTGATCTCCGTCCTGGGCAACGGGATCGATGTGATCTATCCCACCGGAAACCAGGCCCTCTATGAGGATGTGGCCGCCCGGGGGGCGCTGATCTCCGAGTATCCCCCGGGGACGGAACCCAAGGGGAGCCACTTCCCGGTGCGCAACCGCATCCTGGCCGGCCTGAGCCTGGGCGTGGTGGTGGTAGAGGGGACGGAGACCAGCGGATCCCTCATCACCGCCCGGTGGGCTCTGGAGGAGGACCGGGACATCTTCGCGGTACCGGGGAACATCGATGCCCCGCTGTCCCGAGGCCCCAACGGCCTCATCCGAAAGAACGAGGCCAAGCTGATCCTGGACGCCTGGGATATTCTAGAGGAATACGAATTCCTCTATCCGGAGAAGCTTCACCCCAAGGGGGAGCTGCCCCAAAGGGCCCAGGCGGCCCGGCTGGGACCGCCGCCGCCCCCGGCAGAACCGGAAGAGGAACCGGAGGAGCGGGTGGAGCGGCCGCCCCGTAAGATGCCCCGGCTCAGGACAGCGCCGAAACCGGAGCCGGAAGAGGAGGAGCCGACCCTGGTGGTGGACCTGCGAAAGGACCCGGAGGCCTTCACCGACGATGAGGCCGCCCTCATCCGCGCCCTTCAGGGCGGCGGGGCCCGCACGGCCGATGACCTGGTGGAGGACACCGGCATCCCCGCCCGGCGGGTGATGTCCGCCCTGACCATGCTCCAGGTCCGTCAGCTGGTGGGCCAGGAGCCGGGCAAGGGGTTTTCCACCCCGGTCCGATTGAAGGAGTAAACGACATCCCTTTGGATGAAACCATACATGGAACAGCAAGAGACACGGAGGTTGCAACGTGGCAAAAACGAATCTGGTGATCGTGGAATCACCGGCTAAGGCAAAGACCATCGGAAAATATCTGGGGCCGGACTACAAGGTGCTGGCCTCCATGGGGCATGTCCGGGACCTGCCCAAGAGCAAGATGGGCGTGGATCTGGAACACGGCTTCCAGCCGGACTACCAGCCCATCAAAGGAAAGGAGGAGACCATCGCTGCGCTGAAGTCCGCCGCCGACGCCAGCCAGAAGGTGTACCTGGCCACCGACCCGGACCGGGAAGGAGAGGCCATTTCCTGGCACCTGAAGGAGCTGCTGGAGCTGCCCGACGACAAGACCAGCCGGGTCACCTTCAATGAGATCACGAAAAAGGTCGTCACCGAGAGCATCGCCGCTCCCCGGGAGATCGACCAGAACCTGGTGGACGCCCAGCAGGCCCGCCGGATCCTGGACCGGATCGTGGGCTATGAGCTGTCCCCCCTGCTGTGGAAGAAGATCCGCCGGGGCCTGTCCGCCGGCCGGGTCCAGTCCGTGGCCACCCGTCTGGTGGCCGAGCGGGAGGCGGAGATCCGGGCCTTCGTGCCGGAGGAATACTGGACCCTGGAGGCCTCCTTCGACCGCATCGCCCCCAACCTGGGCTCCTTCAAGGCCCAGTTCTGGGGCCGGGAGAAGAAGATGGAGCTCAAGTCCCGGGAGCAGGTGGATGAGGTGCTCAATGCCATCCAGAACGCCCCCTTTGCCGTCAGCAAGATCAAGCGGCAGGACAAGAGCCGGGCCCCCGCGCCCCCCTTTATCACCAGTTCCCTCCAGCAGGAGGCCAGCCGGAAGCTGAACATGAGCCCCCGGCGGACCATGTCCATCGCCCAGCAGCTCTACGAGGGCGTGGACATCGAGGGCGAGGGCACCGTGGGTCTCATCACCTACATGCGTACCGACTCCCTGCGAATCTCCGAGGAGGCCATCGCCGCAGCCAACTCCTTCGTGTCCGCCCGGTACGGCCAGCAGTATCTGCCCGACACCCCCCGGCGGTTCAAGACCAAGGCGGGAGCCCAGGATGCCCACGAGGCCATCCGTCCCTCCAATGTGGAGCTCACCCCCGAGTCCATCAAGAAGGACCTGACCGCCGAGCAGTTCCGCCTGTATAAGCTCATCTGGAGCCGGTTCCTGGCCAGCCAGATGGCCTCTGCCATCTATGACAGCGTGGGCATCGAGGTGGAGAGCGCCGGGTATCTCTTCAAGACCAGCCGGTCCGAGGTGAAGTTCCCCGGCTTCCTGGCGGTCTATGAGGAGGGCAAGGACGAGGAGACCAACGAGATCTCCACCCCCCTGCCCAACCTGAAGGAGGGGGAGCCCCTCAAGTGCGCCGCCACCAAGCCCGACCAGAAGTTCACCCAGCCCCCTGCCCGGTACACCGAGGCCACCCTCATCCGGGCCCTGGAGGAAAAGGGCATTGGCCGGCCCTCCACCTATGCCCCCACCATCAGCACCATCATGGCCCGGGAGTACGTGGTGAAGGACGGCAAGTACCTCCACACCACACCCCTGGGAGAGGTGGTCACCGACCTGATGAAGGACAAGTTCCACGACGTGGCCGACTACGACTTCACCGCCACCATGGAGAACCGACTGGACAAGGTAGAGAGCGGCGAGGAGTACTGGAAGGATGTTCTGAACGACTTCTATGGCGGTTTCCAGAAGGAGATGACCAAGGCCGAGGAGGACCTGGAGGGCGTCCGCATCAAGGTGCCTGACGAGGTCTCCGAGGAGGTCTGCGACGTCTGCGGCCGCCAGATGGTGGTGAAATCCGGCCGGTTTGGCCGGTTCCTGGCCTGCCCCGGGTTCCCCGAATGTACGTTCACGAAGCCTCTGGTCATCGAGATGCCCGGCAAATGCCCCAAGTGCGGCAGCCGGTTGCTGAAGAAGACCTCCCGGAACGGCTACACCTACTACGGCTGTGAGCACAACGGCGACAAGCTGGGCCGGGCCTGCGACTTCATGACCTGGGACGTGCCGGTGAAGGACTGCTGCCCCGAGTGCGGCTGGACCATGTTCAAGAAATCCGGCCGTGGCTTCAAAAAGCCCTTCTGCATCAACGAGGCCTGCGCCGCTTTTGTCCCTGAGGAAAAGCGGGGCGGCTACCGGAAGAAAAAGACCGAGGAGACCGCCCAGGGGACCGAGGCCGGGGCCGAGACCACAGCAGAGGAGAAGCCCGCCGCCAAGAAGACCACCAAAAAGACGACGGCGAAAAAGACCACGAAGAAGGCTGTCAAGGAGGAGGGCGAGGAAAAGCCCGCCAAAAAGGCCGCCAGGAAGACCACCACGGCCAAGAAAACCGCCAAAAAGGCGGCGGCCGAGACGCCCACGGAGGAAGAGGAATGAGCCATCCTGTGACTGTCATCGGCGGGGGCCTGGCCGGGTGCGAGGCCGCCTGGCAGCTGGCCAAGCGGGGGATCCCCGTGACCCTCCACGAAATGAAGCCCGCCAAGAGGACCCCCGCCCACCACACCGACCTCTTCGGGGAGCTGGTTTGCTCCAACTCCCTCCGGTCCGACCAGCTGGAAAACGCCGTGGGCCTGCTGAAGGAGGAGATGCGGCGGCTGGACTCCCTGATCCTCCGGTGTGCGGATACCCACCGGGTGGCCGCCGGCGGCGCCCTGGCGGTGGACCGGCTGGGCTTTGCCCAGGCCGTCACCGACGCCATCCGCAGCCACCCCCTCATTGAGGTGGTGGAGGGGGAGGTCACGGCCATCCCTGAGGAGGGAGAGGTCATCGTGGCCTCCGGCCCCCTGACCTCCGACGCCCTGGCGGAGGCCATTGCCCAGCGGTATCCCCAGAGCGGCTACCTGCACTTCTACGACGCGGCGGCCCCTCTTGTGACCTTTGAGAGCGTGGACATGGAGAGCGCCTATTTTGCTTC
Source organism: Bacillota bacterium (assembly GCA_030535235.1). Lineage (GTDB taxonomy): Bacteria > Bacillota > Clostridia > Oscillospirales > Oscillospiraceae > Evtepia. Next base: position 63,847 of record JAUNCL010000012.1, read on the forward strand.
CCGCTACGACAAGGGGACCCCGGACTACATCAACTGCCCCATGACCCAGGAGGAATACCTGGACTTCTGGAAGGAGCTGTGCGCCGCCAAGGAGGCCGGCGTCCACGGCTTTGAGGATAAGAATGTCTTCGAGGGCTGTATGCCCGTGGAGGTCATGGCCCGCCGGGGGGAGCAGACCCTGTGCTACGGCCCCTTAAAACCCCGGGGCCTGAAGGACCCCAAGACGGGAAAGGAGCCCTTCGCCGTGGTTCAGCTCCGCCGGGACAACAGCGACGGCACCATCTATAACCTGGTGGGCTTCCAGACCCACCTGACCTGGCCGGAGCAGAAGCGGGTCTTTTCCATGATCCCCGCCCTGAAAAACGCCGAGTTCCTGCGCTACGGCGTCATGCACCGGAACACCTATCTGGACTCCCCCCGGATGCTGGACCGCTACTACCGGGTGAAGGCCGAGCCGAGAATCCTGTTTGCCGGGCAGGTCACCGGGGTGGAGGGCTATGTGGAGTCCGCCGCCTCCGGCTGTCTGGCCGGTCTGGAGCTGGCGAGACGGCTTCTGGGCAGGCGCCCGGTGGACTTCCCCCAGGAGACCGCCATCGGCGCTCTGGCCCTGTACATCAGCAACGAATCGGTGACCAACTTCCAGCCCATGAACGTGAACTTCGGCATCATGCCCCCCCTGGGCTACCGGGTGAAGGGCAAGCGGAACAAGAATGCCGAGCTGTCCAAACGGGGGCTGGAGATTCTGGATACCTTAGATGTGGAATAAACGATACCTTTTGAGAAAGGAAACGCTATGAGAATTATTCTGGACGCCATGGGCGGCGACAACGCCCCGCTGGCCCCTGTGGAGGGGGCGGTTCAGGCCGCCGAAAAGCTGGGGGTGGAGGTGGTCCTGGCCGGTAAGCCCGAGGAGATCATGGCCTGCCTGGAAAAGCTGGGCCATAAAGAGATCCCCAAGGACATCGAGATCCTGTCCGCCTCCCAGGTCATCACCATGGAGGATAACCCCGCCCGGGCCTTTAAGGAGAAGAAGGACTCCTCCATGACCGTGGGCCTGCAAAAGCTGAAGGACGGCGAGGCTGACGCCTTTGTCTCCGCCGGGTCCACCGGGGCGCTGCTGTCCGCCGCCACCCTGATGGTCAAGCGCATCCGGGGCATCCGCCGGGCGGCCATGTGCCCCCTGGTCCCCACCCAGAAGGGGAGCTTCGTCCTCATCGACTGCGGGGCCACCGCCGACTGCACCCCCGAATACCTTCTCCAGTACGCCTTCATGGGGACCTATTACGCCAAGCGTACCCTGGGCCTGGAAAATCCCCGGGTGGGTCTGCTGAACATCGGCACGGAGCCCACCAAGGGCCTGCCCCTCCAGCTGGAGACCCACGCCCTGCTGACCCAGGCCCATGAGGAGGGACGCATCAACTTCATCGGCAACATCGAGGGCCGGGAGGCCCTGCTGGGGGGCGTGGATGTGCTGGTCACCGACGGCTTTACCGGCAACATTTTCATGAAGACCTACGAGGGCGGTCTGCTCATGTTCGCCGACTTCATGAAGACCATGTTCCAGTCGGGCCTGTCCACCAAGCTGGGCTACCTGACCGTCAAGGGCCAGGTGGAGTCCTTCAAAAAGACCTTCAACCCCAACGAGATCGGCGGCACCGCCATGGTGGGCATCTCCAAGCCGGTCATCAAGGCCCACGGCTCCTCCAACGGCTACGCCATCTTTAACGCCATTTGCCGGGCCAAGGAGATGGCAGAGTCCGACCTGATCCAGGACATCACCGCCAACATCGAGCATATGCGGATTTCCGGGGGAAAGACAGCGGAGGAATGATTTTTCAATTTGCCTATTGACAGAGAAGAAAAATCTCCCTATAGTATTGTTTGCGAATACAGCTATTCCAAAGGAGCCGTTAGTCATGATTTTTGAAAAGATTCAGAAGATTATTGCCGAGGAACTCTGTGTGGAGCCCGACCGTATCACCCTGCAGGCCGACTTCATGGAGGATCTGGAGATGGATTCCCTGGACGTGGTGGAGATCGTTATGAGCCTGGAGGACGAGTTCGGCGTGGAGATCCCGGATGGGGACATCGAGGGGATCAAGACCGTGGAAGACCTGGTCAACTACCTGGCAAACAAGCTTGATATGTAACCAAGAGCATCCCTGACAACCCCCGTCCCTTTGGCCGGGGGTTGCGTTGTGGAGTGCGTGAAAAGGAGTGTCGAACACGATGAAGACCCTGGAGGAGAAAATTGGATATACCTTCCGGGACCGCACCTTGCTGGAGAACGCCCTGACCCACAGCTCCTATGCCAACGAGCACCGGGACAAGGGCATGCCCAGCAACGAGCGGCTGGAGTTTTTGGGTGACTCGATCTTAGGGCTGGTGGTGGCCGACCACCTGTACCGGAACCGGCCCGACCTGCCCGAGGGGGACCTGACCCGCATCCGGGCGGCCCTGGTCTGCGAGGGAAGCCTGGTGGAGGTGGCCAAGTCCCTGGACCTGGGCAGCTACCTGAAGCTGGGCCGGGGAGAGGAGAGCGGCGGCGGCCGCAAGCGTCCTTCCATCCAGGCCGACGCGGTGGAGGCCATGCTGGCTGCCGTGTATCTGGACGGCGGCATCGGACAGGCCCGGAAGCTCATCCACAGCCTGATCCTGAACCAGGAGCGGGAGAAGATCGCCAATGGCCGGGATTTCAAGACCGCCCTCCAGGAGCTGGTCCAGCGGGAGAGCGGACAGGTGCTGTGCTACCGTCTGGTGGGGGAGAGCGGCCCTGACCACGCCAAGCAATTTTCCATGGAGGTCCTGCTCAACGGCGCGCCCATCGGGGCCGGCGTGGGCAGAAGCAAGAAGGAGGCCGAGCAGGCCGCCGCCAAGGCCGCTGTGGAGAAGCTGGAGAAGACGAAGGTATGAACAAGAAGACGAGAAATCTCATCATCGCCCTGGTTATGCTGGCTGTCCTGCTGGTGGAGCCCTTCTGGGGGAGCATCAAGTCGGCCGTCACCGGGGAGGACGCCCAGACGGGGGCCTCCACCGAGGCCCCGCAGATCACCTGTACAGTGGCGGTGTCCTGCCAGAACCTGTGGGAGAACCCCGATCTGGCGGAGCAGGCCACCCTGGACCTGCTGCCGGAGGACGGCTGGATGCTCCGGGAGACCCAGTTGACCGTCCCCGAGGGGACCACTGTGCTGGAAACCCTCCAGTGGGCGGCTGAGGAGGCCGGTCTGACCGTGACCACCTCCGGCTCCCCGGCCTTTGTGGAGAGCATCGGTGGGCTGGCCACCGGCGACGGGGGAGATGTGTCCGGCTGGACCTATACCATCAATGGGGAAACCATTATGGAGAGCGCGGCAGTTCAGACCGTGTCCCAGGATGACCAGGTGGTCTGGTCCTTCGTCTGTACATGGGAATAAGGGGCACGCCTCTGTAGAGGCCGATGACCACATCGGCCGGATGGTTCTTACCCTTTGGGTAACGGCGGGAGCAAGCCCCCGCCCTACAAAAGAGCGGGACACAACCATCCCCAGTGTAGGGGCCGATGACCACATCGGCCCAATCCCCGGAGGCAAAAGAACCCGTTTCTACAAGTTGAGAGCCAGGTGCGAGTGTGAACTGCACCTGGCTCTTTTGTATGGATCGGAAGGTCAGAGGGTATGAGAGAGCTTACAACCGGCCAGAAACCCGGCCTCGAAGGTGATGGTTTCCAGGGCGCTGATTTCGGTCAGGATCTCCTGATACAGGGCTTCCTCCTGCACAAGAAGGCTGGCCTCCGAGGGGTCGCTCCAATCCGCCTCCAGGACATCCTTTCGGTACTGCCGCAGACCCTGGATCAGATTGTTTTCGTGGGTGCGGTATCGGGCCTCCAGGTCCCCCTGTTCCATCTCTACCAGTTCCCCGTACCGCAGGAACTCGCAGATTTGTTGGATGTTCGCGCGGTCAAAAAAGTCTTTTCCGTACAT
>JAUNCL010000050.1 GCA_030535235.1 Bacillota bacterium
ATGGAAATGACGAACCATGCTTTTTTGGCGATGGTTCGTCATTTTTTCTTTCTTATGCGGCGATGGCGGTCAGCCGGGCAGTCAGCTCAGCAAGGGACTGGACTTCGTGGTCAACCTGCTGGGCCAGCATGGCGGTCTGGGTTTCGACGGCGGCTTCCAGCCGGGCCAGTTCTTCGGTGTAGTCCGCAGCGGTGTCGCCGTACTTGCCAAGCAGCGAGCGGATCACGTCGAACAGGTCCTCGTGGCCCTGCACCCGGCCTGCGCCCCACATCAGGCGGTCGGCAGACTGGTTCAGGACATAATTTGTAAAGTGGTCAAAGGTCTCCCGGCTCCAGTCGTAGGCGTACCAGTTGTTGTCCACGGCGTACAGGTATTCATCCACGGCGGCAGCGCTGTCGCCTGCTTCCAGAGCCTCCAGGGCGGCGTTCAGCGCAATCAGGTTATTCTGGCTGTGCTCATGGGGGAAGATGGACACATCCTCCCAGGTGAGGCGGACGAAGGCGTCCTCGGCAAATTTGAATGCAGCAAGGACGGCGGCGTTCATCTCCCGGCTCTGCTGCAGCAGCGCATCGGCGGCAGCGGTGTCACCGTTGTCCAGAGCCTCCCGATAGCGGCTGTTGATGTCGGAAACCGCAGTCCAGGCGTCGGAGGCGGCTTTTTCGGCATCCGTCAGTGCACCGTTCAGGGCGGACACCTGCTCCGCCGTCAGGACGGTATCGTCCATGGCTTCCCGCAGCGCCTCCAGACGGGTGGAGAAGTCCAGCGGGGACACGGCACACCGGTCATAGGCCAGCATCAGCATACCATACAGATTGTGGTGGAACAGGAATGCTTCCTCGCTGTAGGTATCCCGGTTGTCAAACTGGCTGTGGTAGTGGGTCTGGGCAAAGCCGCCCCGCAGCGCCGTCACGGAGGAGGGCACACCGGCGATGGACAGGGAGAAGTCGTCCGACCAGGTCTGGGTGGGCACAATCACCTCAATGCCCTGGGGGAACACGCCCTCCACCGCGGGCACGGTTTCCCTGAAATCCTCCACAAAGGTCTTCAGCTCATAGGAGGTGCGGATCTGGTCGGTGTCGCCCTCGTTCATGGCGGGCAGCTCGAAGTTGATGTCGGCGATGACCTTGCCCACCCATTCGGGATGCACCCGGAAGATCTGGTTGTAGGCGCCGGTGGACCAGTCGTAGCGGGTGTCGCTGACGCCCCACTCCTCGGCGGCCATGGCACAGAAGACCAGCGTCTTTTCCGGCTGGTAACCGCTGTCGATAATACCCTTTGCGATGCCGAACATCAGGGCAATGGCGGCGTTGTCATCCTGGAAGCCGGCAAAGTAGGAGTCGTAGTGGGCGCTCATGAGGATCATGGCGTCTGGGTCTGCGCCGGGGATCATGCCCACGATGTTGTAGGAGGTTCCGTCAAAACCCACCCGGCTGACGGCGTCCAGGGTCACGGTGATTTCGTTATTTTCACCCATGGCAGCCCTCAGCGCATTGGCATCGGTGCGGCTCATGGAGAACGCGGGGGCGTCGGCAGGGCCGCAGATGTCCTGGGCATTCAGGGCATCGTCGCTGACCTCCGCGTAGCCGCCGTCCTGAACGGCGATGACAGCGGCGGCGCCCCGGAGGCTTGCCTCATAGGCGGGGTAGTTGATCCACCAGTTTTCCCGCTGATTGATATCAATCAGAACAAGCTTGCCGGCAACGTCCAATTCACACAGATCCGCCTCGGTGCCCTGCCCGCCGTCGATGATGGTGAAGCTTTCCGCTCCATCGGTGACGAACTGAGCCTGGTAGCCGCCCAATTGGGCTGTGTACGGATTTCCGGTGCTGTCCGTGAAGGTCAGCTCCGCTTTTTCAAACGTCCAGGTGTCCAGGGTGAAGGCATCCTTGGTTACGTTCTGAAGGCCGATGGCTTCCATCTGCGCTTTCAGCATGTCGCCGGTATCCAGCTCCGCCTGGGAGCCGGCAGTCCGGTAGCCGAGAGCATCATTGGAGCGAATGTCTTCCAGCCGCAGGGCCAGGTCATAGGAATAGCCGATATCGACGTGCTCCAGATAGGCCTGCTGGGCGTTTTCCAGTGTGATTGCCGCATTCTCGGTGGCAGATTGCGCATACCCCGGCCGTATGCAGGCCAGGAGCAGCATGGCTGCCGTGAGGGTCAATGACAAGCATTGTCTGATCTTTTTCATTTATCAACATCCTTTCAAATTGGTACGGCTGTGAAACCGT
>JAUNCL010000039.1 GCA_030535235.1 Bacillota bacterium
CGGGGGTTCTTGCTGGTGGTCTTCTGGTCGATGGAGATGGCGGGGGAGAGACCGTCGATGTAGTCCACGTCTGGCTTCTCCATCTGGCCCAGGAACATCCGGGCGTAGGAGGACAGGGACTCCACATACCGCCGCTGGCCCTCGGCGTAGATGGTGTCGAAGGCCAGGGAGGACTTGCCGGAGCCGGAGAGGCCGGTGACCACCACCAGCTTGTCCCGGGGGATGGAAATGTCGATATTCTTTAAGTTGTTGGCGCGGGCGCCTTTGACAAAGATGTGAGATTGCATAGTGTTTTACTCCAATAAGCGGCTTGGTCAGGGGACCTCACCCCCATGTAGGGAACGGGTATGCCCGTTCCGCCAGGGGTGCGGATATCTTCTGCGGGGATCATCCGACCACCAGATCGGCGATCTCGCCGCCCACCAGGGCGATGAGGTCGTCGGGCTTCACTTCCACCTGATGGCCCACCTTTCCGGCGGAGCACACCATGGTGTCCACCAGGATGACCTCTTCCGCGAAGAAGGTGGGGAAGGACTTGCTCATGCCCACCGGGGAGCAGCCCCCGTGGACATAGCCGGTCAGGGGGAGAAGCTTTTTCTGGGGCAGCATAGCGATGGACTTCACTCCGGCGGCTTTGGCGGCCTTTTTCAGGTCCAGGGTCTCGGCCACGGGGATCACGTACACGAAGTGTTCCCCCTTGGGGCCTTCGGCAACCAGGGTCTTGAAGACCTGTTCCACCGGCTTGCCCAGGAGCCGGGCGGCGGTGACCCCGTCGGGGACCTCCCCCTTGGGCAGGTCCAGCTCGTGGTGGGTGCAGGGGATGCCGGCCCCCTCCAACAGACGGATGACGTTGGTTTTCTCTTCTTTTGTTTTTGCCATAGCGTTACCTCAGAATGTAGACGGAGATCAGGATGCAGACCAGCCCCAGGATAACCCCCAGGTTCATGGGCTCCCCGAAGGCCAGAATGCCCACGATGGAGGCCACCACCGGCTCCACGCTGGCCAGGATGGAGGCCTTGCCGCTGTCTCCCAGGTCGTTCAGGCCCTTGGTGTACAGCAGGTAGGGCAGGACGGTGGCGAAGACCATCAGGCCCAGGGCCAGAAGGATGGCCTTGGGGGAGGAGACCAGGGTGGCCATATCCTCCAGATTCAGGAGGAACAGGGAGCCCAGACCGGCGATGAGAAAGGTGTAGAAGGTGACGGTGAAGGGCTGATAGTGCCGGAGGGCGAACCGGCCGAAGATGGAATAGGTGGCGTAGAAGAAGCCGCTGCCCAGGCCCAGGAGCAGACCATGGACGGAGATGTCCAGCCCTCCGCCGCCCCAGATGCCGGTGACGAAGGTGCAGCCCAGAAAGGCCAGGACCAGGGCGGCCAGCTTCTTTTTGGTGAATTTGTCCTTGAAGCAGAGGGTGGACAGGATGACCACGAAGGTGGGGGCGGTATACAGCAGAATGGCGGCCACCGCCAGGGAGGAGACCTGCTGGCTGCGGAAGTAGCACAGGGTAAAGAGCAGGATACTCACCAGGCCCATGGCCAGGAAGAGGGGCAGATGCCGGAGCCGAATGCGGAAGACGCTCCGGTCCTTGAGGAGGAACAGGAGGGCCAGCAGGACGCAGGCCCCCAGGTTGCGGACCAGGACGATAGAGGGGGCGCCGATGCCCAGGGCGGAGATCCCCCGGTTAAAGAGGCCGATGCACCCCCACAGGGAGGCGGCGGCCATGATGCAGGCCATGGCAAGGTGGGCGCCCTTCTGGGAAGACGGTGTAAGTTCGGTGGTTTGCTGGGTGTCGTTCATAGGAAATACCTTCTTTGTGTGGGGTTAGTCTTTGGTCTCTTTTCCGCGCAGCTCGATGATCTGGTCTCTCAGGATGGCGGCGTACTCGAATTCCAGGCGGCGGCTGGCCTCCTTCATCTCCTTTTCCAGCTTGGCGATGAGGTCGGCCTTTTCCTTTCTGGACAAGGCCTTGGCCCCCTTGCCCTTCTTGCTGCCGTCGGGGGTGTGGGAGATCTCGATCAGGTCCCGGACGGACTTCACGATGGTCTTGGGGACGATGCCGTGGGCCTTGTTGTAGGCGTCCTGGATGCCCCGCCGCCGCTGGGTCTCCTCCATGGCGGCGGCCATGGAGGGGGTGACGGTGTCGGCGTAGAGGATGACCAGACCCTCGGCGTTCCGGGCCGCCCGGCCCATGGTCTGGATGAGGGAGGTCTCCGAGCGGAGGAAGCCCTCCTTGTCGGCGTCCAGAATGGCAACCAGGGAGACCTCGGGGATGTCCAGGCCCTCCCGCAGGAGGTTGATCCCCACCAGTACATCAAAATTGCCCAGGCGCAGGTCCCGGATGATCTCCATGCGCTCGATGGTGTCGATGTCGTGGTGCATGTACCGCACCCGGATGCCGGCCTCCTGGAGGTAGTTGGTCAAATCCTCGGCCATTTTCTTGGTGAGGGTGGTCACCAGCACCCGCTCCTGCTTGGCGGCGCGGAGGTTGATCTCCCCGATGAGGTCGTCGATCTGCCCCTCCACGGGACGAACCTGGACCACCGGGTCCAGCAGGCCCGTGGGGCGGATGACCTGCTCGGCAATCTGTCCCGAGCGGGTCCGCTCATACTGGCCCGGGGTGGCCGAGACATAGATCACCTGGTTCAGCCGCTGGGAGAACTCCTCAAAGTTCAGGGGGCGGTTGTCAAAGGCGCAGGGCAGGCGGAAGCCGTAGTCCACCAGGGTGGTCTTTCTGGCCCGGTCCCCGGCGTACATGGCCCGGACCTGGGGGAGGGTCACATGGCTCTCGTCGATGAACAGGAGGAAATCTTTGGGGAAGTAGTCCAGCAGGGTCATGGGGGGCGACCCGGCGGGACGGCCGGCAATGACTCGGCTGTAGTTCTCAATGCCCGAGCAGTAGCCCAGCTCCTGCATCATTTCAATGTCGTACATGGTCCGCTGGGAGATGCGCTGGGCCTCTAACAGCTGGTCGTTGGCCTTGAAAAAGGCCACCCGCTCCTCCATTTCCCGATAAATTTCCTGGATGGCAGCGGCCATCTTTTCCTTGGAGGCCACATAGTGGGAGGCGGGGTAGATGGCCACGTGGTCCACCACCCGGGTGGGGGTGCCGGTGACCACGTTGATCTCGCTGATGCGGTCGATCTCATCTCCGAAGAACTCCACCCGGATGGCGTGGTCCTTGGCGTAGACGGGAAAGATCTCCACGGTGTCCCCCCGGACCCGGAAGTTGTTCCGGTCGAAGGCCACGTCGTTGCGCTCGTAGCGGATCTCGGTGAGCTTGTTCAGCAGCTCCTCGATGGACTTCTCCTGGCCGGTGCGCAGGGAGATGACCATGTTGGAGTAGTCGATGGGATCCCCCAGGCCGTAGATGCAGGAGACCGAGGCCACCACGATGACGTCCCGCCGCTCAAAGAGGGCGGAGGTGGCCGAGTGGCGCAGCCGCTCGATCTCGTCGTTGATGGCGCTGTCCTTCTCGATGAAGGTGTCGGTGTGGGGAATATAGGCCTCGGGCTGGTAGTAGTCGTAGTAGGACACGAAGTATTCCACGGCGTTGTTGGGGAAAAACTCCTTGAACTCCGAGCAGAGCTGGGCGGCCAGGGTCTTGTTGTGGGCCAGGACCAGGGTGGGCCGCTGGACCCGCTCGATGACCTTGGCCATGGTGAAGGTCTTGCCCGAGCCGGTGACGCCCAGGAGGGTCTGCTCGTCCAGACCCAGCTCCACCCCTCGGGCCAGGGTGTCGATGGCCTGGGGCTGGTCGCCGGAGGGGAGATAGTCGCTGATCACTTCAAATTTCGGCATAGGGACCTCCTTCGGGCTCAGAAAAAGCCCTGGAAATAACCGCTGTCCCGCATGGAGACCATGTCGTCGTCGGTCATGATGACGTGGTCATAGAGCTGCACGTTGATGCTCTGCAGGACCTGGCGGATGTAGCGGGTGGTGGAGATGTCGGCCTCCGAGGGGGTGGCCACGCCGCTGGTGTGGTTGTGGGCCAGGACCACGGCGGTGGCGTTGAAGGACAGGGCCGCCGCAGCGATCTGCCGGGGGGCGATGTCGGTGTCGTTGGGGCCGCCCTCGCTGAGCTTCCGGATCCCCAGGAGCTTGAGCTTGCCGTCGAAGCAGGCCAGGAAGGACATCTCGTTCCGGGCGCTGAAGAAGTAGGGGGAAAAGAGCTCCCGCAGGTCGTCGCTGTTCCGGATGATGGTCTCCGCGCTGGTGCGGGAGGCCAGATACTTGGCGGCCAGGGCGGGGACCAGCTTTAACAGGATGGCTGTGTTTTCCCCCACCCCGGGGACCTCCATGAGGGCCTTGGGGTCGGCGTCCAGGACCCCGGCCAGGGAGCCGAAGGTGTCCAGCAGGGCATGGGCGGTGGGGTTCACATCCCCCTGCTTCCGGGAGTAGAACAGCAGCAGCTCCAGGGCCCGGGCCTCGGAAAAGGGTTCCAGGCCGCCCAGGAGAAATTCCTGCTTCATGCGGCTGCGGTGACCGTCGTGAATGCCCATAACCTCGCTCCTTTTCTCTGTCGGTATCTTACTATGATACCGTGTTTTTTTCTCTTTCACAAGAGCAAGATGGGCTTTCTCCGCAAATTCGGGAGAAAGCCGCTGACAAAGTGCCCCATTTATGGTACAATGAATCAAATTTTAACGACACGGCAGACTGTAGGAGGAAATACCGCCATGCGCATGAGAAGAAAGAAGAATTTGGGCCCCCGGATGGAGGCCTGCGCCGCCTGGCAGATCAAGGACCCCAAGGCCCTCCGGGGCAGCTGGCGCTCCCTGATGCCCGGGGCCACAGAGCTCCGCCTGGAGCTGGGCTGCGGCAAGGGCCGCTTTACCTGTCAGACGGCGGCCGCCCACCCGGAGATCCTGTTCGTGGCGGTGGAGCGGGTCCCGGACGCCATGGTCATGGCCATGGAGAAGGCCCGGGACATGGGTCTCACCAACGTGTTTTATGTGGACGCCGACGCGGCTCTGCTGCCGGAGTTCTTCGCCCCGGGAGAGGTGGACCTGATCTATATCAACTTCTGTGATCCCTGGCCCCCCAAGCGCCATGCCAAGCGCCGCCTGACCCACCGGAACTTCTTAAAGCTCTACCGGGAGGTCCTGAAGGAGGACGGTCAGATCCACTTCAAGACCGACAACGCCCCCCTCTTCGAGTTTTCCGTCCTGGAGTTCCCGGAGGCGGGCTACCGGCTGGAGGAGGTCACCCGGGACCTCCACGCCAACGGCGTCCAGGGCATCATGACCGATTACGAGGAGAAGTTCCACAACCTGGGCACCAAGATCAACCGCTGCGTGGGCATCAAGGCCGACCTGCCGCCCCAGCCGGTGGAAGAAGACTCCGCCGAAGCATAACAGCACAGAACGCACCAAATGAAAAGTCTCCCTCGTCAGAGGGAACCGTAGGGCGGGGGCTTGCTCCCGCCGCTCCCGAAGGGCAGAAATCACGCTCCCGCGCGCCCAGCCGGTGGGCGCGCCGTGGGTAGCGTAGCGACAAAGGGCCGCAGGCCAGGTAAGAACAAACCCCATTACCTCATCAAAAATCCAACGGCCTCAAAGGGGTCCGGGGCAAAGCCCTGGCGCTCTTTTTCCCCCTTTTCTCTGGAGAAAAGGGGCCCCGCCGGAGGCGCGAACCCACGGAGAGGGGATCCGCAGCGTTTCAAGCGGAACGGGCATGCCCGTTCCCTACTTGGGGCGTACGGAAGCTTTCTTGACAAACTGAAACAGGCTCCCTCGTCATAGGGAGCCTGTTTCAGTTTGTCCTGCCAAAGATTTTCTTTGTCAATATTTTTTCAGGTCACATCCGACGAATGAAGTGGGCCAGGGCGTCCAGGCACTGCCAGAACAGCTCCAGCAGGTTTCTGAAAAGCTGTAAGAGCTGGCCCATAAGGCCGGAGGCAGGAGGGGGAGCCGTGTTCACCTGGGGACCCGGGCCGGGCTGAGGGCCGAAGGGGCCGGGCTCGTTGGGGTCGGTGCTGTAGCCGGGGCCCCGCTGGTAGTGGTCGTGACTCTGGCTGCTGTCGCCGCCGGGGTCGTCCTCTGGCGGGGCTTCCTCCTCCTCGTCTTCCGCCATAGCCTCCTCCACTCTGTCCTCGTACCAGTTGGAGCCGGCCCGGTGCCAGAAGAGGAAGGGGTGGAACCGGGGGGCGGGGGAGGTGCCGGGGGGATATTTGGAAAAGTACCGGTCAAAGCGGACCCGGTCCACGATGTTCAGAACCACCAGCAGCAGAATGATCCACCACAGGTTGGCCAGCAGGTTCAACAGGATGCCGCTGATCAGGGCGCTGATGGTGATGGACGGGACCTTGCCGTCACTGTGGAAGATGGAGTTGCCCCCGGTGGACTCGCTGGCGGGCATGGTCTCCTTGTACCAGTCCTCCAGGTCGTCAAAGAGATCCAGGATGGCTTCGTCCCGCTGGTCCTCCTCCCAGAAGGAGTGAGAGATGTGCCGGCGGAACAGGTTGGGCAGGTCCTGGCTGGCGTCTATGTAGACGGCAATGTCGGCGCCGTAGAACACATACCAGGCCTGGGTGTTTTCGTCCAGAAGTAGGAGCAGGTTGCGGCTGCCCAGATCCATCCGCTCCGCCACATTTTCGGCATAGGTTTGGATGTCCATGCCGTTGAGATGCCGCACGGTCTTCACGGCCATCAGGCTGTGGTAGGTGCTGTCCAGGACCAGATTTTTCCGGGCCAGCTCATCGACGGTGTCCAGGGTGAAGAATTCCGCGTCATCGTCGATCCAGCCCAGGTAGTAGTTGAGGTTGCTCTCGCCGGCGGTGCGCTCCGAGCCGGCGGACGCCGGGACGGCGTCTACATAGACCCGGGTGTATCCCCACACGCAGCACAGGGCCACGATGAGGACCGTAAGGGTGACGGCAACCGATGTCTTTTTAAAAAATTTCATAGGAACCTCCATGGGGCCTGAGGGCCGGTGGGGGGATCGTCCCGATCACCCGCGCAGTTCGAGGAGTTTCTGTTTCAGCTCGCCTTCGATTCTGGCCAGCTCGGTTTCGGCCTCCCGGCGCTTCTGCGCGCCTTCGTACTGGATGCGCATGACCTCATCCAGGGACTCCACCAGCTGCTGGTTGGTGTGGCGGAGGGTCTCCAGATCCACCACTGAGCGCTCGGCCTCCCGGGCGGTCTCGATGGTGCCCATTTTCAGCATGTCGGCGTTCTGCTTCAGGAGGGTATTGGTCATCTCGGTGACAGCGTTCTGGGAGGCGGTGGCCTGCCGGGCGTGCTCCAGACCCAGGGCCAGGACCATCTGGCTCTTCCACAGGGGGATGGTGTTTACCAGGCTGGACTGGATCTTTTCGATCATCAGGGTGTCGTTGTTCTGGAGCAGCCGGGTCTGGGGGCCCATCTGCAGGGAGATCATCCGGGTGAGCTCCAGGTCGTGGAGCTTCTTTTCAAAGCGGGTGCAGAGGCTGGCCAGGTCATTGCAGGCCTGGGCGTCCTCCTGGCTGCCCGAGGCGGCGGCCTTCTCCCGGAGCTGGACCAAGTCGGTGGTCCGGATCTCCTCCAGCCGCTTCCGGCCGGCAAGAATATACATGGTCAGCTCCTTCAGATATTTGGCGTTGAGGGCAAACATCTGATCCAGGTTGGCTACGTCCTTCATGAGGGTGATCTGGCGCTGCTCCAGGGATTCCACGATCTTATCCACGTTGGCGGAGACCTTGGTGTAGCCGGCCTTCATGGCCTCCAGCTGGTTCTTCTTTTTCCGGAAAAATCCGGCGATGCCCTTCTTTTCTTCCCCGGCGTCGAAGCTCTGCAGCTCCCGGACCAGCCCGGAGAGGGCGTCGCCGATCTCCCCCAGATCCTTGGTGCGGACCTGCTGGAGGGTGCTTTCGGAGAACTCCGACACATGCCTCTGGGCGGCGGCGCCGTACTGGAGGATGGTGTTGCTGTCGGTGAGGTCGATGGTTTTGGCAAACTCCTCCACCGCCTTGCGCTCGGCCTCGGAGAGTCTGGACTCGTCCAAATCGCTGGGGGGCAGGTTCTGGGGCTTTGTCTCCTCCAGGACCTGGGGCAAGGTGGGGGCCGCCTGGGGATCAGGGGCCAGGGGAGAGTTGGGGGTCAGGGTCAGTTCGGGGATGTATTCCTCTGCCATAGCAGTGTCCTTTCTGTCAATCCATATCGGCCAGCCCTTCCTGGACCAGCAGGTTTTCCATGACGGTAATGTCCGAGGCAATGTCCATGGCCTCGTCCCGGAAGAGGGCGTCCAGCTGTTTATGGAAGGAGGAGACGATGGTGTCCATCATGGTCTCGATCTTGGCCATGGTGCCGTCAATGTTCTCGCCGGAGACCCCGGTGGCCCCCATGCGGTCGTAGGTGTTCAGAAGTTTCAGGGTGGTGGGGAGATAGTAGATCAGGAACTTGCGGATCTGGGGCTGCTTCTCCGGGTGGTGGATCACATGGTCCAGGATCTTGGCGGTGGCGTCCTCCAGCTGGTCGATCTGGGCGGAGATGGTCTCGTCGGCGATGGCGTCGTTGAGCCGGCGCATCTCGCTGATGGCCCGGTCCTTTTCCTGGATGAGGGCGTCCAGCTTGGGGTCCCCGGTGGAGGCCGGTTCGTCCGCCGCTTCAGGTTTCTCTGCCTCCGGCTGGGCCTGGTCCTCCCCGGCGGCCTCCTGGGGTTCCTCCTTGGGGACCTCCTCCGCAGGGGCGGGGTCGGGCAGCTCATACTCCACGGTGGGGAAGATGCCCTTGGCTACGATGAATGTCACCGCTGAGATCAGGATGACCGAAACGTAGTCGGAGACCCGGTACAGAGGGTGGACCAGGGTGAAGATCACCCAGACCACGGCAATGGCGTAGATGGGGACCACGGAACGTTTTTTCAGTTTCGCCACGGGCGTCAGTCCTTTCCGGCGTATTCCATTCCCGGAGGAATGGGGGAGTCATTCATTATAATATTTTACCCGCAGGAACATGCCCTGTCAAGAACTCCTTTCCATTGACAGAGAGGAAAAAGACAGATAGAATAGGAAAACAGAGCCCGTCTCCCCTGGATCTGGAACGGGCCGCCGGCCTGTTTCCGGGCCGGCGGGCAAAGGTTCCGTTCCACCATATATGCTGATGCGGCTGGCCTCCGGGTCGTCGCCGTAGGGGCCGGTCCGGGGAGTGGGGAGAGCCACAGCGGTCCCGGGGCTCCCGGGCGGGGCGTACCCCGCCGCCGCTTGCCGTATCCTATGCGGCGGGCGGCCCCTTTGTGCTATCGCGCTGATCCGGCGGCCTGCGACAGGCTTTGCCGGCAGATTTCGGAGAAAGGAATGATATTTCGTGATCAAGATCGCACCTTCGATTCTCTCCGCCGACTTTGCCGACCTGGGCCGTGAGGTCCAAAAGGTAGAGAGTGCGGACTGGCTCCATGTGGACGTGATGGACGGCATGTTCGTCTCCAACATCAGCATCGGCGTCCCCGTGGTGAAGTCCCTGCGCAAGGCCACCGACATGTTTCTGGATGTCCACCTGATGATCGAAAAGCCCGTGCGCTACATCGACGCCTTTGCTGACGCCGGGGCCGACCTGCTTTCTGTCCACCTGGAGTCCGACATGCCCCCGGGCATCCGGGCCGCTCTGGAGGCCATGGACCGCAGAGGGGTGAAGAAGGGCATTGTCCTGCGGCCCATCACTGCCGCCGAGGCTGTGCTGCCCTACATCAAGGACGTGGACCTGATTCTGGTGATGACCGTGGAGCCTGGCTTCGGCGGCCAGAAATTCATGGCCGACCAGCTGCCCAAGATCGCGGCCATCCGCCGGTATATCAACGAGCATAACCCCGACTGCCGCCTGGAGGTGGACGGCGGCGTGGACCCCAACACCGCCCCGCTGGTCATCCAGGCCGGCGCCGACGTGCTGGTGGCCGGCAGCGCGGTCTACGGCGCAGTAGACCCCGCGGCAGCCATCAAAACCTTACGAGGTGAATGATGGAGTATTTTCCCCCAGCTTTGGAAAAAATGGTGGAGCAGTTCGCCCGCCTGCCGGGGATCGGCACCAAGACCGCCCAGCGGCTGGCCTTTTTCGTCCTGTCCCTGCCGGAAAATGAGGTGGAGACCTTCGCCAATGCCATCCTCGCGGCCAAGCAGTCCATCGCCCTGTGTCCCGTCTGCCAGAACCTGACAGAGGGGGACGGCCTGTGCCCCATCTGCGCCAGCGAGAAGCGGGACGGCTCGGTGGTCTGCGTGGTGGCCGACCCCAAGGACGTCATCGCCATCGAGCGGGCCAGGGAGTACCGGGGCAGATACCATGTGCTCCACGGGGTCCTGTCCCCCATGAACGGGGTGGGGCCTGACGACCTGCACATCAAGTCCCTCCTGGAGCGGGTGGCCCAGGGGGAGATCCAGGAGATCATCATGGCCACCAACCCGGACACCGAGGGAGAGGCCACCGCCATGTACCTCTCCCGGATGCTCAAGCCCTTCGGGGTGAAGGTCACCCGTCTGGCCTACGGTGTCCCCGTAGGGGGCCACTTGGAATATGCCGACGACGCCACCCTCATGCGCGCCCTGGAGGGCCGTCGGGAGATGTAAATAGCGGTATCCATAACAAAAGGGAAGGCTCTCTGCCTTCCCTTTTGTTATGGTGGAACGGGGACGATATGCCTTATGTAGGGAACGGGCATGCCCGTTCCGCTTGAAACGCTGTAAGGCTTTTTCGACAAGCTGGGCTTTTCTTTATGGGTGTTTCATGTTGTTATTTGGGACTGTTTTTCGCCCAAAATACCGGTTGACCTTTTTCTGATAGACCAGGTAATCCTGACCGAAGGTTTCAATCAGGAAATCCTCCTCCACGTTGACGATCTGCAGGTGGAGCATCAACACGGCAAAGAGGGATACCGCAAAAAGGACCCAGTTGAAAAACATCAGGAGGACGCCTAAGTACACCAAATCGAATCCCAGAAAGGCGGGATTCCGGCTGATCTGATAGATTCCCTGGGTGACCAGTTCGGTCCGGTCGGTCTCCGATACGCCAGCCCGCCAGTTGGTTCCCATGGTGAGGACGGAACAGAGAAAGACTGCCGCGCCGAGAAACCCCAGAACAGCCCCCAGGCTTCTCGACCATGGGGGCAGGCGGGAGACATTTTGCCAGATGCTGATCACTTCCACAATCGGCACAAGGTAAGCAGAGGTCTTTGTCGCCGTCTCAATGAAGCGGACGAGCCCATGTTTCCCCCTCCCCAACTGATCTGTTTGGATCCCTTGCTTCTGCTGTCGGAGCATTTTTCCAAAATAACAGCCGTAGAAGAGCAATAGGATGATACACGCTGTCAGTTGATATCCCATGATCACACCTCCGCGTTCAGCAGCTCATGCAGCTCCTCCATGGTGTGGGCGATGGACACGGCTCCGGCCTGCTCCATGGACTCTGCCGTGCCGTACCCCCAGGTCACCCCGATGGTGGGAATGCCGTGGGCCTTGGCTCCCAGGACGTCGTAGTGGGTATCCCCCACCATGACCACGTTTTCCAGCCTGCCCACCTTGCCCAGCAGATAGGAGATCACCTGGTCCTTGGTGTCCCGCTGGTCCTTCAGGTCGGCCCCGCAGATCTCTGCAAAGTATTCGCTCAGGTGGAAGTGGTCCAGCACCTCCCGGGCTGTGACCTCGGGCTTGGAGGTGGCCACATACAGCCGGTGGCCCTCGGCCCGGAGCCGGGCCAGCAGGTCCCCGATGCCCGGGTAGGGTTCGTTTTCAAACTTACCGATGGGGATGTATCGGCCGCGAAACACCTGGATGGCCTCCTGAACCTGATCCGGGTCCAGGCCGTAGCCCTCAAAGGAGACCCGCAGGGGCGGCCCCACGAAGGCCCGGAGCTGGTCCCGGCTCTCCACCGGGATGCCGAAGTGGTCCAGGGCCAGCTGGGCGCAGTTCATAATGCCCGGGCCGGAGTCGGTGAGGGTGCCGTCCAGATCGAAGAAGATGTGCTTGGTCATGTCCTCCCCTCCTTTCGGAAAACATGGATGCGGAAGGAGATGGTGGTGTCCAGGGAGTCCAGGGCGGCTAGCTTCTCCGTGCCGCTCTTGGGGGTCTTCCAGAAATAGGGGGTCATTTGAAACAGGTCGGAGATGGTCTGCTGGTCGGGGAGGTGAACAACTCCGTCCACTGACCGAACTTCCAGATAGGTGAAGCCCTCGTAGGGGGTGAGCTTTTCCGTGTTGGGGTAGGGATTCTCGTACAGAACCTCCTTCAGCTCCCACAGGTGTTTTTCGCCGGGGACCACATAGAAATAGACCCCGCCGGGCTTCAGGATGCGCAAAAATTCCTCCAGCGCCAGGGGAGAGAAGCAGTTGAGGAGGAGATCGGCGTTGCGGTCGGCCACGGGAATGTCGTAGACCGAGGCCACGGCGAACTCGGCGTTCTTCTCCCGCTTGGCCGCTCGGCGAAGGGCGTGCTTGGACAGGTCCACCCCGGCCAGGTTGACCTTCCTGCCCGCCTGGACCAGGGCCTGATAGAGGGCGGCGCTGTAGTAGCCCTCGCCGCAGCCGGAGTCCAGAACGGACACGGTCTCGGGGGCGTATTGCAAGGCCAGTTGAGCCAGAGCGTCGCAGAGGGGTTTGTAGTAGCCGCCGGAGAGGAAGCGGTTCCGGGCGGTGGCCATGCCCTTGTCGTCGCCGGGGTCCCTGGAGTGCATCTTGTTGGCGGGGAGGAGGTGGACGTACCCGGCGGCCGCCCGGTCAAAGCTGTGTCCGGCGGGGCAGAGGTAGCGGGCCTCCTGCCGGTCTAATGCTGCCTGACAGATAGGGCAGCGGAATAAACTTTCCATGATACTTTCTTCCTTTAATATAATGTAACGATGGCCTTCACCAGCTCCGGGGGCTTGCGCTCCATGAGCCGGAAGGCGTCTTCTACCCGGTCCAGCCCGGTGAACCGGTGGGTAATGAGGGGCGTGGGGTCCACCCGGCCGTATTGGATGAGTTTTAACAGCCGCTCCATCCTGGCCCGGCCACCGGGACACTCACCGCCCCGGATGGTCTTGTTGCCCATGCCGAAACCGTAGCGGACGTTGTTGATGGGCAGGTCGCCGTAGGTGGTGAAGTAGTTCACGTTGCCCACCGTGCCGCCCCAGCGGACCATGGCTACCGCCTGGCCCAGAGCGTCGTCGCCGCCCCCGGCGCAGATGCAGCAGTCGGCCCCCTGCTTGTCGGTGAGGAGATGGACCTGCCGCTGTACATCGCCCTCCTTGTAGTTGACGATGTCCGTGGCTCCGTAGTATTTTGCCAGCTCCACACAGTGGGGACGGCTGCCGATGGCGATGATGCGCCCGGCCCCCCGGAGTCTTGCCCCCGCCACGGCCATCAGCCCCACCGGACCGATGCCCAGGACCACCACGGTGTCCCCGGGCTGGACGTCGGCCAGCTCCGCCCCGTAGAGTCCGGTGTTCAGCATGTCCGCCGCCAGAACGGCGGCTTCCCGGGATACATTCTCGGGGATGCGGGCGGCGTTGGCGTCAATGTCCCGGATGAGGGCGTACTCTGCCATGAGCCCGTCCTCGGAGTTGGAGAGCTTTTGCCCGGTGATGAGTCCGCTGCAGTGCTGGTGGGCCCCAAGCTGGGAGGGGACGGTCCGCCAGTCGGGGGTCACCGGCGGGATGGCCACGAGTTCCCCCACCCGGAAGTCCCGGACCAACTCTCCCACCTCCACGATTTCCCCCAGGCCCTCGTGGCCCAGGATGCGGTTGGGTTTCAGGCAGTCGATGGCCACGTTGTGGACGTCGGAGGTGCAGGGGGCCACCATCAGGGGGCGGATGACCGCGTCGAACCCGGTGGCCCGGGGCCGGTCCTTCTCGATCCATCCGGCCCGGCCGCTGCCGAGACAGGCGAATGCTTTCATGGGGAAGTCCTCCTATTACAATAAATTTACGGTTAAGGACACGGCAGCCAGCCGTGTCTT
>JAUNCL010000013.1:0-2269 GCA_030535235.1 Bacillota bacterium
GAAATAATCACTATGGATTTTTTCAAGTGTCCAACTTGATTTTACAATCAACCAATTCGATTTGCAGACATAAACAGACCGCCGTCGCCACTTGGTTTGACTTCGAGTGTACTGTCATCCTCAAACACAAATACGACCGGCTCGCAAAGCTTGACTTCACAAGGCAAAAGCGTCTTGTCTATATTGGGATACCGTCCGGAATCGATGTCAGCATAGGAAACGCCTGCTCCAGCAAGAGTCGTACGCATTGTCTGCATATATGCCCACGGCTGCATATTGTGTGCCATGCCGATGGTATGGATGGCCTTGATTTTCTTATCCTTGACCGCAAACTGCTCAAGCGCAGTGTTCAGTTCTTCCGGCGTTTGGAACAACTGCGGTTTCCATTCGTATCTGTCAAAATATTCAGTCATAGGTTCGCCGAATAGACTTTCCCGGCTTTCCTCCCCTCTTAAACCCCAGTTTTCATTCGAGTGAAAAGTTCCGTTCCGGACGCTGTTTTCGCGGCCTGATGGCTGTGGGTACCTCGCTCTGTTCGTTTCAGGCCACCTTCATTCCTCGCCTTCTTCCAGAAATGTGATTTCAAACGGAAAGGTCAGCAGTTCCTCTTCCCTCCCCTTCTTCCCCTTTTCATTCTGAACCATAATGAGCTGCACGCCTTCTAAATCCACCACGCTGCGTTTCGGGTCGCCGCAAACACGCATACTAAACCCCTGCTCATTGGTATCAGAGTATACCATAACTGCACCGTCCGCCGTTTCCGTCTCACAAATTCTTTTCCAGAGAAGCTCTCGAATCCGCACGTTGAGCTTGCCAACAAACACGCCTGGCTTAAGTTCCAAGAACCACCGCGTCAGCTCTCCCCGCACACCTTCCGGCGCGGTATCCATTGCAATCACAGTCATTCTTTCTCTCCCCGTTCCCCATAGTTTTGTCCACCAGAGGCCAGGCCAGCTTCATCATCCCAAAGATCGCCTACTGCATTTCCGTTATCCTGCTCTTCCGGGTCACTCGTCCGCAAGATCCACGCTATATCCTGGGCGACACGAGACAATATTTTCACGTTGGCAAAATAGTTTCGGCACCGAAGCCGGATCTCTTTGCTCAGATCCCCACCGTGCTGAGTCGCCTTCACCGCTTCAAACGCCACTGGGATCGTGGTCTCCGCTTTATAAAGGTCTGCCACATCATAAACGAAGGAAAGCTGCTTTCCCGTGTGAATAAACCCGAGCCCAGGAGAATAGCCAAGCGATACGATTGCCGCGTGACAAAGGCCATACAGCAAAGCGTTCGCCTCTGACAGCGCCCGATTGATTAGATCCGCCGCGTCCCAGTCCGTCTTTTTGTACGACCGTTTTTTCCATGGAACACCTGTAGTCTTTGCCGCCAGTTCATAGGCCTTCCGCACCCGGATCCCTTCCATGCCCCGCAGCTGCTGCAAGGTCATGCCGTCCGTCCTCACCTTAGAAAAGCGAATTTGATACATGCGTCTGGCCACTTCCAAATGCTTCTCCGTGTCCATACAAGCTCCAGCCTGTTTGAGAAGATTCTTAGCGCTCCGTGTCTCTCCAACACCAGACGCATAGAACCGGCTCCCGTTCTCCCCGCACCAGATCGCCATGCATCCATTGTCGCAAATCGCTCGAATCGCTGCATGCGTGATTCGAGTGCCCGGTCCCAGCAGCAGACAAGTCATCGCCGCAATGGGGATCGGGATCTTTCCCTCCTTCTTGATTGCAAGAATGGCTGTATCATCCTGTTCAATGACTGCGTGCTCAATATACAAATAGCTGATACTGTCCTTCAGCTTTGGCAGCTCCTGCAAGTTTTTCAAAGTCTGGTTCTCCTTTTTCCCGCGTAATATATCCTTTCCCCCGTCCCCACGTGCGTGGGGTATACGTGGGCTGGCCGTTTTCGTCCACCGCAGATACCGGTTCATCCCCACGTGCGTGGGGTATACTATTCCGCCAGCTCTCCGTGGTTATTGGGTGGCGGTTCATCCCCACGTGCGTGGGGTATACTTGGGGGCATCATGTCCAGCAGGTTTCCCAGCACGGTTCATCCCCACGTGCGTGGGGTATACATCAGGTGGTTGCAGTAGGTGGTGTGATACAGCGGTTCATCCCCACGTGCGTGGGGTATACTTGGGGGCATCATGTCCAGCAGGTTTCCCAGCACGGTTCATCCCCACGTGCGTGGGGTATACATCAGGTGGTTGCAGTAGGTGGTGTGATACAGCGGTTCATCCCCACGTGCGTGGGGTATACAC
>JAUNCL010000013.1:2369-65489 GCA_030535235.1 Bacillota bacterium
CGGTTCATCCCCACGTGCGTGGGGTATACACCAAGAAGAGCCGGACGCAGGGCGACTACTCCGGTTCATCCCCACGTGCGTGGGGTATACGGAGGCCTGCTCTGCCTGCATTGCGGTGATTTCGGTTCATCCCCACGTGCGTGGGGTATACTTTACCCTGTGGCTGTTCTTCAAATACGGTTCCGGTTCATCCCCACGTGCGTGGGGTATACTCTTCAACGGGTTCCTCCGGTTTTTCCTTCTTCGGTTCATCCCCACGTGCGTGGGGTATACAGGGGGACCAGGGAGAAGAGAAGTAAAAATATACGGTTCATCCCCACGTGCGTGGGGTATACGCCCGCCAGCCGTTTTGACACCCTCCAGCGTCGGTTCATCCCCACGTGCGTGGGGTATACACCTTTCCCTGTTCCCGCAGCATCTTCCGGGCCGGTTCATCCCCACGTGCGTGGGGTATACTCCCCGGACTTCTTTGCTTCCTCAAGATTCATCGGTTCATCCCCACGTGCGTGGGGTATACGCAATACCCGCCTCTGGATTGATGAGTTAATGCGGTTCATCCCCACGTGCGTGGGGTATACACTAAAGCGTCATAAGAAAAACAGCCTTTTTCAGCCATTTTCCTTATGATTTCATGCGAAAAAGTTACATTTCGCAGAACCCAGTGTCTTAACCGCTATTGGGCTGTTACCGCAGCAAAAGCATCCCTAAGCCATACGCCTTTCCGGCCCCGATCCCCTCCTGCACAGCTCGACAGAATCGCGCAGAATCTGTGATCCTCAATATTCCCTGGTAGTGATATCCAGTAATATACATCCGTCCGATGGATGCTTCCTTGTGGTACCCTCTCTGCTGATGGCACTCCAACTCCTGGCAGCTTATAATCTGAAAGCCATTTTGCTCTCCCTTTCGGCACAGCCAGGCAAGCCGTTCCTCCTGGGTGCGGAGGGTCTGACGCCGGCTGTTTCGTCCGGCTTCCACCGCCACCTTTTTCGTTGGCGCTGCCATCAGGTCAAATCTACGAATCTGTCCCGCATCCATATGCGCCAGCCAACCGGATAACTCCCGTTCCCCGGAAAAGCGCATCCCCGGCAAGAGGCGTGCCTGGTTAATGGGACAGTCTGAATAGAGATAAAGGGCCAGCGCCCGGTCCTGCATCCGCAGGCGATAGAGCACGCGGCTGCTTTTCCGGTCTGTTTCAAACAGTCCCATTACCAGCCGATGGAACTGCTGACAGTCCGCCAGGGAAACCTGTATCCTACGGTTCGCCTGTTCCAGGTCAAGCTTGGTCAGATACATTGCGCACCTCCCTCGTTATCACGCCGCGGCAGACCTTGCGAAGGGCAAACGCCCGTTCTCCAGGCAGCAGCAGGTCAGTCCGATCATATACAGCGTCGGTCTCCTGAAGAATCTCACACTCATAAGGAAGCTCTGTTGCAGAACCCTCCACCGGATACCGGCGCAGACCATCCATCAAATCCTGATAGTCTGTGGTGATTCCTTCCAGCACCGGCCGGGAGGGCACACAGCTTTTCCGCCCCAGATAGATGGGCCATTTGGGGCGTTTCAGCGCGGCACAGATCCGGCTCCGCAGGCTTTCGTCTGTCTCAATCAGCACCAGGAAGCTGGCGTCCTGGAGATACCACCGGTTTGAAACGATCGTAGACTTATCCTGGGTCCGCATGCCTTCCGCAGTGTGCAGCCTGGGCCGCCCCTGTACGGTGTGGAAATCCAACATTCGGGTCCCCGGACGGTCCGCTCGAACTGCCATTGTTATCCTGTCTGACAGAGCGGTGATTGCCGGGTCTCCCCGTTCCAGCCCCATGGCGCAGGCCAACAGGCCCACCACACCGGATTTGCTGGGAAAGTCTCCGCTGTCTCTGATATCCCATTTTGCGTGGTCTCCCCAGGATTGGAGCACCCCTTCCAAACGAAGCGCCACTAATGTTGCATTTGCCATATCTCACCCTCACTGTAAGGTGTGTGCCACCTGCTCCAACAGTTCCGGGAAAGACGCACACACCGTTGTGTCAGACTGGGGGTGAATCGTGTACATATTTTGGCAGAACCACAGGCGGTGCTCCACCTTCAGGCCATAGCCCGCCTGAATACTGTCCACCTGCTCTGCCAGCTTCTGAATACTGCCTTTGACCAAATCGTACTCGTTGGCCTGTTCCGGCTTGACCGGATGCACAAATGCGTTGACCATGCTCACCGGCACCTTTTCCTCTTTGCACTCAACGAGGACAGCGCTGGGCAGAATGTTGCCGGCAAAGCTGTTCTGCTTCCCGGAAGGATTGCTGAGCGCCATGGTACGGATCAGAGCGGGGATCGCCTTTTGAATCAGTTCCTCTGCATCCGGCGTGTATTTCAGGTTTTCCCGCAGGATATCCGTGTCCAGCGAAGCATAAATATAGTAACAGGCGGAATTATAATCGGTATGATCAATGATAGCCGCCCCCATCTCTTCCATGGTCTCCCCGGAAAGCAGGTCGTCCATCGCCGTGAAATAATCAGACTCCAGATTTATCTTATGGGTGGAAATTCCATGGGCCACCTGCATCGAAGCCTCCACATCCCGGAACGCATTCGACGTGACCATGCGGCCAAAGAGCGCCATATCCAGGGTGATCGGACGTACCTCTGCCCCACGCACAGACTTTTGCAGTTCCTTTGCCTTCAATGCCTCGACCTGCTTGACGGTCGTGCAGGCGTCCAGCATTTCCTTCACCGCGTCCGCTACCGCCTGAATATCCTCCGGCGCATAGAACACAATCTGTTTCGTCTTATTTCTATCCTTGTTTTCTTTTCCCTCTTTGTTGGCAAGCCCGCTGAGCTTTGGCTGGATCTCTTGGATGTATTCCGGTGAAACACCCATTTCCGCCAGTTTCTTCGCCACCAACTCCGGCAGCTTCCGCGTGCGGGTTCCAAACTTCTCTTCCCCAACGACCTGGGCCAGCAGCGGTGAGGTCCGCCAGCTTCTCTTCAGGCACTGGCTGGAAATCCTTCCTCTGGTGGTTCCGCCAAAAAGGCAGGATTTCGGCGCCCCGGAGTCATCCCGGTTCAGGTTTACAGGGGGATAATTTTTCAACATGTGGATTTCATACAGCATCGGTCATTCTCCTTCCTGCGTCTCTTTTTTGTCCTCTTCCGGCTCACAGTATAGGGCCCGGGCCCACTTGAGCTGAACCGTCTGTTTGTCCCCGTTCCAATAAAGCAGGTCGTTCAGCAGTGCGGCGCAGTCCACCGCATAGTTCTTGGATTTCACCAGTTTGATCAATCGGGTCAGTTTTCCCAGCAGGAAACCGTCCTCTTCCCAGCTCAGGTCCAAAATTCCCTCCAAGCGATGGGCTGTGCTGTCAGATACCTGAGCATCTCGCCCTAAGCGATAAAAAATCTGCTCCAGGGGCAATCGATTTTTCGTTTCGTCTCCCCACAGGCAATGGAGACAAGCTGCCGCAAAAAAGCGTTCCTCCTGCCACGGGGCCGTACCAACCGGTAAGCACTGATAGAACGCACGAATCGCCCGTCCGTCTGCTTGAAAAAGCATCGTGCCGGCTTCCCGCTTCAGCGCCGTTCTGTCTCCTTTCGGCAAGTGATCCAACCGAGAGAAGAAGTCCCTTATGGCTTCCGTTTTCATTGCATGACCTCCTTGCGGATTTTTCCACATTCTTTCTGTAAGATCGACTGCTGTTTTTTCATCAGGGCAAGCATTGCCCGTCCCCGGAGGGTCTGGTTTTGCAGCACCTGGTTGGCATGGTCTGCTGCCGCCTGGATCAGCTCCTCCACCACCTGCCGATAGGTTTCGTTGAGATCGCATCCCTCTTGACTGATGGTTTCCAACAGGGACCATAGCTTCCGTTCACAAACTCCATAAAACTGCTGCTGCGCCTCCAGCCGTATCTCTTTGGCGACTTCTTCCTGATTCAGCGACTGAAACAACGCCTTTCCCAGTCGTTTCGCTAAGGCGATATATCGGCTGATAAATTTCACCGCATCCTCATTTCCGATCAGGTGCACTGGCAGCCGCAAATCATGGCGCTGCTGCCTAAGGTAGACCATTTGACCCAACTCGGTCTGCACTCCATACAATACCACATGGAACTCCTGAGATCCGACATACAGCCGTTTCCTTTGGGATAAAATCTGCGGCGCATTCTGCCCATCGACCAGGTTGTTCAAATTTCTCCAGATCGTCTCGTCGTCATTGGGTTTCCAATTCGACCGCCCGTTCTTCGTGATGCGATAGGTAACGTGGGGATCGGTCCATGTATTCGTCTCCCTGTAATTTAGTCCTTGGGTAAAATACACTTTCGATACCGTCTCTCCACTTTCATCCGCCAGCAAGTGAATCCGCCGCGCGGGAAACAGCATCCCGTACAGCCAGGATGTTTTTCCCACAGCTTCCTTGGGCGGAACCGCTTCTTTGTTTCTCCAACAAACAGGCGGCGTATCAAACGGAACGGGAATCGCATCGGTTCCAATCATTCCAAACACCAGGGTCTGAAAGAGATTCTCTCCCTGGATCAGCGCAAACCACGGCGGTGCGCCGTTTACGTTGGACGGATACCCCTGTGCCCCTGTGGTACAGAAGAGCTGTGCTGCCAGCAGCATCCGCAGGGCTTTCCCCGGCGTATAACAACTCTCTTTCCGTCGGTGATCAAAGTGGATGTGGTTGTTGCCATTGGGGACCGTATAATCCAGCGTAGAAATCGGTTTTGCCTCCCGGTCCCAGGCTTTCACATAAGGTGTCTGCAAAAAAGGGCGTTCTTCATCGAACAAATCGAAGGAAACTCCTTCCCGGTTACACTGGTCGATGTAATCCGAAAGCAAATCCGGGTCGAATTGCCCCTCCTCCAGAAGATCTTCTATGGCACTCTCATCCTCCGGGCGAATCATATCCATCAGGAAAAGGATCAGAAATCGATGTACACTGTACTCTACCAGGGGAGACGCCGCCTGAATCCCCTGCAGCTCATGGGCACGCTCCAGGGTCTCCAACAAGCTCAGCTCTTTTGTTATCCCATCCTGATCCAGGGTTGGAATCCAGGGGTTGGTCAAAACATTAAAGGTCGCCTTCACAGTTTCTTCACCTCTCTCGAAATAGAACACCTAACTCACGATCTAACTCCAGTATTTCCTTCAAATCATTATAGTACATGTTTCCACTGCCGTCTATCTCTGCGGAAAAGATTTCAAGCCCCTCCAGCCGTTTTCTCCCATAGATCACCCGTTCCTGGCTGGTTTTTCTGCTGATCCGCTTTTCCCTCACAGAAACACTCTGCTTCAACAGCATTTTTTCTTCTTCCCTGGATAGGGCTTCCAGCACACGGAGCCCCCCTTCCCGTTTTGCTTTTTCTGCCAAACGGCGGAAGGCTTTCTCTTCCAGCAATACAATTCTCTTGGATGGTTCCCCTAACCTGGTCTTTGCAGAGAGATAGCTGCTCTGCTCCAAGTCATCAAATTGAATGGACTCCGGCGTCTTAATGGGCGAAAATCCTTTTTCCGGCGAGCGAATCAGATATTGTGTGCTGGCGCCGGCCATCACTTGATCCTCCATGAGATGATCTAACCAGTGTTCCAACTCCTCCGGCGGGGCTGCGGCCGGATCATATCCCTCTGCCACCAGCTGCGGCAATTCTTCTGGAATCCGGATCCTCTCCCGGTTTTGGAGCAGGTGGATGCTTTGGGCCAGAAGGCAGGCAGGATAGACGTATTCATCGACGCCATACGTCCCCGCCTCTTCCGGGACCAGAACAAATAGGTTTGGAGCAATACACTGAGGCGGCCGTGGAGTGTCCTCATGACGGAACACACGTCCCATCCGCTGGAGCAGCAGGTCAATCGGAGCCACCGATGTAAACATGACATCAAAATCTACATCCAGGGACTGTTCCACCACCTGTGTTGCCACTAAAATGGCTTTTTTCGGACGATGTTTCTTCTCTTTTCCAAACCATCGGATGCACTGCTGTTCGATTTCATGCCGTCGCTCCGCCGGAAATCTGGCATGGAACAGTAACATTTCTCCGTCAAATTCCTGTTTCTTCAGAAGCTGATAGACTTCCTGCGCCTGATCGACTGTGTTGAGCAATACACAAAGGCACCCTCCCTCCTGAACATATCCAACAGCCTGCTGCGCAATCTGCTCTGAATCCTGCAGGATCGGACAAAGGGACACCGAAACCACCTGATGCTTTTCCGTTCTTCGGATTTTGCGTACCAGAACTCGCCCGGATTCCGTCACGGCTGTAATGGCCGGATATTCCTGCTGGATGGATGCCGTGACATAAGGGGACAGCATCCTTTCCTTTTTTTCCGGCGGCAGCGTTGCTGAAAGCATCACCACAGGAATCTCCAATGCTTTGCACCACTCCAACAATCTCTGCAGCAGCTCACTCATATAAACATCATAGGAGTGCAATTCGTCGATCACCAACGTTTTTTCCGCCAGGCCAAGCAAGCGGAGCACACCGTACTTTACCATCAACACAGCCATCATGGCCTGGTCCACCGTGCCAACTGCGTAAGGACTAAGCAGCCCCCGGCGCACCGGAAGCAGCCACCCCGCAGCATATTGCTCCTCCTCTGTGTTAAACTGAACCTCCGGCATGGTCTCTTCCTCCAACCACGCCATGCTATGAAGAAGGCGAACCGAATCATCCAAATGATGGATCGACAGCAACGCTCTCATTCTCTCCACCATCTGGTTGGAGGTGGCCGCTGTGGGCAACCCGACATAAAAGCCTGCCTTTTTCCACTGTCTGGCCATTTGCAGCGCCGCATAGATGCCCGCTTCTGTTTTTCCCTCTCCCATGGGTGCCTCAATTAAAACCACAGAGATCCGTTCTTTTGTTTCATCGAAAAGACGCTCTGCCTCTTCCTGCAGTCCTCGCAGTCCCGCTCGGGGGATATTGGGCCAGACCTCCGAAAACGAGGTGCCAAAGTCTGCACGTTCCCCGCAAAGGCCGCTTTTCTCCAGAAAGGATATGATTGTTTCAACCACCTTGTCTTTGGCCGATTCAGGGTCAAACCATTCCTCTGCATCTGCGAACAGATCCCCCGAAGCAATCCAGTCTGACAGAACAGTCATTCCCAACAACAAAACGCCGCCTGGCCCCTCATCATGCTTTTCAATTTGCGGAAATACAACAGCCTCCTCTTGCAGGAAATACCTCCGCATCTCCTGTTCCAGCTCCGCTTGGAGCACATTCCAGAACGGCTTTTCTATACTCCCAACGTCTCCAGCTTTTCCCTGATGATGGGCCTCTAAAATTCCTGCGTAAAACCGCAGCATACGTTTTGTTTCTTTTGTATTGGGCCAGATATGATTCCTTAGAAACGCTTCTGTCGATTTTTCATGCCGGACTTTCCCGGTAAAAAAAGCCGGCTTTAACCCCGCTTCATCCATGCGCTGCTTCATTTCCGGCCATTGATATTGAAAGTTCTCTTCTACTTTTCCAAGATCGTGAAGAGAAATCAAGTAACCGAGCCACGCTCTCACCTGTGTCTGTTGACAGGACAGGAGTCGTGCCAACTGTATCTGAACCCCAGGGGGCAGCATCCTGTCCCATATTGTTTGGGCTGTGATTCCAGCCAGGATAGAATGGGTCACAATCGACTGAAATGGTTCTGTTTTTGCCCAGATATGTTTCAACGTAATTTCCATAGAATCCCCCACCCTCTCTAAATATTTTTGTACAGTAATGCAAATCTCACGCTTTATATTCCAAGACATGAGAGAAGTACGGTGGGCCCAACATTTATCTTTGCAGTAATGATCAGTGGTATCACCTACCCATCCCTTAGTTCCATTCCTCCATCAGGAGAAAGTCTCGGATGTTCCGGTGCTTGATCCCGTTGCGGCTCATGTCAAACTCGTCAAGAGAAATCACATATTTGGGGAAATTATCGCGGATGTTATCATACACTCCAAACTCACGAGCAATGGTTTCCTCCAATGCAAGCAGATAGGCAACCTGAACATACAGTTTTTCTCCGCGCTTATCGCAGACAAAGTCGATCTCTTTATTTCCGGTTCTTCCAGCTGTTACCTTGTAGCCTCTGCGTAACAGTTCCAGATAGACAATGTTCTCAAGGATCAGGTTGATGTCTCTTGTGTTGCCGCCGAAGACAGCCTCACGGATACCGTGGTCTGCAATGAAGTATTTCTCGTTGGTAGCAAGGATCTGTTTGCCTGGTAAGTCCTCCCGCTTAACCTGATAAAACAGATACGCATCGCAGCAATATTTGATATAGTTCAGGATTGTCTCCGGTGCTACGGCCCGATGCTCCCTCTTGAAAAACTTTGCAAGGGATGTTGCAGAGAACGTGTTGCCCACATTTGCCATCACATAGGCGCTGATGCGCTCCAACAAATCAACATCTCTGATTTTGTTTCGCTTCACAATGTCCTTGAGTTGGACAGAATTGAAGAGGTCATGAAGATATTGTTTGGACGGTTCATCTGCATATCGGATGTTGGCAAGGTAGGGCATTCCGCCGGACAAAAGGTATTGCTGGAAGCATTTCTGAACAGACGCATCAGGAGCGATAGGACGATACAGCTCTATAAATTCCGCAAAGGAAAAGGGATAGATTACAAACTCCACATAGCGTCCGCCCAGATGGGTTGCAAGCTCGCCGGAAAGCAGTTTTGCATTTGAGCCGGTGATGTAAATGTCACAATCCAGTGTAACACGGAAAGAGTTGACGCATTTTTCCCAGTCTTTGACCTCCTGAATCTCATCAAAAAACAGATATACCTTTCCCTCCATGTCGGCGGCCTTCTTGGTGATCTCGTCATACAGAGCTTCAGCAGTTTGCAGATGAGAATAGCGCATATCCTCAAAGTTGATCGAGATAAACTGAGAAGGGCTGATGCCGGACTCTGTGAGTTCCTGCTTGATAAGTTCCAGCATGACCGATTTACCACACCGGCGAATACCAGTCATTACTTTTATAAGATCCGACCCAATAAATGGACGAATACGCTTCATATACAGTTCTCGTTTAACCATGGATTTTACAGCCTCCTTCCTTGCAGCTGAACACAGTATAATATATTTATATCTGAAAAACAATAATAAATAATAGAATCATCAGATATAACTATCAAAAATCAAAATTGACAGTCTTTGTCACAGACTGCTATTCCTTGGGATACTCCCGGGCGGTACTCCGATTTTGGCTATGTAAAAACCAAGCCCGGTTTGATTTTGCAGCGCACCGCCGCCAACATCTGCCAGCATTTCCGGTCCGCATAGGAAAATGCAGGCCGGCAAATACTAGTCTCGCACAAGAAAGAAAGCACAGGAGGCATTTCAATATGAAAGCAACTGGAATCGTTCGACGCATCGACGATCTGGGGAGAGTGGTCATTCCAAAGGAGATCCGACGCACCATGCGAATCCGAGAAGGTGACCCGCTGGAGATCTTCACCAACAACGACGGCGGTGTGGTGTTTAAGAAATACTCCCTCATGGGGGGACTGGGGGATTTCTCCGCCCAGCTCTGTGAGTCCCTCCACAAGGCCACCGGCCGTATCGTCACCATAACCGACCGGGACGCCTGTCTCTCCGTCTCCGGAAACGGACGAAAGGAACTCACCGACAAGAACATCTCCCCCGCCCTGGCCCAGATCATGGAGGGGCGGCAGATCTATCAGTACCAGGAGGGCGGCCCCGCCCTGTCGGTCAGCGACTACACCGACAACTACGTCATCACCACCGCCGCTCCCATCCTCTCCGAGGGAGATGTGCTGGGCTGCGTGGTCTTTCTGGCCGAGCGGGGCAAGATCAGCGTCGGCAGCGAGGAGTACAAGCTGGCCCAGACCATCGCCGGTTTTTTAGGAAAACACATGGAGGGCTGACTGCCCTGACAAAAGAGCCATGACCGGGTGAAAAATCCCTGTCATGGCTCTTCTATTCTCCCCCGCCCCCACATAGGATATGACACGGTCAATGTTGGGAGTGGTAGAGCATGCGGACTGACATCGAGGAGCGGGCCTGCGACCTGGCTCTTTATATTATCGAACACCAAGCTACTGTCCGGACCGCCGCAAAGCAGTTTGGCATCAGCAAATCAACGGTACATAAGGACCTGTCCCAGCGGCTCCCGGCCTTCAACAAGCCCCTGTATCTCCAGGTCAAGGCGGTGCTGGAGGTCAACAAGGCCGAGCGCCACATCCGGGGCGGCATCGCCACCAGAAAAAAGTACAAAGGGGACTGACCCCAAAATCAACAGGGCGCGGGAGATCCCGCGCCCTGTTGGGTCATTTTCTCTTATTCCACAGAGATGAGGTAGTGGTACACCGGCTGACCGCCCTGGAGCAGGGTGATCTCAGCGTCGGGGCAGATGGCCTGGAACCGGGCCATAGCGGCCTCGGCGTCGTCCTCCGACACCCCCTCGCCGTAGAAGATGTTGATGAACTCACCGCCCCGGTCGCCGGCCTCTCCGGCCAGCTTATCCAGAATGGCGTTCAGGTCCTTCTCGGTGTCAAAGAGCTGGTTGTCCACCAGCGCCAGGTAATCCCCCTCCTGGATGGCAGTCCCGTCGAACTCGGAGTCCCGGGCGGCGTAGGTGATCTCCATGGTGGTCACCATGCCCATGGCCTCTTCCATGGCCTCGGTGTTGTCGGTTTCCTCCCCGTCGGGGTCCACCGCGATCATGGCGGAGATACCCTGGGGGACCGTCTTGGCCTGGAGGACGATGACCTTCTTGTCCTCCACCAGGTCCACGCACTGCTGGGCAGCCATGATGATGTTCTTATTGTTGGGCAGGACATAGACGATCTCTGCCGGGGTCTTCTTGATCTGACGCAAAATGTCCTCGGTGGAGGGGTTCATGGTCTGGCCGCCGGAAATGACACCGTCCACTCCCAGATCATGGAAGACCTTGGCCAGACCCTCGCCGGCCACCACGGCCACGAAGCCGTACTTCTTCTCCGGAGCGGCACTTCCGGCCTCCATGGACTCCAGCTCCTCTTCCACCGCGTCCAGGTCGTCGATGCTCTGGGCCTGCTTGCCGGCGGCCAGCTCCTCGGCCTGGGTGCGCATGTTCTCGATCTTGGCCAGCTCCAGGGTGCCGTACTTCTGGGCCTCGGTGAGGGCCTCGCCGGGGATGTCGGTATGGACGTGGACCTTGAACTCCTCGTCGCTCTCCCCGATGACCAGGCTGTCGCCGATGGTCTCCAGATAGGCCCGGAACTCCTCCAGAGGCCGTTCGGAGGTCCGGCGGACAATGAAGACTGTATCATAGGTAAAGGTGATCTCCTCATCCCCCAGGGCGGCAAAATCCGCTTTTTCCTTCTGGGGGGCCGTCTCCTGACCTCCCTCGGGCATGGGCAGGCCGCGAAGCTCGTCCAGCATTCCTTTCAGGATGACGAGGAAGCCCATGCCGCCGGCGTCCACCACACCGGCCTTCTTCAGGACGGGGTTCATCTCGGTGGTGGCGGCCAGGGTCTCCTCCGCCTGGAGGATGGCCGACTCCAGCACGTATTCCAGGGCGGTGTTCTCCCCGGCGGCCTGGGCCGCCCGCTCGCCGGCCAGACGGGACACGGTGAGGACGGTGCCCTCGGCGGGCTTCATCACCGCCCGGTAGGCGGCGGCCACGCCGGCGTTCAGGCCCTCGGCCAGGTCGATGCCGTCCATGGTCTCCTTGTCCTTCACCGCCTTGGAGAAGCCCCGGAAGATCAGGGACAGGATGACGCCGGAGTTGCCCCGGGCGCCCCGCAGCATGGCGGAGGCATTCACAGAGGCAGCCTGCCCCACGGAGGCGGGCTTCTTCTGCTGGAGCTCGGCGGCGGCGGTGCCGATGGTCAGGCTCATGTTGGTGCCGGTGTCCCCGTCGGGCACGGGGAATACGTTGAGCTCGTTGATCCGCTGCTTCTCTTGATTCAGGGAGGCGGACGCGTGGACGATCATCCGTGCCAGCGTTCCTCCGTCAATGAACTGTACCATAGTCTCTCTCCTTCTTACTCCACATCCATTGCGTCCACATAGACGTCCACAGCCCGCACCTGGGCGCCGGTCAGCCGGCTCACGGTGTAGCGGACCTCACTCATGATCGAGTTGCTCACGGCAGTGAGATTCACGCCGGCGTCGACGATGATATGCAGTTCGATGGACAGGGCGTCGTCCTCATGGAAGATGACCCGCACGCCCTTGGACATGGACTCGCTCCGAAGCAGGTGGACCAGGCCGTCCTTCTTGGACCGGGCCGCCATGCCCTTCACGCCAAAGCAGCTGGTGGCCGCCGCACCGGTGATGGTGGTGAAGACCTCACTGCTGATCTGGATCTCGCCTTTCTCGTTCTGAAACCGCATAGTGCTTCCATCCTTTCTGTGTCAGGCCGGGTAGGGCCTTGGTTCGGAAAGTAAAAATTTGCAGGGGTGCATTGTATTTTCCCACAGTATCATGTAGAATACTACCATACACAAGGGAAAATGCGCAACTGTATATAGGAGGTTTTGATATGAAAATTACCGATCTGGTCCTG
Organism: Bacillota bacterium; assembly: GCA_030535235.1. Classification (GTDB taxonomy): domain Bacteria; phylum Bacillota; class Clostridia; order Oscillospirales; family Oscillospiraceae; genus Evtepia. Next base: position 14,865 of record JAUNCL010000013.1, read on the forward strand.
AAAATCACCGCCTGTGTCCTGGCGGCGGCCGCCGTCATCTGCCTGGTCATGGCCAACATGGAAAAGATTTCCTCCTGCCTGGACTGCCTGTTTGCCAAGCTCCAGGAAAAGAAATCCTCCCTGTGCAAATGCTGCTGTCAGTCTGAGGACTGGGAGGATGAATTTGAGGACTGGGATGTCTGACAGCATCCCCATAGAAGCGACGGAGCGGAGTCATCCGCTCCGTTTTTTTCTCAAAAGGTCAGGTCGGGGTACTTGGGCTCCACCAGAATGGGCTCGATGTCCTCCACCACCGCAAAGGTGAAGAGGGCGGTGGTCACCATCTCGTCCTTGTCGTTCCACTGCTCCACGGAAACCACGCAGATCCGCTTGCCCACCTTCACCGGGGTAGCCCGGCAGAAGAGATAGGCCCCGGCTGCCGGCCGGAGAAAGTTCACGGTGCTTCCCTGGGTGACGCACATCTTGCCGTGAGGGGTCAGGCTGTGGCCGGCGATGGTGTCGGCAAAGGCCACCAGCATCCCCCCGTGGACGGTGCCGTACTGCTGCTGGTTCTGGTCGGTGATCATCATGATCCCTTCGGTCTTGTCGGGCTGCATGGAAATCAGGTGGATGCCGTTGTCCACAGCCCAGGGATCCAGGCCGCGGATCTGCCCCAGCTGGGGGTCCTGCCCCACATAGAAGATCCCCTCTTTAACGCAGGAAGCCATTCAGGATCTCCTCCTCCGCCTCCTCTGCCGTGAGGCCCAGGGTCATGAGCTTCAGAAGCTGGTCGCCGGCAATGCGGCCGATGGCCGCCTCGTGGACCAGCTGGGCGTCGGGGTGGTTGGCAATGATGGCGGGGATGGACTGGATCTTGGCCTGCCCCATGAGGATGGAGTCGCACTGGACGTGGCCGAAGCCCGCGTCGTCGCCGATCATCCGGGGATAGAAGATCTGCTCGGAGTCATCCTGGGCCACGGAACGGGAGATGACCCGGCTGGTGGCCTCGGGGCCGGCCAGAATGATGTCCATCTCAGAGGTGGCCTTCTGCTTGCCGTGGGTGAGAAGCTTCTCGGTGATCACGGCCTCGGCCCCCTCCTTCACCACCACCTTGGTGTAGCGCTTGGTGGAGTCCACCCCCCGGAGCTGGGTGGTGTCCAGGGTGATGGAGGCGTTCTTTTCCAGATAAACCACGGTCTGGGGATTCATGATCCGCTCGCCGGTGCCCTCGCCCTCGCCGTAGTGCTTCTCCACATACTGGACCTTGGAGTTCTCCCCCACATAGAAGGTGTGGACGCCGTCGTGCTCGGACTTCTGATCGCCGGCGTTGTGGATGCCGCAGCCGGCCACGATGACCACATCGCAGTCCGGGCCGATATGAAAGTCGTTGTAGACCAGCTCATCCAGGCCGGTCTCAGTGATGATGACGGGGATATGGACCGACTGGTTCCTGGTCCCTTCCTTAACATAAATGTCAATCCCGGGCTTTTCCGGGTCCTCCTTGGTGACGATCTGGATGTTCTCCGTGTTGCACCGGGAGTCCAGCTTGCCGTTCTTCCGGATGTTGTAGGCCCCCTTGGGGGTGCCCTCCAGGTCAGCGATCTCCCGGAGGAGGTTGATGTCAACTTTCGTCTGTGCCATGTCTTAACCCTCCTTGGTGTGGCAGGTCACGGACTGCAGGAAGCTGCAGGAGCCGGCGGTGTCTGCCAGAATGTGGGCCATCAGCTCCTCCTTGGGGCCGTGGCGGACCACCTTGCCCCCGGAGACCATGACGATCTCGTCGGCCAGGTCGATGATCCGCTCCTGGTGGGAGATGACGATGATGGTGCTCTCCCGCTTGGCGTGGAGGATGCGGAAGGTCTCGGTGAGCTTGGCAAAGGACCACAGGTCGATGCCGGCCTCGGGCTCATCCAGGATCAGCAGGCCGCTGGGCCGGGCCAGGATGGTGGCGATCTCGATGCGCTTGACCTCGCCGCCGGAGAGGGAGGCGTCCAGCTCCCGGTCCACATAGTCGGCAGCGCACAGGCCCACCCGGTTCAGGTAGGAGCAGCACTCGTCCCGGGTCAGATTGCGGTTCCCCGCCGCCAGACCCAGCATATCCCGGATGCGCATCCCCTTGAACCGTGGGGGCTGCTGGAAGCCGTAGCTGATGCCCAGCTTGGCCCGCTCGGTGATGCTCAGATTTGTGATGTCGGTCCCGTTCCAGAGGATCTGGCCGCCGGTGGGCTGGTTGATGCCCATGATGGTCTTGGCCAGGGTGGTCTTGCCGCCGCCGTTGGGGCCGGTGATGACAATAAACTTATTGTCAGAAACAGTCAGGTCGATACCCTTAAGGATCTCGGTGGCCGTGCCGCCGTCCTCGACCTGGTAGGAAAGTCCTTTCAGTTCCAGCATATTTCATAGCTCCTTGCTGCTATTGTATCTCATTGGTGTGTAGAAACGGGCTGCCCCGTTCCCCATGCACGCTTCCACAAAGAGGTGTTCTCTCTTTTTATGGAATTTTGGATTCAATCATGGAATTATATCATAAAAAGCCTTGGCAGGCAATAGATTCCTGTAGGTTTGCCCGGCATGGTGCACAGGGAGATCGTTTCACATAAAACTATCTCCCCTGGTTTTTCGTCATGCTAACTAATATTCTCGTACATATATTGACTTTTCATACAATTCCGGTACAATGGAACCATATTTCCATGACTTTCACGCCAAGGATACGAAGTGAATCGGAGAGAGAGGACGGTACTATCATGATCGAACGACTGGGCTTCGACAACGAGAAATATCTGGAGATGCAGTCCGAGCACATCCGCTCCCGGATCAGCCAGTTCGGCGGCAAGCTGTATCTGGAGTTCGGCGGCAAGCTCTTTGACGACCACCACGCCTCCCGGGTGCTGCCCGGGTTCCATCCGGATTCCAAGATCCGCATGCTCATGCAGCTGAAGGAACAGGTGGAGATCGTGGTGGCAGTCTCCGCCATGGACCTGGAGAAGAGCAAGGTCCGGGGGGATCTGGGCATCACCTACGGCTCGGACACCCTGCGCCTCATCGACACCTTCCGGGGCTTCGGCTTCCATGTGGGCAGCGTGGTCCTCACCCGCTTCAACGGGCAGACCGCCGCCGAAATCTTCCAGTCCCAGCTGGAAAACCTGGGCATCCAGGTCTATCGCCACTACTCCATCGAGGGCTACCCCTACAACATCCCCCACATCGTCAGCGACGAGGGCTTTGGCCGGAACGACTATGTGGAGACCACCCGGTCCCTGGTGGTGGTCACCGCCCCCGGCCCCGGCAGCGGCAAGATGGCCGTCTGCCTCAGCCAGCTCTACCATGAGTACAAGCGGGGCATCCAGGCAGGGTATGCCAAGTATGAGACCTTCCCCATCTGGAACCTGCCCCTCCGCCACCCCGTGAACCTGGCCTACGAGGCCGCCACCGCCGACCTGAACGACGTGAACATGATCGACCCCTTCCACCTGGAGGCCTACGGGGTCACCACCGTCAACTACAACCGGGACGTGGAGGTCTTCCCCGTGCTGAAGACCATGTTTGAGCACATCTCCGGCTCCTGCCCCTACCAGTCCCCCACCGACATGGGGGTCAACATGGCGGGCTACTGCATCATCGACGACGAGGCCGTCTGTCAGGCCTCCAAGGAGGAGATCCTCCGCCGGTTCTACACGGAGCAGTGCCGCCACCGCCGGGGTCTCACCGACGGCAGCGCCGTGTATAAGATCGAGCTGCTCATGAAGCAGCTGGGCCTCACCGGCGAGAGCCGGGCCGTGGTCCGCCCCGCCCTGGAGGTGGCCCAGCGCACCGGCGCCCCCGCCGCCGCCATGGAGATGCCCGACGGCAAGATCCTCACCGGCAAGACCTCCTCCCTGCTGGGCTCCTCCTCCGCCCTCCTCCTCAACGCCCTGAAATATCTGGGGGGCATCCCCGACGAGGTCCACCTGATCGCCCCCGAGGTCATCGAGCCGGTCCAGAACCTGAAGGTCAACGTCCTGGGCAACAAGAACCCCCTCCTCCACATCGATGAGTTGCTGGTAGCCCTGTCCATCTGCGCCGTGAACGACCCCAACGCCAAAAAAGCCGTCCGTCAGCTCCAGAAGCTGCGGGGCTGCGAGGTCCACACCACCGTCATCCTGTCCCAGTCCGACGAGGACAGCTTCCGCCGTCTGGGTGTGCGCCTGACCAGCGAGCCCACCTACCAGACCTCCAAACTCTACCACAAATAAAACAGAAGGGAGTTTTTCCTATGTCTAAAACCTATATCCCCGCCGATTATGCCCCCCTGCTGAACCTCTACGACACCCAGAAAGCCATTGCCCTGCTCAAGCGGGTCTTTGAAGATACCCTCTGCGGCAACCTCCATCTGCGCCGGGTCTCCGCCCCCCTCTTCGTGGAGGCCGCCTCCGGTCTGAACGACAACCTCAACGGGGTGGAGCGCCCCGTCTCCTTCGACGTGCCCGCTGCTCAGCGGGAGGCCCAGGTGGTCCACTCCCTGGCCAAGTGGAAGCGTCTGGCCCTCCACAACTACCACTTCCCCGTGGGCGAGGGTCTGGTCACCGACATGAACGCCATCCGCCGGGATGAGATCCCCGACAACCTCCACTCCATCTATGTGGACCAGTGGGACTGGGAAAAGGTCATCGCCCCCCGGGACCGCAGCATGGACTACCTGATCAAAACCGTCCAGCTCATCGTCAACGCCATGGCCGACACCCAGCGGACCCTCCAGTCGGTCTTCCCCCAGCTCTGCGTCCTGCCTCAGATCAGCACCGAGCTCAGCGTGGTCACCACCCAGGAGCTGGAGGACAAGTACCCCGACCTGGACGGCAAGGGCCGGGAGAACGCCTGGGTCAAGGAGCACCCCACCACCCTCCTCACCCAGATCGGCGGCGCCCTGAAGTCCGGCGCCCCCCACGACGGCCGCGCCCCCGACTATGACGACTGGCAGCTCAACGGCGACATCCTCCTGTGGGACGCCACCCTGGACCGGGCCATTGAGCTCTCCTCCATGGGTATCCGGGTGGACGCCGCCGCCCTGGACCGCCAGCTCACCATCGCCGGCTGTGACGACCGCCGGGAGCTGACCTTCCACAAGATGCTGCTGAACAACGAGCTGCCCCTGACCATCGGCGGCGGCATCGGCCAGTCCCGCCTGTCCATGCTCCTGCTGGGCAAGGCCCACATCGGCGAGGTCCAGGCCTCCATCTGGGATGAGGAGACCATGGACACCTGCCGCAACGCCGGCATCATCCTGCTGTAATTCCCCCGAGATCAAAAAAACTGCGTCGGAATCCTCCGGCGCAGTTTTTTGTCTTTGGATTTACTTCTACCCTGCAAAACAAAAAACAACGCCGGAATCCGAAGATTCCGGCGTTGGCACGGCAGAAGGGACTCGAACCCCTGACCTACTGGTTCGTAGCCAGTTACTCTATCCAACTGAGCTACTGCCGCTTGTCGGTCGCTCTCGCTGACGACTATTGCATAATACCACAGCTTTTCGAAAAATGCAAGCACTTTTTTCATTTTTATGAAAAAATTTTTTAGGGGGCAAATCGGTCCCGGGAAAAGAGGCAGGGCCCCGGAAGCCGGGGCCCTCGACATGGCTCAGCATCCGCAGCCGCAGTCGCAGCCGCAGTTGTTGTTGTTATTGTTGTTGCAGCCGCAGCCACAGGAGCCGATCCCGTTGTTGTTGCCGCAGCAGAAGATGATGATGAGAATCAGGATGATCCACAGACAGCTGTTCCCGCCCCAATTATTCCACATAAACAAGAACCTCCTAAAAAAGATGGAGACCGATTGGCGATCTCAGTCCATCTTATGCGTCAGGTTCCCGGATGTGCGCCTCATCCCCGGGGATTTCCCCGGATGGTCAGGGTGGGCTTGCAGCACAGGTCCTCAATATCCGAAATGGTGGCGGCGGGGATCCGCAGGGCGCCGCCGCATTGGCCGCAGAAGAGCTCCACGGCGCTGTAGTTCACCTTGAGCTTCCACTCCCGGCAGCCGCAGGTGCAGGAGATCCCGTCCCGCCGGCCAATGTCCCGAATCTCTCCCAAAATCTCCTCCATGACCAGGTCGTTGAGGAAGGTCCCCTGGGCGGCGGCGTTCTCCTCCATCCGGTCCACGGTCTCCTCCAGGCGGCGCATGGCGGCAAAGACCGGCTCCTCCTCCCCCACATAGCAGCAGTCCAGACCGGAGGCAGCGCAGGAAAAGGCCAGGGTCTTCTCCCCCAGGAAGGCCCGGGTGGAGCAGTCCACCGTGTGGGACTCCTTGCAGAAAAGGCAGGGAACGGTGAGCCGCACCCGGTCCCCCATCAGCTCGACCTCCAGGGAGGACTTGCCGCAGGGACAGGGCAGGCGGCTGCCCGAGGCGGCCAGCTGGAAGGCCGTGCGCTCCAAAATCACCGGCTGCCGGCACTCCGGACAGATGAACCCAATAAACCGTTTCGCATCCTGGATCATAACTTCTTCCTCCATACTCGCTGTTTTATCTGCATTATACCACGGCTGTCCGGGTTTCGCAAACCCGCCCCTTGCCCTTTCTGCCAAAATCCGGTATACTGTCGCCAGGATATGAGGTGATACCCATGAAACGACTGATCGCATCGGATCTCCACGGCTCCCGGTTTTACTGCGAAAAACTGCTGGACCTCTTTGCAAAGGAGCAGGCCGGGGAACTCATCCTGCTGGGGGATCTGGTCTTTTCCGGCTCCTACGACCCCCGGTTCCAGTTTGACCCCCAGGGGGTCATGGACCTGCTGAACAGCCGGGCGGACCGCATCCTCAGCGTGGAGGGCAACTGCGACTACGGCATCGGGGATCTGAATCCCCGGTTCCCCTTCTTCCGAAAGTACAAGGTGGTGACCTGGGAGGGGCGGGAGGTCTTCCTGACCCACGGCCACCGGTATTCCCCCCGGAACCCACCTCCCATGGGGATGGCCCAGGTCCTCCTCTCCGGCCACACCCACATGCCCTCCTTCCAGCGGGTCAACGACCTACTGTGTGTCAACCCCGGCTCCGTGTCCCTGCCCCGGGGCGGCTCCCCCAACAGCTGCCTGCTGTGGGAGGATGGCCTGCTCCGCTGGCTCACCCTGGAGGGTGAGGAGTTCCACCGGGAGACCCTGCCCGAATGATGGAAAAACCGCCCTGACCTCTGCCGGTCAGGGCGGTTTTCATTTGAGAAAGGTTACTCTGCGTAGTTTGTAAAGTAGTTCTGAATGACGATGAAGGGAGTGCCCTTGTCGCCGGAGCCGGAGGTCAGGTCGCACAGGGAGCCCAGCAGGTCGGTGTACTGCCGGGGGGTAGTACCCTCGGAGCTCATGCTGCCCACCAGGTCGGAATCCTTGCTCTGGATCTCCTTCCGGATGGCTGCCTTCAGCTCCTCGCCGGAGAGGTCGGAGAAGTCGTTGTCGGCCAGGAACTTGATCTTCAGCTCATTGGGCCGGCCGGACAGGCCCTCGGTGTAGGCGGGAGAGACCACGGGGTCAGCCAGCTCCCAGATGCCGCCCACAGGGTCCTTGAAGGCGCCGTCGCCGTAGACCATGGCCTCCACCCGGATGCCTCGCTCGGCCAGGATCCGGGCCTGGATGCCGTCCACCACAGGCTGGCAGTCCCGGGGGAAGAGCTTCAGCTTGTCCTCGGTGGCCTTGTTGGAGCCCAGCAGACCGTACTTATCGTGGTACCCGCTGCCGTCCACGGGGGCGGACAGGATATCGGCCAGGGTGTAGACGGTCTTGCCCAGGGCCTTCAGCACGTCCCGGGTCTCGTTGCGGGTGTGGATATCACAGCAGAGGATGTTGTCGCACACGGTGGTGATATAGCGGGGATCGTTGGAGAAGAGGAAGGTTGCCTTGGCCCCCTCGGCCTCGATGACCTCCCGGTAGAAGTCCAGGTAGTTCACGCCGGTGAAGGGGTGGACGGGAGAGCCAAAGGTCTCGATGAAGTCGGCCTCCTGGTAGGAAGTGACCTCGCTGTACTTGTGGGGCACATAGGCGGAGCGGGCCATGAGGGGGTTGCCCACTTCGTCGTTGGGATAGCTGAAAAGGATCACCACTTCATCCACTGCCCGGGCGATGCCCTTCAGGCACATGGAAAAACGGTTGCGGCTGAGGATGGGGAACACCAGGCCCACTTTCTTGGCCTCGTTGAACTTTGCCCGGATATCCTGGGCCACGTGGTTCACGGTCACATAGTTGCCCTGGGCCCGGGCCACCACGGACTCGGTGACGGCAATGATGTCGCGGTCCTTCAGGGTGTAGTTGTCCTCCTTTTCGGATGCGTACACGCTGCTCACAACGATATCTACGATGTCGTCGCCTTCACGGATGATGGGGCCCTGGATGCCTCTGGAAATAACGCCTGCCATGGTCAGTCCTCCAATATCATATATTCACGGGAGTGTTCTATCACAGAGAAAATTTCCCTGTGATATTGTTTCATACAAAAAATTACCGAAGATATTATACTCGCTAATAGCCTGAATAACAAGTCCCAATTTTACAGGAATCCCCCTCCAGGGAAAAAATTCGCCTTGCGGGCAGACCATGCTTCCTGTATAATATCACCATCAAAACAGATTCTATTATGTAAAGGAGGACTGAGCTTGAAGAACATCACTCCCTACGCAGGCTTTGAGCTGGGCCCCATCCGTCCCCCCAGCGAGGCCTACAGCCTGCTGCTGCGCATCAACCGCGGCTGCGGGTGGAACAAGTGCCGCTTCTGCGGCTTTTACCGGGACATCCCTTTCAGCATCCGCACCGCCGATGACATCAAGAAGGACATCGACCGCATCAAATACTGGGTGGACGTCTTTCAGGGCCGGATCGCCCAGGCGGGCAACCCCCAGACCGAGGGGGAGCAGGAGGCCTGCTACATGGCCTACAACTGGATCCAGAGCGGCATGCAGTCGGTCTTTTTCCAGGACGCCAACAGCATCTTGATGAATCCCGACGGCATGATCGAGGTGCTGGAGTACCTGAAGGCCACCTTCCCCCAGATCCGGCGCATCACTTCCTATGCCCGGTCGGACACCATCAACCGGCTGAGCCTGGAGCGGCTCACCCGCTACCGGGAGCTGGGGCTGAACCGGTTCCACATCGGTCTTGAGACCGGCAACGACTATATTCTAAAACTCATGAACAAGGGGGTGGACAAGGCCGCCCAGATCCGGGCCGGCATCAAGGCCAAGGCAGCCGGCATCGAGATCAACGAGTTCTACATGCCCAACATGGGCGGCCGGGAATACGCCCGGGAGAGCGCCCTGGACACCGCCGATGTGATGAACCAGGTGAACCCCGACTTCATCCGCATCCGTTCCATGGCCCTGGCCGAGAACCTGGAGATGTACGAGGATTACCGCTCCGGCCTGCTGACCCGCCCCAACGATATCGAGACCATCCAGGAGATCCGTCTGTTCATCGAAAACCTCCACGGCATCACCAGCGTGGTGGACAGCGACCACATCCTGAACATCCTCCTGGAGCTCCGGGGCAAGCTGCCCGGGGACAAGGACCAGATGCTGGCCACCATTGACCGGTTCCTGGACCTGCCCGAGGACACCCAGAACATTTTCCGTCTGGGCCGGCGCATCGGGGTCATGAGTCACATGCAGGACCTGAACAACCAGATCCTGGTGGACAAGGTCAAGCAGACCATGGACCGCAGCGGCATCGACAAAACCAACATCGACGCGGTCTGCGACCAGCTGATGATCCGCTGTATCCCCATTTAACGCGGTATCCCCATAGGAAGAAGCCCCCCACCTCCACGGCCCTATAGGGCCGTGGAGGTGGGGGCTTCTTTTCTTTTTTCGACAAAGCTCTTGCCTTTTCTGGTTATTTTCGCTAAAATATAAAAAGTAAGGAGGATTTTTATGGCAAAACATTCCAATCTCTTGCTGGCGCTCCTGACGGTGGTTACCTGCCTTTCCGTATGCACCGCCCTCTGGGCCCTCTCTAACCAGGAGCCGGACCCGGTACTCCCGCCGGATGAACTCCCCGCCGCCGAGGAAAACGCCGTCCCCACCGGGGATGACAACGGGGAGAAAATGGACCAACCGGAAGGGGGCGGCGCTGTGAACCTCACTTATTCGGATCAGGTCACGATTTCCCTCTCTGAGGGGACGGCCCAGCTTTCCTTCTCCAACCCCTCCCGCTCCAACCAGAGTATGGTGCTGGAGATCGTGATTCAGGGAACCACAGTGGTCCAATCCGGGGCTCTGGTCCCCGGAACCCAGGTGGAGACCCTTCCCCTGCTGGACACCGCCAAGCTGTCTCCCGGCGGATACGAGGGGAAGTTCCAAGTGACGTTTTATGACGAAAACGGCGCTCAGGCTTTGCTGAACACAGAGATCCCCATTTCGATTACGGTCACAGAGTAATGTCAGGAGGTCATGATATGAAAAAATTGCTTATCGTGTGTATGTCAGTCGTTTTGATGCTGAGTTTGTCGGTGACGGTGTGGGCAGCTGCTTCTTATTCATACGGCGTAGGTTTGGATTCGAAGGAAATTCCCGTAACAGCGAAATATGTAGCTGCCAGTGAAGCAGATGTCGTTTACAGCGTTGATATTTCTTGGGGAAGTATGGAATTTACTTACACGGCAGGAAAGGCTGTTTGGAATCCCGTTAACCATACATATGATACATCTAATACATCCACCGCAGTTTGGGCCTGTGAAAATGACGCAAATAAAATCACCGTCATAAATCATTCCAATGCTGATGTATCTTGCGATCTTACCTATGATAAAGAAATTGACTCCGTAACCGGAGTATTTGATAGTAATTCATATTCTTTTCCTTCTGCTTCTAATCAAAGCTATTTGGGCAATCAAAATGCGGAAGCTCTCAAATTTAACGCTTATTTGACTTTATCCGGTACGCTTGACTCTACAACAACTACCGCAACACAGGTAGGTACAATTATTGTCACAATATCTTCTATTTCAGAATAGTATACTCTCCTGACAGCTGCGTTCCTCACGGCACCTCCGTCACCTTTAAAATCTCCCGTTTCAGGCGGGAGATGATCCGCTTTTCCAATCGGGAAATGTAGGACTGGGAGATGCCCATCCGCTCGGCCACCTCCTTCTGGGTGTGCTCCCGGCGTCCTCCCAGGCCGAACCGCAGGGTGATGATCTCCCGCTCCCGGTCATTGAGCTTCTCCAGGGCGTCGGCCAGCATCTGCCGGTCGGCGTCCTCCTCCATGGGCTTGATGACCAGGTCGCTCTCCGTCCCCAGGATATCCGACAGCAACAGCTCATTGCCGTTCCAGTCGGTGCTCAGAGGCTCGTCAAAGGGGACCTCGCTCTTGAGGGAGGCCGTTTTTCGCAGGTGCATGAGGATCTCGTTCTCGATGCACCGGGAGGCATAGGTGGCCAGCTTGATGTTTTTCGCCGGCTTGTAGGTCCCCACCGCCTTGATGAGGCCGATGGTCCCGATGGAGATGAGGTCCTCGATCCCCACCCCTGTGTTCTCAAAACGCCGGGCGATGTAGACCACCAGGCGCAGGTTGTGCTCGATGAGGGCCGAGGACGCGCTTTGATCCCCTTGGGACAGACGGGCGATAAGGGCTGCCTCCTCCTCCCGGCTCAAAGGGGCCGGCAGCACGTCGCTGCCGCCGATGTACATAACCTTGCCCGGCCGCCACAGCCGCCGCCGAACCAGAAACCCCCGCAAGGCCCAGACCCATTTCCTCCAGATCTCCTTCATGGTGCATAACTCCTTCCTCTATCCTTCCCCGCCGATCAGGGCACAGTATCCCCCGCCGTCAGAGACCGGCGTGGGCGATAACGCCGTCAGGCAGTTGCGATAGGCCCGCTTTCCATACTCCGCCCGGTCCACCCGCAGGGCCAGCAGCATCCCGCACTCCACCCCCACCGCCCGATAGGGCAGCAGCTGGAGCCGCAGACCACCGGCCCGGCCTTCCAGCTCCCGCAAAAGGGCTACCGGGTCGGACAGCCCGGCCCGGGCCGGAAAGAGCTCCGGCACCAGCTCCCGCAGCTTTTCCCCCTCCACCACCACCACCGGGCGGCCGGTGAGAGGGTCCTGGAGGGTATTGCCCGTGTCCCGCAGGGCCAGAAGGGTCACCGTCCTCCCCCGGTGGGAGAGGCGCAGCTCTTCCAGCTCCCCGGCGGTGCGGGTGTGGGCAAACTGCCCCCGCAGCAACAGAGACAGGCAGCCGTAGCTGAGAGCGGCCGCCACCAAAATTCCACGCATCCCCAGGGAAGGCCCCAGGAACCCCGCCTGTCCTCCCCCGCTCCCCCGGGCCATGGACAGGAGCAGAAGCCCCCCGCCGAAGGCGCAGGAGAGCACCAGGAACAGCCCTCCGGTCCGCAGCATACGCTCCGAGCGGCCAAAGGCCGCCAGGACCATGACCACAGCCCCCGCCGCCTTGCAGGCCGGGTGCTCCAGAAAGCCCCAGGCAGGCAGGAGAGCCAGCCCCGCATAGGCTGTCCCCAGGGCACTGCCCAGGGCATACCGCCAGCGGACCATGGGCTCTCCATCCAGTTTGCCGGCGCAGGCCAGGAGCAGATAGTTCACGACGAAGTTCATCCCCAGATAGGCGTCCAGATAGAGGACCGTCATAGACCACCCCTCCCCCTGCCGGTTGTCTCCCATCGCGGCCATTATAAGGCCATGCCCCTTCAAAAAAGGTCAGAAGGAGGGCGGGACCAAAAAGTTTGTCCCGCCCTCCTTCTGTATCCTATGGTATGCTTATTTTTCTGTCTCCTCATAGTGGTGAATCAGAGCCTGGGTCCCCAGGTCCCCATATCCCGCCGCCTCCAGGCCCCTGTAATTCTCCAGGACCCGGGCCAGAATGTCCAGGGTGAGTCCGCTGTATCCGGCCTCCTCCAGGGCCAGACCCATGTCCTTGACAAAGTGCTTCAGGAAGAATCCGGGGGCCAGATCCCCCGCCACGATCTTCTCCCCAAAGGCGTCCAGCTGCTTGCTGCCGGCAGCGCCGGTGGCAAGGGACTGAATCAGCACATGGGGGGCCAGGCCCTTGGCCCGGGCATAGGTCAGAGCCTCGCAGACCCCGGACAGGGTCCCGGCAATCATGATCTGGTTGGCCAGCTTGGCGTGCTGGCCGCAGCCGGCCCGCCCCTGGTGATTGATGTTGGTCCCCATGGCCCGGAACAGGGGCAGGCAGGCCTCATAATCCTCTTTCTCGCCCCCCACCAGGATGGACAGGGTGCCCGCCCGGGCGCCGGTATCCCCTCCGGTCACCGGGGCGTCCAGGACCCGGAAGCCCCTCTTGGTCCCCTCCTCATAGAGCCGCTCCGCCAAGGAGGGGCTGGTGGTGGTCATGTCAATCAGGTACCCGCCGGGTTCTGCCCGGTCCAGGATATGGCCGGGGGCGAAATAGACCTCCTCCACATCCCTGGGATAGCCTACCATGGTGATCACAGCCTCACAGCCCCGGACGCAGTCGCCGATGGTCTCGTGGAAGACCGCTCCATCCCGAATGACCTCCTCCACCTTGGTCCGATTCCGGGCGTAGATGTGCAGCTCAAACCCAGCCTTCATCAGGTTCCGGACCATGCCGCTGCCCATGATCCCCACGCCGATCCACGCGATCTTTTTCATCATAGTTCCCCCTTCTGTTTTTTTCTTCATTGTACCATGTCACCCTTCCCCTGAAAAGAGAAAAAAGGACGGGAGCGATCCCGTCCTTTCTTGAAATTATTCTGTTGCAGGGCTCTCCCCGGTAATGTTGCTGTCCAGTTCGCCGGCATCGCCGCCGCCCTCGGTCTCATCGCTGCCGGTGGCGCCGCCGGTGTTGGTGCCAGTGCTGCCGGAGCTACTGCCCGTGCTCCCTGTGCCGTCGTCATCCGGCTGGACCGCGCCCTCCTCGGGTTCTGTCCCTGTGGACTGGGTCCCGTCGTGATTGCTGTTGTTGGGGTTCTCCACCACGGTGACCACGATCTCCGCCGTCTTCTCGCCGGCAGAGGCCTTGATGATGGCGGTGCCCACATCCCGGCCGGTGATGACGCCGTTCTTATCCACCAGGGCCACCGAGGAGTCACTGCTGCTCCAGGTGATCTTGGCGGGACTCATGTTGTCCGACTCCATCTGGACGGTGGCCTGGACAGTGTAGCTATCGCCGGACTTGATCTCCACGGTCTCCTGGTCCAGCTTGATGCCCACCACACCGGGGGCTACGTCCACCACCATCACGGTTTTCTGGAGAGTCTCCCCATTGACCGTGGCGGCAATGGTGACAGAACCCTCGTTTTTGGCGGTAAGGGTGCAGGTCTTGCCGTTTCCATCCACAGAGATCACATTGGGATCGCTGCAGCCCCAGGTGATCTCGTACTCCTCCGTTTCAGACAGGCCCTTGATGCTGGCCGTGGTGGTCTCGTCCACTACGATGGTCTGGGAGGCCAGCTCGATCTCGTAATCACTGCCGCTGCCGCCGCCCAGGAAGGACTTGACGATCAGGGCGGCCAGAATGATAAGGACCAGGCCCAGCACAATGGGGACCAGCTGAATATTCTTCTTCCGCTTTTGAGGTGCGCCTCTCCGGCTGTCAGAGGGCCGACGGCCCGAGGAGGAACCGCTTCGGCCGCCGCTCCGGGACCGGTTGTCGTAGGAGGACCGGCGGTCGGAACTGCCCCGGCTGCTGTTCCGGGAGGAGGAGGGCCGGCTGCTGCCGCCGCTGCGGGAGCTGCCGCCGGACTTTCTCCGGGCGCTGCTGCGGTCGTCCCAGTTGGGGGCGGTGCGCTCCCAGTCCTGCCGGTCGAAGTCATCGTAATAGCCCCGGCTCCGGGTGCTGTAGCGGTCCTGGGAGCGGTAGTCCCGGCTGTAGCCCCGGTCGTAATCCCGGTCATAGCTGCTGTAGCCCCGGTCGTAGTCTCTGTAACTCCGGTCATAGTCCCGGCCGCCGTAGTCCCGGCTGCTGGAAGAGCGGCGGTCGGTGCTCCGGGACCCGCCCCGGGAGGAACGGCTGTAATCGTCAAATTCGTCATATCTCATGAGAAAAATCATCCTCCTGACCTTTGTGTAAAGGGAATGGCAGTACGCTTTTTCTGCGATTTTACATATTTCAAATCATTATAGCATATCTCTTTCCCCATGAAAACACCCAATTTGTAAAGATTCTGCAAAAATTTGTCACCCTTCTTGGGCGCTTTTCCTCCCTTTTACGCAAAAACAGCCCAAAGCCTCCAGGGGCTTCAGGCTGTCTGTTTTACAAACCAAATGGGCGGCTGGCTCAGCCGCTGAACTTATCCAGGAACTGCCGGGTGCGGGGGTGCTTGGGGTTGCCAAAGACCTCGGAGGGGGGACCCTCCTCCACCACCACGCCCCCGTCCATGAACATGACCTGGTCGGCCACATCCCGGGCGAACTCCATCTCGTGGGTGACGATGATCATGGTGGTGTGCTGGTCGGCCAGCCCACGGATGACCTTCAGCACCTCCCCGGTGAGTTCGGGATCCAGGGCGGAGGTGGGCTCGTCAAAGCAGAGGATGTCCGGCTTCATGGCCAGGGCCCGGGCAATGGCCACCCGCTGCTTCTGACCGCCGGAGAGCTGATGGGGATAGTTACCCATGCGGTCGCTGAGGCCCATCATTGCCAGGAGTTGCTCCCCCTCCTTGCGGATGTCCTCCACCTTTTCGCCGGTCTTCTCGCTCTTGGCCATGAGCTCCCGGGCCAGGGTGACGTTCTCCAGGGCGGTATACTGGGGGAAGAGGTTAAAGTCCTGGAAAACCAGACCGAAGTGGAGCCGCTTCCGGCGGATCTCGCTCTCCTTCCGGGTCGCCGGGTCCGCCGCGTCGAAGAGGACCTCCCCCTTGACGGAGATGGTGCCGGTGTCCGGGGTCTCCAGGAAGTTCAGGCACCGCAGCAGGGTGGTCTTGCCGCTGCCGGAGGAGCCGATGATGGCCAAGACCTGACCCTCCTCCAGGGAGAAGCTGATATCCTCCAGCACCCGGGTGGCGCCGAAATGCTTTTCAATGTGCTGTGCTTCTAAAATAGCCATAGGGACGCCTCCTTAGCGGAAGTAGTCGAGCTTACGCTCGAGGAAGTTGAAGAAGATGGTGAGGATGCCCACAAAGAGCAGGTAGAACACGCCGGTGTAGAACAGGGGCCACACCAGACCGCTGGACTTCATGAAGGAGTAGCCGGTGAAGGTCAGCTCGTAGACGGCGATGATCCGGGCCAGGGAGGTGTCCTTGACCAGGGTGATGATCTCGTTGGACATGGGCGGGAGGATACGCTTGATCATCTGCATGAGGGTGATCTTGAAGAAGATCTGGCTCTTGGTCATGCCCAGGACCTGACCGGCCTCCCGCTGGCCCACGGGGACGCTCTGGATGCCGCCGCGATAGATCACGGAGAAATAGCAGGCGTAGTTCAGGGAAAAGGCCACCACCGTGGCCATCATGCGTCCCGTGTCGCCGCTGGGC
Organism: Bacillota bacterium; assembly: GCA_030535235.1. GTDB lineage: Bacteria > Bacillota > Clostridia > Oscillospirales > Oscillospiraceae > Evtepia. Next base: position 31,259 of record JAUNCL010000013.1, read on the forward strand.
CAGATGTTATGGCCGATGATGCCGGGGATGTAGAAGAAGCCGATGAGCTGGAGCATCAGGGGGGTGCCGCGGACGATCCAGACCAGGGTATTACACAGCCAGCGGACGGGCGTAAATTTGGTCATGGTGCCGAAGGCGATCAGCAGACCCAGAGGCAGGGCGAAGAGCAGGGTCAGAAAAAAGATTTGAACCGTGCTGCCCAGGCCGGTGAGCAGGGTTTGTGTTACGTTCCAAAGCATGGAAAAAACTCCTCTGTCTTTCTATAAGCCGCCCAAAGGCAGAGAGCGAGACCGCCCTCTGCCTTTGGAGTTTATTTGGATTTGGATTGGAAAGGGATTTCCATTAGCCGGGCAGAACCACGACCTGTGCGTTGTTGCAGTATGCGTTGGTGCAGTTCATGGCTGCGGTGACCTCAGCGGTCAGAGTCATGCCGTTCCAGACCACGTCGATGTTCTTGGAATCCAGCTCCATGATCTTGTTGTCCCAGTCGATCTCCACAAACTGGATCTCCACGCCCAGCTTCTCAGCCACCAGACGGGCCATGTCAGCGTCGAAGCCGATCCACTCGTCGCTGCCCTCTTCCTTGTAGTCCATGGGGGCGAAGTCAGTGATACCCACAACCAGAGTGCCCTTGTCCTGGATATAAGCCACGTCGCCGTCAGCGGCGATCTCAGGCTCGGCAACCTCGGGCTGCTCCACCAGAGCGGCGCCGACCTTGTAGGTCTCGGCGATGGTCTGCATGGTGCCGTCAGCATAAGCGGCGGACATGACCCAGTTGATATAGTCGGTCAGGTCGGAATCCTGGCGGCAGCCTGCGCCGTACTCCTCGGTGGTCAGCTCGTCGCCGGTGACCAGGTCGGGATAGCTGGTGCCCTCGCCGATCATGGCGTCGGCCATCAGCAGGTCGATGATGGCGGCGTCGGAGGTGCCAGAGGCCACTTCCATCAGGGCATCTGCCTGGGAGGCCACGGAGTTGTACTCGAAGCCCTGCTCAGCGGCCACAGCCTCACCGGCGGAGCCGGCTTCCACGGCGTAGACCAGAGCAGCCTCTTCGCCGCCGTCTTCGGTGGGTTCAGGGGTTTCACCGCCGCCGCAGCCGGCCAGCAGGGAGCAGCCCATAGCGGCTGCCAGGAACAGTGCAAGATACTTCTTTTTCATGGTTTAACGCTCCTATCATAAGATTTGGTTTGTTTAACACTCTATTGTAGTAAAGCACTAACATAATACCACAACAAGGCAGGATTGCAACCCCTTTTTTCAAAAATTTTACGAAACCTTGATTTTCGTCAAAACAACGAAAGCGCCCGGGCTGCCGGACGCTTTCGCGCTTCCTTTTCATTTTGAATCCACATTGGGCACTGCCGCCGTCAGCTCCACCGGCAGAGGCGCCGGGACAGACTGGACCGCGTCGCCGCTGGCATCCTCCAGGTCCCCAAGGCCGCACAGGAACTTCCCAAAATCGGACCCCCAGGCCCACAGGGTCCCATCGGTCTTGGCCGCCAGGGTGGTATAGCTCCCCGCCGACACCAGGGCCGCGTCCTCCATGACCTGAACCGGCTGGGCCTGGAACCGCATCTCGTCCTCCCCTGCCAGGGGCTGCCCGGTCCCGAGCTGGTTGAATCGGTCAAAGCCCCAGGTCCACAGGGTCCCATCGGTCTTGATGGCCGCCATGTGCATGGAGCCGGCGGTGATCCGGGCCACGTCTTCCATCACTTGGACGGGTTCCCACCGTTCCCGGGTATCTCCGGTCCCCAACTGGCCATACTCGTTATCTCCCTAGGTCCACAGGGTTCCGTCGGTCTTCAGAGCGGCGGAGCAGGACAGACCGGCGCAGATGGCCGCCACATCGGTCATCACCTGAACCGGGATGTCCCGATTGGTCGTGTCCCCGACGCCCAGCTCTCCTCTGCCGTTGTTGCCGCAGGCCCACAGGGTCCCGTCGGTTTTCAGGATCAGGGTGTGATAGTCCCCGCAGGCCACCGCCTGCACATCCTCCATGACCTGGACGGGGCTCTTCCGGCAGGCTCCCCCGACTTTGTTCTTCTGGTCCTTCCCATGGCCAACGCCCAACTGGCCGTGGTCATTATCCCCCCACATCCAAAGGGTTCCGTCCTCTTTGACGGCCGCAGTAAAATAGGCCCCGGCGGACACCGACGCCACGTCTGCCATGATCTGGATGGAAACGGACTGGTAGGGAGTGACGAACCGGTGGGGAATGATAAAGGTCCAGTACCAGATCACATCCTTGTCGTTGACCCGTTTCTGGCCCACCTGACCGTTGTCGTTGCAGCCCCAGGTCCACAAGGTGCCGTCCTCCTTGACAGCCGCCCCGTGAAAATCGCCCAGAGCCACGGACCGGACCTCCTCCAGGATGGGGGCAGGGCTGGTTTGATACAAAGTCCCATACGAGTCCTCATGGTCCCCCTGGTTGTCGTTGCCCAACTGCCCGTAGCTGTTGCAGCCCCAGGTCCACAGGGTCCCATTGTCATCCACCACTGCGGCACAGACGCCGCTGACGCCCAGAGCTTCGGCCTGGGCTGTCTCAACGGCCCCCGCCGGGGTGGCCAGAGCCAAAGCCAGGAGCAGGGTCAAAATCCAAGGTAACACTCTCTTTTTCATAGCGCTTGCCTCCTTTTGATCCGATCAACAAAAAAGGCGCCGCCCATCCTGTGGGCCAGTGGTCCAGGGGTGTACGGTGCCTTTCTCTTTTTTATCTTATTTTAACAGATTATTATTCTATTGACAAGTTGTTTTTTCATTTAATACTTCGTCTCCCGGGGGACCAGGAAGGTGTCACCGTCCTGGGCAAGCTGGTTCAGAACCCCCGCCAGGATGGGGCCGGAGGTGCGGGTGTCCAGCAGGACCCGGCCGCCCTTCTGCCCTTCTCCGTAGTCCACGATGCTCTCGTAGATCTGGGTCGAGGTGCCGCCGGACTTGGTCGTCAGGCCCGGAGACCAGCATAGATACCCGGCGTCGGCCAGCTCCTTGTCGCCGGCGAGGACGAACCAGGTCTCCTGACGGAGGATCCGGGTCAGAAGGGCCTGCCCCTCCCGGACGCTCCGGAGCCGCTCCTCTGCCGTCTCCCCGGCAGGGATCAGCCCGACTTTATGTCCCCGGCCGGCGGCCTGGCGGATCTGGTCCCCGGAGGCGGCCAGAGTGTCCGCCGGGAAGAAGACCACCGCCGAGGCATTCACATTGGCCAGGGCGTTGAGGGCGGCGGTGATGTCCGTCCCCTGGGCGGCCCGCAGGCCCAGGTACAAAGAGAACTTGGGGGCATTCTCCTCCACCACGTTGGGCTCCTCCACCTGGGGGGGCGTAACGGGAGTGGTTGGGGTAGTAGGGGTAGGGGGCGTGTTCGTATTGTTGTTATTCGTATTTCCGTTTTGGCCGTAATAGCTGTTATACCGGCCGCGCATCATGGAGGCAGCCGAGCTGATGAAAAGGGAATCGCTGAGCACGGCGCTGCCGTCCTTGATCCGCAGAAGGGGGCCGTAGTCGGTGGTATAGAAGGAGTAGGTCAGGCCGAAATAGCGGCAGATGGCATAGGCCGGGACGTAATAGACGCCATTCTGCCAGACCACCCGACCGGGGACCGGCGGGTCGCCGCCGGTGGCGGTGGCCGTCCCGTTGATCAGGTCAAAGGTCATGGTCTTGCCCGAGAGGTTGTAGAAGATCAGGCTCTCGTTGTTGTCGGTAAAGCCGTAGTACACGCCGAAGTTGATCCCCGTGACCCGGTTATTGAAGGCAGTCACCGGCACATAGACCCAGCCGCTGTGCTGAATGGGGGTGGTCTGGGCGGATTGGGGGGCTAACGTATCGTTGAGGGAGAGGAAGAACAGGCTGTTGGAGGCCGAGGAGGGCACCACCATCAAAGACAAAATCAGGCCGACGGCACAGGCCAGCGCCAGGAGTTTTTTCTTCATCATGCTCTCTCCTTTCCCGGAATTTTCTTGCTTCCTATGATTTTATCATGAAACGGCCCGGTTTTCAATTGCAATTCTCTCCCGCGTCCGGTATCATAATAAGGTATCATTCGATCCCACACATAGGAGGTCAAAGCTATGTTATTTGTATGCTATCCCCGCTGCTCCACCTGCAAGAAGGCCCAGAAGTGGCTGGATGAGAACCAGGTGGACTACACCTTTCGGGACATCAAGGAGGACAACCCCACCCTGGAGGAGCTGAAAGCCTGGCACGAAAAAAGCGGTCTGCCCCTGAAAAAATTCTTCAACACCAGCGGGCAGCTCTACCGCTCCATGGAGCTGTCCAAAAAGCTCCCCGCCATGCCGGAGGAGGAGCAGTTTGCCCTGTTGGCCTCCGACGGTCTGCTGGTGAAGCGGCCCCTGGTCATCACCGATGACAAGGTCCTGGTGGGCTTCAAGGAAGCCGACTGGGCCGAGACCCTGAAGTAAGGGGGCGGCCCCATGCGCATCTTAGTCAGCGCCTGCCTCATGGGGGTGGGCTGCCGGTACGACGGCCAGAGCAATCCCCTGCCCCAGTTGGAGCAGCTCATGAAGGAGCACACCTGCATCCCCATCTGCCCGGAGATGTTAGGGGGGCTGCCTACCCCCCGGGTCCCCGCCGAGCGCCAGGGCAGCCGGGTGGTCACCCAGGACGGTCAGGACGTCACCGAGCAGTTTATCCGGGGCACCGCCGAGGTTCTTCGGCTGGCCGACCTCTACCGCTGCAAGGCCGTTCTGCTGAAGGAGCGCAGCCCCTCCTGCGGCAGTGGGCAGATCTATGACGGCACCTTCACCAAAACTTTGGTGGAGGGAGACGGCCTCACCGCCGAAATGCTCAAGCGGAAGGGCATCACCGTCTATGGGGAGTCCCAGATCCGGGAATTGGTGGACGACCGCCCGTTTTTCTTCAGTATTTGACCCAGGAAAAGAGGTCCTGAAAGCCGCGGCTTTCGGGACCTCTCTTTTCATATCTCCGTGGAAATTTCCCGGCCGTTGAGGGCGGCCTGGACCAGGGTATCTCCCTCATAGGACAGCTTCAGGGAGAAGAAGGGAACCTCCCGGGTCAGCAGGTCCAGAAAGATCTTGTCCCCCGTCCAGATGGGCAGGTCCTGCACGGCGGACTTGTCCACCCACTCCAGGTCCCCCTCGTTACACTCGATCATCTCCCCCTCAAAGCCGTCGGCGGTGAAGAGGTGCATGTACTCCGTCTCCCACCGGTCGGACACGAAGGTCACCAGCCCCCGGTAGGCGTAGCGGGTGAGGGTCAGGCCGGTCTCCTCCCTGACCTCCCGGAGAAGGCACTCCTCCGGGCTCTCCTTGTCCTCAAACTTGCCGCCGACGCCCACCCACTTGTCCTGGTTGATGTCATTCTTCTTTTTTACCCGGTGGAGCATCAGATACTGCCCCTCCCGCTCGATATAGCACAGGGTCGTGTTCCACATGGCGCTGCCTCCTCAATATCTCTGAATGAACCGGTCGTAGATGGTGCGGACCTCCCCGTCGATAAAGGGCAGGAAGGTTTCCCGGATTTCCCGGGGAACCCCATAGCAGGCCGCCGCCACGGAACCGGCCATGGCGGCGATGGTGTCGCTGTCCCCGCCGATGGAGATGGCGTTGCGGATGGTCTCCTCAAAGCTCTCCGCCTCCAAAAAGGCCGCCACGGCCTGGGGAACGCTGCCGGCACAGGAGACGTCAAACTGGTAGTCCGCCCGAATCTCGTCCAGGGTGAAGTCCAGGGGATAGTACCGGGTCACATGGGCCCGGATGGCCGCCTTCTCCGCCCCCTGCCGGGCCAGATAGACCGCCCCGGCGATGGCCTCCGCCCCGGCGATCCCGTCCGGGTGGTTGTGGGTCACTTCCGCCGAAGCCCTGGCCAGGGCCAGACACTGGCTCAGGCTCTCCGCCGCCCAGGCCACCGGGGAGACCCGCATGGCGCTGCCGTTGCCCAGGCTGCCGTAGGGTCGGGGCTCCTCCGCCTGGAGCCACCGCTCAAACCGGGGGCCGTAGCCAAGGCCGGGATAGGCACGGCCCAGCCGACGCATCTCCGCCACCACGTTGGCCCGGAACCCGTCCAGGTCTCGCAGGTCGCTCATCAGCACCGCCGAGGCCACCGCCGCCGTCATGACGCTGTCGTCAGTCATCCGGCACTCCGGCTGCACCAGGGGAAACTCCTTGGTTTTGATATTCTTCCACTCGTAAATCGACCCGGCGATATCGCCGATCAACGCACCCAGCATGGCAGGGACTCCCTTCTGTCTGAATTGATATATTATAATGTAAATTATACCACATGTTTTCCCAAGAAACAACGAGAACGCCCCGGCAGGCTGCAAGTCCCTGCCGGGGCACTCCCCTTTGCAAGTCAATTTATTGAGACGACAACGAAACGCCGTTGTGTTTTCCAGCGCAAAAGCCCGCCCCCATGATGACCAGGCACACAGCCATGCCCAGGAACAGAGGGTCGAAGGGAAGGGCGAGCAGCTTCCCCGCCAGCACGGCAACAGGGCCGGCGATGATGGCCGCCAGGGCGAACCGGCTGGGGATCTTCCCCTTGAGCCACAGGCCGCCGCACATGGGCAGGAAGACCACCGCCCCCCGCAGGCCCATGGACAGGAAGCCGAAGTCGTTGATCATGGCCCCGGGCACCAGGATGGCAACCGCCGCGGCGATGACCAGGATGACCATGATGGTCCCCCGGGTGACCTTCAGGTTGACCCCGGACTCCTTCACCCGGGGATTCTTCCGGGCGAAAATGTCGGTGACCAGGATGGAGGCCATGCCCAGGGCTAGGCCGGAGCCGCCCCCCACCACGGTGATGAACAGGGTACCCAGGACGATGCCTCCCAGGAGCTTGGGCATGAAGTTCACCACGAACACCGGGAAGACCTGGGCGGTGGACTCGATCTGGATGAGCCCCTGGGGGATGGACTGCCCCAGGGCCTGCAGGGCCTGGACCTCGTCGGCGGTGATGCAGTGACCCCGCATGTACAGGCCGATGAGGATGCAGGCGATGCCGATGGGGGGGATCAGGAAGGCGCTGAGGAGGGCTCCCTTCTTGGCCGCCCGGTCACTCTTGCCGGACCAGATGGCCTGGGCATAGGTCTGGGTAGACAGGACCCCCAGCAGCAGGGACAGGGCAGAGCCGATGTCCTTGGAGGCCCCCCGGGCCAAGAGGGAGGTAAACCGGGCGTGGACCGAGGCGGCGTCCGTCAGGCCGCTGTAATCCCCCAGGGCCGTCCCCGCCAGCAGGGACTGGAGGGAGTCCATCAGCCCGGAGACGCCCCCGGCCATGACGAAAACCAAAATGCCGCCCAGGATGGAGGTCGCATACAGCAGGATGAGCTTGGCCACGCCCCCCATGCCGGCCCCCCACATCCCGCCAAAGATCACATAGAAGGCCATGAGGGCGATGGAGACCACCGCCGCCGCCAGACTGTTGATGGGGAAAATGGTGATGAGCAGGGCCGTGGCCGACAGGACCTGGGCCACCACGCTGATGAAAATGCCGATGGAACAGAAAATGCTGCCCAGGGACTCCGCCTTGGGCCCGTACTCCTTGGAGACGATCTGCAACAGGGTGGAGCAGCCGCTGTGGCGGAAGGGGGCCGCGTAGCCAATGGCCAGGATCAGGCAGCCGATGCCCGAGCCCAAGGTGAACCACCAGGCGGACATGCCGAAGGAAAAGGCCAGCTGGGCGGTACCGATGGTGGCCTGACCGCTTACCAGGGTGCCCATGATGGCTCCGCAGACGATCCAGGCCCCGGCGCGGCTGCCGCCGCTGGAGAAATCCGATGCCGACTGGACCTTCCGCCCGGAGCGGATGCCGATGCCGACGATCAGGGCAATGGTGGCCAGCAGGCCCACCACATGCAGGGAACTCAAATGCATAGCGTGTGCTTCCTTTCTCTCTGAACGCAAAAAAGCCGGCAATGAGAGCGCAGCAAATAAACGCTCCATCAGCCGGCTTTCAAACAGATTGCGAGGACGGGGGAAACCCGTTCTCCTCCATTCAAAACAGCAAATTTTGTACCATTCATTCTCTTGTACAGACACATGTTATCACCAGAAAGTTTTTTTGTCAAGGAGGCCCAAAAACTTTTTCCCCAGGGGATGGTTTTCGGCATCCTTCCCCTTGATTTTCCCCTGGGAGTGTGATGAAATAATACTGTTTTTCTGACAATTTACTCCTCTGACAGGGGAAAGGAGCTGGTTTTCCATGGGTTCTCTCCACGAAGAATGCGGGGTGTTCGGCGTGTTCAGCCAAACCCGCCGCGCTGTCGCCTCCTCGGCCTACTACGGCCTGTTCGCCCTCCAGCACCGCGGCCAGGAGAGCTGCGGCATCGTGGTGGGGAACGACGGCCTCTTTCGGGACCACAAGGACGTCGGCCTGGTGAGCGACGTGTTTCCCCCGGACGTTCTCCAAGGCCTGGGCCACGGCACCATGGCGGTGGGCCACGTCCGCTACTCCACCACCGGCGGGGACGGGCGGCTCAACTGCCAGCCCATCGTGGTCAACCACAGCAAGGGCCACATGGCCCTGGCCCACAACGGCAACCTGACCAACGCCTTTGAGCTGCGCACCCAGCTGGAGCTCTCCGGCTCCATCTTCCACACCACCAGCGACACCGAGGTCATCGCCTATATCATCACCAAGGAGCGTCTCACCGCCCCCTCCATTGAAGAGGCCGTGGAGCGGGCCATGGATACCATCCAGGGGGCCTACTCCCTGGTCATCCTCTCCCCCACCAAGCTTCTGGCCGCCCGGGACCCCTACGGCTTCCGGCCCCTGTGCTACGGTGTCACCAAGGAGGGGGACTACGTGGTGGCCTCCGAGAGCTGCGCCCTGGACGCCGTGGGAGCTGCCTTCGTCCGGGACCTGCGCCCCGGGGAGATTCTGGTCTTTGAGTCCTCCGGCATCCGCTCCCTCACCCGCCACTGCGGGACCCGCCCCCAGCGGACCTGCGTCTTTGAATACCTCTACTTCGCCCGGCCGGACTCGGTCATCGACGGAGCCTCCGTCCACGCCGCCCGGATCCAGGCAGGCCGATTCCTGGCTCAGGAACACCCCCGGCAGGCCGACGTGGTCATCGGGGTCCCCGACTCCGGCCTGGATGCCGCCATGGGCTACGCCGAGGAGTCGGGCATCCCCTACCGCATGGGCTTTATCAAGAACAAATACATCGGCCGCACCTTCATCCAGCCCGACCAGCACGACCGGGAGGACAAGGTGAAGATCAAACTCAACCCCATCCGCTCCGTGGTCAACGGCAAGCGGGTGGTGCTGGTGGACGACTCCATCGTCCGGGGGACCACCTCGGGCCAGATCGTCTCCCTCCTGCGGCAGGCCGGCGCCACAGAGGTCCACATGATGTCCTCCGCCCCCGCCTTCCTGAACCCCTGCTACTACGGCACCGACGTGGATTCCCGGGAAAACCTCATCGCCGCCCACCACCCGGTGGAGGAGATCGCCCGCATCATCGGGGCGGACTCCTTGGGCTACCTCAGCGTGGACCACGCCCGGCAGATCGCCGCCGCCGGCCACGCCCAGGGCTTCTGCACCGCCTGCTTCTCCGGGGACTACCCCGCCGGAGTCCCCAGATATGACAAGAAATCCCGCTTTGAGCAGGGACTCTCCCAAAAAGAAGATCACACCTGATACCGAAAAGAATCCCCGGGACATGCAGCGTCCCGGGGATTTTATCACTGTGTACAGCAGCGATCAGCCGTAGCAGAAGTAGCTGGTGCTGGCGAACCAGCCGCTGTTGAAGTAGACGGACTTCCAGAGACCGCTGCCCTGGGTGAAGTTGGCCTGATAGATAACGTTGGAGGGCATATCCGTCTTGCCCTTCATGGCCTGGATCACGGAGTTCTTGCAGGTCTGCCAGTAGTTGGTGCCGTTGGCCGCGTCCTTGTTCTTGATGGCCTGGGCGGCCTCTGTGGTGGCGTACTTGGTGCTGTACTGGCCCCGCTGGGTGATGACGCCGTAGACCGTGTTGGGGAACCGGCTGTCCTTCACCCGGTTCAGGGCCACCTGGGCCACATACTGGCGGAGCTGCTCGGTGGTGCAGCCTGCCTCGTGGTAGACGGTGGTGGTCAGGATGCGGATGTCATCCCAGGTGTACTGGGACAGCTTCTGGTAGGCCTGGATCTCCGCCTGGGCGGAGGCCCAGGTGCTCTTGGCAGCCTGGATATAGCTGCTGTTTTCGGAATAGCCCTGCTTGCGGAGGGTGTTAGCCGTCTGGTGGGCCTGGGCCTGGATCTGCTTCTGCTCCCGGATGGCCGCCATGCACTCTGTGTAGTTGCTGGCCGCGAAGGCCGTGGGCACCATGCTCACCAGCATTGCCATGCAGAGCAGAGCCCCAATCAAATACTTCTTCATGTTAATCTCCAATCGTTCGTGGAAGGCGCGTCCCCTGCCGATGCGCAAACGCCCTAAGTCGACGGGTAAGCCTGATTCCTTCCGGTTGCCTTTTCGTTCTCTGCGTCTATCTCTCTCGCAGAAAGGGATTGGGCGCCTGCAACTGGGATTATACACGAACTCCTTTTCCATTTCAAATTCCCGAAACCGCCCGAAAAACGGGACTCAGTTTGTAATCTTTGTTACTTCCAAACAAAATTCTGTTTTTATTTGTTACCCATTTTTGTTCGGTGTGTCACCAATTCGTTCCGTCTTGTAATCATTTTGTAAACTTTTCGATGCAATTTCGTTACCTTTCACAAAAAAACCGGCCAATCTTTTACAGATCGGCCGGTGAAAATCCAGAAAAGCCCTTGCGTTTCAAGGGTTTGACCCCTTGGGCAAGTTTACTATAGACATTTTAACGAAAATCCCTTTCCCCCTCAGAAGTCCGTGAAATGGGGCTTGCGGCGCTCCAGGAAGGCCTCCATGCCCTCCTTTTTGTCGTGGGTCGCAAAGAGCAGACCCAGCAGATCCCGCTCCCGGGCACAGCCGCTGGGCAGGTCTACGTTCTCGCTGGCGTTGACGGCGGCCTTGGCCACCGACACGGCGTAGCTGGCCTTGGAGGCGATCTTCCGGGCCATGGCCCGGCAGTAGTCCATCAGCTCCCCCTGGGGGACCACATGGTTGGCCAGACCCATCCGATAGGCCTCCTGGGCGTCGATCTGGTCGCAGGTAAAGATCATCTCCTTGGCCCGGCCCACGCCGATGATCCGGCTGAGCCGCTGGGTGCCGCCGCCGCCGGGGATGATGCCTAAGCCCACCTCCGGCAGGGCGAAGCGGGCATTCTCCGCCGCCACCCGGATGTCGCAGGCCAGGGTGAGCTCACAGCCGCCCCCCAGGGCGTAGCCGTTCACCGCGGCGATGGTCACCTGACGCATGTTCTCCAGAAGGTCGGCGCTCCGGTGGCACAGCTCTCCCAGATGGCGGCCCTCCATAGCGTCCTGGTGGACCATCTGGGCAATGTCCGCCCCGGCGGCAAAGGCCTTCTCCCCAGCGCCGGTGAGGATGACCACCTTCACCTGGTCATCGGCCTGAATGGCCTCCAGGTGGGCGATGATCTCCTCATAGACCTGGCTGTTCAGGGCGTTCAGGCTCTTAGGCCGGTCGATGGTGACAATGGCGATCTCTTCCTCCCGCTGCAATTTCACAAACTCCATCGTGATACCTCCTGTTCATTCCCGGTAGGCCTCGTAGACCTGCCGGCGGGTATACCCCTGGGTGGGGGCGAAGAACTCCGGGGGCAGGCTCTTCACCAGCCCGTCGGGGTCCATGGCGTACTTCAAAATCCCCTGCTCGGCGCACCAGTCCATAGCGCCCCAGTGGGGATGCTGCCCCTTGCCGGTCTCCTTGATCTGCCGGATGCGCCGCCGGACGGCCTCTCTTCTGGGGGCCAGCAGCATGGCCAGCTCCCCCCAGGTCATGGGGGCGTCCAGCCGCAGGCAGTTGTCCCAATAGACGATGGCCCGGGTCCTCTGGAGCCGGACCAGCTTCTCAAACCCCGGCTCCCGGGGGCCAACGTCAGCAAAGGGACTGCTCTCCACCAGCTGTTGGGCGGTGACCACCCGGTAGCCGTACCGCCGGAGCAGGTCCAGCTGCTTCCGCAGGCCGAAGACCACCGGGGTCCGGCGGAGACCGTTGCAGCCCTCCCGCTGGCAGATGATCTGCCCGCAGAGGGCGTCGGGATCGGCGGCCAGGACCTTGCCCATGGGCATCACCATGGCATCGGTCTCCGCCTGGAGGCTCTCCAGGGGCTGGGCGCTCTCCCCCCGGAAGGACCCGGCCAGATACTGGTAGCCCAGCAGGTCAAAAGCGTCCAGGCCGGTGCAACCCCCGCCGATGGTATCCACCCCCCAGGGGGGACGGCCCATGGTCATGGTATAGTGGTGCTTCTCCTCCAGCAGCCGGTGCAGGCGGGCCAGATCGTCGGTCACCTGATTCAGATCCGCCAGGCAGGCCCGCTTGCCGTGGGGGAAGGGCCGCCGGCCGAAGGGGATGTGCCGGTAGCTGTGGTTCACCGCCTGATGGCCCTCGGCCAGGAGCCGCCGGAGGATCTCCGGGTTGTTGGCCGCGCCTCCCCGCTCATCCTGGTTGATGTCGGGATAGTGGTCCCAGCGCCGGCCGTTCCACTGGGGTCCCCCGGCCCGGCCTGCGGCGTCCGGGTAGTTCTCCCCGGTGTCCCCCACCAGGCAGAAGGTCCCCAGGGCCTCATACTCCCCCAAACAGTCCAGCAAAAGCTCCGTCAAGGCCCGGCCGCTGAATTTATCCGGCGAGGCCGGCAGGTCGGTGGGGCCGTCGTCAAAGGCAATGGTCACCAGCCGCCGGTCGGTCTTCACCCGGGTGATCCGCCGGGTGTAGCTCACGTAGGGTCTCTGTCCCGACAGAAACCGCCCCTTCTTCCCCGGAAGGAGTCCATTTCTGTTCCATGCCATGGTCCTCTCCTCTTTTCCCTTCGCTCCGCGGGCGGCAAAGGAGGCCCGCCCTGGGGCGGCCTCCTCCCGCGTGTTCCGTCTGTATCAGTATATCCTGTCCCGGTCGGGACTGCGCCGTTGGAGGAGACCCCGCTCCAGCCTGTCATAGGCCTCCTTCAGAAGCGCCGCGTAGGTGGCGGGCAGGTCCTCAGCCCGGCGGCGGCCGCCATGGAGGGTGATCTCCACACGCTCCTCGGCCAGAAGACGGTCCATCAGTTCCTCAAAAAAGTCTCCCTCACACAGGTGGACCACCCCGCCGGAGACATGCTCCAGCCAGAACAGGTCGGTGATATCCATGCCCCGCTGGTCCTCGAACCGGCTCACCAGGTACACCCCCCGGTGGAGCCCCCGGATGGGAGAGCGCCGGAAAACCGTGAAATACAGCTCCCCCTGCCATCGGTGGAAGACGTCCCAGGCCCTTCTGGGGTCGCAGCGGCAGTAGAGCTCCCGCAAGAGCTTTTTACGCCCATGGCCCCCCAGGCGGATCCACTGGATGCCGCCGCTCTCGGTGAGGGTCATCATGGCCCGGGCCATGTTCCGGTTCATCGCCGGCCCCCGGGCCGGCTCGTAGCAGAACTCGTCCGCCAGGGCCTGGAAGACCCCCGACAGCTCCGACAGCCGCTTACCGTCCACGGCGGCGGTGATGCGGTTGAGGATCTCCAAAAAGTCCCGGGTGTGCAGGTTGTGGACGTCAGACTCCCCGCCGTCGGTGACCACGATGTGGTAGATCATCTCCTTCACCGACTGGACTCCATGGAAGTAGGCCGCGATGGTCAGGCACTGGGCGGCCTTCTCCCCGTCGCTCTGCCGCCCCAGGTACCAGTCGAAGGTCTCCAGCTCCTGGCCGGGGTTGTCGTCCAGCAGGTGGAGAATGTGAGCCATGGCGTTGGTCTCATAATCGCTCTCCCCGAAGTAATAGGAGGCGTTCTCACTGATCCGGTTCCACAGGCCGTTGCACAGTTCCATGCCCCGCCGGCCCAGCTCCTTCAGCAGGTCCATGTCCAGCAGGCGGACCCGCATCTCCCCCTCAAATCCCTGGTCCCGCTCAATATAGTAGAGATCCCCCCGCTCCGGGGGGCCGTAGAAATCAGTATACCACTTGAACAGAAGATAAAAGCTGTTTTCCTGCTGACCCGCCGCCACCCAGGCCATAGTTGTCCATGCTTCGCGAACGGGCCTTCCATGCCCGGCACAGTCGGCGAACATCCGGGCGATCTTCGGGTCCGACAGGATATCGTGGTACATCCAGCAGATCCTGTGCCGCTCGGTATCTGCCATGAGATCGTCGAAGGCGTCATGGTCTAAAAAAATGGGATCGTCGAAGCACATACGCAGTCCTCATCTTGACATCGTTGGGTTTTCGGGGCAGCTTTCTTTTTTTCATTATACCAGTTACATCCTGCTTCTTCAATCGAAAAGATGGGATTCTGACAAAAAATCTCCGTCAATTTTTTGGATTTTCCGTCGAATTGAGAAATACAAAACGGACCGCTCCACGGGGAAGCGGTCCATTGCTCAGTCGGATTCGTAGTGCTGGGGGATGGGGTCGAAGGGGAGGATCTCCTCCTCCACCGGCGGGACGGGGTCCACGTAGTCCTCCTCCCCGCCGCCGTTCTGCATCTGCTGCCACTGCTCCTTGGTGATGAGGAGCTGCCGGGGCTTGGAACCCTCGAAGGGACCTACGATGCCCTGCTGCTCCATCTGGTCCACCAGGCGGGCGGCCCGGGCGTAGCCCAGCTTCAGCCGCCGCTGGAGCATGGACACCGAGGCCTGACCCAGCTCCAGGATCACATCCACCGCCGCCGAGAAGAGCTCGTCCTGCTCCTCTCCGCCGCCGTCCCCGCCGGGATAGCCGCCGGAGGAACCGGAGCCCTTGCCCTTCTTCTCGGACTCGGACACGTGCTGCTCGATCTGCTCCATGACGGAGTCATCGTAGTCGGCGGTGCTGTTCTGCTTCACGCAGTCCACCACGGCGGCCACCTCCTCGTCGGAGATGAAGCAGCCCTGGACACGGAGGGGCTTGGCGGAGCCCAGGGGGAACCAGAGCATGTCGCCCTTGCCCACCAGCTTCTCCGCCCCGGTGGTGTCCAGAATAATCCGGGACTCCAGGGAGGAGGCCACAGCGAAGGCCACCCGGGAGGGGATGTTGGCCTTCATCAGGCCGGTGATCACGTCGGCTGAGGGCCGCTGGGTGGCGATGACCAGGTGCATGCCGGAGGCACGGCCCATCTGGGCCACCCGGCAGATGGACTCCTCCACCTCCTTGGCCGCCACCAGCATCAGGTCGGCCAGCTCGTCGATGACGATGACCACCTTGGGCATGGGCTCCACATTCTCCTGGCCCTTGGCCCACTGGTTGTAGGAGGTGAGCTCCCGAACCCCCGCCTCGGCAAAGAGTCGGTAGCGCTTCATCATCTCCGTCACCGCCCACTGGAGGGCGCCGGCGGCCTTCTTGGGGTCGGTGACCACGGGGATGAGCAGGTGGGGAATGCCGTTGTAGCCCCCCAGCTCCACCATCTTGGGGTCCACCATGATGAGCCGCAGCTCCTCGGGGGTGGACTTGTAGAGCATACTGACGATGAGGGAGTTGATGCACACCGACTTACCGGAACCGGTGGTGCCGGCAATGAGCATGTGGGGCAGCTTGGCGCAGTCCCCCACGATGTAGTTGCCGCCGATGTCCTTGCCCACGGAGAAGGCCGCGCTGGACTTGTGCCGGCGGAAGTTGTCGGAGTCCAGGACCTCCCGGATGGGAACGGGAGTGACCACCTTGTTGGGGACCTCCACCCCCACCACGGAGATCTTGCCGGGCACCGGAGCGATGCGGACGTTGGACACACCCAGGGCCAGGGCCACGTCGTCGGAGAGGTTGGTCAGCTTGTTCAGCCGGACTCCCTGCTCCAGGGCCACCTCGTACCGGGTGACGGAGGGGCCTTGCACTGCCCCGGTCACATGTCCGTCGATGCCAAAGGAGGTCAGGACGCTGGCCAGACGGTCCAGGGTCCCCTCCACCTCCTCGCTGGCCGCCCTCTGGGCGTCTCCGCTGGGCGGGGTCAGGATATCCAGGGGCGGATACTGATAGGCTTTCGGCTCCTCCTCCAGGGTCCGCTCTATGGTCTGGGTGACCTGCTGGGCCTCCTGGCGGATGGCCTCCTGCCGCTGGGCCTTGGTCTCCTCCCGGGGGAGCGCCTCAGGGAGGGGATCGTCAAAGGTGATCACGTCCTCCTCCTCGCCGGTCAGTTCCTCCAGCACCTCATCGGGGCGCTTCACATGGGTCCTGCGGCTGAAAAAGGATGTCTTGTTCCCCTTCAGTGCATCCGCAGCCTCCTCCTCCCGGGTCTTCTCCCGGGGGGGCTGGACAGGTTCCGATTCCTTGACGGGCTTCTGCTGTTCCGGCTCGTCCAGGGGGATATCCGCCGCCCTCTTCCGGGGTGCTCTCCGACCCAGCAGAGGGGCCCAGAAGGGCTCCGGCTGACGGGCCGGGGGCGGCAGTTCCTCCTCATAGGGCTCCGGCTCGTAGTCGTAATCGTAGTCGTCCTCCTCGTCCTCGTACTCCGCCCGCCGGGCCCGGCGGTCCCGCAGGTAGGCAAGGGCCCCCGCCGGCGTCACACGGAAGATCCCGGCCAAAAGGACCAGCATCACCAGCACAAAGAGAATTCCCGCACCGATGGAGCTGAACCAGGTGGCGAAGGAAATGCTCAGAAAGCCCCCCAAGACGCCGCCGCTGAAGCCGTTGATCCCATCCCGCCACAGGGCGGCAAAGGTGGAGAAGGCCATCTGATAGGGGTAGGGGGACATCAGCAGGTGAATGAAGGCCCCCAGAAACACCGGAAAGAGCCCCAAGCACCAGAGGCGCAGGCAGTGGGACCGCTGCCGCTGAAGGAGCAGCAGTCCCGCCGCCCCCAGCAGGGCCGGGACCACAGCCCAGACGCCGTACCCCACCAGCCCCTTGATCCCGCTGCACAGGAAGTCCACCACCACGGCGTGGGCGCCGGTCATGCCCAATACCAGCATCACCGCCAGGAAGACGCACGCTGCCGCGCCGATGCCCCGGGCCAGCATGTTGGGCATGTAAACCGGCTTTTTCTCCTTGGCTGCGGACTGTTTGGAAGGGGCGGGCTTTTTGGTTCCCGTCTTCTTCTCTGCCGGTTTCGATTTGCTGTTTGCGGTTTTCTTTTGTGTGGAAGCCATAGTTCCCTCCTTGCCTGTGGGAATTACTTAAAAATGAGGGTGGCCACCACCGCCGCGGCGCCGATGCCCCAGCAGTAGTAGGCGAAATTGCCAAACTTGCCCTTGTCCGCCAGCAGGTTCACCAGCCGGATGGCAAAGTAGCCGGACACGGCGGCCACCACGGTGCCGGCGATGTAACCGGGGAGCAGGGACAGGTCAATGCCGGCGGAGACTGCCTCTCCGATGCTGAGGATATTGGCCCCCAGGACGGCGGGGATGGACAGCAGGAAGGAGAAGCGCACGGCAAACTTCCGGCTGAAGCCCCGCATCATACCGGCGGAGATGGTGGTGCCGGACCGGGACAGACCGGGGACCACGGCGATGGCCTGTCCCACGCCCACCAGCAGGGCGTCCAGCAGGGTGGCCGACTTGGCAGTCTTCTTCCCCCGGGCCATACGGTCGGAGAAGAAGAGGATGCAGCCGGTGACGATGAGGGCGCAGCCCACGAAGATGGTGTTGGTGTACAGCCCCTCCACCTTGTCCTTGATGGGCAGGACGACAAAGAGGGGCAGGGTGGCCACAATGATCATCAGGATCATCCGGCCCTTGGGGGACAGCCGTCCCATTGCGGCCCGCTTCTCCTTGGAGAACAGGCAGGCCACGATGCGGATAAACTCCTTGACCAGACCCACGATATCCTTCCAATAATAGACAAAGATAGCGATGAGGGTGCCCAGGTGGAGCAGGACGTCAAAGAACAGGCCGGCCTCCTCCAGCCCGAAGAAGGTCTGGAACAGGGACAGATGGCCTGAGCTGGAGATGGGCAGGAACTCCGCCACACCCTGGACCAGGCCCAAAAAGACGGAAGAGATAAAATGCAAGGCGGTCACGCCTCCTTCCTATGGTTTCAGAATTTGGTGTTGTACAGGGCCTTCATACCCTTGTAGGTCATGTAGCAGTCCAGCTTGGCGGTGGTCTCAAAGGGGGCGTGCATGGAGAGCACCGGCACTCCGGCGTCAATGGTGTCGATGTTGCGGTTGGCCATGTAGCAGGCCACGGTGCCGCCGCCGCCCTGGTCGGTCTTGCCCAGCTCGGCCAGCTGCCAGACCACCCGGTTCTCCGCAAAGGTCCGGCGGACTTTTGCCACCAGCTCGGCGGAGGCATCGGAGGCCCCGGACTTGCCCCGGGCGCCGGTGTACTTGCTGATGCACACGCCGTAGTTCAGATAGGCGCTGTTCCGGGCCTCGTAGGCCTCGGCGAAGTTGGGGTCGTAAGCGGCGGTCACATCGGCGGACAGGCAGAAGGCCTTCTCATAGCAGGTCTTCAGGGGGACCTCCTGGGCGTCGCACAGGTCGCTCATAAAGGCGTCAAAGGCCCAGGACTGCATACCGGTGACACCCTCGGAGCCGATCTCCTCCTTGTCCGCCAGGACGCAGACGGCGGTGATCTCGGGGGACTCCAGCTCCAGCAGGGCTTTTAAGCAGGCGTAGCTGCACACCCGGTCGTCCTGGCCGTAGGCCCCGATGACCGAGCGGTCCAGGCCGATATCCACTGCCCTGGCGGCGGGGACGGCCATGAGCTCGGCGGAGAGGAAGTCCTCCTCCACCATGCCGTACTTCTCGTGGAGAATGTCCAGGATGGCGGTCTTCACCCGGTCGGTGCCCTCCTCCTTGCCGAAGGGGCGGCTGCCGATGAAGACGTTGAGCTGCTCGGCGGTGACGATATTGCCCATGGTCTTCTGGGCCTGGTCGCTGGCCAGGTGGGGCAGCAGGTCCCCCACGGTGAACTGGGGGTCGCCGGGGTCCTCGCCGATGCGGACGGTGACGGTCTCGCCGTTCTCCAGCACCACCACGCCATGGAGGGCCAGGGGGATGGTGGTCCACTGGTACTTCTTGATGCCGCCGTAGTAGTGGGTCTTGAGATAGGCCATCTCCTTGTCCTCATAGAGGGGGTTCTGCTTCAGGTCCAGCCGGGGGGAGTCGATGTGGGCCGCGCCGATGACCGCCCCCTCTGCCAGAGACTTCTTACCGATGACCGCCAGGGTCAGGGCCTTGCCCCGGTTGTTGCGATAGACCTTGTCGCCGGGCCGGAGGGTCTCCCCCCGGACCAGAGGCCGGAAGCCGGCGGCCTCGGCCAGACGGATGGCATAGTCCACGCACTCCCGCTCGGTCTTGCCCTGATCCAGGAAGATCTTATAGCCCTCGCAGTAGTCCCGGATGAGGGTCTCCTCCCCGTCCTCCAACCGGTCGTAGCCGTTGGTCTTCTGACGGAAGAGTTCCTTTTGCTTCTTTTGCAGTTCTGTCTGCTCTTTGTTTTCCATAGGTCAGGTTTCCTCCAAAATCCGGCGGAACAGGGCCACGGCCCGCAGGGAGAAGGTCTCCACGGTGTCCGCCTCGGTGTTATGTAAGTTGTAGTCGCAGTGATCCCGGAACCAGTCGCTGGGCTTCTGGGCGTTCACCCGCATGCGGGCGTACTCCTCGGAAATCCCCTCCCGGTTCATAATGCGGCGGACCCGCAGGTCCTCCGGGGCAGTCACTGCCACGGTGCAGTCACAGTAATTGACCAACGTGCTCTCCAGCAGCGCGATGGCGTCGATGGCGGCGGCAGGCCGGCCCTGGGTCCGGGCCTCCTCGATCCGCCGGCCGGTCTCCCGGTCCACATATTTGTGGGTGATGGCATTCAGGTCCTCCAGGGCTTCCTTGTCCTGAAAGACGATGGCCCCCAGCTTCTTCCGGTCCAGGACATTACCCTGGTACACATCGCCGAAGCGGGCGGTGAGTTCGGCCTGCATCTCCGCGCTGCTGACGGTGAGGTCGTGGTAGACTGCGTCGGCGTCGATGATGCAGCCCCCCAGGCTGGTCAGGGCATTGAGGGCAGTGGTCTTCCCGGCGCCGGTGGGGCCGGTGATGCCGATGACTTTCATCTCAGGTCATCTCCTTTAAGAAATCTAACAGTTCCCGGCCGGGGATACCCCCCTCCCGGAGGATTTTGGGCTCCTCTCCCGTCAGGGAGACAATGGTGGACTCCACCCCCAGACCGCAGGCCCCGCCGTCCAGGACGGCTTCGATTTTGCCATCAAAATAGTCCAGCACCTCCCCGGCAGTCTTGGCCGATGGCAGGTCGGAGGGGTTGGCTGAGGGGGCGGCCAAAGGCTCCCCCAGAGCCCGGATCAGGGCCAGGGTCATGGGGTGGTCCGGGCAGCGGACCCCCAAAGTGCCCCCTCCCCGGGTGACGGTGGGAGCCACCTCTCCCCTGTCCTCCAGAACCATGGTCAGGGGTCCGGGCCAGTATTGTTCCGCCAGCCGCCAGGCGACGGCGGGGATATTTTGGGTATACCGCTCTACCATCTCCATACCGGAGACCAGGATGCTCAGGGGCTTGTCCGGGCTGCGGCCCTTCACCGCGTAAATGGCCCGGACGGCGGTATCGTCCCCGGCCCGGGCGGCCAGTCCATAGACCGTCTCCGTGGGAACGGCCACCAATCCCCCCCGTTTCAGGAGCTCCGCGGCAGAGGGAACGTCCTCCATAGCATATCGCCGGGTTGTTTTTTTCTCATTCATGGGTTCATTGGCTCCTCTGCTTTTCCAGGCGTTCCGCCAGGACCAGGCCGTCGATGATCTCCTCCAGGTCGCCGTTCATGACGGCGTCGATCTTGTAGAGGGTCAGGCCGATCCGGTGGTCGGTGACCCGGCCCTGGGGGAAGTTATAGGTGCGGATGCGCTCGTTGCGCATCCCCGTCCCCACCTGGCTGCGGCGCTGACCGGCGATGGCCGCCTCCTGCTCCTGGACAGCCTGCTCGTAGAGCCGGGAGCGGAGGATGGACAATGCCCGGTCCTTGTTTTTGTGCTGGCTGCGCTGGTCCTGGCACTCCACCACCGTCCCCGTGGGGAGGTGGGTGATGCGGATGGCCGACTCGGTCTTGTTGATGTGCTGGCCCCCGGCGCCGGAGGCCCGGAAGGTATCGATCCGCAGGTCGGCAGGGTCCAAGTGGAACTCCACCTCGTCCACCTGAGGCAAAACGGCCACGGTGCAGGTGGAGGTGTGGATGCGGCCGCCGGACTCGGTCTCCGGGACCCGCTGGACCCGGTGAACGCCGCTCTCGTGCTTTAAGCGGGCAAAGACCCCCTCCCCTTCCACCAGGAAGGAGATCTCCTTGATCCCCCCCAGCTCGGTCTCGCTGAGACTGGCCAGCTCAATGCGCCACCCCTGCTTCTCGCTGTGCATGGCGTACATCCGATAGAGGCTGGCAGCAAAGAGGGCCGCCTCCTCTCCCCCCACCCCGGCCCGGATCTCCAGGATGACGCTCTTGTCGTCCATAGGGTCCTTGGGGATGAGCAGGAGCTTCAGCTCCTCCTCCAAACGCTCCTCCTCTGCCTTCAGCCCATCATACTCCGCCCGGGCCAAGTCCCGGCACTCCGGGTCGGAGAGCAGGTCGGTGAGGCCCGCCAGCTCCCGGTGGGTCTCCTGAAGGCGGCGGTACTTTTCCACGATGGGGGTCAGTTCCTTCTGCTCCCTGGTAAGTCGGGCCAGCTTCTCCGGGTCGCCATAGGTCTCCGGCTGGGCCAGCTGGGTCTCCAGCTCCTCCAGCCGGAGGGCCATCCTTTTCAGCCGGTCCTGCATTACTCGCCCTTGTCCTCCGCCTGCTTGGCAGCGGCCTCGGCGGCCTTCTCCTCGGCCTCCCGGCGCTCCCAGTCGGCCAGCATGGCCTCAAACTGGTTCATCATCATGGAGTACTCGATGCCGGCCACCTCAGAGGCGGACATGGGAGTCATGGCCTCCTCCATCTCCTTCTTGAACTCCTCGTCAAACTTTTCGTCGTTCTCCACTTCCACCAGCTCCCCGGCGGCTGCCTTGGCGTCCATCAGGTCGAAGAGCTCCTTCATCTTTTCCTCGGTGGTCTGAACCTTCTTTTCATTCTCGGACATGGTAATTTCTCCTTTTCCTTAATAATAATGATATTTTGTGCAATCGTTTCAGCCTTCTTCGGCTTCAATTGCGGTGGAGAGTTCCTCCCACTTCTCCATGAGTGCGTCGTACTCCTGGGTATAGGCCGCCTCCTGCTCCATGAGTTCCTGGAGCTTTTGATAGTCGGCGCCGGCGGTCTCCTTCTCCCCGTTCAGCTCCTCCATGAGCTGGTCCAGCTTCTCCATGCGCTTTTCCGCCGCCGCCAGTTCCTTTTTCAGCTGCTTGGTGCCGCCGGGGCGCTTGGGTTTCTCCTTTTTGACCTTCTCCTCCTTCTTGGGGGGTGGGGTCAAGGTCTTCATCCGCTCCCGCATGGCCTGATAGGCGGCGTAGTCCCCCTTGAAATCGGTGATTTTCCCGTTTTCCAGGGTCCAGATCCGGGTGGCAAACCGGTCGATGAAGTACCGGTCGTGGGAGACGAAGAGCAGGGTTCCCTCGTAGTCCTCCACAGCCTCCTCGATCCACTCCCGGGACTCCAGATCCAGGTGGTTCGTCGGCTCATCCAGGATGAGAAAGTTCACCTTCTCATCCATGAGCATACACAGCCGCAGGCGGCTCTGCTCGCCGCCGGAGAGGACGGACACGGGCTTGAACACATCTTCCCCCCGGAAGAGGAAGCCGCCCAGCCGGTCCCGGGCCTGCTGGGGGGTGCAGTTGGCCTCGTAGATCATGGTCTCGAAGAGGGTGCGCTCCGGGTCCTCGAACCGGACCTGCTGGGGCAGGTAGCCGGTTTTTACCGTAATGCCCTGCTTCACCGTGCCGCCGTCCTGGGGCTCCTCCCCCAGGATGATCTTCAGCAGGGTGGATTTTCCGGTGCCGTTGTCCCCCAGCAGGGCGATGCGGTCTCCGTCCTCCACCCGGAGGGTCACATCGTCAAAGAGCTTTTGCTGACCAAAGGACTTGTCCAGGCCCTTGATCTCCAAAAGGTCGTCGGCGTGGAACTCCGCCTGACCGAACCTGGAGTGCATCTTCTTTCGCACGGTGGGCCGGGCGGCGCCGGACATCCGGGCCATGCGCTTCTCGATGGAGAAGGCCCGCTTGTGGAGCAGCTCGGTGTTGTGCTCGTGCATGGAGCGGACGGTGTCCGCCAGCCGCTTCAGCTCAGCCTGCTCCTTCTGATACTGGCGGAGCTGCTCTAAATATCGTTTCTCCTTCTCCACAGCGTAGAAGGAGTAGTTGCCGGAGTAGAACTCCGCCTTACCGTCCTTCAGCTCCACCACCCGGGAGATGGTCTTGTCCAAAAAGTACCGGTCGTGGGAGATGACCAGGACGGTCCCCTTATAGGTCTTGATGTATTCCTCCAGCCACACTGTGGCGTTCAGGTCCAGGTGGTTGGTGGGCTCGTCCAGCAGGAGGATCTCGGTGTCCACCAGGATGAGACGGGCCAGGTTGATGCGGGTCTTCTCGCCGCCGGACAGGTCGGCAAACTGCTTGGCCCGGAAGGCCCTCTCGATGCCCAGGCCGGAGCAGACCTTTTCCAGCCGGGTCTCGATCTCATAGCCGCCCCCGGTCTCAAAGGCCACCTGGAGCCGGTCGTACCGGGCCATCAGCTCCTTGTCCCCGCTGGCCAGGATATCGGAGAGGTTGCGCAGCTCCTCCTCCATGGCCTTCAGGTGAGCAAAGGCCGTGCGGAGGACGTCCTCCACCGTGAACCCCGGGGGGTACACGGGGATCTGGGAGATGAGCCCCAGGCGCTTTCCCGGGGCGATGACCACCTCGCCGCCGTCGGCCTCCTCCTGGCCGGTGAGAATCCGGAAGAGGGTGGTCTTGCCTGCGCCGTTGCGGCCCAGGATGCCCACCCGCTCGCCGGTGTCCACCTGAAAGGACAGACCGTTCAGCACCGGCTCGCCCACCTCGTATTCTTTTACTAAGTCTCGTACCGCAATATCGATCATGAATGACTTCCTCTATGTGTATGCCAAACTTTTCCCGGTTTGGGAGTGGTATTGGCCCATAAATTATGGTATGATATCTGCATGATTCTGCGCAAAGCGCTGTGAAAGAACTAAGAAAACAGGAGGCTTACCCCTATGATCGCACTGCAATGGCAGGGCCAGGTCCTGTCCCTTCTGGACCAGTCCAAGTATCCCCAGGAGGAGTCCTGGATCACCTGCACCGATGTAAAAGCCGTGGCGGAGGCCCTCTCCTCCGGCGCCGTCATCGAAGAGAAGATCGCCGCTGTGGCCGGCGTTTACGGCTACTGTCTGGCCGCCCTGGAGCACCAGGACCTCCAGAAAACCCCCGCCTTCGACGAGAAACTGGCCGAGGCCAAGGCTCTGCTCCTGGCCAGCCGGAACAACAGCCGGGACATGATGTCCGCCATGAAGTTTATGGAGAATCCCCCCGAGGCCTATACCAAAAACGTGGACCGTCTGACCACTCTTCTGGCCACCGCCGTCACCTTCGACCGGGGACAGGTGGTCGCCGACCGGAACATCTGCCGCAACGGCACCGACCTCATGGGCGAGGGCACCCGGGTGCTCATCCGCACCGACCGGGGGGCCTTCCACTCCGCCTCTCCCTGTGGTGCCCTGGGCATCGCCCGCCGGGGCGTCAAGCGGGAGGTCCTGGAGCAGGTGACCCTGTGCGAGGGCCGGCCCGCTCTCCTCGGCGGCACGCTGCTGGCCCAGGAGCTGAGCAAGGACAACGTCCCCTGCACCGTGATCCCCGACCACGCCGCCGCCACCTTCCTGGCCCGTCAGGGGGCCCATCTGGTTCTCACCGATGGCATCCTGGCCGCCAAGAACGGCGACCTGAAGGCTCCTGTGGGCACCTATGAGCTGGCCATCGCCTGCTACTTCCACTCCATCCCCTTCTATGCCGTCCTCAACGCCGACGACGTGGACCTGACCATGGAGAGCGGCGCGGGCCACGGCATGGACGAAGGCGACCCCAAATCCGTCACCGACGGTCTGGACTGCGGCCAGGCCCAGGGCTGGACCCCCGCCTACGACGTGATCCCCGCCTTCCTCATCACCGGCTTCATCACCGACCGGGGCATTGTCTGCGCCCCCTACGAGGAGACCCTGGAGGAGACCGTCAAGTTCGCCCCCAAGAAGATGATCGTGGATTTCAGCAATCTCAGCAATTCCTGATTGTTCCTGTTTTTGGAACGGACCCGCCTGCGGGTCCGTTCCTTTTTATTCTCATTGATCGGCCAGTTCCTTGACCCGGTCCACCAGTTCCTCAAAGGCCATGCCCCGGGAGGCCTTGAGCAGGACCACCGCCCCGGGCTTCACCAGGCCGGGCAGGAAGGACTTGGCCTCGGCCTTATCTCTGACGTAGATCACGTTGGGGATCTTAGACTGGCGGGCGGCGTCGTAAATGTTCCAGGCCAGCTCCCCCACCGCCAGAACGGCGTCGATGTTTTCCAGGGACCCGGCGAACTCCCCTACACTCCGGTGGAGCTCCGGACCCAGGACGCCCAGCTCGAACATGTCGCCCAGGATGGCCACCCGGCTCTCACCGCCGCTCTGGGACAGGACCTCCAATCCCGCCCGCATGGACTGGGGATTGGCGTTGTAGGCGTCGTCCAGAATGGTGACCTCCCCCCGGCGCACCACGTTCATGCGCATCTTGGTGGGAATGAAGGCCTCGATGCCCGCCTTCATCTCCTCCCCGGTGAGGCCGAACCGCTCGCCAATGGCGCAGGCCATGAGGACGGGGTAAATCATGTGACTGCCCAGGGCGGGGATGGTCACGTCAAACCGGGTCTTGGGCGTCTGCACCGTGCACTGCATCCCCCTGGCCCCCAGTTGGACCATATTGCTGGCCCCATAGGGGGGATTCCCCTGGGCGCCGCAGTAGACCACCGGGGGCGTCACGGTTCCCTCCACGGTACGCAGCAGGGCGTCATCCCCGGAGAGCACCCCCAGGCCGTCGGCGGTCATGTAATGAAAAATCTCCGTCTTGGCCTTGAGGATGTTTTCCCGGCTGCCCAGGTTCTCAATGTGGGCGTCGCCGATGTTGGTGATGACCGCCACGTCGGGGGCCACAATTTGGGTGAGGTAGTCGATCTCCCCCAGGGCGCTCATCCCCATCTCCAGGACGCAGATCTCATCCTGAGGGGACAGGCGGAAGAGGGTCAGAGGCAGGCCCAGCTCGTTGTTGTAGTTGCCCTCCGTCTTCAGCACCCGGTACTTGACGCCCAGCACCGAGGCGATCATGTCCTTGGTGGTGGTTTTTCCCACACTGCCCGTAATGCCAATGACGGGAATGGGGAACTTTTCCTTATAAGCCCTGGCCACCTGGCCAATGGCCTCCAGGGTGCTGGGCACCTTGATGTAGAACTTGCCGGGGATGGGGGAGGCCGGCTCCTCCTCGGTAAGACAGCCCGCCGCCCCGCCGTTCAGGGCGTTGGGGATGTAGCGGTGGCCGTCGGTCTGCTCCCCCCGCAGGGCCACAAACAGGGCGTCGTCGCCCACCTTGCGGCTGTCGGTCTCCACGGCGGTGACCGCCGTGTCCAGGTCCACCTGGTCTCCTATGAGGGTCCCGCCGGTGGCGGCGAGGAGTTCTCGAACACGCATGGGTTCCATAGTCTTTCTCCTTACGCGGGTTTTCTTTCTCTTTCTTTTTCTCGTGCCGTCAGGGACTCGTCAATGATCCGCTGGCACAGCGTCTGGTAGTCGATGCCCACCGCGGCGGCCTCCTGAGGGACCAGGCTGGTGGGGGTCATGCCCGGCAGGGTGTTGATCTCCAGGAACCAGGGGATCCCGGCCTCGTCCACGATGAAGTCCGCCCGGGAGTACACCGACAGGCCCAGGGCCCGGTAAACCGTGAGAGCGGCCTCCCCCAGCTTCTTCTCCCACTCCGCAGGAATGGGGGAGGGACAGATCTCCTCGGCGGCGCCGGGCTGGTACTTGTTTTCATAGTCGTAGAAACCCGTCTTGGGGATGATCTCGATGGAGGGCAGGGCGGCATCCCCCAAAACCCCCACCTGGATCTCCCGGCCGGACACATACTGCTCCAGGACGCAGCGACCGCCGAAGTGCAGGCCCTCCAGGAGGGCGGCGTGAAGCTCCTTCTTGGTGTGGGCGATGGCCACGCCGATGGAGGAGCCGCTGTCCACGGGCTTGATGACGCAGGGGACCGGAGTGGTGCTGGTGAGCCGGTCGATGTCCTTCTCCGTGTAGTTTACCCGGCTCCACTTGGGCGTGTCCACCCCCAGGCCGGCGATGAGCCGCTTGGTCAGGTCCTTATCCATGGCGATGCCCGAGCTGAGGTAGCCCGCCCCGGTGTAGGGGATGCCCAAAAGATCAAAGGTCGCCTGGACCCGGCCATCCTCGCCGCAGGAGCCGTGGAGCCCCAGAAAGACGATGTCCGACATCTGGCACAGCTCCAGCACCCCCTGGCCGAAGAGGCTCCTGCTCTGCCACTTCCGGGCAGCGGCAATGGCCTCCAGATCAGGGGCGGTGGGGTCCACCTTCTTCCCCGCCTGGGAGATGGGCTGGTCAAAGTAATCCTCCAGCTTGCCGGTGTAGTCCTCCAGGCCGAAGTACATATCCACCAGGGCCGCCTGATGGCCCATGGCCCGCAGTGCCTCCGCGATCATGGTGCCGGAGGAGAGAGATACATTTCTCTCCGGGCTGAGGCCGCCGGCCAACACAACAATTTTCATAAGAAAGGCCCTCCTTTCCGGGATCAAAAGCAGTGGGAACGGGGGGACTCTCCCCGCCCAGAACAATTCAATGGGTACATTCTTGGAATTATACCATATCTAATGAAAAAACTCAACCAAAACAACGGTCGTCTTGCTTCGACTCATTTTCTCTGAAAAAGGAAAAACGCACGCACCGGATATCACGGTGCGTGCGTTCATCTTACCGAACGATTGAATTAGTCAGCGAAGCCCAGAGCCTTGGGATCGGTCTCGCAAGCGTCCTCGCAGCCGCCGCAGTCGATGCACTCGGAAGTGACGACGCAGACGTCCTTACCATCGACGTTGCCCTCGATGATAGCGCCGGTGGGGCATTCTTCGATGCACTTCTTGCAGAAGGTGCACAGTTCGGGGTTAATTGCATATGCCATGGGTACGTACCTCCAATAAAAATTTTTCTTGGCGGCTATAATTGTACCACATCTTTGAAAAAATGCAATTCCAATTTCATAGAAAATTTTTGGTTATTTTCATAGTATTCGGGAAAGATTTTTATAGATTTTGCCAATATCCATCAGTGAGTGGAGGTTTCAATATGGAAAACCCTGTATCGACCCCCAATATGTTGGGAAGCGCCACCCCCGGTCTGGAGGGTGCCCCCCGCACCCGGAACCATGCAAACCGAATCCAATCCGTCATTTCCGCCCCAAAGCCGGAAGCCAAAACAGAAGAGGAGGGATCCCCATCAAAGCCGTGACCTTTACCCCCAACGCCCGGGCCAGTCTGGCCGCTGCCGGAGCGGCGGCCCAGCGTCTGGGCCACGATTATGTGGGCAGCGAGCACCTGCTTCTGGGCCTGCTCCAGCAGCCCAAAAGCACCGCCGCCCGGGTCCTGCGGGCCCAGGGCCTCACCCGCCGGTCGGTCCAGACCCGGCTGGTGGCCGACCTGGGTACCGGCGCTCCCCTGCCCCTTCGCCGTCACCTGACCCCCAGGCTGGAAAAGATCGTGGAGCTGGCCGTGGGAGAATCCCTCCGCCTACGCTGCGGCCAGGTCAGCAGCCGCCACCTTCTCCTGGGGATGCTCCGCCAGGGGGACGGCGGCGGCGTCAAACTCCTGTCAGAGGCCGGCCTCCACCCCAACCGCCTCTACCGGCAGATCGCCGTCTCCATGAGCGGCGGGTCCTACCCCTCCCGCTCCCGGGGGGATGTGGACTACACGCCCCCCTCCTCCTCCACCAACACCCGGCTCCTGGACCAGCACACCCGGGACATGGTCCAGCTGGCCAGCCGGGGGAGCTACGACCCGGTCACCGGCCGGGAGGAGGAGATCCGCCGGGTCATCCAGATCCTCATCCGCCGCAGCAAAAACAATCCCCTCCTCCTGGGGGACCCCGGGGTGGGCAAGACCGCCGTGGCCGAGGGGCTGGCCCAGAAAATGTCCCTGGGTCAGGTCCCCGACCAGCTCCGGCGCAAGCGTCTGCTGGCCCTGGACCTGCCCTCGGTGGTGGCCGGGACCAAGTACCGGGGGGAGTTCGAGGAGCGGATGAAAAACATCCTGGGGGAGATCCAGCGGGCGGGCAACATCATCCTCTTCCTGGACGAGCTCCACACGGTCATCGGCGCCGGCAGCGCCGAGGGGGCCATCGACGCCGCCAACATCATCAAGCCCGCCCTGGCCCGGGGAGAATTGCAGCTCATCGGGGCCACCACCACCGAGGAGTACCGCCGGTTCATCGAGAAGGATGCCGCCCTGGAGCGCCGCTTCCAGCCGGTGCGGGTGGAGGAGCCCAGCGAGAAGCAGGCCCTGTCCATCCTGAAAACCCTCTCCCCCCGGTACGGGCTCCACCACGGCCTCACCTTCGCCCCCGACGCCATGGAGGCGGCGGTGGCCCTGTCGGTCCGCTACCTCCCCGACCGGCGGCTGCCCGACAAGGCCATCGACCTGCTGGACGAAGCCGCCTCCCAGGCCCGGCTCCAGGCCCTGGCCCCCCCGGAATCCCTCCGCCGGCTGGAGAGCCGGGTCCGGAAGGCCGCCCGGGAGCGGGATGACGCCATCGCGGGGCAGGACTACGAAAAGGCCGCCCTCTACCGGGACGCCGAGACCAGCTTTCGCCGCCAGCTGGAGGAGGAGAAGGGCCGCTGGCAGGCCGGTCTTACCGACCCGGTGGTCTCCGCCCGGGAGGTGGCCGCCGTGGTCTCCCAGTGGACGGGTATCCCGGTGGCCGAGCTGTCCCAGCGGGAAAAGGATAAACTCCTGGGCCTGGAGGAGGCCCTCCGCCGCCGGGTCACCGGCCAGGAGGAGGCAGTGACCGCCGTGGCCCGGGCGGTCCGCCGCAGCCGGGCAGGCCTGAAAGAGCCCGGCCGCCCCACCGGCTCCTTCCTCTTCCTGGGCCCCACCGGGGTGGGCAAGACCGAGCTGTGCAAGGCCCTGGCCCAGCAGCTCTTCGGAAAGGAGGAGGCCCTGCTCCGCTTCGACATGACCGAGTTCTCCGAAAAGCACACCGCCAGCCGCCTTACCGGGTCGCCCCCCGGCTATGTGGGCCATGAGGAGGGCGGCCAGCTCACCGAGGCCGTCCGCCGCCACCCCTACTCCGTCCTCCTCTTCGACGAGCTGGAAAAGGCCCACCCCGATGTGTGGAACCTCTTTCTCCAGATCATGGAGGACGGAGTCCTCACCGACGCCCATGGGAGACCCACGGATTTCCGCAACACCGTCATCGTCATGACCTCCAACGTAGGGGGACTCTCCGCCGGGACCCCCCTGGGCTTCGGCGGCAGCGACTCCACCGTCAGGGAGGAAGCCGCCCTCCAGCGGGAGCTCCGCCAGGTCTTCCGGCCGGAATTTCTCAACCGCCTGGACGAGATCATCGTCTTCCACCCCCTGGGAGAGGCAGAGATGACGGCCATTGCCCAAAAGCTCCTGGGGGAGTTCGCCCGGCGTCTGTCCGCCGCCGGGGTGGGCTTCCAGGCCTCCGAGGCCGCCATTGCCCATCTGGTCAGAAAGGGGAGCGACCCCCGCTACGGCGCCAGGCCCCTCCGGCGGCTCATCCGGACTCAGGTGGAAAATCCCGCCGCCGAGCTTCTCCTCCGGGAGGAGGCCGCCCCCGGCTCCACCCTCTATCTGGAAGAACTGAACGGGGGCCTGACCCTGATCCCCCGGGCCTGACCCCCTTCTTTTTGGACATTCCCGCCGCTTTGACAGCACCGATTTCCACCTCAGCCACAACTTTGCTGTTGTCTTTCGACAGACTCTCGGTTATAATGGGAGTCGTATATCATATTAAATAAATGAAAAAGACCTTCTCTCTGAGGTGAAACTATGGCATTGCGAATCGGCATTGACATCGGCTCCACGACGGTAAAAGTCGTGGTGCTGGATGAACAGAATAAATTACTCTTCCGCTCCTATGAGCGGCACTACTCCAAGGCCCGGGAGCGGACCTGCGAGACCCTCCGGGGCCTGCGGGACAGGCTGGCCGGCCAGGAGGTCCGCCTCCTCATCACCGGCTCCGCCGGTCTGGGGGTGGCCAAGGCCAGCGGGCTGGACTTCGTCCAGGAGGTCTACGCCACCGCCGCAGCGGTCCGGACCTTCATCCCCGGCACCGACGCCGTCATCGAACTGGGAGGCGAGGACGCCAAGATCATCTTCTTCGGCAACACCCTGGAGGAGCGGATGAACGGCTCCTGCGCCGGCGGCACCGGGGCCTTTATCGACCAGATGGCCACCCTGCTGAACGTCTCCGTCAACGAGCTGGACGAACTCTCCCTGAAGCATGAAAAGATCTACCCCATCGCCTCCCGCTGCGGCGTGTTTGCCAAGAGCGACATCCAGCCCATCCTGAACCAGGGCGGGCGGAAGGAGGACGTGGCGGCCTCCATCTTCCAGGCGGTGGTGGACCAGACGGTGGCCGGCCTCACCCAGGGCCGGGAGCTGAAGGGCAAGATCGTCTTTCTGGGCGGGCCCCTCCACTTCCTCATGGGCCTGCGGCAGCGGTTCGTGGAGACCCTGAAGCTGGACAGCGAACACGCCGTCTTCCCCGAGGACGGCGACTGCTTTGCCGCCATCGGCGCCGCCCTCTGCACCGAGGAGGACGCCCCCGCGGAACCCTTTGAAGAATTTCTGGACAAGCTGGAGCAGGCGGCGGGGGCCCCCACCATCGTGGACACCATGCCCCCTCTCTTCACCGACCAGGCCGACTACGAGGCCTTTGCCGCCCGGCACAGCGCCATGACCGTCCCCACGGTGGACCTGTCCGCCTACACCGGGGACGCCTACTTAGGCATCGACGCAGGCTCCACCACCACCAAGATGGTCCTCATCGATCCCAACGGCAGCATCCTCTACTCCTTCTACCACTCCAACCAGGGCAACCCGGTCTCCATCGTTCTGCCACAGCTCAAGGAGATCTATGCCCGGTGCGGCGACCGGGTGACCATCAAGGGGGCGGCAGTCACCGGCTACGGGGAGGACCTCATCAAAAACGCCTTCTCCTGTGACTTAGGGCTGGTGGAGACAGTGGCCCACCTGAACGCCGCCCGGCACTTTACCCCCGACGTGGACTTTATCATCGACATCGGCGGCCAGGACATGAAGTGTTTCAAGATCCGCAACGGGGCCGTGGACTCCATCCTTCTCAACGAGGCCTGCTCCTCGGGCTGCGGCTCCTTCATCGAGACCTTCGCCAAGGCCCTGGGCTACAGCATCGCCGATTTCTCCAAGCTGGGTCTCTTCGCCAAGAACCCTGTGAACCTGGGCTCCCGGTGCACGGTTTTTATGAACTCCTCCGTGAAGCAGGCCCAGAAGGACGGCGCCTCCATCGAGGACATCTCCGCCGGTCTGTCCATCTCCGTGGTGAAAAACGCCATCTACAAGGTCATCCGGGCGGCCAACGCCGATGACCTGGGCAAACACATTGTGGTCCAGGGCGGCACCTTCCTGAACGACGCCGTCCTGCGCTCCTTCGAGGAGGAGATCGGCCGGGAGGTCACCCGCCCCACCATCTCCGGCATGATGGGGGCCTACGGCGCGGCCCTGGCCGCCCAGGCCGCCGGCCTTGAGAAGTCCGCCCTCCTCTCCCCGGAGGCCCTGGACGCCTTCACCCACGAGGCCCGGCCCTCCACCTGCAAGGGCTGCACCAACCGGTGCTCCCTCACCATCAACAAGTTCGACGGCGGTCGCCGGTTCATCTCCGGCAACCGCTGCTCGGTCCCCCTGGGACAGCCCAAGGCGAACATCCCTGACCTGATGAAGTTCAAGTACGACTACCTCCGCTCCCTCCAGGGCAAGGGTAAGGGGGACGGCTCCCGGGGCCGGATCGGCATCCCCTTCGGCCTGAATATGTATGAGAACCTCCCCTTCTGGTTTGAACTCTTCACCGGCCTGAACTTTGAGGTGGTCCTCTCCCCCGAGTCCACCCGCGCCCTGTACATCAAGGGGCAGCAGACCATCCCCTCGGACACCGTCTGCTACCCCGCCAAGCTCCTCCACGGCCACATCATGGCTCTTCTCGAGGAAAATGTGGACGCCATCTTCTACCCCTGCATGTCCTACAACTTTGACGAGGGTATGTCCGACAACCACTACAACTGCCCCGTGGTGGCCTACTACCCAGACCTGCTGAACGTGAACATCCCCGCCCTGGCCCGGGTCAAGTACATCCACGACAACCTGGGCATCCACCGGGCCAAGGATTTTGAGAAGAAAGGGGCTGAGCTCCTCCGCCGGGAGTTCGGCATCCCCAAGCGGGAGGCCGTGGCCGCCATCCGGAAGGCCTATGCCGCCTACGACGGCTACCGCCAGATGGTCCGGGACAAGGGCGCGGAATATATTCAGTATGCCCGGGACAACGGCCGCAAGATCCTGGTGGTAGCCGGCCGGCCCTACCACATGGACCCGGAGATCAACCACGGCATCAACGACCTCATCACCTCCTTCGGCTTCGTGCTGGTCACCGAGGATGCGGTCTTCCACCACATGGACAAGCAGCCCCGCCGGGTGCTAAACCAGTGGACCTACCACGCCCGGATGTACAACGCCGCCCGGTATGTCTGCACCCAGCCGGACATGGCCTTCATCCAGCTGGTCTCCTTCGGCTGCGGCGTGGACGCCATCACCACCGACGAGCTCCGCTCCATTCTGGAGGAGGGCGGCGACCTGTACACCCAGCTGAAAATCGACGACATCTCCAACCTGGGCGCGGTGAAGATCCGCATCCGCAGCCTCATGGCCGCTCTGGACGCCCGGGACAGAAATTCCAAGTAAAGGAGGACGAACCATGGCAAAACTGGAATACGACAGCAATGGCCGCCTCCTCTTCACCGAGGAGATGCGGAAGGAATACACCATCCTCATCCCCCAGATGCTCCCGGTTCACTTCGGCTTCTTCGCCAAGCTCCTGGAGCGCAGCGGCTACAACGTGGTCATTCTGAAAAACGAGGGCCGCTCGGTGGTGGACAACGGCCTGAAATACGTCCACAACGACGCCTGCTACCCCGCCCTGCTGGTCATCGGCCAGATGCTCGACGCCATCGAAAACGGGGGCTACGACCCCCACAAGGTGGCCCTGCTCATCACCCAGACCGGCGGCGGCTGCCGGGCCTCCAACTACATCCAC
>JAUNCL010000051.1 GCA_030535235.1 Bacillota bacterium
GGCTCAAAAATCCCCGTGGCTTTCGCCTCGGTCTCGCCGTAGTGGGCGACGGTTTTCCGCTCCCGGGTGCTGTCATAGAGCACGTAGGGTACCGGGTCGGCGGTATGGGTCCGCAGCCGCAGCAGGTTGGGATGGTCCGGCAGCACCAGAATACGGCACTCCTCCCCCGCTTCTTTCATAGCATTCCACACAGGGGCCAGCACCCGGCTGTCCAGGTACTCAATGGATCTGACCTTCTCCTCCGCCAGGCCCTGGTGGGCCATCTCGTCGGGGGCCTCCACATGGATGTAGACGAAGTCGCAGCCATCTTTCAGCAGGGCGTCAATGGCTGCCTGGGCCTTGCCCTCCCAGTTGGTATCGATAGAGCCGGTGGCTCCCTCCACCTGGCACACCTGCATTCCCGCACCTACCGCGATGCCCTTGAGCAGGTCCACAGCGGAGACCATGGCACCCTTCAGTCCGGTTTTCTCCTGGAAGGACCGGAGGCTGGGCCGGGTGCCCGCGCCCCAGTACCACAGGGAATTGCCCTTGTGCTTTCCCTCAGCGGCCCGCTGTTCGTTCAGGGGATGGTGGTTCAGGATGTCGAAGCTCTTCTCCATGAATTCCCGCAGCACACGTTCCTGGGGCAGGTAAGGTCCGATGATCTGGGTCAGGTGGTCATGAGGCGGCTCCAGCCGGGCCAAACGGCCATGCTTCCAGACCATGATATGGCGGTAGCTGGTGCCAGTATAGAACTGAAATTCTTCGCTGTTGAAATTCTCCCGGATGGCTTCCATGAGAATATCCGCATCCGCGGTGGCAATTTCCCCGGAACTGTGGTCCAGGATGGTCTTTTCGGCGTAGGGCTCCGGCTCCGTCAGAGTCACCAAGTTGCAGCGGAACACGATGTCATCCGGCTCCATCTCCACCCCCACACTGAGGGCTTCCAGGGGAGATCGTCCGGTAAAATCCGTCAGGGGGTCATAGCCCATGACAGACAGATTCGCCACCTCGCTGCCGGGCGACATGCCCGCGGGCACATTCTGCACCATGCCCATCTCCCCCATGGAGGCCAGCGCGTCCATGGCAGGCGTATCGGCATATTCCAGAGGCGTCTTGTCCCCCAGAGCCGCAACCGGCTCATCAGCCATGCCGTCGCCCAATACTACAATATATTTCATAATCCAGCTCCTTTCGCCGAAGCAAAACGTCCGCTTCTCATGGATATACGGTATATTATTACTGATATATTACCATTCTCCCATCAAGAATACAATACGAAAAACTGACAGAAAATGTGCGTCCAATCCGGAATTTCATAGGCAGATTGGTGTGATTATCGAAAAGAGGGGCTTTTCAACCAGCCCCGGTTATGCTATGATGAGAAAAAAGGAGGCGTTATTGTGGCACGGTTAAACTATGATTTTTATCACCGCCCCTGTCTGGAGGTCGCCCGGGACCTGGTAGGGAAGGTACTGGTTGTGAACGGAAACCGTCTGCGTATTTCCGAAACGGAAGCCTATTGCGGCGAAAGCGACACCGCCTGCCACGCCCACAAGGGCCGCACTCAGCGGACCGAGGTGCTCTATGCCCAGGCAGGCACCATCTATGTATACCTGTGCTACGGCATCCATTGGCTGCTGAACATTGTCACCGGCGAATCAGAGCAGCCGGAGGCAGTGCTGATCCGGGCCTGTCTGGAAGCCCCCGGCCCTGGGAGACTGACGAAAGCTCTGGGGATCACCGGAAAATTCAACCGGGACAGCGTAGTGGACTCCGCGGAACTGTGGATTGAGGACGATGGTTTCCGCTGCCAGGTGGACACAGACAAACGGGTGGGCATCGGCTACGCCAGCCAGGAGGACCAGGATAAGCCTTGGCGGTTCAAACTCAAACAGAGATAGCAAACGGCGGGGACTGCGCCGTTGTTTTCTTGGGTGAATTGTGCCAGAAAAGGCAGATGACGCGGCTGGACTGACGCCCAGCAAGAAAGATAACGCATTCTGGTGCAATTCTGACCGGAAAGATTTAAGGCAACACCGCA
>JAUNCL010000014.1 GCA_030535235.1 Bacillota bacterium
TGATATGAAGATCATCTGCGTCCGAATGGTGGCGTTCATCATATCCATGGTGCTGACTGCCACAGAGTCCGCGGGGATCAGAAGCATCAGCGTCATATCATAGCTATCCAGCGTAGTCAGGCAATAGTAATACTCCGTCTGGTTCAGCAGGATATTCGCGGCGGCGATCCCATCCCTGTCCAGCTGCTCTTTGACTGTGTCAAAGCTCTGTTCCTGAACATACTCCGCTTCTCTCAGTGCCTTGAAAATATTCCGGGCGCCAATCACATCGTCATCGTCTGCATCAAAATAGGCCAGGGTTCCGTTGTCTTTGATAATATAGGTTGCCGCACTGCCGCCGTAGGTCGTAGTGGTATAATACTGTTTCACCGTTTGGATATCCTTCAGAAGCACGACATGGGTAAAGCGGGCATGATCCTCCCCCATCGTGATGGGGGAATCCAATTCCTGCGAAAACACCAGAAAGCATCCATCAATATTGTCGGTTTCGGAAACAAAGGTATGCTGATTGTTCCCGTCTATCAGATGGCTGACATCGAGCCAGATGCCGACAGGGCCATCGCGCAGATACCCTGTGCCCTGTGCATCCAGAAGCATCACCCGGCTTCCATACATATCCGTGCAGAACATCTTTTCCAGACGAGCGATGCCATCGCACAATTCCTGGGTATTCTCAAAGTGCATTCCCTGGGCAGCGTTATTCAGTCCTGTCACCAGATTCCAATGGGTCTGAAGGCCGCTGTCCAGGTTTGCCTGAATTTGAGTGACCATTTCCTCCAGCTGGTTGGAGCGCTCCTCCATCGTCAGCTTCATCAGGGAATTGCGCATGACGAATACGCCCACCACGATGGAAACGACCAGAATTATCGCAAACGCAACGGGCAAAAGATATTTCGTTGTCTGCTTTTTCTCTTGCATATTGGGTGTTCACCTCATCGTTCTTTTGTCCGTCAGCGTGTCGGTAATCTGAGAATCCATCACCGCAGGATCATGTAATCCGTAGGCGCTTCCAACTGTCCGCCCTGTTCCACCAGGCGCTGCATCAGGTATTCCTCTGCTTTGGGGCCGGTCGTATCGACTTCAGAAACGCCCATCTCCTCCATGACGGTGGACATATACCAGTCACGGTCGCCGAAGATCAGGAAGGAATAGGTTGCGCTGCGATCCAGCTCCTTGCCATCCATGGTCAGGGCGTTGAGGGTATAACCGCTGTCGGTCTTTGTGATGTCCATCTCAAAGCCGCTGGAAACATACAGGGTGCTGTCATTGCAGACCGCACCGCGGTTGCCGGTCATGGAAAGGGTCATTTCCACAAGGGTATAGATCTGGTCGCCGGTCAGTTCCATCAGACCGGGCCAGCCGCCGTCATTCTTTGCGATATAGGCGAGATCCTTCTGAGAATAGTCGCCGGCATAGATGTCGCTGGCAACATAGCAGGCCTGCATAAACACCAGATCCACACCGGACAGTGCGCGCATGGTATTGGCAAGGCTTGATGCCGCCTGATTGCCGTGTTCCGGCGTGAAATCGTTGGAGTAACCGGTGTCGATGTGGGCAACGATCTCGGTGCCGGGTTCTTCTCCCGCCAGCTCCTTGTTGAATGCGGCCAACGCTTCCTGCGCTGTCTGCACTTCGCCGTTCAGAATCATCTGCACCACATCTTTGGAGATCCGGAACATCTCATTGGAGGCCAGACGGATGTACAGCTTGTTCTCCTCAACATAGGGCTTCAGGTTATCCATCTCGGGCATCAGTTCCAGCGTAACATCCTTCTTGTAGGGCACCATGTTCTTGCCGTAGGAGATGTGATCCTGCCCCTGCTGATTGACCATGGCAGTCATGATGTCCAGGATCAGCTTTTCACGCTCGGGGTCATCCATACCCTTGTTGGAGGCCGCGATCTGGAAGGTGGGATAGGTCAGATACCAGTTGTCCTCCTCTGTCTGGCCGAAATAGGGCACCAGCAGCACCTCGTCCTGCCCACGTCCGGGGAAGGTGATGACATCCGCGCCGGTGCCGCGGAACATGGCAGCCTTGCCTTCGATGAACATATCCTTGGGGGTTCTGTTGGGATAGGTGGCGTCCTCCGCACCCAGTCCGACCTTCTCTTTGAAATCGAAGAAGTTCTCAAAAACAGGCAGCCACACTTCTTCAGAAAGCTCGTGGGTCGCGCCGCTCTCATACTGCTGACGCCATTTGCGCCCCTCTATACTCTGGAGCATAGGGATCGAAGCGCCCTGCAAAACCTCCATGCAGGTGTAGTCCGCAGCAAAGTCGGACACGAAG
This sequence comes from Bacillota bacterium, assembly GCA_030535235.1. Classification (GTDB taxonomy): domain Bacteria; phylum Bacillota; class Clostridia; order Oscillospirales; family Oscillospiraceae; genus Evtepia. The sequence goes on from JAUNCL010000014.1 coordinate 2,287, forward strand.
CTGCGAATCCCCACTGCTTCAAAGGCCTCACAGGCGGCGACAAAGCTGGCGTAGTCTGTGGGAACAGGCACATTGTACTCGTCGAACAGGGTTTTGTTGATGATGATGCCATCCACCTCTGCACAGGTGGGCAGCCAGTTCACAGTGCCGTCATCATAGGTATAGCTGTCCAGATAGGAACCATAATAGGTGGCGGCCAGCTCGGTATTGCTCAGGTCGTACAGGTAGTCCTTCAGCAGCACCGCATCCTTCAGGGCGAAGCGGCGCACCGTCAGAATGTCGGGCATATCGTCGTGATCCTGACGGAAGCGGTAGTAATCTGTGGAGTTGGTGGCCAGAACAAACTCAAACTCCACCTCCGGGAACAGGTCACAGAGATACTGGGTATAGGTGTCCAGCATCTGATTGCCCCAACAGGCGACAACGACCTTTTCCTTTTCATCTGTCTGGGGTGTGCTGTTTTCCCCAGCGGTTCCGTCGTTGGTGCTCTGGCCTCCGCAGCCGGCCAGCATTGTTGCCGCCATGACCATGGCCAGCAGCAGGGAAAGTAATTTTTTCATAGATAATCTCCTTTTCTTTCTCCGTTAAAAAATAATACGTACATTCAATGGGTGAGATTTATGGAAATGGTCTTTATGACCTCATCCATCACAATGGGCTTGGACAGATGGCCGTTCATTCCCGCATTCAGAGACGCCTGCACATCCTCGGCAAAGGCGATGGCGGGGATCGTGCGCCCGTCAGGACGGTCATCCAGCCTGCGGATCGCCCTGGTGGCTTCGTATCCATTCATCTTCGGGAAACATACTGGTGCCCCATACCGCGATCACATCCAGACAACGGTCCGGAAAGGGAGGTTCTCTTGTCAGTGCAAGTATTTTTCCATCACTGCTTCCAACTTGTCCCGGTTGAAGGGCTTCGCGATATGTTCGTTCATCCCGACCTCTTTGGATCTCACGATATCCTCTTCAAAGGCATTGGCGCTGACCGCGATGATGGGAAGGGTACTGGCATCCGGCCTGTCCAATGCGCGGATCGCGCGGGTCGCCTCGTAACCATCCATAACCGGCATCTGGATATCCATCAGCACCATCCCGTAGTATCCGGGTACAGAAGATCGAACCATTTCAACGGCGACCTTGCCGTTTTCCGCTTCCTCCACCTGAACATCCATTTCGGACAAAATGGCCGCTGCGATCTCCCGGTTCAGATCATTATCCTCCACCAGAAGGATTCTGCTTCCTTTGAGATGCATATTGCGCTCTGTCTCGGCTGGATATATTGGTTCCGCTTCCACAGAAGCGTTCAGGACTTCATACAGGTCAGACAGGAACAGCGGCTTCGCGCAGAAAGCTGTCACACCGGCTTTCCGTGCTTCCTCTTCAATTTCCGTCCAATCGTAGGCAGTGAGAATGATGATGGGCGTATCGTCTCCGATGACGGAGCGGATCTGGCGGACAACTTCCACGCCGTTGAGATCCGGCATCAGCCAGTCGATGATAAAGGCCTTGTAGGGCTTGCCGCCTTCGTAGGCGAACTTTGCCTTGTAAACCGCTTCTTTTCCGGACATGGTCCACTCCGGATTCATGCCGATGACTTCCAGCATCCGGGTCACGCTGGCGCAGGTATCCATGTTGTCATCCGCCACAAGGGCCCGCAACCCTTCCAGATTCTTGATGGTCGTAACCTTGTGGGAGTTCTCCCCGACCCGGAACCGGAAGGAAATTGTAATTTCCGTTCCCGAACCTTTCTTGCTTTTGACGGAAATACTTCCGCCCATCATGTCTACGATATTCTTGGTAATGGCCATCCCCAGGCCAGTCCCCGGGATTCCGCTCACGGTGCTGGATTCCTCCCGGGTAAAGGGTTCAAAGATGTGTTTTGCGAATTCCTCGCTCATGCCAATTCCGGTGTCGCTGAGCACGAACGCATACCGCACAAAACCATCCTGGCCCGGAGCGCCCTTCTGAATGATCCGGATGCCAACAGTTCCTCCCGGCATGGTGAACTTGATGGCATTGCTCATGCAGTTGAGGAGCACCTGATTCAGCCGCAGCTTGTCGCATACGATATCCTCATTGACGACCTCCACTGTGTCGATCAGGAAGTTCAGGCGCTTGGCATTGACATCGGCCTGTAGGATATTCCTTAAATCGTGCATCACCGTGGGGAGATGGCATTCCTGCTCCTCGATCTTGATCCTTCCGCTTTCAATTCTGCTCATGTCCAACACATCGTTGATGAGCGAAAGCAGATGGTTGCTGGAGGTCATGATCTTTTTCAGATAATCCTCCAGTAGCTTTTTGTTGTCCAGATGAGTAGCGGCCAGAGAGGTGAAGCCGATAATGGCGTTCATGGGGGTCCGAATGTCGTGGGACATATTGTTCAGGAAGTTCGTCTTGGCCTGATTGGCGTGCTCTGCCAGAATGAGAGCTTCCTTGACCTCTCTGGACGCTTTGCGGGTGTTCCTGACATATACAATACCGATGACGACGACGAAGGCGGCCAGAAGGAGAATGACTGCCAGCACCGCAAACGCATTGTCCTTTACAAAATCCGCAAAGGTCATGCTTTTCGGGGCTGTGGCGTAATAGGTAAGGGCCCCGTTGATGGCGGAATAGGGGACAGCGTCGATCACCTGATTCAAAATATGTAAAAGGTGCATATTATCGCGGTGCACGGCGAAGGACACAGAGATGTCATTCGACAGCGTAACGCACATCAATCCATCATAATGGTTGGTCTGGATGATATGATCCACCCGGTTTGCACTGAAAACGGTGCAGTCAGCTTCGCCCTTGCGGACCAGGTTGATACAGTCCTGCTCAGAGGCCGCATCAACGACCGTCCAGGAAGGATAATTGTTCTCCACATACAAATGTGTTTCCGTACTGCTTTCAAGAACCGCAACAACATTTTCGGCATTTTCATTGAACCTGCCGTTATCCACCAGGGCGATCATGCTTGTCCCTATACTGTTTTTCACCACATACATCTGTGACTGCTCCGCATAATAACGGTCAAAATAGGCCGGGAAAATGCAGTCCACCGTTCCCGCCTGAAGTGCAGCTCTCATCTCAACTGCATTTGAGAATGCAATCGGTTCAAATTCAAGTGCGGCATTATACAGGCAGTTTTCTGAAATGCTGAGGAAATCGTACAGGGCACCGGTCAGTTCCCCGGTAGTATCGTCCTTGTCGCAATAGGCCAGATAATCATCCAGATAGCCGACCCGAATCGTTCCATGCTCCTGTAACCAGTTCAAATCCTCGGCCGGAAGGCTTTTGCTGGCATTGTTGTTCAGATACTTCTGATACAATCCCTCATTATAATACCGGTTTGCGTTCAACAGCAGATGCATGGCTTCATCCAGCTCCGCTTTCAGATCCGGACGGGCAGAATTGATCGCGAAATAGAAATCCGAGCCGCCGATCCGAACCATGGGGACCGTATTCTCAAAGGCGTAGGAATCTACGGCGACCACTGCGTCAAGCTCACCGTTTTCCAACATTTCCACCATGGCATCATCACCATTGCAGGGAATGGTGTCCACCTCGACTGCGTGTTTCTGGGCCCATTCATGGAACTGGTCAGCCTGAACACTCCCTGCGTTGACGCCGATCCGTTTTCCCGCAAGGGTGGAATAATCGGTCTCGTCGATCCCTGTGTCCCTGTTGCTGACATACAGAAAGTAGCTCTCCGTGCCCATGGGATAAGAGGAAAACAGCAGTTCTGTTTCCCGCTCCGGGGTATAGGACACATCGCTCAGCAGGTCGATCTCACCGTCTTTGAGCATTTGCAGCAGCTCCGGCCAGGAGGCCTCCACATATTCATAGTTCCAGCCGGTGTAAGCTGCAAGATCCTGCTGATAATCGTAGGCATAGCCGCTCATGTGCCCATTTTCATCCTTGATATTGAACGGACAGGAGTAGAAGCCCACCCGAACCGTTTTTTGCTCCGTCTCCGCTGCCATTGCTGTAATGGGGCAGAATGACACAAAAATGAGACAAAAACAGAGAAGCCCTGCCGTAATTTTATGTATTATCTGTGCGATATGTCGTTTACCAATATCCATATATTTCTTTCCCTTCTACGAGCAGGTTTCAAAAATTTGTTCTCATTTCAATGAATAGTACATCCCTTTTCGTTTTAGTTTTACAATAATTCATCCCATTGATATATATAAATAGTCAATTTTATTATAGCAACTCTTCTGTAATAAATCAAGATTGCAACTTGCTATTGTACTTTGCGTTTTAGTGATATATAAGGGAAACCAGAATTCTTTCCAGCATTGGTGACGTATTTCGTGGGTCGGGAGGCGGTCATCCGAGCGGTTTCCTCTTTTTCCGAATTTTACACCGGGGCGGCCGGAATATCTCTGCGGGAATGGGCAAACATAAGGCCGGAACGACGAAACCGTCGTTTTCCTTCGCCCCCGAGACCGGCGGGCGGATGCTATCACATGACATGAAGTTTCTATCTCAAGAAAAGGAGAACAACGATATGGCAAGCAATCAGTCTTCCTCCGGCAGCAAGAAGATCCTGGTCCCCGAGGCCCGCGCCGCTATGGATCAGTTCAAGATGGAAGCCGCCAACGAAGTGGGCGTGAACCTGAAGAAGGGCTACAACGGCTCTCTGACCACCCGGGAAGCCGGCTCCATCGGCGGCCAGATGGTCAAGAAGATGATCCAGTCCTACGAGAACAAGCTCAGCGGCTCCGGCGAGGAGTAATTCGGAATCCTGTCATAGGATGTCCAACCTGACGGAAAAATAGTCAAAAAAGGAAGGGGCCGCGGCTGCGGTCCCTTCCTTTTTTCAATTAAAGTTCTTTTTGGTTCTTTTTCTTTCAAGAAAAAGAATCAGACTTCCATGATGACGGGCAGGATCATGGGGTTGCGCTTGGTCTTCCGGTAGAGATACCGGGACATCTCGCCCTTCATAGCGGACTTGATGGTGGCCCAGTCGCTGATGCCCCGGACCTGACAGTCCTCCAGGGCCTCCAGCGCCACGTCCCGCAGCTCCTCCATGAGGCTCTCGGACTCCTTGACGTACACAAAGCCCCGGGTGATGATATCCGGGCCGGAGACCAGCTCGCCGTTCTCTCCGGACAGAGAGACCACCACCACGATCATGCCGTCCTGGGCCAGGTGACGGCGGTCCCGCAGGACCACGCTGCCCACGTCGCCCACGCCGTAGCCGTCCACAAAGACCCGGCCCGAGGGAACCGTGCCCGCCAGCTGGGCGGAGTTGGGGGTCAGCTCGATGATCCGGCCCACGTCGCCGATGAGGATGTTGCTCTCAGGGGTGCCCATCTCGGCGGCCACCCGGGCGTGGGTTTTCAGCTGCCGCTGTTCCCCGTGGACAGGGAGGAAGAACTTGGGCCGCACCAGGGCGTGGACGATCTTCAACTCGTCCTGGCAGGCGTGGCCGGACACGTGGAGGGGGCCGGCGAACTCGTTGACCACCTCGGCGTTCTTCCGATAGAGTTCGTTGACGATGTTGTTCACCGCCGTCTCGTTGCCGGGGATAGCCGAGGCCGACAGGATGACCCGGTCCCCGGGCTGAATCTCCACCTGCTTGTGGGTGGAGAAGGCAATGCGGAACAGGGCGGACATGGCCTCGCCCTGGCTGCCGGTGGTGATGATGCAGATCTTGTCCTTGGGCAGGGACTTGATGTGGTTGATGTCCACCAGGACCCCCTCGGGGATCTCGGTGTAGCCCAGCTCCACCGCCACCCGGATGGAATTTTCCATGCTGCGGCCGGTGATGGCCACCTTTCGCCCGTAGCGGGCGGCCACCTGGATGATCTGCTGGATGCGGTCCACGTTGGAGGCGAAGGTGGTGACGATGATGCGCTCGCTGCAGCTCTTGAAGAGGCCGTCGAAGCTGGCGCCCACCGCCCGCTCCGACCGGGTGTGGCCGGGGCGCTCCACGTTGGTGGAGTCGGCCAGCATGGCCAGCACGCCCTCCTTGCCCAGCTCACCCAGGCGGGTCAGGTCCATGATCTTGCCCTTGATGGGGGTGGGGTCGATCTTGAAGTCGCCGGTGTGGACCACCGTGCCCACGGGGCACTTGATGGCGAAGCTCACCGCGTCGGCAATGGAGTGGTTGGCGTGGATGAACTCCACGGAGAACTTGCCGGCCCGGATCACATCTCCCGCCTCGCAGGTGACCAGCTTCGCCACGTCCATGAGCTTGTGCTCCTCCAGCTTCAGCTTCACCAGCCCCAGGGTCATGGGGGTGGCATAGATGGGCGCATTGAAAGAACGCAGCACGTAGGGCAGCGCGCCGATGTGGTCCTCGTGGCCGTGGGTGAGGAAGATGCCCCGGATCTTATCCTGGTGCTTGATGAGGTAGCTCACGTCGGGGATGACTACGTCGATGCCGTACATGTCCACGTCGGGGAAGCCCATGCCCACGTCCACCACGATGATGTCGCCGCCGTACTCATAGACGGTGAGGTTCTTGCCGATCTCGTTCAGGCCGCCCAGAGGGATGATTTTCAGTTTTTCTGCCATGATTACTCCTTTTCACAAAGTTCCAGGGCCGGAGCCGCCGCGAAAGGGGCCAGGATGGTAGCAGAAGACAGAGGGAGCCGCGGCGTACCCGACCGCCCTGTCCCGCGGCGGGTCTGCCTGACGCTCCCCCAGCCAAGACCGCTCTGCGGGCGGGTCCGTGCCTGTGGGTATCTCAGATTTTATACAAATAGGGGCGCACCGAAAAAAAGGCCGCCCAAACATTATCCACTATAGTATAGCACCAATTGCGGAAAAAGTATACATATTTTTCCCGCCCTCTGGGCTTTTGCGGCCGAATGTGGTAAGCTGGGAAAAAAGCTGAGAAAGGCGGGAGAACCATGAACATCCAGATCTTTGGCAAACCCAAGTGCTTCGACACCAAAAAGGCTGAGCGCTACTTCAAAGAGCGGCGGATCAAGTATCAATACATTGACCTGAAGAAGTACGGCATCAGCAGGGGAGAGCTGACCTCCGTCCTCCGGTCGGTGAAGCTGGAGGACCTCATCGACGAGAAGCACCCCGACGCCCCCCTCCTCCGGTACCTGGCCCACAACGAGGCCAAGGTGGAAAAACTCCTGGAGGACCCCACCCTGATCAAGACCCCCATCGTCCGCAACGGCAAGCAGGCCACCGTGGGCAGCCAGCCCGAGGTTTGGAAGACCTGGGAGTGAGGAATTAGGAATTGGCCCCCTTTCGGCCAACCTTGTCACCCCCGGCGCAGGAGAAGCTGCGCCGGGGGTGACCTCTTTTTTGTACTCCTGCAGGAAATCTCCCTCTTGCAAAAATAGAACAGATGTTCTATAATGGCGATAATAAAACAAAGGAGGGAACGCCCTATGGGAAAGCATACCGACCAGAGAGACCGGACCCTGCTGCTGGCCCGCATCCTGCAGGAGGAGACCGACGAAAAGCACCCGATGCCCATGGCCGCCCTGTCAGCCCGGATGGCCCGCCACGGGGTCAGCGCCGAGCGCAAGAGCATTTACCGGGATGTGGCCGCCCTGCGGAAGCACGGGATGGACGTGATCTTCCGGGCAGGGAGTGAGGGGGGCTGGTACGTGGGCCGCCGGACCTTCTCCCAGAGCGAGCTGCGCACCATCATCGACGCCGTATCCGTCTACCGCTGGATGCCCGACGAGCAGAAGGATGCCCTGCTGGACAAGCTGGCCGCCATGGCCCCGCTGCCCCAGCGGAAGAGCCTGCGGCGGCCCGTGACGGTTCGCCGCCGGTCCGCCGCCCATCCCGACGAGGTCCGGGCGGCCCTGGACCGCATCCATACGGCCATCCAGAACCGGAAGGCCCTGAGCTTCCTCCCGGTGGTCTACGACAAGGGCAAGACCAGAGTGGCCGACGTCAGCCGCCGGACGGTCTCCCCCAAGGGACTGTTGTGGTTTGAGGAGAACTACTACCTGCTGGCCTGGGACCACAAGGACCGGGCCATGCACCTCTGCCGGCCCGACCGCATGAGCGAGGTGCTGGTCACCGGGATGCCCGCCCAAGGTCCGGCGGCCGACCCCGGGCGGTGGAGCAACGCCCCCTTCGGCCTGAACCCGGCCCGGCGGGAGCGGGTCCGGCTGCGCTGCCGCCAGGAGCTGGCCGGGGAGATCCTGGACCGGTTCGGTTCCGACGTGACCCTGGTCTCCGAGGGGGAGAACTTCATCGTCACTGCCGACGTGGTGGTGAGCCCCCGCTTCTGGGGGTGGCTGGCGGCCCAGGGGGACCGGGCCGCCCTGGTGGCGCCGCCCTGGGCCGCGAAGCTGTGGAAGGATCGCTATCAGACCGGGGAGGAGGTCCTCCCCGCCCGCCGCCCCCAGGCGGTATGAACGATGAAAAAGCCAGAGAAGAGAAAGGAGATTGCCTATGGCAAGTACCAACAAAACCGCCCACCTGCGTCTGAACCAGTGGATCAGCACGGACCCCATCCTGCGCACCGACTTCAACCTGGACAACAGCAAGATCGACACGGCGGTGAACGCCCGGGCCCTGCTCCGGCTGACCGGGACCACCCTCACCGCCGGGGCCTCCACCATTGCTCTGGACCTGCTGGACTACGACCTGACCCAGTATGCCGCCCTCCAGCTCTGTCTGAACCCGGTGACCTCTGGGGAGGCGGCAGTCACCCTGCAGATCAACGACACCACCGCCGTGCAGTTGGCGGCCATGGCCGCCGACGGCACCCGGGGCCTGGTGGTCCATCTGAGTCTCCTGCCCGGCGGGGTCGGCGGCTGGTGGTTTGCCCCCGGGGCCACGGGGACTGCCAGCGGCTCCTTCCGGGTGGCCGGGGCGACGGCGGCCGCCCTGGAAACCCTGACCCTGGGCTGTGCCGGCTCAGTTACCTTCCAGAGCGGCACCACCTGCATCCTCTACGGGATCAAAAAATAAAAATTGCCGCAAAAAAGCGCCCGGGTTGTTCGGGCGCTTTTTGCTGCTTAATAGGGGGAATAGGTGATGGTCTTTCCATCGTAGCCGTAGAACAGCGGATCGCCGCTGACATGGGTGACCACCAGGTCCTTCCCCTGGATCTCCAGGGTAAAGACGCCCCAGAAGTCGGGGGTCTGGGGGTCCATAGTGGAGCGGAGCTCAAAGAGGACCGAACCGGCAGGGTACTGACTGCTCTGGCCGATGACGTACCAGGTGCCCTCCAGATTGTCAATCCACTCGGACTCGGGGGAACCCACCCGGTAGGTCATGGTCCCGTCGGCCTGGAAATCCAGTTCTCCAAGGACTTTCTCTCCCTCCAGGGTCTCGGTGGCCCGCCAGGTCCCCAGGAAGTCGGCCTCGGTGGGGGTGGCGGGGAGGGTCTCATAGAGACTGAAATCGTAGATGGCGGCGTCCGACGGCAGGGCCACAGAGCCGTCGCACAGGCTCAGGCACGGGGCATAGGTCGCTGGACTGCCCCCGGGCGGGGTCACGGTCACCATCACGTTGGGGATGATGTCGCTGACGTTGCACACCAGGATGACCGGCTGTCCGGTCCCCTGATAGAGGGTATCCTGGGGGATGGGCTGGCCGTCATCGCCGCAGAGACAGGTCTGGACGGTGAGGGCGGTCTCCTGGTCCCGGGGGACCACACAGTAGACTTCCGTCCCCTCGTAGGTCACCACCTGGTCGGCGGGGATGTCTGCCAGGAAGGGATGGATTTCCAGATAGCCGGTCTCCGCCAGCAGGTCCTTCCAATCACCGCCCTGGGAGAGATTGCCCAGGAAGGCGATGCCAAAGGGGGCGTTCTTCCCGGAAAGGGTGGTCTGCAGCTGGGTGAGGGAGGGATCGGCGGCAGGGGAGTTGTCGGGTTGGGTATCTGCCGGCTGGGCGGCGCTGTCGGTGTCAGCCGGCTCCGGCTGCTGGGTCGGTCCGCAGGCGGTCAGGCCCAGGGCGAGAGCCAAAGAGAGGACCAGAGCGGTCCAGGGACTCCGTTTCATTGGGATACCTCCTTAGATTAGATCAGTTCCAGGCTGGCGGCGATGGACTGGATGTCCTCGCTCCAGACGGCCTCCCGGCTGTCGCCGGAGAAGGAGAGGCAGGCGGCGAACATGGGATAGGTCTTGCTGCCCCGGTTCCGGCCAAAGTCCACCACCACGGCGCTGTGCCAGCCCTTGTCATCCTGGTAGACTGCCCCCTGGGCGGGGGAGCCGGCCACGGTGAGGGAGAGGGGCTGGCAGGAGAGGACCTCCGGGCTGTCGGCCTTGGCGGCCAGACCGGCCAGCCACTGGTCCACCGCCTCCCGGGTGTCCAGCCGGGCCAGCCAGCCCTGGGTCCCATCCCGGCCCACCAGGTCGGTAAGGCCATCAGAGGAGGGCTGGAAGCGGGCGGTGGGATAGGTCACCCGGTAGAGGTCGCCGCTGCAGGCCAGATAGGCGTGGCCGGCAGGAGGCAGGTCGGCCTCCTCGGTCTTGTCTTTGGCGGGGGCGGTATTGGCGGCGGCGGGGGGTTCCTTCGGGGCTTCGGCGCCGTCCTTGAGAAAGACGCACTGGGTCCCCATCAGGTCCAGGGTCAGGACCCCGTTTTTCAGGGTGCCGGTGCCGACTTTCTCCCCGGTTATGGTCAGGGTGAAGTTGGTGCCGTTCAGAGACCACTGGCAGGGGTCGGGCTGCTGGTTGAGAAAGATGCGGGCCTGGCCCCGGGGACTCAGCTGAAGCCACTGGCCCTCGGCCCCGATGTCCATGTCGTTCATCTTCACGGAGACGCAGGTGTAAAGACCCTGGTTGGCGTCCCCGGCGGCGGTGGGGGCGGCGGTCTCCCCGGGGACCTCGGCGGTCTCGCCGCAGGCTCCCAGGCCCAGGAGGCACGCCAGAACCAGGGCCAGAGCCGGAAGAAGGAGAAGTTTTTTACACATGGAGATGCCTCTTTTCTGGGGAGAGAAGATCATTCCGCGGCGGTTTCCTGCTCAAAAACGCAGGTGGCGCCCAGGATATCCAGGGTGAGCACGCCATTGTCCAGGGTGCCGACGCCCACCTGCTGGCCGTCGATGGTTATGGTGAGGGTGGATTCCTCCAGGGTATACTCGGCGCTGCGGGTCTCACCGCTCGTGCAGAGGGAGGCTTTCCCATCCTCCTTCAGCTCCAGCCATTCGCCGCTGCCCTCTATGTTGATGTCGTTCATGGAGATGGAGGTGCAGTGGTACTTGCCCAGGGCGGCGCTATCCTGGCTCCCGCCGCAGGCACACAGGGAGAGGGCCATCAGAAGGGCCAGAAAGAGTGCGGATAATCGTTTCATGGTGACGTCTCCTTTGCTTAGGTGATTGTTGTAGTTGTAGAATAAAATCATATTCTTTCTCTTATTATACCGCCGAAACCCCACTGCCGCAAGCAGGGAAGGCGGGGAGGGTCAATTATTTACAAAAAGTTTTCCGTCCGGCAGCTCGCTGACCAGGGTGGACCCCAGCACCAGGACCGCGCCGATGGCCCCCAACAGGCCCATGGGCTCCCCCAGGAAGAAGGCGGACAGCAGGATGGCCACCACCGGGTCGATGTAGCTGAAGAGGGCGGCGGTCTGGGCGGGCAGGTGGGACAGGGAGGCGAAGTAGAGGGTGTAGCACACGCCGGTGTGGACCACGCCCACCACCACCAGCAGGAAAATGGCCAGGGGAGTGGGGGAGAGGACGCTGTAGTCCTCGGTGGCCAGGGTGTAGGGCAGCAGGACCAGGGCGGCGGCGGCCAGCTGGACCATGGTTTTGTCAAAGGCCCCGATGCCGGTGATCTTTTTGTTCATCAGGACCACGCTGGCGTAGAGGACGGCGGCGCCGAAGCCAAAGAGGATGCCCTTGGCCTCCGACAGAGAGGGGAGCCCCGCCTGGGGCAGGCCGGAGACCAGAACCATCCCGCCCAGGGCTGCCAGCACGCAGAGGGCCTTTCGCGGGGTCAGCCCTTCTCCCAGCAGGAGGGGGGAGAGGAGGGTGACGAAGATGGGGGCGAAGTAGTAGCACAGGGTGGCGGTGGCCACGGTGGTATAGCGGTAGGCCTCAAAGAGGAGGATCCAGTTGAAGCCAATGGCCGCTCCGGACAGGCACAGGAGCAGGCCGTTTTTGCGGATGGCGGCCCCGTCGGGGCGGGTCCGCCGCAGCCCCAGGACCAGCAGAAGAAAGGCCGCGCCGATGATCCCCCGGACCAGGGCAATGATGCTGGAGGGCAGGTCGATCGAGCGGACAAAGACGCCGATGGTGCCGAAGGCCGTCATGGCGGTGATGATCTGGACCCGGGCCATGGCCGGGGCAGAGAGGTTTGATTTCATGGGTGACGATCTCCCAACATAAGGATAGTGTGATAGGGAAATGATACGGGAAACCGGGAAAAAAGTCAACTTTTACATAGCAAAAAAGACCTCCGGCCGAAGCCGGAGGTTTCAGCCCTATGTAGGGAACGGGCATGCCCGTTCCGTTTGAAAGACTGCGGATACCCTCTGCGTGGGTATTCGCCTCCGGCGGGGTCCCCATTTCTTTCAAGAAATGGGGGAAAGAAGACCAGGGGAAACCCCTGGACCCCTTTGAGGTGGGTAGTAATTTGCCGGATTTTGGGTTTTGTTTTTACCTGGCCTGTGGCCCTTTGTCGGTGCGCCGTCCACGGCGCACCCACCGGCTGGGTGCGCGGGGGCGTGGTTTCTGACCTTTGGGCGACGGTGGGAGAGAGCTGAAAAAAGACCTCCGGCCGAAGCCGGAGGTCTGAAAATCAAGCAAAAAAGCTTAGATTAGTTGGCACCCTTGGGGTTCATGGGATCGGTACGATCCTCGATCCAGTACTTGCCGATGGGATCCTGAGAAGCGTCCTTGTTCATGTTGTGGGCGATCATCAGGGTCTGGTTGCGGTTCTCAACATGCAGTGCGTTCTCGAAGCCGGAAGCGTCGACGTTGCAGCGCATAGCTTCCTTGGTCAGGCGGACAGCCATGGGGTCCTTGGAAGCGATAACGCGAGCCAGTTCCAGACCAGCGGGAACCAGAGCGGGACGATCCTCGACAACCTTGGTCACCAGGCCCAGGTTCCAAGCTTCGTCAGCGTTGATGAAGTTGCCGGTCAGCATCATCTCGTAAGCACGGCCGGTGCCGATCAGACGAGGCAGCTGATAGGAGGAGCACATGTCGCAGCCACCGATGCCGACGTTAGCATAGAAGCAGGAGAAACGAGCGGTCTTGGTGCAGATGCGGATGTCGGAAGCCATAGCCAGGGAGAAGCCGCCGCCAGCGGAAACGTTGTCGACCAGAGCGATCCAGGGCTGAGGAGTCTGGGTCATCTTCAGCTCCAGCTCGCCCAGCTTGATCTGATAAGCATAGAAGCCGGGAACGGTCTTCTCATACTCGTTCAGGCCCTGCTTGACGTCCAGGCCAGCGCAGAAGCCCTTGCCCTCGTCGCCGCCGTACAGCAGGACGCAGCGGACATTGTAGAAGTCGTCCTTCAGACGCTCGCACAGGTCGGTCAGTTCCTCGACCAGGGTGTGGGACAGAGCGTTGTAAGCCTTGGGACGGTTCAGGGTGACCTTCATGATGTTGGGCTCGACCATCTCGGTCAGCAGGGTCTCATAGGTAGGATAGGTAACGACCTGAGGGTATTCGATCTTCATGGTAATCAATCCTCCATAATAATTTTGCTTAGTTTCCTAAGCTTTTTTTATTTCCTGTTGTTGACCGGCCCCGCGAGAGGCCGGTCAACATTAGAAATACGAGTTAAGTATTTGCCAGAGGCAGGGGAACCAAATTAGTTGGTGTTGCCGTTGGCAGCGACATACATGCCGTGGATCAGGTACTGGATGTCGCCGGAGCCCTCGATGTTGGGAGCGATAGCGGCGTCGCGCAGGAAGCGCTCAACCTTGTACTCGTCGCAGACACCGTAAGCGCCCATAGCGTTGACAGCCATGGTAGCAACCTTGGTAGCGGTCTCAGCAGCGTAGCCCTTGGCCTGAGCGGTACGAGCCTGGACAGCACGCATGGTAGCGATGTCGTCGTTGGCGAAGTGGTTGTGGTCGCAGTAGTCAGCAGCTTCCAGGCAGAGCAGCTCAGCGGTGTGAGCATAGGTCAGCATGGTGGACAGACGCAGCTGAGTGGTGGGGAACTTGGTGATGGACTTGCCGCGGTGCAGCTTCTCCTGGCAGTACTGCAGAGCCAGGTCAGCAGCGCCCAGAGCGGTACCAACGAAGACGGAGGTGAAGCCCAGCTTACCATAAGCGGTGGTGCCCAGCAGCTGAGTGAAGCCGTCGCCGTGCTTGCCCAGGATCTGGTCCTCGGTCACGACGATGTCGTCCATGAAGATGTCATAGACGTGGGAGCCCTTGTAGCCGACCTTCTCCCAGGGGGAGGAGATGGAGTAACCCTTGCAGAACTTGTCGATGACCAGGCCGGTGACGATGTCCTTGCCCTCTTCGGTAGCTTCCAGAGCGAACAGGACGCAGGGGCCGTCGTAAGCAGCGTTGGAGATGAAGCGCTTCACGCCGTTCAGCAGGTAGGTGCCGTCAGCCTGCTTGGTCAGGCGGGTCTTCAGCATCTTGGGGTCGGAACCGGTCTCGGGCTCGGTGAATGCGAAGGAGACGGTCTGCTCACCGGAGCAGCAGGGAGCCAGATACTTTTCCTTCTGCTCGGGGGAAGCATACAGGTCCAGAGCTTCCAGGCCCAGGATGTACACGTCCAGGCACTTACCGACGGAGGGGGAGACGCGGGACAGTTCCTTCAGGATGATGGCCTGCTCCAGGTGACCCATGCCCATGCCGTTGTACTCTTCGGGGAAGCTGATGCCGATGAAGCCGCACTCGGCCAGCTGCATGTGGATGTCGTGGGGCAGCTGGGGCAGCTTTTCGCCGGTGCTCACCTCAACCAGCTCGCCAGCCTCGATCTCGTCGATGCGGGGCAGCAGAACGGTCTGTGCGAAGTCGGCTGCGAGGTCGTGAATCATCTGCTGGTCTTCATTCAGTTTGAATTCCATGATAGTATTCCTCCTGTGATTTGATTTCTATAAGGCATAATTGATATTGCCTGGGGGCATGAGAAGAATGCCCACGGCAATAACTCCTTACGGGGCAACTTCTACAAATGTATTATAACATAAGAAAACAGAGGGCACATGCCACACATTGATTATTTTTGGGATAAAAGATACTCAATTGACACTAATATTTGGGTGGGGATTCCCCGGAACTGCCCTCCCATAGCTTTCTGGTGAAAATACCATGAAATGCCAATGAAAGGGAGAGAAAATTGTCGAAATGTCAAAATCACCCTTGACGAAACCGGCTTCTTCCTGTAAGATAAGGCGAACAGTGAAAATGGCAGGGTATGCGGCTGCGCAGCCTGCCCCATGGAATCTAATAAAACTTTCCCGGAGGGATCCGGCAAAGCTGATGATATCAGTTCCCCAGAAGGGAACCGAATGACTACTATATTTTAAGGAGTGCTAATCATGGAAGTTAAGATTGTTGGCGTGTACGGCGCAGGCAGCATGGGCAGAGGCATCGCCCAGGTGGCCCTGGAGGGCGGCTATGACGTGGTTCTCTACAACCACAGAACCCCCACCCTGGAAAAGGGCGTGGCCGGCATCAAGAAGAATTTTGATAAGAAGATCGCCAAGGGCAAGATCACCCAGGAGCAGGCTGACGCCTGGCTGGGCAAGCTGAAGGCCACCACCGACCTGAACGACCTGGCCAACGTGGACATCGTCTTCGAGGCCATGGTGGAGAACATGGAGCTGAAGAAGGAGGCCTTTGCCAAGATGGCTCCCGTCATCAAGCCCGAGGCCATTTTCGTCTCCAACACCTCCTCCCTGTCCATTACCGAGCTGGCCGCTGCCTCTCAGCGTCCCGAGAAGTTCCTGGGCATGCATTTCTTCAGCCCCGTCCCCGCTATGAAGCTGGTGGAGATCATCAACGCCTACGACACCTCCGAGGACACCATCGAGACCGGTAAGGCCTGCGCCAAGGGCTTCGGCAAGGAGTTCGTTACCGTCACCGACGTGCCCATGTTCATCGCAAACCGCGTCATGTGCCCCATGATGAACGAGGCCGCCATCCTGGCCGGCGAGAACGTCTGCTCCTACGAGGACATCGACAAGGCCTGCGAGCTGGGATACAACCTGCCCATGGGTCCCCTGAAGCTGGCTGATGCCATCGGCATCGACGTCATGATCAACGTCATGGAGTCCCTGTATCAGGAGACCGCCGACTCCAAGTATCGTCCCGCTCACCTGTACAAGGTCCTGTACCGGGCAGGCCGTCTGGGCCGCAAGTCCGGCAAGGGCTTCTACGACTACACCAAGTAAGTCACCCCCATACATAGCCTGGACCCCGCTGTCTCCTTTCCGGGACAGCGGGGTTTTTGCACCCTGATTCTATTGCGTTTTTTCATGGTGTTATGGTATGATAAGTTACTATGATATTGTGTATTCTAAAGGAGGGCGCGGTCATGCGTATCGCCAACACCGTCAACGACTCCATAGTGGACGGACCCGGGCTGCGGTTCA
Organism: Bacillota bacterium; assembly: GCA_030535235.1. Classification (GTDB taxonomy): domain Bacteria; phylum Bacillota; class Clostridia; order Oscillospirales; family Oscillospiraceae; genus Evtepia. Next base: position 18,737 of record JAUNCL010000014.1, read on the forward strand.
CCGTCTTCACCCAGGGCTGCCCCCATCACTGTCCCGGCTGCCACAACCCGGAGACCCACGACCCAGAGGGAGGAACCGAGGTCCCCGTGGAGGAGCTCGTGGAGAACATGGGCAAAAATCCCCTCATCCAGGGGCTGACCCTCTCCGGGGGCGAGCCCTTCGCCCAGGCAGCGGACTGCGCCCGGCTGGCCAGAGCCGCCCATGCCGTGGGCTGGACGGTGTGGACCTACACAGGCTACCTCTTTGAGACCATTCTGGCCAAGGGAGACCCCGCCTGGCTGGCCCTGCTGGAGGAGACCGATGTGCTGGTGGACGGCCCCTTCCTGGAGAAGGAGAAATCCTACGAGCTCCGTTTCCGGGGCAGCCGGAACCAGCGCCTCATCCGGGTAAAGGAGAGTCTGGCCCAGGGGAAAGCAGTCCTTTGGACCCAGCCGGATCCCCTGGCCAAGTTTACCATTCCTGAATCGTAAGGAGCTTCGTCATGACAGTGGATCGAATGAAACAGTATTTCCGGAACCGGGAGCTGGGACTCCAGTGTACGGCCAGCGAATACGCCGTCCTGCTGCCCCTGGTGGAGCGGGACGGCAAGCTCTGCCTGCTCTACGAGACCCGGGCGGAGACCCTGGTGGGCCACCAGCCCGGAGAGGTCTGCTTCCCCGGCGGCCGCCGGGAGAAGGGGGAGCGGCCTGTGGACACCGCCCTCCGGGAGACCTGGGAGGAGCTGGGCATCCCCGCCGGGGACATTGAGGTCTTAGCCCCCCTGGATGTGGTCCAGGACATCAGCGACCGGGTGATCTACCCCTTCCTGGCCGCTATCACCCCGGAGGGGGCAGAAAAGCTCCGGGCCAGCGAGGCTGAGGTGAAAAACACCTTCCTGGTCCCCCTGGACTACCTGCTGGACTACGAGGAGGAGGTCTACCGTTACCCCGTTCGATTCGAGGCCGACGACAGCTTCCCCTTCGAGCGGATGGGCTTTCCCAAAAACTACCCCTGGCGCAGCGGCTGGATGGACGTACCCATCTATGAGTATGAGGGCCACTTCATCTGGGGCCTCACCGGCCGGATGACCCGCTGGCTCCTGGACCACCTGCGGACCATGGCGGAGACCGGGGAGGAAAAACCATGACCTCGGTGGAATACCTGGGCAGCTACCGGCTGACCCAGTCAGATACTTGCTTCAAACTGGGGCGGGACAGCGTTCTGCTCTCAAAATTCTGCACCTTAAAACCCCGGTGGTCGGTGTGCGACCTGGGGACAGGCATCGGCTCTCTGCTGCTCCTCCTGTCCCAGCGGGAGGAACGGCTGGACCGCACGGGCATCGAGCTGGACCCGGTGGCCGCTGAGCTGGCCCGGCAGAATCTGGCGGACAACAACCTGTCCGGAGAGATCATCACCGGGGACCTGCGGGATAAGTCTTTGCTCCCGGGAGACCGGTTCCATCTGGTGGTCTCCAACCCGCCCTACTTCCGGGCCGGGTCGGGGAAATCCGGGGGAACCGCCCGGATGGACGACACCTGCTCCGTGGAGGACCTGTGCCGACGGGCGGGACAGCTCACCCGCACCGGGGGCCGGTTCGCCCTGGTCTACCGGCCGGAGCGGCTGGCCGAGCTCTTCGCCGCCCTCCAGGCGGCCCGGCTGGAGCCCAAGCGGATGCAGCTGCTGGCTTACGACCGGGAGAAGCCCCCCTTCGCCGTCCTGGTGGAGTCCGTAAAGGACGGCGGCCCGGGTCTGGACATTTTACCCGTACAGTATCAGGAGACAAAATAGGGCGGAAAGACGCCACCCAAACGAAAACCAAACGAGAAGGAGAACACTGCCATGGCAGGAACGCTGTATCTGGTCGCCACCCCCATCGGGAACCTGGGCGACATTTCCCTCCGGGCGGAGGAGACCCTGCGGGAGGCCGACTTCATCGCCGCCGAGGACACCCGGGTGACGGTGAAGCTCTTGAACCACCTGGACATCAAAAAGCCCATGGTGAGTTACCACCGCCATAACTCTGATACCCGGGGGGACGCGCTGATCGCCCGTCTGCTGGCCGGGGAGAGCTGCGCCCTGGTCACCGACGCCGGGACCCCCGCCATCAGCGACCCCGGCGAGGAGCTGGTGGCCCAGTGCGCCGCCCAGGACATCCCGGTGGTCCCCATTCCCGGGGCCTGCGCCTTCGTCAACGCCCTGGCGGTCTCCGGCCTGCCCACCGGCCGGTTCACCTTCGAGGGCTTCCTGCCCATGAACAAGAAGAACCGCCGGGCCCACCTGGAGAGCCTGCTGAGGGAGGAGCGCACCATGGTCTTCCATGAGGCCCCCCACAAGCTTCTGTCTACCCTCGCCGATCTGCGGGATGCCTTTGGCCCGGACCGGCGGATCAGCCTCTGCCGGGAGTTGACCAAGCTCCACGAGGAGGTGGTCCGCACCACCCTGGGCCAGGCGGTGGAGCGCTACAGAGCCAATCCCCCCAAGGGGGAGTTCGTCCTGGTCATCGAGGGGGCCGCCCCCGTCCAGTCAGAGGAGGCCACCCTGGAGGATGGTCTGGCCATGGTGGATCGGCTGCTGGAGGAGGGGCTTTCCACCCGGGACGCGGTGAAGCAGGCCGCGGCGGCCTGCAAGCTCTCCCGGAAGGCCCTCTATGACCTGGCTGTCTCCCGGTGACATCCAGGAGTTCCTTTTCTGAAAAATTTTGGAATATACTTATCGTATAGAGTTATGAAGAAAACAGCGGCGCATTCCCTTCACGGGGAATGCGCCGCTGTCCTGTGCGGGGAGAGCATGTGTGGATTACTTGTGCAGCAGCTCCTTCAGGCAGTGAGAACAGATGTTCTTGCCCTTGAAGACCGTGATCTCCTTGGCGCTGTCACAGAAAATGCAGGCGGGCTGATATTTTTTCAGCATAATGGAGGACCCGTCCACATAAATTTCCAAGGAATCCTTTTCTGCGATGTTCAGGGTGCGTCTGAGCTCGATGGGGAGAACGATCCGCCCCAGTTCGTCCACCCGGCGGACAATTCCAGTGGATTTCATGTGTGAAGCACTTCCTTTCCCGAATTGGCTGTTTTGCTCTCTTTCTTACCCTGGGTCCAGACTCGACCGCCTGCTCAGGGCATAAACAGCCAAACGACACGAAAAACTCGTGGAAACATCTTGATTATAACAAAATGTATTCAGAAGTCAATCGAAAAAAGTCGATTATCCCCAGAATCAGGAAAAGAGTGGCAGGTATCTTTTCCAGTTTTTCACATAGGATTCAGGGAGAATCCTTACGACAGGAACAGGAGGACAGACCATGGCAATGACAGTGATCTGGACAGGGATGACGGCCCTCTCCCTGGTGTGCGCCCTGGCTCTGGGCAACCAGGGCCTGCTGGCCCCGGCGGCCCTGGAGGGGGCAGCCAAAGCCATCGAACTGGGCATTTCGATGGCAGGAGTCCTCTGCCTTTGGATGGGGGTCATGGAGGTCATGCAGCGGGCAGGGCTGGCGGAAAAGCTGGCCCGGCTCCTCCATCCGGTCCTCCGGCGTCTCTTTCCCGACTTCTCCGGGGACCGGGGGGTCATGGACACCATTGCCGCCAATGTGTCGGCCAATCTGCTGGGGTTGGGCAACGCCGCCACCCCCCTGGGTCTGGAGGCCGCCCGGCGGATGAGCCGCCGGACCCCCGGGGTGGCCGGGGACAGCCTGTGCATGCTGGTGGTGTGCAACACTGCCTCCATCCAGCTCATCCCCACCACCGTGGCTGCCGTGCGGATGGCTGCCGGGTGCCAGACCCCCTTTGACATTCTGCCGGCGGTGTGGATCACCTCGCTGCTGTCGGTGCTGACGGGGATCACGGTGGCCAAACTCTGTTCCAAGTTCTGGAAGGACTGAGAGGGGGGAGCGAAATGGGTACAGCCCTGGACCTGCTGGTGCCCGGCATCATCGCCGGGGTGTCCTGCTACGGCATGGCGAAAAAAGTGGACGTGTACGACGCCCTCCTCCAGGGGGCGGCCAAGGGATTAGAGATCCTGTGGCGCATCCTGCCCGCCCTGGTGACCCTTCTGACGGTGGTGGCCATGCTCCGGGCCTCGGGGGCCCTGGAGCTGGCCGCCCAGGCCCTGGGACCGGTGCTGGGGTTTCTGGGCATCCCGCCGGAGACCGTGGGCCTCATGCTGGTGCGGCCCATCAGCGGCAGCGCCGCCCTGGGGGTGGGGTCGGAGCTCATCACCACCTACGGCCCGGACTCCACCATCGGCCGCACCGCCGCGGTGATGCTGGGGTCCACGGAGACCACCTTCTATACCATCGCCGTCTACTTCGGCGCGGCGGGCATCAAGAAGACCCGCTACGCCGTCCCCGCCGCCCTGTGCGCCGACCTGGCCGGGTTCTTTTTTGCGGCCCTGACCGTGGGGCTTCTCATGGGCTGACGTTGAGAACCGGCGGGATTTGTGGTATACTTTACCTTACGATTCCGTTCTCTCTTGCCTCTCCCAGAGGGAGAGGTGGCTTCGGCCATCAGGCCGAAGACGGAGAGGGCGCTCCCGCCTGACATACTGCGTTATTCTGTCCGACAGGGCATTGCCCTCTCAGTCAGCGCTTCGCGCTGCCAGCTCCCCCAGAGGGGGAGCCAGGAAGATGAAATACTTACGATTCGCCTGAAAGGAGGCCCGTTATGGCCGAACTCACCCTGCACACCCCGCTGACCGCCCTCAAGGGGGTGGGGCCCGCCAAGGAAAAGGCCCTGGCCAAGCTGGGCCTTACCGCCGTGGCCGACCTGCTGGCCTACTTTCCCCGGGACTACGAGGACCGCACCCTCCGGGGGGACATCCAAACCCTTCCCCTGGAGGAGCCGGTGTGCTTTGCCGCCATGGTGGCCGCCCCCTTCCACACCACCTTTCTCCGAAAAGGCATGGACCTGACCAAGGGCCGGGTGGTGGACGCTGCCGCCCAGGTGGAGGTGACCTTCTTCAACCAGCCCTACGTCCGCAGTGCCCTGACGCCGGGGGAGACCTATTATTTCTACGGCAAGCTCACCGGCACCGGCCGGCGGCGGCAGATGGTCAACCCATACTTCGAGCGGGCGGGCCAGAACACCTTCACCGGGGGCATCATGCCCGTGTACCCCCTGACGGCGGGGATCACTGCGAAATTTATGGGGAACCTCCAAAAAGCCGCCGCCCAGTGCGTGCCCCAGATCCAAGAGACCCTGTCCGACGACCTCCGGGCGGCCTACGACCTGGCCCCGGCGGACTTCTCCTACCGGGCCATCCACTTTCCCCAGTCCTGGGAGGAGCTGGAACGGGCCCGGCGTCGGCTGATGTTCGAGGAGCTCTTCTGCCTGAACTTAGGGCTGACCCTCATCCGGGGCCGGCGCAGCCAGCAGGCGGCGATCCCCTTTGCAAAGCAAGACCTGGAGGCCTTTACCGCCGGCCTGCCCTTCACCCTCACCGACGCCCAGCTCCGCTCCGCCCGGGAAGCGGCGGCGGACCTGAAACAGCCCGTCCCCATGAACCGGCTTCTCCAGGGAGATGTGGGCTCGGGCAAGACGGTGGTGGCCGCCGCCTGCGCCTTCCTGGCCTGGGAGAACGGCTGTCAGTCCGCCCTCATGGCCCCCACGGAGCTGCTGGCCCAGCAGCATTTGAAGACCATGGAGACCCTGCTGGGGAAGATGGGCATGAAGGTTGCTCTTCTCACCGGCTCCATGACCGCCGCCCAGAAGCGCCAGTGCCGGGAGGCCCTGGAATCCGGGGAGATCGACCTCATCGTGGGGACCCACGCCCTCCTCAGCGAGGGGGTGGAATTCCGCCGTCTGGGGCTGGTCATCACCGACGAGCAGCACCGGTTCGGCGTGGACCAGCGGGCGGCCCTCTCGGCCAAGAGCGGCGGGGCCCAGCGGCCCCACGTGCTGGTCATGTCGGCCACCCCCATCCCCCGGACCCTGGCCCTGATGATCTACGGGGACCTGGATTTGTCGGTCATCGACCAGCTTCCCCCCGGCCGCACCCCCGTGGACACCATGCTCATCGGGGAGGACAAGCGCCAGCGGCTGTACGGCTTCGTCCGCAAGCAGGTGGGCCTGGGTCGGCAGGTGTACATCGTCTGCCCGGCGGTGGACCAGGAGGATACCGAGGGCATGAAGGCCGCCGAGCAGTTCGGCCAGTCCCTCCAGGGGCAGGTTTTCCCGGATTTGAAGGTGGCCATCGTCCACGGCAGGATGAAGGCCAGGGACAAGCAGGCGGTCATGGAGGACTTCGCCGCCGGCCGGACCGACGTGCTGGTGTCCACCACGGTCATCGAGGTAGGGGTGGACGTGCCCAACGCCTCCCTGATGATTATCGAGAATGCCGACCGGTTCGGTCTCAGCCAGCTCCACCAGCTCCGGGGCCGGGTGGGCCGGGGACAGCACCAGTCCTACTGTGTGCTCATTTCCAATAATCGGAACGAGCTGACCCGGAAGCGGCTGAAAACCCTGTGCGCCACCACCGACGGCTTTGTCATCGCTGAGGAGGACCTGAAGCTGCGGGGGCCCGGCGACTTCTTCGGCGCCCGCCAGCACGGCCTGCCCCAGCTGAAGCTGGCCAGCCTGGAGGGGGACATGCGTCTGCTGCACCAGGCCCAGGACGCCGCCCGAGGGGTTTTGGCTGATGACCCGGACCTGTCCCGCCCCGACCACGCCCCCCTCCGCCTGCGGGTGGAGCAGCTCTTCCGGGAGAACGGGGATATTTTTAATTGAAGCCAACGGGCAAAAGACATCCCCGGCCTTCTGTCACGAAGGCCGGGGGCGTTTTGGTTCAGGGGCTTTTTTCCTGGAAGGACGGATGGATAAAAAGGGTGGTTTTTGTGTCCTTTACCCGTTTCGACTTTTTCAGAACGGTCCATCTGGTTTGATTGCGCCGGTAGTTGTTTCCGTGTTCTTTAAAAATGGATTTACAATAGCAGAGCGCCTCCTCCTGATCGACGAACAGGAAAATGCCCTCCTGCTTTTGCTCGGAATATAAGAAGTACGCGGCGGTGATGGCGGAGTGAAAGGGGAGTTTGCGTGGGTTGAACTGATACACGGAAAAGTCGGAGGCGAGAATTTCCTCGATGACTATAATCGAGGATAATCTTTCTGATATTTTGCTCCAGTTTACGCTTTTTTCGATCCGTGTATCCTCCAGTTTTTGCGAAATGAGGGCTTGTACCAGCTTTTTGCCGCGGTATTCCCGTCTATGTAATCCGAAATCAATATCCTTTGCGTAGTGGATTCCGGAAAGGTGATCGAAGTCAATGGGGCGAAAGACGATGTGAAGGGTTTTGGAGACATGGCGATGCCCAATCGTAATATCATAGGACGTATCCGAAAGCTGATCCCACTTGATTGCCGCATCCAAAAACAGACCCATTTCGACACCCCGCCTACAAAAAAGAAGCCCCGCCGAAACGGGGCTTCCTTGACGTTTTCGTTCAGTTTCAAAACCTATTCAGCCTGCGGTAACGTCATACCCAAAACGACACTCCACAATTTAACCGATGCTGACCCGGCTAAATGTTTCTACGTGACGATGGACAGTCAAGCTGCCATCTCTGTGTTCATTATAGGGCAGAGGATTCTGTTTTGTCAACAGGAAATGCGTCCTCTGAGAGCAAACTGGTTTGCCCGGTCCTATTATATGAACAATCGGAAGTTTTGTTTCCTTGAAAACTTTCTGTCCCTGAAATTCCGGCACAAAACCCAGGAGCATCCCGACGAAAAAAACAAAAGTCTTGCATTTTTAAGGCCCTCAGTGCATAATGGACGTTAAGACAAAAGAAAGGTAGGGGGTCACTCCCATGAAATCGAACGGAACAAAATTTACCGCCCGCAAGCTGGCCTTTGTGTCCGACATTCTGGGCTCAGTCGCGTGGATCGTGGGCTTCTTTACGTATTTCGGGTTCGGCCAGTACAGAGGACTGTACGTTTTCTTTGCCCTGGTGAGCATCGCGCTGTTGGTTATGGACATCGAAATGGCAGGCATCAGCAGCCGGGCGGAGGGCAACCCCATGAAGCGGAGTGTCTACGGCAGCGCGGTGTGCTTCGTTTTGCAGATTCTCTTCTTCGGCGCTCTGGCCCTGCTGGGTCCGGCCGCCCTTCCCTGGGCCGGGTCCCTGTTCTTCTGTGTCACGGCCCTGTATATGATCTGCCCCGTTCTGGTGTTCTCCTCCGCCAAAAAGCACGGCCTGTAACCGGTCGCACCATCCTGTGGAACCACCCCCTTGGCGTTCTCGCCAAGGGGGTTTTGTCAGAATATTGTAATAAACAAGAGATGCATTGGCAAGAAAAATGTGGTATAGTAAACAAAAAGAAACCCCTGGACGAGAGGAGGACGGTTATGAAGAAGCTTGGAAAACCCATTCTGCTGATCGCCCTGGTGTTGGTGGTGGGCCTGGGGGCGCTGTTTGGGTACAGCGGGCTCCTCCAGCCCTACCGGGACCGACAGGCGGCGGAGACCATGGAGGAATACGTGGACGGCGGCGCCTATGACACGCCCCAGGGCTACGAGGGCTGCTGCACGGCGGTGGACCGGGACGGGAAGGAGGTCACTCTCACGGCGACGGTGGATTTGTCCGGCCAGCCGGACCGCTCCTTCGACGACGTCAAGGAGGGCCTGCTGAGGGACCTCCAGCGCCAGGCCCAGGAGGAGAGGCTGACCCTCCCGGAAAATTGGGAGGAAGGGGTGTTCATTTCGCCCCTGTGAGAACCCTTCCCTCTGCCTCCCCTGCAAGGGGAGGGGGACCGCCGAAAGGCGGTGGAGGGGTGCTATCCTGCCCTTTGTGCGTCGTATCGATACGACGAAATATCCCGCCGGTATCACCCCTCAATCAGCCTGTCGGCTGCCAGCTCCCCTCACAGGGGAGCCTTTGGGCGGATCTGCAAGAGAAATTTGAATGCGTATCTTGTTCCTGTTTTGCCACCGAGAAGAAAGGATGATTGTTATGGATCATGGGAGAAAAAGGAAGCATCGTATCCTCATCTCCTTATGCCTTTTGGTCAGTTTACTGGTTCTTCTGGTCAGCTGTACCTACACCTCCCCGCCCCCGTCAGGAACGATTTGCGGGACATATGTATCCGGCGAAGGAGTTTATGAAAAGATTTTTTCTGTCGATCAGCCCTCTGCCGATCAGTCCCATGCGTTTTACTACGCCGACCAACACAATGACTGCTATATTCTCGGCCAGATCAAACCCCAAGGGGAGGACTCTTACTTGCTTTCCTGTCAGGACCCCAACAAGGCGGATATCATCCCCGATCAGGCGTTCACCTATGACGGAAAAGGCTTTTCTATCACCATTCAGGGTCAACCGTTTTCCTTCCAGAAAAACGGTGATACACCATGTATCATCGGTGATATCGCGCGCTATTCTTAACGCAACGGAACGGCAGCATCCTGAAAACAGGAACACCTCGTTTGCAACGCATCTCTACACCGCCGTGTTCGGTCAGAATACTGTTGAAATTGGTAGTTGGGAGGTAACTATGTCAAAGTTTAGGAAAGCCATTCTGTTGCTGCTGCTTGCAGACGCGCTGCTCTGGGTCCTGCTGATCCTCGATCTGTGTGGAATCCGATTTCCGTGGATCACAGCCAGCGTCACGACGCCCATGCGGGTCGTTTCCGCCGTTCTCTTTACCATTGTATTGGTCGGTTTGCTTCTCCAGGATATCAAACAGGAAAGAGAAGCCGATTCGTGACCCACATTTTAAGGTTTTTAGCACTTCCTCCCGAAAAGTGAAAAAATTTTAAAAAAGGTCTTGCATTTTTTTGCGGACAGTAGCATAATAGGTTAGCACTCTTGAAGAAGGAGTGCTAACCTATTACCCTTTTTGGAGGCAACATAAAAAATGGAAAAGAAACAATTTAAGGCCGAATCCCAGCGGCTCATGGATCTGATGATCAATTCCATTTATACCCATAAGGAGATCTTTCTGCGGGAAATTATCTCCAACGCAAGCGACGCCATCGACAAGCTGGCCTACAAGGCCCTCACCGACGAGAAGGTGGGCTTGAACCGGGAGGACTTCAAGATCGTGGTCACCCCCGACAAGGACGCCCAGACCCTCACCGTGTCCGACAACGGCATCGGCATGACCCAGGAGGAGATGGAGAACAACCTGGGCACCATCGCCAAGAGCGGCTCCCTCCAGTTCAAGAAGGAGACCGAGAACGCCGACGAGGCAGAGCTGGACATCATCGGCCAGTTCGGCGTGGGCTTCTACTCCGCCTTCATGGTGGCCGACAAGGTTACCGTCATCTCCAAGGCCTACGGCTCCGACACCGCCTACAAGTGGGAGTCCGAGGGCGTGGAGGGCTACACCATCGAGCCCTGGGAGAAGGACGCCGTGGGTACCGACGTGATCATGCACATCAAGGACAACACCGAGGAGGAGGAGTACAGCGAGTACCTGCGCCCCTACTTCATCTCCACCCTGATTCAGAAGTACTCCGACTACATCCGCTACCCCATCCGCATGGAGATGGAGCGCAGCCGCCAGAAGCCCAAGCCCGAGGACGCCGGCGACGACTACAAGCCCGAGTACGAGATGGTCAAGGAGTGGGAGACCGTCAACTCCATGGTCCCCATCTGGCAGCGGCCCAAGGCCCAGGTCACCGAGGAGGAGCAGAACCAGTTCTACAAGACCAAGTTCGGCGACTGGCAGGACCCCCTGATGACCATCCAGGTGGCCGCCGAGGGCAACTTTGAGTACAAGGCTCTGCTGTATATCCCCAGCCAGGTGCCCATGAACTTCTTCACCACCGAGTTTAAGAAGGGCCTGCAGCTCTACTCCTCCGGGGTCATGATCATGGACCGCTGCCCCGACCTGCTGCCCGACCACTTCAGCTTCGTCCAGGGCATCGTGGACACCCCCGATGTCTCCCTGAATATCTCCCGTGAGATGCTCCAGCACGACCGCCAGCTGAAGGTCATCGCCAACAACATCGAGAAGAAGATCAAGAACGAGCTGACCAAGCTCATGCAGAACGACCGGGAGAAGTATGAAAAGTTCTGGGCCTCCTTCGGGATGCAGTTCAAGTACTCCCTGATGAACTCCTATGGCCAGAACCGTGACGTGGTCCGGGACCTGCTCCTCTTCTGGTCCTCCAGGGAGAACAAGCTGACCTCTCTGAAGGAGTACACCGAGCGGATGCCTGAGTCCCAGGACAAGATCTACTATGTCTGCGCCGACAGCGTGGAGAACGCCGCCAAGATGCCCCAGGCCGAGCGCGTCCTGAAGGCCGGCTATGAGGTCCTGTATCTCATCAACTCCGAGGACGAGATCGTGTTGCAGATGCTGGAGAACTACGCAGACAAGCCCTTTGTCTCCGTGGCCAGCGAGGACGCCCTGCCCGTCACCGACGCCGAGAAGGCCAACGCCGAGCAGGCCGAGAAGGACCACAAGGAGGTCCTGGAGTTCGCCCAGGAGACCCTGAAGGATCAGGTCTCCAAGGTCCGCATCTCCACCATCCTCCAGAGCGGCTCTGTCTGCCTCACCGCCGAAGGCCCCATCTCCCTGGAGATGGAGAAGTACTTCCACAAGATGCGGGGCGACTACCCCATGAAGGCCCAGCGGGTCCTGGAGCTGAACCCCGAGTCCTCTGCCTTCCAGGCCCTGTGCGCCGCCTACGAGACCGACAAGGAGAAGGCCGCCACCTATGTGGAGGTCCTGTACAACCAGGCCCTCATCATCGCCGACCTCCCCGTTCCCGACCCCGCCCGCTACGCCGAGCTGGTCTGCAGCCTGATGCAGTAAAACCAAACCATAACATCCCGCCCGCTGCAGGTCAACGGGCGGGATTTGTCTGCCTTTCCTGCGATGATTTTGTGAGAATGACCGATGATTTCCCGCTTTCTCTGTGGTAAGATGGTGTCGCAAAACCATGAAAGCAAGGAGGAGACCTATGGAAAGCAAGAAAGGCCTCGTCATGATTTTTATCGCCTCGGCCCTGTTCAGCCTGGGCGGTCTGCTGATCAAAATGATCCCCTGGCAGGCTCTGACCATCAACGCCTGGCGGTGCGGGATCTCCGTCTGCATCCTGCTGTGCTTTGCCAAAGCCACCCACCACAAGCTGACCATGACCCCCGGCGTCTGGGCCGGTGCGGCGGCCATGTGCCTGACCGTCAGCTGCTACGCCGTGGCCAACAAGCTGACCACCGCCGCCAACACCATCCTCATTCAGTTCACCGCCCCGGCCTTTGTCATCCTGTTTCTGTGGCTGATTTTTCAGGAGAGGCCCAAAAAGCTGGACATCATCACCTGTCTTCTGGTCTTTGCAGGGATCGCCTGCTTCTTCCTGGACGGTCTGAGTGCAGGAAACCTCCTGGGCAACGGGATCGCTTTGATCTCCGGCATCGGCTACGCCTGGGTCTTTCTGCTCAACCGGATCCCCGGCGGCGACCCCCTGTACTCCACCATCCTGGGCCACGCCCTGTGCTTTGTGATCGGCCTGCCCTCGGTGGTCCGGGAGACCGAATACAGCCCCAGAATTGTCCTGTGCGCCGTGCTGCTGGGCGTGTTCCAGCTGGGGCTGGCCTATGTGTTCTTCACCACCGGCATCCGCACTGCTCCTCCGGTGTCGGCCTCGCTGGTGGCGGGGATCGAGCCCATTCTGAACCCCGTTCTGGTGGCTCTGGTCCTCCACGAGAAGCTCTCCGGCCTGGCTCTCTTAGGCGGCGCCGTTGTGTTCCTCAGCATCATGGTCTATAACGTGCTGCGGGCCAGGGCAGAGGCAGCGGAGCAGCCCCTTCCGGAGACCGAAACGGTCAGCAGCTGACAACCTTTTTGCATAAGAACAAGCCCACCCGAAGTGTTTAATTTTTCTTCGGGTGGGCTTGTTTTTTCTGTCCCGGTCAGTTGCTGACGATGGCGCAGTAGGCGTTGGAGGTCAGGCGGTAAACCAGGATGTAGAAGACTGCGAAGATCAGAACACTGATCCCGGCGGTCTGGAGGAGCAGGGGCAGATTGGTCAGGTTGAAGAGCATCAGCAGCTTCCGGACCATGGGGAAGGCGAAGGCCAGATGGACCACCGCCGTGACCAGAGGCAGCAGAAAGACCAGCAGCATCTGGGCGTTGATGCTCCGCCGGATATCCTCCCTGGTCATGCCCACCTTCTGCATGATCCCAAAGCGGGCCTGGTCCTCAAAGCCCTCGGAGATCTGCTTGTAGTAGATAATGAGGACGGTGGCGAAGAGAAAGACGATGCTCAGCAGGATGCCCAGGAAGAACACGCTGCCAAAGGTGCCGAAAAAGTCGCTCCGGTTGGCCGCCAGGGAGTCCACGCTGCCGGACCCTTCTCCAAGGGATTCCCAGAGCTGTTCCGCCACCGCCACCTGAACACTCTCTTCTGCGTTGGTGTCGAAGGCGTAGTACCAGTGGAGGCGGAGCATGGGAGCGCCGGTGCTGTCGGTCATGGCCATTAGGGGAGCCGCCGCCGCATCCAGGTCGGGCACGATGATCACAATGGCGGAGACAACATCGCTGATGACGGCTCCGCCCAGCGCGGGAAAGTCGGTCAGCTCTCCCACGATCCGGTAGGCAGGCCCGCCCCGGAAGGACAGGATATCCCCGGGAAAGGACTCCGTATCCCCATAGACCAGGGCTTCGTCCCCGGCCAGGGTCCTGTGATCCCCCGTCATGGCGTTGTAATCCTCCAGGGGCACGAAGAAGAACTGGTGCAGGTCGTCATAAGCGGTCAGGGCGTTCCCGGCTCTCTGGGGGTCCGTCTCCACCTGTCCCTCCGCCAGGAGGCCGGAGACCTGCCCGTAGCGGAGGTCCACCAGGCTGCTGGGGTCCACTCCCTGGGCATTCAGGATCCCCTCTGCCCGGTCCCGCAACGCGTCCACGGTTTCGTTCTCTGTCCCTTGGGCAGAGGTCAGGTCGATCTCACAGACGATATCCCGGGGATAGCGGGTCCGCAGGGCGTCCTCGCTGCCGAAGTAGAGGCAGGCCGACCCAGTGAGCATCACCAGGACCATGGTGGCCAGGATGCAGATGGAGGCCAGCCCCGCCCCGTTGCGCTTCATCCGGTAGGCCATGGAGGAGACGGAGACGAAGTGGGCGGGTTTGTAATAAAATCCCTTGTTCTTCTGGAGGATCCGGCACAGCAGCACCGAGCCGGAGATGAAGAGGAGGTAGGTCCCCACAATGACCATCCCCACCGCCACGAAGAACCAGACCAGGGCACTGATGGGGTTCTGGATGGATACCGCCAGGTAGTAGGCCCCGGCCAGGAGGATCAGCCCGCCCAGACCCAGAAGCCAGTTGGCCTTGGGGGGCTTTTCCCCTACGTTTTCACTGCGGAGGAGGGCGGCGGGGTTGGTGGTCCGGACCCGGCGAATGCCGTTGAGGAGGATCAGCCCGAAGATCACCACGAAGAGGATCACTGTTTGGAGAATGGCCTGGGGGGAGACCGACAGGGTGTAGGCGACCTCCCCCTGCATGATGTTGACCATGGCCAGCTCGGCCAGCTTGGAGAAGGCAATACCGGCGGCCAGACCGATCCCCAGGGCCAGAGCCGCCAGGATCAGGGTCTCCCAGAGGATGATCCGGGCGATGTTCCCCTTGCCCATGCCCAGGATGTTATAGAGCCCTAACTCCTTGTTCCGCCGTCGGATGAGGAAGGAGTTGGTGTAGAACAGGAAGATCAGGGCAAAGACCGCCAGGACCCCGCTGCCGAACCGCAGCATTCCCTGCATCACGTCCCCTCCTTTGATGTGGAGGAGGCCCTCATACCGGGAGAGAAAGCCGATGATGTAGTGCATCATCACCATGCCCACGCAGGTGAGAAGATAGGGGAGGTACAGCCGGCCGTTTTTCCGGATGCCGGTGATTGCCAGCCTGGGATAGAAGCCCGCTCTCATGCCCGCTCACCTCCCGTGGTCAGCAGCGTCAGGGTGTCGGAAATTTTTTGATAGAACTGCTGCTCGGTGCTCTCCCCCCGGTAGAGCTGGTGAAAGACCACGCCATCCTTGATAAACAGCACCCGGCTGCCGTGGCTGGCGGCTTTCACCGAGTGGGTCACCATCAGGATGGTCTGGCCTGCCCGGTTGATCTCCCCGAAGAGCCCCAGCAGCTCGTCGGTGGCCTTGGAGTCCAGGGCGCCGGTGGGCTCGTCGGCCAGGAGGATCTTGGGGGCCGTAATCAACGCCCGGGCCACCGCCGTCCGCTGCTTCTGGCCCCCGGACACCTCATAGGGGTACTTCTTCAGCAGGGTGTCGATTCCCAACTGCTCGGCCAGGGGCCGGAGCCGCCGGGCCATCTCGCTGTAGGGCTTTCCCGCCAGCACCAGGGGCAGATAGATGTTGTCCTCAATGGAGAAGGTGTCCAGAAGGTTGAACTCCTGGAACACGAAGCCCAGGTTGTCCCGGCGGAAGGCCGCCATGGCGCTCTCCGGGATGGCCGACAGGTCCTTTCCGTCCAGGAGGACGGTGCCGGCGGTGGGCTTGTCCAGGGCGGCCAGGATGTTCAGAAGGGTGGTCTTTCCGGAGCCGGACTCCCCCATGATGGCCACATACTCCCCCTGCTCCACCTGAAAGGAGACGCTGCGCAGGGCCTCCACCTGGTTTCCGTCAAAGCGGGTCTTGTAGATCTTTTTCAGCCCGCTCACTTCCAACATGCTCATGGCAAAACCTCCTTGTGTGTTCTGCCTGTAGTATAACAGGGGGAAGCTGCCGAGGCCATCGAACCTCCTAACAGTTTCCCCCTGACTTCTTACAATGCTGTCATATTTATTCCAGCCGCAGTTCCCGGCGGCTCAGGTCGATGCGGATGACCGTCCCCTCATCGGGGACCGACCGGGCGGTGATGGTGTGGCCCAGGTTCTGGCAGATCCGCCGGCAGAGGTAGAGCCCCAGGCCGCTGGCCCTCTTGTCCCGCCGGCCGTTGCCCCCGGTGTAGCCCTTCTCAAAGATCCGGGGCAGGTCCTCCGGGGCGATGCCCATGCCGGTGTCCCGGACGCAGAGGGTCTTGGGCTCCTCCAGGTAGATGGAGATGCCCCCCTGCCGGGTGTATTTCAGGGCGTTGGAGAGGACCTGCTCCACCACGAAGGAGAGCCACTTCTCGTCGGTGAGGACGGTGGTCTCCAGAGGGGTATAGTCCAGCCGCAGGCGGCGGCCGATGAACTCCCCGGCAAACCGCCGCACCGCTCCCCGGACGATGGCATCCAGGTCGTACGCCCCGATCACATAGTCGGTGGATTCCGCGTCCAGCCGCAGATAGACCAGGGCCATCTCCACATACTGCTCGATCCGCCCCAGGTCCCCGGTGAGCTGCCGGGCCAGGGGAGTGTCCTCGTTTTGCAGATGGAGGCGCATGGAGGCGATGGGAGTCTTGATTTGATGGGCCCAGGCGGTGTAGTAGTTCACCATGTCCTCAAACCGGGCAGCCAACTGGGTTTCTGTCTCCCGCTGCCGCTGGCACAGGCGGGCAATGAGGGCCTGATAGTCCTCCTGGCCGATCCCGTCGGGTTCCGGCAGGTCCTCCGTCAGGTTCGGGGGGAGAGGTTGCAGCTCCAGCAGCCGCTGATGGTCCCGACGGACCCGGCGAAAGTCCAGGCCGGTCAGCAGTCCCCCCAGCAGAAGGCACAGCCCGGCAGGGTAGAGGACCGCCCCCACCGGCAGATGGTAGAGGAGGAAAGCAATCAGAAAGCACAGGACAAAGAGCCCCCACGCCAGGATCACCCGCCTGCGGGCCTTGAGATAGCGGAAAAACAGCGCCATGCCCCCACCCCCTTACCCGCCGATGAGATAGCCCACGCCGAACTTGGTGGTGATGAAGTCGGTGAGCCCAGCGGCGTCCAGCTTTTTCCGCAGGCGGCCCACATTGACGGTAAGGGTGTTTTCATCCACAAAGCTGTCTGACTCCCAGAGAAGCTCCATGAGCTTCTCCCGGCTGACCACGGTCCCCTTGCTCCGCATGAGGGCCAGGAGAATCCGGTACTCGTTTCTGGACAGCTCAATACGCCGGTCCCCATAGGTCAGGGTGTTGTCCCCGGTGTTCAGCAGAGCCCCCCGGTGCTCCAGAACGGGGACCCCGGCAGCGAAGTCGTAGGTTCGGCGGAGAATGGCCTGAATCTTGGCCATGAGGACGCTCTGGTCGAAGGGCTTGACGATGAAGTCATCGGCCCCCATGTTCATAGCCATGATGATATTCATGTTGTCCCCGGCGGAGGAGATCACCAGAATGGGCACCTGGGAGACCTTGCGGATCTCCCCGCACCAGTGGTAGCCGTTAAAAAGGGGCAGGCCCAGGTCCAGCAGGACCAGGTGGGGGTCAAAGGCGGCGAACTCCGCCGTCACCGCCCGGAAGTTCTCCACGCAGCGGACCTGCAGGTCCCACTGCTCGGCCTGCTCCCGGATGGCCCCGGCGATCCCTCTGTCATCCTCCACGATCAGGATACGATACATGCGGACACCCCTTTCCCTTGGGTTTTGTGCCCATTTTAGCACACATCCCCGTCCCTGTCGAGGGAGAGGGGGAGAGTAGCGACGGTCATTCGTTGATCTCCAGCTTTTGCCGGATGTAGGCCCCCACCTGGTCGTCGGGGACCTGGAGGACGAAGGACAGCTCGTTCTGGATGATGCCTTCGGCCCGCCGGAGAGCGGCCTCATCGGAGGCGGCCAGTTTCCTGCCCCGGGCGGCCAGGGCCTGCTTCTGCCCGTAGATGCAGCCCACCAGCCGGAGAAGCTCCCGCAGGTCGCAGACCTTGAGAAGAGCCTGGAAGCTGGCCGCCCGAGCCTTTCGGTCGTCGATCCAGGCCAGGGTTTCCTCCCGGGTGGAGAGGATGAGCCGGTCGACCTCCTCCCGGGTGGGCAGGGGCTGCATTTTGGCCAGCAGGGTCTGGCTGGTGGTGGGGACGAAGATGGTGGAGCCGGGGTCGGCCACGGGCTTCAGGATATAAAAGGTCTTGGGGGCTTCCCTGGCTTTGGGCGGGTCCGAGCGGATGTCCGCCACGCGGCACACGCCGCTGCAGGCATAGTTGACATGGTCGCCGATGCGGTATGGTTCTGCCATGATAGGGCCTCCTTCCGGTTTCTATGGCAAAAAGAGGGTGGCCCGGCAGGCGGAGATTGCTGTCGGGCCACAGGTTCTTGTTTATTATATCAAAAATCTGGCGGGAATTCCAAGGCGAAATTAAACAAAGGACACAAAGACCTTTTCGGCAGAACCGCCAAAAGGGATGGGTTTTCTGTCACGCCTGCCAGTGGAGCAGGGTGAAGGTGCGTTTGTCAAAGTCGATGAGCCCCTCCTCCCGCATGTGGGAGAGCTCCCGGGTCATGGCCGAGCGGTCGGCGCAGAGGTACTCGGCCAGCTCGGTCCGGCCCAGGGGAATCGTGAAGGTCAGGCTCCCGGCCCGCTCCGCCTGGCGGGTGAGGTAGGTCAGCAGCTTCTCCCGGATGCTGGTCCGGGAAGTGACCTCCAGCTTTTCGATGAGCTCCAGGTTCTTTTCCGCGATGAGTTCCACCATGTTCTCGATCATCCGGTGGTGGAACCGGCAGACCAGCTTGCAGGCGTGGAGGATGCGGTCGTAGTCCAGCAGCATCACCCGGCACTTCCCGCTGGCCTGGTAGGCGATGGTCCGGTTCCGGGCCTTCACGCAGGAGTAGCTCTCCCCAAAGACATTGCCCACCGTCAGCACCGTCAGCAGGGATTTTTTGCCAAAGCAGTCCTCGCTGATCATCTCCACCTCCCCCTCCAGCACCACGCCCATGAGGGGGGCTGTGCCGGGGCTGGCCATGATGAACTCTCCCCGGTTGGGCGTTACCTCCCGGGCGGACAGGCACTTGAGCATGGCCCCCAACTCCTCCGGGTCGATGGCCCGGAACAGGGGACAGGTTTTTACCAGTTCTTTCGGGTCCATATTCCGTCACCTCCCATGTCCTTTCAGTGTAAATTATTTTTGCAGATGATGCAACTGCAACAGAAAAATTTCTCTTGTTTCTGCTATCCTGAAATCAGCAGAAACGGAAAAAACAACAGGAGGTATCCTTATGGAACGCAAAATGCACAAGATCAAGCGCCAGCTTCCCGACAGCGAGGCCAAGGCTCTCTTTGAAAAGGGCCACCACGGGATTCTGGCCGTAAACGGCGACGACGGCTATCCCTACGCCGTCCCTGTGAACTACATCTACCTGAACGAGAAGATCTACATCCACTCCGCCAAGGTGGGCTACAAGATCGACGCCATCAACCGGGACAGCAAGGTGTGCTTCTCCGCCATCCTCAGCTCCGAGATCCTGCCCCAGGAGGTCACTGCCGCCTTTGAGAGCGTCATCGCCACCGGCAAGATTACCATGGTGGAGGACGAGACCGAGCGCCGCCAGGTGATGGAGACCTTCATCTATCGCTTCTGCGAGGGGGCCATCGACACCGGCCTGGCCTTCGTGGACAAGACCCTGGACAAGACTGCCGTCCTCCGCATCGACGTGGAGCAGCTCACCGGCAAGGCTTACCGGGGCGGGGCATACTGAGACAAAAGCCTGTCGAGCAAAGAAAAATCCGGCCCAGGGTGAGGGGTTCCTCGCCCTGGGCCGGATTTTTTGATTTTTCAGATATGCAGGATGGCCTTTGCCACCTGGAAGTAGATGAGCAGGGTGGTCACGTCCACCACGGTGGAGATGAAGGGGCTGGCCATGACGGCCGGGTCCAGGTGGATCTTCTCCGCTAGCAGGGGGAGCACGCAGCCCACGGTCTTGGCGCACAGCACCGTGATGACCATGGTCACGCAGATCACCGCCGCCACGGGGACGGTCACACCGGCGTTGCCCAGGAGGGTCTTGTCCACCACCAGCAGCTTGACGAAGTTGCAGGCCGCCAGGGTCAGGCCGCACAGCACGCCCACCCGGATCTCCTTCCAGATGACCCGGATGGTGTCCACGAACTCCACCTCACCCAGGGAGAGGGCGCGGATGACCGCCACGGAGGACTGGGTGCCGCTGTTGCCGCCGGTGCCGGTCAGCATGGGGATGAAGGCGATGAGGGCCGAGCAGGCCGCCAGGGAGGTCTCGAACCCGGTGAGGACCATGCTGGTGAGGGTGGCTGAGAGCATCAGCACCAGCAGCCAGGGGATCCGGGACTTCCAAGTCTCCAGCACGCCGGTGCGGAGGTAGGGCTTGTCCGTAGGGGTCATACCGGCCAGCTTTTCAAAGTCCTCGGTGGTCTCTTCCTGGAGGACGTCGATGGCGTCGTCCACGGTGACGATGCCCACCAGCCGGTTTTCCTGGTCCACCACAGGCATGGCGGCCCAGTCGTACTTGGCCATCATCTGAGCCACGCTCTCCTGGTCCTCCAGGGTGTTCACGGAGATCACGTTGGGCTCCATGACCTCCTCCAGCACATCGTCGTCCTCGCAGAGGAGGAGGGTACGCAGGGAGATCATACCGATGAGCTTCCGGTTCTTGTCGGTGACGTAGCAGGTGTAGATGGTCTCCTTGTCCACGCCGGTGCGGCGGATGCGCTTGATGGCCTCCTCGGCGGTCATGTCCGGCCGGAGGCTTACGTACTCCGTGGTCATGATGGAGCCGGCGCTGTCATCGGGGTATTTCAGAATTTCGTTGATCATCTTGCGCATTTCCGGGTCGGCCTGTTTCAGAATGCGCTTGACCACGTTGGCGGGCATCTCTTCCACGATGTCCACCGCGTCGTCCACGTAGAGTTCGTCGACGACTTCTTTCAGTTCGTTGTCGGAAAAGCCCTGGATCAAAAGCTCCTGGGCCTCCGGTTCCATTTCCACAAAGGTCTCCGCCGCCAGCTCCTTGGGCAGGAGCCGGAACAGCAGGGGCAGCTTTGTTTCGGGCACATCCTCGAAGAGCGCGGCGATGTCCGACGCGTTCATGGTGACCAGAATGTCCCGAAGGGTAGTGTACTTTTTCGCCTCGATCAAGGCTTCCAGGGTCACCCCCAGGGTGACCACGTTTCTCTCTGCCATTGGCATCTCCTCCCGGCTGTTTTCGTTTCAAGGCGCGGTCCGCGCCCAGTTTCGGAGCAAGAAGTAAGACACACGGTTGGCCGATCTATCGGTTTTCAGATGGTACGAATGGACGCCCGTATGGGCGGCTCTTCCATTCGTGGGGAAGGTCGGCCTGCCAAAGTGCCGTTACTACCGCCTGCGTCCATGGTTTCCACCTCGCTTTTGTCAAAATAGGCTCCCCGCAAAGAACCAGCTTAATTATATGTGTCTGAAAAAAGTTTGTCAACCGGTTTCCGTTCTCAGGCCTGGGTAAAGGTGACCTTCTGCAGCTCCGGGAAGATCAGGCAGACCTCCGCCGGGGCCTCCTGGTGGTCCTCAGCCTGGTCCCGGAAGACGGTAACGGCAAACTGGTTGCCCCGCTCTCCCAGGTCGCCGTCGTAGTTGGAGAGATAGGCGTGGTAGGGAATCTGGGGCTCTGTCAGGAGGGAACTGAGGAGGGGAGCGGCCTGGGATTCCCCCCACTGAGGCAGGCAGGCGGAGACCAGGGTCCCGCCGCCACGGCCCAGGCTGCCGTCAGCCCGGAACCAGATCCGGCAGGTGGTGTCGGTGATGTTGTCCACCCGGGTGACGATGATGGAGCCGCCGGAGCCCCGGTAGAGGGATCTGCCTTCCAGGGTTTTCGGGTCAGAGAAGGGAAAGGTGAGGGTGTGAGGCCCCGGCTCGGTCTCGTAGAGGGCCTGGAAGCCGGCCTCCTGGGTGAAGGCCTGAAACCCCGCCTGGGTGGGGAAGTTCCACAGGCCCATGGACAGATACCAGCCGAAGCCGAGGATAAAGAGAAGCAGGGACCCGAAGAGGGCGCCTGCCCGGGTCAGATCGTCATGCATGAGGACACGCTCCTTTTTTTCAGAACAGCAGAGCCCCCAGGGCGGACAGCAGGGAGGTCAGGTTCAGGATGGCGAAGAGGACACAGGCCACGCCGGCGGCGTAGCAGGCGAAGAGAAGGAGCCCGGGGAGGTCCGGTTTCCACTTGGACATCCTTCGGCCGGCTATCATCAGCAGAATGCCGGCGGCGATGTAGAGCAGGACGCCCAGCCCGCAGGAGAGCAGGCTGGACAGGCCGTATATTGCGACGGTTTCGGACATGGCAAGGGCTCCTCTCGGATCTCGGGCAGAGTTATTCTATGCATGTAGTATACCAGATAGCCAGGCCGGGGGCAAGAAAAGAGGGAAGGTTTGTCGGGTTGCCCCTCATGTTACGCACGCACCTCCTCCGTGGGCGGGCGGCGTTTCAGTTCGCGCGGCGCCCAGTTGGTCAGGGGGAGCCGCTGCATGGAGGAGAAGACGTACTCCTTCAGCTTGGGATACTGGCCCTCCAGACCGGCGATGAGGTCCTTGACCTCCTGGCGTTTCGTGTTGCCGTCGGCGGGACAGGGGTTGTGGACCACGGGCATGTGGAGCCGCTGGGCGGCCTCCCGGACCATGGACTCGCTGACGTAGAGCAGGGGACGGATCTGGGTCACGTCCGAGCGGTCCAGGTAGGTGACCGGGTGGAAGCAGGAGATCCGCCCCTCGTAGAACAGGGACAGGAAGAAGGTCTCCACCGCGTCGTCGTAGTGGTGGCCCAGGGCGACCTTGTGGATGCCGTGGGCCAGAATCCCCTCGTGGAGGGAGCCCTTCCGCATCTTGGCGCAGAGGGCGCAGGGGTTCTTCTCCTTCCGGGTCTCAAAGATGACCTTGTTGATCTGGGTGGGGAGGATGTGGTAGGGGACCCCCAGGTCGTCGCAGAACCGGGCCACCCCCGAGAAGTCCATGCCTTGGATGCCCATATCCACGGTGAAGGCCTCCACGGTGAATTTCTGCGGGTAGAATTGGGACAGCCGGGCCAGGGAGGCCAGCAATACCAGGGAGTCCTTCCCCCCGGAGACCCCCACGGCCACCCGGTCGCCGGCCTGGATCATATCGTAGTCCTCCACGCAGCGGCGGAGCAAGCTGAGGATCTTTTTCATGGGACGTCCCCTCCTGAGAAACAAAAAATGAAAATTGAAACTGAGATTTTGAGAGATAAAGAGAGCATACAAGAGAAAAACGGAGATTTCATCGTGGTAAATTAAAATTTTGAGAAAAATCGTTGACAGGGACAAGGTCCTGTACTATAATAAGGTCCGCTGAAAAAACGGCTCTCTTTTGTGCGGCTTTCCTCTGCATTATAAGGGTAACTCGCCCGTTTTGTAAAGCCGGCAAGATCCGTTCACTTTTATACGATATTTTGATTTGGAGGTTCGACCCTATGTCCACTTTCATGGCTAACAAGGGCAACATCGAGCGCAAGTGGTATATCCTTGACGCCGCTGGCAAGCCCCTTGGTAAGACCGCAGCCGTGGCAGCCACCCTGCTGCGCGGCAAGCATAAGCCCGAGTATACGCCCCACGCTGACTGCGGCGACTTTGTCATCGTCATCAACGCTGAGAAGGCAGTCCTGACCGGCAAGAAGCTGGAGCAGAAGTACTATCGCACCCATTCCGGCTACGTTGGCGGCCTGAAGGAGACCAAGTACAGCAAGCTGATGAAGGAAAAGCCCGAGCTGGCAATGAAGGTCGCTGTCCGCGGCATGATGCCCCGCAACATCATCACCAAGGACTCCCTGACCCGCCTGAAGATTTTCCGTGGCCCCGAGCACATCCACGCAGCACAGAAGCCCGAACTGTGGGCCGCAGAATAAGGAGGAACAAGAACATGTATAAGAGCAAGAAGCCTTACCATTACGGTACCGGCCGCCGGAAGTCTTCCGTGGCCCGCGTCCGCGTGTTCCCCAACGGCACCGGTTCCATCACCATCAACGGCCGTGACATCGACGATTACTTTGGCCTGGACACCCTGAAGCTGGTGGTCCGTCAGCCCCTGGAAGCCACTGAGCTCACCGGCAAGGTGGACATCGTGGCCACCGTCACCGGCGGCGGCGTTGCCGGCCAGGCCGGCGCCATCCGCCACGGCGTGAGCCGCGCCCTGCTGGAGATGAACGCTGAGTATCGTCCCACCCTGAAGGCCGCCGGTTTCCTGACCCGCGACCCCAGAATGAAGGAGAGAAAGAAGTACGGTCTGAAGGCAGCCCGTCGTGCTCCCCAGTTCTCCAAGCGCTGATTCTTTCATCGCTTATCAAAACACCTCCGATTTTTTCGGAGGTGTTTTTTGTAAAGATACCAAGGAGGAACCATAATGCAAACCTTGACTGATTCCTATCCCCTGTCCAACGGCGTGACCATCCCCTGCCTGGGCTTCGGCACCTACAAGACCCCGGAAGGGGAGGTGGGGGTGGCCTCTGTCAAAACCGCCCTGGAGACAGGCTACCGCCACATCGACACCGCCGCCTTCTACGGCAACGAGCCCACCGTGGGCCGGGCCATCCGGGCCGCCGGCCTCCCCCGGGAGGAGATTTTCATCACCACCAAGGTGTGGAACACCGAGCGGGGCTATGAGAAGGCCAGGGCCTCCATCCTGGCCAGCCTGGAGCGGATGGGCCTGGACTATCTGGACCTGGTCCTCATCCACTGGCCGGCCACCCCCAGGCAGTACGAGAACTGGGAGGAGCTGAACCGGGACACCTGGCGGGCCTTTGAGGCCCTCTACCGGGAGGGGAAGGTCCGGGCCATCGGCGTGTCCAACTTCAAGCCCCACCACTTAAAAGCCCTGCTGGAGGCCGATGTTCCGCCTATGGTGAACCAGATCGAGGTCCACCCCGGCCAGGCCCAGGAGGAGACCGTTACCTTCTGTCAGGCCCACGGCATCCTGGTGGAGGCCTGGTCCCCCATGGGCCGGGGTCAGATCCTGGACCACCCCCTCATCGCCGAAACAGCCGCCCGTTACGGCCGGACCCCGGCCCAGCTCTGCATCCGTTGGTGCCTGCAAAAGGGGCTTCTCCCCCTGCCCAAGTCGGTCACTCCCGCTCGAATTCGGGAGAATGCCCAGGTCTTCGACTTTGCCATCTCCCCCGAGGATATGGCCCGCCTGGACGCCATGCCCACCACTGCCGCCTCCCACGACCCCGACGAGATTGATTTCTGAAAGAAGGATGTCAAGTTCTTGCAATTTTCCGCCGGAGGGTCTATACTGTAGTATCAGAAAACCGGAGCGGAAATTCGACCCGATGGGATGGAGGCGCTGACCATGTTTGGACGCAAACGAAAGAAAAAGAAGGAAGAGCAGATCCAGAAGATTCGCAAGGGGATGATCTTCTGGCTCCCCGGCGGGTCCTCCCGGCTGGATGTGTATCTGGATTACTGTGTCATCCGCTGCATAGGCAAGACCCGGATGAAGGAGAAGGAGCGGGTCATCCCCTTCACCTCCATCAAGGATGTGGTCTACACCCCGCCCACCGCCATGCGCCACGGGTGCCTGCAGCTCATCACCAAGGAGATGCCCGACGTGAAGCGGAGTTACTGGTACGCCTATGAGAACAACCTGGTGGTGGTCCACCCCTCCACCGAGGAGCTGGCCCACACCATCCAGGCCTATATCCGCAACCCCAACGGCTCCAATGTGGTGCCGCCGGAGTACCTGTCGGAGCTGAAAAAGGAAGTGAAGCAGGCCCGCCGGGAGGAGAAGGAGGCCCAGGAGGCTGCCGCCCGGGAAGAAAAGGCCCAGGCCCGCGCCGCCAAAGAGGCCGAAAAAGAAGCCGCCCAGCCAACTGAAGAGTGACCAACGCCCCCCTTGGAAAAGGGGGGCGTTGCTTTTTGCCCCAAAACCCGATAGAATGGAACCAAGAAACCAGTCGAGAAAGGGGAACCTTTGCTATGTACGAACACCTTGCCGCGCCGGGGCGGATCGGCGCCCTGACCATCAGGAACCGGGTGGTTATGACGGCGGCGTCGGCATCTCTGTCCCAGCCGGACGGGACCATGACCGAGGACATGCTGGCCTACTACGAGGCCCGGGCCAAGGGGGGCGTGGGCCTCATCATCACGGAGATGGTCTGTGTGGACGAGGACCGCGGCGTCCTCTTTCCCCGGGAGCTCAACGCCGCCCGGGAGGAGAACATCCCCTCCTTCCGGCTGCTGGCCGACCGGGTCCACCCCTATGGGACCAAGATTTTCGCCCAGCTCTTCCACCCCGGGGCCAATGCGGACCCCCAGTTGAACCAGGAGGTGATCTCGGCCAGCGCCGCCAAGGGCAAAAAGCAGGGGGGCGCCCGGGAGATCACCGGGGAGGAGATTCGGGATATCGTCCAAAAGTTCGGCCAGGCCGCCCGGCGGGTGAAGGAGGCGGGCTTTGACGGGGTGGAGATCCACGCCGCCCACCACTACCTCCTCCACAGCTTCCTGAGCCCCGTCACCAACCGGCGGACCGACGAATACGGCGGCAGTCTGGAAAACCGCACCCGCATCCTGCGGGAGATCGTGGAGGCCATCCGGGCCACCTGCGGCCGGGACTTCCCCCTCATGTTCCGGGTGTCCATTGAGGAGTACATCGGGGTGAACGGCTACCACGCCGACACCGGCGTGAAGATCTGCCAGATGCTGGAGAGCTGGGGGGTGGATGCCATCAACGCCAGCGCCTCGGGGACCTCCAGCAAGCTCAGCCAGAGCATGGAGCCCATGCATTACCGCCAGGGCTGGCGGAAGCACCTGGCCAAGGCGGTGAAGGGGGCGGTGTCCATTCCCGTCCTGGCGGTGGCCATGATCCGGGAGCCCGCCTTTGGAGAGCGGCTTCTGGCGGAGGGTGTTCTGGACTTCGTGGGCTCGGTCCGCTGTCATCTGGCCGACCCTCAGTGGGCCGACAAGGCATTCCGGGGCAGGGAGGAGGACATCCTGCCCTGCATCGCCTGCATGGCCTGCCTGGGGAAGTACTACGACGAGGGCCACATCACCTGCGCCGTGAACCCGGAGACCGGGTACGAGGCCCAGCTTCCTCCCTTGCAGGAGGACGGAGACAGTCGTCTGGTGGTGGTCCTGGGGGGCGGCCCCGGGGGCATGGAGGCCGCCTGGACGGCAGCCCGGAGGGGCTTCCGGGTGATCCTCTTTGAGAAGAGCGATGCCCTGGGCGGTCAGCTGAAGCTGGCAGGGAAGCCCCCCCGGAAGGAGCGCATCGGGGACCTGTTACAGAGCCTGCTCCGCCGCTGCACCCAGGCCGGGGTGGAGGTCCGGCTGAACTGCGCCCCCACGTTGGAGGCGCTGAAGGCGTTGCAGCCCTATGCCATTTTGGACGCCACCGGCGGCACGCCGGCCATTCCCGCCTCCATCCAGGGGACCGACAGCCCCATGGTGTGTACTGCCCCGGAGATCATCAGCGGCCGGATCACTCCGGTGGAGGAGAGCATCGTGGTGGTGGGCTCCGGCATGACCGGCCTGGAGACCGCCGAGATCCTCTCCCAGCGGGAGAAGGACAACGCCGTTCTGGTGCTGGAGGCGGCCCACCGACTGTCCCCCGGGGTTCTCGGCTCCAACCGAAACGCCATGACGGCAGTGCTGGAGCCCAACAACGTGGTCTTTCTGTGTAACCGCACCCTGACCAGGATCGGCGCGGACCGCATCTGGTTCCGGGACAGCCAGACAGGGGAGGAGTACGTCTACCCCTGCGACCGGGTGGTCCTGGCCCTGGGGACCCGTCCCGCCGACCCCTACGGCGAATCCCTGAACCAAGCCTGTGACAAGGTCCTTCCCATCGGCGACCGCATCTACGGCGGCCAGATCTGGGACGCCATCCACACCGCCTATCGGGCAGCTCTGATGCTGTAACAAACTGCCCGGAAGAATTGAAAAACACCCAGAGAACGCGGTTTTTGTACCGGCGGTCTCTGGGTGTTTTTTGCGCAGGATTCAGGAGTTCTCCCGGCAGGCCCGCAGGAAGGACAGGGGAGGGGCATAGCAGGGAAGCTGGATCTTGAACTTCATCTGGGGGTGGCGGGGCTCCCGGAGGGGATATCCCTCCATGTCCTCCATCACCGGGGCCTGGAAGGCCACCGGGCGGGTGTCGGGCCCTACCAGCTCGATCTCGTCCCCGGCGGCGAACTTGTTCCGCAGGGAGGCCACGGCAAGACCGTTTTCATCGCAGGACTCCACCACGGCCACCACTTGCCAGTCCCGGATGTACCGGGCGTCGGAGGTGAACTGGCCGGGCTGGCCGTAGAAGAAACCGGTGGAGTAGTGCCGGTGGCTGACCTTCTCCACCTCGTCCCGCCAGACCAGGTCCAGGGGCTGGCCGGCCAGCACGTTGTCGATGCAGTGGCGATAGGCGCCGGTGACGATGGCGGCGTAGTAGGCAGACTTGGCCCGGCCCTCGATCTTCAGGGAGTCCACCCCGGCCTCCATCAGGTCGGGGATGTGGTCGATCATGCACATGTCCCGGGAGTTCATGATATAGGTGCCTTTCTCGTCCTCATAGACGTCGAAGTACTCGCCGGGCCGCTTCTCCTCCACCAGGGAGTATTGATACCGGCAGGGTTGAGCGCAGGCCCCCCGGTTGGAATCCCGGCCGGTCATGTAGTTGGACAGCAGGCACCGGCCGGAGTAAGACACGCACATGGCCCCGTGGGCGAAGGTCTCGATCTCCAGTTCCCTGGGAGTCTTGGCCCGGATCTCGGCGATCTCGGGCAGGCTCAGCTCCCGGGCCAGGATGACCCGGTCAGCCCCCAGGTCGTGCCAGGCCCGGGCGGCCTGATAGTTCACGATGCTGGCCTGGGTGCTGATGTGGATCTTCACCGAAGGGGCGTACTTCTTGGCCAGGGCCAACACCCCCACGTCGGCCAGGATGGCGGCGGTGACCCCCGCCTCCTCCAGCAGCTCTAACCACTGGGGCAGGCGGGCCACCTCGTCGTTCCGGGGCATGGTGTTGCAGGTCACGTGGGCGTCCACCCCGTGGGCCTTGCAGAAGGCCACCGCTTTCTTCAATTCCTCCGGGGAGAAGTTTCCGGCGAAGGAGCGCATGCCGAAGGTGGTGCCGGCCAGGTAGACGGCGTCGGCCCCGTAGGCCACCGCCATCTCCAGCCGCTCCCAGTCCCCTGCCGGGGCCAGCAGTTCTAATTTCTTCTTCATGGCCCCTCCCTTAGCTGTTCAGGAATGCCTGATGCTCAGAGTAGCTGGAGAAGAAGTGGTGGAGCTTATCATCGCCCAGGGCATAGTAATAGTAGTTGGTGCTCTCGGGGTTGATGGCCGCCATGATGGACTCCATACCGGGGTTGGAGATGGGTCCCGGGGGCAGCCCCTTGTTCAGGTAGGTGTTGTAGGGGCTCTGGACGGTCTGGTAGTCCTCCTCAGACACGATCTCGCCCTCGGGCAGCACATATTGGATGGTGGCGTCGATCTGCAGGTAGCCCTGGGTGCCGCCGCTGGGGTTGTTTAGACGGTTGTAGATGACCGAGGCGATGGTGGCCCGGTCGGTGCCGTCGGTCTCCTTCTCGATCATGGAGGCCACGTTGAGGATCTCGCCGATGGACTTGCCCTGATCCCAGATCTGCTGCCGGATGGCGTCGGTGACCTTGGCGTCGAAGTTCACCAGCATCTTATTGAGGACGTACTTGGGATCCTCACCCAGATAGAAGGTGTAGGTATCGGGGAAGAGGTAGCCCTCCAGCCGGGTGGCGTCCCCCAGGGGGATATCCTGGAGGAAGGAGAAGGCGTAGTCGTGGGTGGCCGCCATGTCCTCCAGCTTCTCCACGGTGGAGACCCCCTTGTCCTCCAGAAGCTGGAAGATCTGGGCCATGGTGTAGCCTTCCGGTATGGTCACCGTGGTGGTCATGCGGCTGGACGAGGAGGAGCTCAGGTTGTTCAGGATGGCGCTGTAGTCCATGTTGGTGTCCAGCTTATACTGGCCGGCGGCGATGTTGTCGGCCTTGCCGGAGAAGGTGGCGAAGAGCCGGAAGAGGAATTTGTAGTTGATGATGTCGTTGTCCTTCAGCTGGTCGGCCACCTTGCCGAAGTTTTTCTCGTCCTGGATGGTGATGACGGCCTCCACCTCGTCCTTGTTCAGGGCCAGCATGTCGTTGGCCATGGTCCAGCCCAGGGTGGCCAGGATGGCGGACACGCCGCAGACCATCAGGATATAGATCATGGAGCTGGAAAGGGCGGAGCGCTTCTTCTTTCTCTTTTTCCGGGGAGGCGGCGCGGCGCGGCGGCGCTCATACTCCCGCTCTCGATCCCGATCCCAGTCCCGGTCTCTGCCGCGATCCCGGCTCCGGTTCCGGTCGTAGTCGTCGTAGTATCTTCTGTCCCGTTCCATGGGTTCCCTCCTATGTGGTACGGTTTTGGATTATTCCGGCTGGTAGGGCCAGACCTGGCCCTCCTCGGTGAGGACATATTTGACCCACATGTCCAGGGGCTCCTTGGGCAGGTTGATCTGGAAGAAGTCCTCCCGGCACAGGCCGATGGTCACGCCCTCGTAGTCCTCCAGGTAGCGGTCGTAGTACCCGGCCCCCTGGCCCAGGCGTCCGCCCCGGCTGTCGAAGCACAGGCCGGGGGTGAGGATCAGGTCGATGTCCTTCCGCTCCACCTGGGGGCAGGTGAGCTTGGGGGCGGGGATGTTGTACCGGCCGGGCTCCATGTCCTCCATGCCGGTGATAGCATAGGCCTCCATCTCCGTGTCGGACAGGCAGCGGGGCATGCAGACCGTCTTGCCCTGCTTCAGCAGCTCCTCCAGGATGGCGTCGGTGCGGATCTCGGTGCCCACCCCGTAGTAGAGGAGGATGGTGTTGGCCTGCTCCAGGGCGGGGTGCTGGAGGAATTGCCGGCACAGCTCCCGGTCGGACCAGGCCCGCTCCTCCTCGGTCAGCTCCCGCAGGGCGGCGCGGATCTGGGCGCGGAGCATCTTTTTTACTTCAGAAATATCGCTTCCCATAGGTTACGTCTCCTTTTTCGTCAGCAGGGGGAATACCGCCTGCCAGATTTCTTGGTGTATGTCGTCGATCCTTCTCAGGTCCCCCTGGGGGTCCAGGCAGGAGATCCGCTTCCAGCCGTAGACCTCCGCCGCTTCCAGGGCGGCGGAACGGCAGGCTGCCAGATAGGCGGTGTCGGTCTCGTGGATATCCCCCTTGGTGTGGGTGTCGGCCTCTCGCTGCCGGAGCATCTCCACGGATTTCTCTGTGGGCAGGTCCAGGTAGAGGACCAGGTCAGGGGCCGGGAGCCCTAAACGGTCATATTCAAAGTCGGACAGCCACCGGAAGTATTCTCTCCGCTCCGCCCCGGCCAGCTTGCTGGCCTGGTGGACGGCGTTGGAGGTGGTGTAGCGGTCGGCCAGGATCAGGCCGCCGTTCTTATAGTGGGCCTGCCAGACCTTTTTCCAGGAGGCGTAGCGGTCCACCGCGTAAAAGGCTGAGGCGGCGTAGGCGTTCACATCCCCCGGTTTTTCCCCGAACTCTCCGTTCAGATACATCCGGATGAGGGCGGAGGAGGGTTCCGAATACTGCGGGAAGACCAGCCGCTGGAAGGGAAAGCCCTCCTGCTCAGCCCGCTGGCACAGCCGGGCGAACTGGGTGGACTTGCCGGAGCCGTCGGTGCCCTCGATGACGATGAGTGTTCCCTTCATGACTTCCCCTTTCTGCTGGCCTTCTTGGCGTCCACCAGGAAGAGGGGGAGCTTTGCCATGCGGCCGATGCGGCTGGGCTGGTGGAGGAGGCGGTAGAGCCACTCCATACCCAGCTTCTGCCAAACCTCCGGGGCTCGCTTCACGTTGCCGGCGTAGACGTCCAGCACGCCTCCCAGCCCCACCATCAGGTGGGCGCCGGTTTGGGGGCCGTATTGGGCCATCCACTTCTCCTGTTTTGGGGCCCCTAGACAGACAAAGACCACGTCGGCCTGGGCCGCTTTGATCTTCTCCACCACGGGGGCGGCGTCTTTGAAATACCCGTCGTTGACGCCGCAGATGGTCAGGTTGGGGTAGCGCGCGTTCAGGTTGGCAGCTGCCTGCTCCGCCACCCCGGGCTTGGCCCCCAGGAGGAAGAGCCGACCGCCGCTGACCTCCAGCCGGTCCAGCAGGCCGGAGGCAAAGTCGATGCCCGGGACCCGCTCCTTCAGGGGGCAGCCCAGGATCTTGGCGGCGTAGACCACCCCGATCCCGTCGGGCAGGACCAGGCCGGCGGCATTCAGAATGTCCTCGTAGGCCTTGGACTGGCGGGCCATGTTCACGATTTCAGGGTTGGGGGTCACCACATAGGAAAAGCCCGGCCCCTGGGCCAGGGCGGCGCCCCGGTCGATGGCCTCGTCCAGGGTGAGGTTGTCAAAGGACACCCCCATAATTTCATTTCGCAAGGTTCGCATCTCCAATGTACTCCCCCAAGCCAAATGGGCGCAAGGACGGAGTATAAAAGTATATTCTGTTATATTGTACCACGGATCAGAGAATTTGTCCATTCCCAGTCAAATTCTAAAAAAATAAGGACACGACTGTGTCGTGTCCTTTGTTGGTGGACGATACAGGACTTGAACCTGTGACCTCCCGCACGTCAAGCGGATGCTCATACCAGCTGAGCTAATCGTCCGTGTGTTGTTTTGTTCCCTGCGGAACGATGTTTATCATACACGAAATCCTGCCATTTGTCAACAACTTTTTCACAAAAATTTATTTTTTCTCCCCGCCGGGGCGGTCGCCGGAAAATTGACAAGGCCGTTGCCGCCTTTTATAATGGAGACAACAACGATCCGGCAGGAGGGTTTCCCATGATCGACCTGAACAACATCATGCGTTATCACGAAAACAATCGCATTGAGGCCAAGAAGGCTGCCGGCGGCTTCCCCCACAGCCTGTGGGAGACCTACTCCGCCTTTGCCAACACCATCGGCGGTCTGATCCTGCTGGGGGTGGAGGAGTCCCGGGACAAGGAGCTGCGGGTCACCGGGGTCCCCGACGCCCAGGGGTATATAGATATTATCTGGCAGACGGTGAACGACCCGGCCAGGGTCAGCGTCAACATCCTCGCCCCGGAGGATGTGGCCGTCCACAGCATCGACGGCAAGGAGGTCCTGGTGATCTCCGTCCCCCGGGCGGGCCGACGCCAGCGGCCGGTGTACATTGGGGACAGTCCTTTTACCGGCTCCTACCGGCGGGACGGGGAAGGGGACTACCACTGCTCTGCCGAGGAGGTTCGGGCCATGCTCCGGGACCGGGACGACGCCCCGGCGGACCTGGCGGTGCTGGAGGCCCGGTCCCCGGCGGATCTCTCCGCCGCCACCCTCCGGCAGTTCCGGCTCCTGATGGCCATGCGCCGGCCCGATCACCCCTGGAACTACCTGCCCGACGGGGAATTCCTCCCCAATGCCGGTATTTTGGGCTATGGGAAGGACGAGACCTCCCTCTATCCCACCCTGGCGGGTCTGCTCCTGCTGGGCCGCCGGGGGCCCTTGAAGGAGGTCTTTCCCCAGTTCCGGCTGACCTACCAGGAGACCGACACCGGGTTCTCCCTGGCCACCAACCGCCCCGGCTGCCCGGAGAACCTTTTTGAGTTCTACACCGCTGTCTCCCGGCGTCTCACAGCCGTTTCGGCCCTGCTGGCGGAGGGGTCCGCCCCCCGGGAGGAGCTGGCGGCCGCCATGCGGGAGGCGGTGCTCAACGCCATCCTCCACGCCGACTACTTCGGCGGCGGCGGGCTGACCATCCAGCGGACGGACACCGAGCTGCAGGTCACCAACGGGGGCCTGCTCCGGGTCCCGCCGGACCGGGCCAAGGCGGGCGGGGCTGCCGACCCCCGCAACGTGGTCCTGACCCGGCTCTTCTCCCTTGTAAAACTGGGCTCCGGCGCCGGCAAGGGCCTGAAAGGGATCTATCACCTGTGGGCCCAGCAGGGGTGGAGCGCCCCGGTGCTGTCCGAGACCTTTCAGGCCGGGGTCACCAGCCTGTCCCTGCCCCTGCCCCGGCGGGAGTTCTCCCCGGAGGATCTCACCCGGCAGCTGGTGGCCGAGTACCTCACGGACGCCGTCTCCGCCACCGCCGACGGGCTGGCGGCGGGGCTGGGCTTGTCCCACCGGGAGGTCCAATCCGCCCTGGACGCCCTGACGGAGCGCGGCCTGGTGGTGGAAAAGGAGGACGGCTACCACCTGCGGGCATGACAGGGGTGGTCGGTGAATCAACGCCCTCCCATGCCTTTGTCATACAACCCACGTTGCGCACCGCACACACGGCGGAATATACCACAAACACCCCCCGGGCAAAGCCCGAGGGGTGAGTTTGTGTTTGGATTGTAAGAGACTTACAATTTGTTCCGAATCAGGGGTTCAGGTGAGATTGCTTCTGAATCAGCATAGTGACAGAGCCAGCACCATAGGAAACATCCAGTTCACTGTCATCGGCATCGAAGATAACGGCAACGACAACAGTCTTGGAGCCGTCCACATCGGTGACAATGTAGGCATTGGGGATGTAGTAGGTATTTCCGCCATCCACAAACTCGTTTGCCTTAGTGACAGTATCCTTGGAACCCTCGGCACCCTCGGTCTTGTCATCGTTGACAGCGATAAAGACACAATCCTTATCGAAGTCATAGGTATACTCGGTACCATTGCCGGACTTATAGGCAATAGTGTCGCCATTCACGCCAGTGATTGCAACCATACCGGTGGAGCCAGCTGCGCTAGGACCGATCTTACCAACAATAGCAACTTCATCGATGTACTTGCCATCCTCAGAATAGGAAATCACGTTACCAGCAACAGCGCCAGTGCTATCGTTGGAGGCATCGACATACACGGTCTTCACATCACCGGAGCCAGTCCAGATATCATAAGCAGCCTTCTTTTCGCCGTCAACCTCGCCCTGATAGGGATTAGCAACCAGGTAGCCATACAGCTTGTCGTTGGAAGCGCCGGGAACCTTGGTGCCCGCAGTGCCAGTGTACAGAACGGCAAACTTGACATAATCAATGCCGTTAGAAGACTTAGTCAGAATCTGAGTATCGCCAGCAGCAAATGCAATTGCAGGCTCATCAGCCCAATTCTTGACCTGCTTACCGGTCAGAACCTTGGTGGAGTCAGCAGTCTGGACGAACACAACAGCGTCATCAGCGATAGACTTCTTACCAATTTTCTGATCCTGGTAAGTGGTTGTATAGCTGGTGCTGCTCTTGCTATAGGTAGTAGTTGCGGGAGTTACGATCCAGTCCATACCGACCTTATTATTTGCGCTGACAGCCTTAATGTCATAAGTGCCGTCAGACAGCTTGGAATAAGTGACCATCTTGTGAGCAAGAGCCAGAACGGCGGACAGGTCATAACCAGTCTTACCAGTTTTCAGCTTCTCACCATTCAGCTTAGAAACCTTTACTTCGCCGTTGGTGTCATCCTGGAAGTACATACGAACCTTGACGGTAATTTCGCTATCACCGACCAGATTATCAGCAACAGTATCCACAGCGCTGATGTAAGCAACGTTGGTTGCCGCAGCAGCGGTCTCCTCAGCATTGACAACAACGTTGCCAACCATGATGAAATCATAGGTGTTGCCGGTAGTAACGGAGATCACATTACCCTCGTTCTTAGCCAGCTTATACCAGTTGCCGGAAACCTTCACTTCGTTGGTGCGGGTAGCATCAGCCTTAGCGGAGGTAACGGTCAGCTTGGAGATCAGGTCATTGTCGGAAGAACGGTTAGCGTCGTCAATGACGGTAACATAGTCATCCTTAGCAATGCCGGTGTAAACATCGGCATCCTCGAACTTGATGGTGGCATTGGCCTCACCAGCAGTCAGGTAGTCCAGGGTCACGGAAGTCTTAGAGACAGCAGTAACCTTAGCAACCTGAGCGGGGGTCAGGACAGCTACGTCCACCTTGCCGTTACCATCGTTGTCAATCAGCTTGATGCTGGAAGCGGCGGTGGTGGGGGTGATGGTGCCCTTGACAGCATCATTTGCCAGGTCAGTGTAAGACTTAGTAGCAGTCAGCTGCTGAGCGACATAAACCACGTTAGTGGTCTGGGAGGTGGTGCCCTCAATCTTGTAGGAAGTGCCGTCCAGCTTCACCTTGTCGGTGCCGTCCAGCTGGAAATCACCGAGAAGTCCAGTAGCGACTACCTTGGAATCCTCGTCAGCATAGACGCCATAAACGGTGTCTTCGGTAGCGGTCTGCTTGTGCAGGAGCTGAATCTCCTGGCCCAGCAGATCAGAGACATCCGCAGAAATCTTGTTGTAGGTGATATTCTTCTGATTGGTGTCCTTCAGGCTAGTGGTGATGGTGTAGTAATCCTTGCCATCGACCTTGGTGCAGGACAGCAGGATTCCAGCATCTTCCTTGTCGGCCTCGTACTTGTCCTTCAGAAGAGTGATCTTCTTGAAGTTACCGTCAACCTTGTCCTGGAGGACCAGCTTGGAAGTCAGCTGGCCGTTCTCGGTGACCAGGTTGTACTTGTACTCCACCTCGTAAGCGTTCAGAGCGTTCCAGACCATCTGAGCGGCGTTGTCACGGGACAGAGCCTGGGAGGGATCCATACCAGCCAGGTCGGCATACAGGCCCTTAGAAGAAGCGTCCACGTTGACGTTCACTTCCCAAGCAGCGCCGGTATAGCCCTGGTTATCGGAATTGTAGCCCAGAGCGATCAGCAGCATCTTGGCGAACTGAGTGCCGGTGACGTTGCCGTTGGGGTTGAACTTGCCGCCGCCGACGCCGGCCACGATACCCTGTGCCACGCAGGACTCAATGTAGCCCTCGGCCCAGTGGCCCTTGGTGTCGGTGAAGGAAGCGGTGGCGCTGGTGCCCAGAGTGGGCTCTTCGCCGCCGTTCAGTGCCACGCAGATCATCTTGCAAGCTTCTGCGCGGGTGATGGTGCCTTCGGGCTTGAAGGAACCGTCGGTGTAGCCGTTGATGATGTTCAGTGCTGCACAAGCATCAACTGCCTCGGTGTTCTTGATCTTGGACTGATCAGAGAACGCTGCGCCTGCGCCCACGACCATGACGGACAGCATCACGGCCATGCAGAGCACCAGGCTCAGAACCTTTTTCAGGTTTCTCATAGAGGTTTGCCTCCTTTAAAAATTTTTTGAACAGTTTCCCCTCTCCGCTTTCCGGCACACATACTGTGGCATGCCGTAGCAGTATCTGCGTCGGTGCGCAGATCGGTGAATTTGTTCTATGGCTACTATACGAGAACTTTTGCCATTTGTAAAGAGAATTGGACGCTTTGTAACACAACAGTAATAAAGTTACAAAACGGTTACAAGCAAAAACGCCGCCGCGCAGTTGACAAACCGCGCGGCGATGCGTATACTATAGGCAAGAGGGGTCGGTCAGTGATTGGCCCACTGTTTCGGTTTTATTTCATAGTAACCGCTTGGGTGCCAGCCAGACGGTTACTTCTTTTTTCTATCGTCTAAGTAAGCGGGCTGACCCATATCGGGTCAGCCCGCTTGCACACATTATATAATAATATAATATATCCGATTATTCGTGGTCCACCTTATACATGTACTCCAGCAGATCCACGGTCTTGGCGGAGTAGCCCATCTCGTTGTCGTACCAGGCCACCACCTTGCAGAAGTGGTCGTTCAGGGAGATGCCGCCCTTGGCGTCGAAGATGGCGGTGTGGTAATCGCCCAGGAAGTCGGAGGAGACCACGGCGTCCTCGGTGTAGTCCAGCACGCCCTTCATGGGGCCCTCGGCGGCGGCCTTCATGGCGTCGCAGATCTGGCCATAGGTGGCGGGGGTCTCCAGCTCGGCGGTCAGGTCCACCACGGAGACGTCCAGGGTGGGAACACGCAGGGACATGCCGGTCAGCTTGCCGGACAGGGACGGGATGACCTTGCCCACGGCCTTGGCTGCGCCGGTGGTGGAGGGGATGATGTTGCCGGAAGCGGCGCGGCCGCCTCTCCAGTCCTTCTTGGAGGTGCCGTCCACGGTCTTCTGGCTGCCGGTGATGGAGTGGACGGTGGTCATCAGGCCTTCCTTGATGCCGAAGGCGTCGTGGAGGACCTTGGCCACGGGGGCCAGACAGTTGGTGGTGCAGGAGGCGTTGGAAACGAAATCCATGCTCTTGTCATAGGATGTGTTGTTGACGCCCATGACGAACATGGGGGTGTCGTCCTTGGAGGGGGCGGTCAGCAGGACCTTCTTCGCGCCGCCTTCCAGGTGGCCGGCCATCTTGGCGGCGGTGGTGAACTTGCCGGTGCTCTCCACGATATACTCGGCGCCCACGGAACCCCAGGGGATCTCGTTGGGTTCCTCGCAGTGGAACACGCGGATGCGGCAGCCGTTGACGATCAGGTCGTCGCCCTCCCAGCTGACCTCGCCCTTGAACCGGCCGTGGACGCTGTCATACTTCAATAAATATGCCATGTAATCGGGGGTCTGGCTGTGACTGTTGATACCCACAAATTCGATGTCGGGGCGCTCCACGCCCAGACGCAGCACTAAGCGGCCAATTCTGCCAAATCCGTTGATACCGACTTTGATACTCATATCAACCAAAATCCTTTCCAATGAAATCTCTTTTTCAGATAATGCGCCGGGGCTCCCCCTCGGCATAGTCAAGTTCATTATACTCCTCTTTTCTCCCGGATGGAAGCCCCTCCCTTCAAAAAAGCCCAAGAATCTGCCCCCATTTTTCGACAAAATTCTTGTCATCCCTGCCAGTATTTGTTACACTGTGTAATACGCAGTTATGACATGATATTTCCCGGCTGATCCGGGAATCCTAATCCCATTTTCCAAGGAGTTGACGCTATGGATCCTATCACTTCCCGCCTGGAGCCCATATTTGGCAGCTTTCCCGAGGCTGTGATCTATCTTTCCGGCGGCCGGGCAGCCTATTCCAACGAACCCGGGTCCCTTCTGCTGCAGAGCTGCCCTTCGGATCTGCTCTTCGCTATGGCAGAGCACCCCGGCGGATCCATGGAGATCGCCTTGGGTCAGGACCTGTATCGGGTGACGGTGTCCCCCTTTGACGGCGGCGTGCTGCTGGTGCTGCGCCCGCTGACCCAGGGGGAGGAGAAACCACATCCCTTCTCCCACGCCGTCTACCGGATGCGGGAGTGCCTGTCCAATTTCAGCGCGGTCCAGTGGCGGATGAAACGGGTCCTGGAGGAGAAAACGCTGGCCGACGAGTTTGAGCAGGATCTGGCCAACCAGAACCGGCTGATCTACCAGATGCTGCGGCTGACCCGGCAGGCCGAGCTCACCCAGGAGCTGAATAATAAGGAATTCCCCCGGGAGGAGGGCTTCGACCTGGCCATGGTCTGCCAGGGCATGGCCGAGGAGGCCGGCTGGATGGCCGACCTGGCCGGGGTCCGGTTCTCCTATTCTTCCAACGCGGAAAACCTGGCCTTCCAGGGGAGCAAATCCCTGCTGACCCAGATGCTCCTGGCCCTGGTGTCCAACAGCATCCGGGCCGCCGGCAAGGGGGGCGTGGCCGAGATGCGGTTCCACGCGGAGAACGGCCGGGTCATCATCTCCCTCCGGGACAGCGGCATGGGGATCCCCGAGGACCGGATGGCTACCCTGTTTTCCGGGGACGCCCCGGAGGATATTCCCCGTCCCGGCGAGGGGGCCGGCCTGGGCCTGTACAACGCCCAGCGGATCGCGGTCCTCCACGGCGGCGTGCTCATCGCCCAGAGCGGCCAGGAGGGCGGGACCAGTCTGGTGGTCTCTCTGCCCATCGTGACCCCCTCCAGCGTGCCGGCCAGAAACAACCCCGGGTATGACAACCTGGGGGGCTATTCGCCGGTGCGCATCGAGCTGAGCGACGTGCTGCCCTGGCAGGCCTTTGTCCCTGCCGGCAAAGAAGAATAATCGAAGAAAAGCGCCCGGTTTCGGGCGCTTTTCAGTCTGTCGAAAAAGTCATGTAATATACCGAACAACCCCATGTAGGGAACGGGCATGCCCGTTCCGCTTGCCACGGTTAGGATATCCGTAACGTGGGTTTGCGCCTCCGGCGGGGCCCCATTTCTTTCAAGAAATGGGGAAAAGAAGACCAGGGGTTCCCCCTGGATCCCGGCGAGGTGGGTGGTGATTTGCCGGGTTTGCGTGCTGATTTTTCCCTGGCCTGCGGCCCTTTGTCGGCAGGTCGACCATAGCGCGCCCACCGGCTGGGCGCGCAGGGGCGTGGTTTCAGCCCTTCGGGTGTCGGCGGGGGCAAGCCCCCGCCCTACGGCGTGACAGCTAATGTTGCAAGGCTTTTTCGACAAGCTCAAAAGCGCCCGGTTTCGGGCGCTTTTCTTCGTCCAGATATTGGAAAGCTTTCGCACGGGTTCTGTGGGAAAAGTGTGGGGCGTGGCGTGAAAAGGACTTGGATCTCATACGGCGGCGCCTGAAGAAGGTTCTGAGCCTGGTGCTCTGCATGGCCGTGATGCTGTCCGTCATGGTCGTGGGCGCAGGCGCAGCGTTCTCTGATCAGTCCAAGATCAAGAACACCGAAGCCGTTGATATGTGCTCTGCACTGAACATCATCAACGGTTACGAAGATGGTTCCTTCAAGCCTGAAGGTAACATCACCCGCGCAGAAGCTTGCAAGATGATTTGCATCGCTCTGAACGGCGGCAAGGAGCCCGTCCTGGGCACCAACGCCACTCCCAGCTTCACTGACATCAAGGGTCACTGGGCTGAGGGCTACATTGAGTATTGCTACTCCGAAGGCATCGTTGCAGGTGTCGGCGGTGGCAAGTTCGACCCCGCTGGTAACGTGACCGGCTCCCAGTTTGCAAAGATGCTGTTGATCGCACTGGGCTATCGTGCAGACCACGAGAAGTTCACTGGTGCTGCTTGGGAAGTCAACGTCAACGTGAAGGCCACCCAGAAGGACCTGTATGATGAGCTGGAGACCATGGATCCCTCTGTGGCTCTGACCCGTGACAATGCCGCTCAGATGGTTTGGAACGCTCTGAACGCAAATGAGGTTGCGTATGAGTACACTCTGGCTACCGAGAACGGTCAGTTGGTGTCCAAGGTCACTGTAAAAGACGTCACCAATCCTAAGAACCTGATGACTGACAAGTATGGTGCAAACACCGACGAACCTGGTGTGCTGACCAAGGTCACCAAGGACGAGAACAAGGATACCTACAACCTGTACATTGGCTTTGGAGAGAAGCCTTCCTATACCAAGGTTGCTGCTGACTACTCTGACCTGATCGGCCAGAATGTTAAGGTTGTCAACAAGGCTTCCGACAAGGTTCTGGGTGTTTTCGCTGATGAAGATTGCGCTGTGATCGCTGAAGGCGTTGTTGGTCAGCTGAAGCTGGACAGCAGGGCTACCGACAAGTCCATCAAGCTGGACGGCACTGCTTATGACCTGGACCAGGCTGCAAATGCTACTGTCTGCTACCTGACCAACGGCATTGCAGCCCAGGGCAAGCTCAGTGACCAGATGATTAATGATCAGGCTGCTTGGGGTGTCAAACTGATTGACAACGACGGTGACGGCGATGTTAATGTGGCTGTTCTGACCAAGGTTACTGTTGCAAAGATTACCTATGCAAATGCTACCGGTATCCGTGTCGACGCCACTGCTTATGATTTCGATGACCACACCATCTATGATGGCGCTGCTAAGGATGACTGGGCTGTGATCGTTGACAAGGCTTACACCGCTGACGGCAAGGCTATCATCACCAAGGCTGACACTGTTTCCGGCAAGGTTTCTTCCGTCAAGACTGACAGCCAGGGCAACACCACCGAGGTCCGTATTGATGGCACTTGGTACAAGGCAGCTATCCCTGACGACACTACTAAGATCAAGGACAAGGTCGATCTGGTCGTCTACGAAGGCCTGTACTTCTACGCTCCTACCATGACCACCAGCCTGGATATCGCTGTTGTCACTGGTGTTGGCAACTACGACATGATGAACAAGACCGCTTCCTATAAGCTGATGTTTGCTGACGGCAAGGAAGAAGTGGTTCCCGTTGAGAAGTGGGATAGCTACACAGGCAGTGACCTTTCCAATGGCGCTTGGACCAATTATATGGTCAGCTATGAAATTGACGATGGAAACTATACTCTGACTACTGTTCCTAACGGCGAGAAGATCGATACTACCGACTATACTGGTGTTAAGGTCGCTGCTGCTGCTAACGACGGTTACACTAAGAACATTTCTGCCGTTGAGATCGGTGATAAGGACTATGATATCGCCGATAATGCGATGGTCGTCTTCTATGATGGCGATGACTATACCTACATGACCGGTGCGGACCTGCTGAAGAAGAACAATATTGCCTTCACTGCTAACAAGACCATCTTCGCTGCTGTTGACGGCAACGAGATCGCTGCACTGTTTGCTCAGACTGGTACCAGCATCAGCTCTGGCGATGAGCAGTATGGTTACATCGTGGCTGTTGGCGAAGAGCTGAACAAGGACGGCGATACCAAGCTGTACATCGACGTTATTGTGAACGGTGAGAAGAAGACTAACGTTGAGACCGATAAGGATTCCGTTGGTTCCTTCGCAAAGGGCGATGTCATCACCTACACCATGGACGGCGACGTGATGAACATTACCAAGGTCACTGAAAGCTTCCCCAACAAGGCTGCTATCAAGGAATTCAACAGCACTCGCGTGATTTTCTATAACGCAACCTATAATCAGCCTGACTACCGTGTGACTCTGGCAGACGATGTTGTTGTCATCGCAATTGACAGCGACGACGCTGATAATGTCCTCTATGCAGGCAAGGATCTGATGGAAGCAAATGCTATCTTCAACGATTCCGGTGACCAGACCGGCTGGCAGAAGAATGCAATGTATCATCTGGATGACAACGAGATCGACGTGATCTTTGTTGAGATCGACGCTGATTCTCACTTCTAATCATCCCTGATTCAGAACAAATTGTAAGTCTCTTACAATTCAAACACAAATCCACCCCTCGGGCTTAGCCGGGTGGCCGTAAAACAGTAAAATGAAAAAATGATGAAAACCTTGAGTTTTCAAGGGTTGCGGCGTGACTTCGGTCACGCCGTTTCCTCTTTCATCAGTTCATTCAGCGGGATGAAGCCCAGCCCGTCGTACTTGATGTGGATGTGCTGCACCCGCTTTCCGCTGGATTTGTCCGGTGCGTCCACATAGATAGCGGACACCAGCTCCCGCAGAGCGTAGCCGTCCAGCTCGTCGATGCCCACATACTTGTGCGCCGTCTGAATGAACTTCTCAATGTTTTCGTTCTGTCGTTCCTGTACTTCAATTTCCTGCCGCAAGGTGATGCACTCGGCCTCCAACTGCTTCTGCTCCGTTTCATAGGTCAGACTCAGCATATCGAAGCGGTCATCACTCAGCCGCCCGCTGGCGTTGTCCTCGTAAATCCTGATGAACAGCCGTTTCAGCTCAGCGATGCGGTTTTCGTTCCGTTCCAACCGTTTCCTGCGGATGCGGATCTGCTCACCGCTTTCCAACCGGAGCTGTTCTTCCATTACTGTGCGGAAATGTGCCTCATGACGCAGAATATAGCCCGTCACAGCCTGAATGTGTTTCAGAACCACACACTCCAAAACCTTGACCCGAATGAAGTGTCCCTTGCACTTCTCCTTGTCCTTGCGGTGCAGCGAACAATCAAAGAAGTCCTG
Source organism: Bacillota bacterium (assembly GCA_030535235.1). Lineage (GTDB taxonomy): Bacteria > Bacillota > Clostridia > Oscillospirales > Oscillospiraceae > Evtepia. The sequence goes on from JAUNCL010000014.1 coordinate 62,079, forward strand.
TGTGGGATCGCCGTTGTTGGACGAGCCATAGTTCATTTTGGAACCGCAGTCGGCGCAGTAGACAAGCCCGGAAAAGATGCTGCTTCGGCCTGTGCGGGTCATTCGGTGCCGCTGCTGCCGGATTTCCTGCACCTTCTCAAACACAGCGTCCTCAATGATACGCTCATGGGTGTTTGGAAAGATGGCCTGTTTCTCAATGGGCGTTTCCCGCTGCTTTTTGTCCCAGATGGAGTTGGTATAGGTCTTGAAGTTCACCGTACAGCCTGTGTACTCCCGCCGCTCCAGAATGTTGACCACACTGCTGTCCTTCCATCCATACGGATTTTCCGGTTTCTTATTTGGACACTTTATTCCTTGCAGTGCTTTATATGCGGTGGGGGTCAGCACCTTGTCCGCTTTCAGTTGGTTGGCGATCTGCTTGGGACCCCGCCCCTCCATGCACATGGAGAAGATGCGCTTCACCACATCAGCGGCCACCGGGTCAACCACCCAGCGGCGGGGATTCTCCGGGTCTTTTACATAGCCATAGGGCACGTTGGTGGTCAGAGGTATGCCTCGCTCACCCTTGGCTTTCTGGACGGCTCTGATCTTGCGGCTGGTGTCCCGGGCATAGAACTCGTTAAACCAGTTCTTGATACCCGCAAAATCGTTGTCCACCCGGTTGGGGTCGATGGTGTCGTAGTTGTCATTGATGGCAATGAAGCGGACACCGTTCTGTGGGAAGGTGAAGTTGGTGTAAAGCCCGGTCAGTGCGGAGTTACGTCCCAACCGTGAGAGGTCTTCTTGTGTCAAGTAGGAACTAAAAAAATTTTGAGAATTTACAAGCCGTT
>JAUNCL010000015.1:0-27815 GCA_030535235.1 Bacillota bacterium
AGACGCTCCAGGCCCATGCCGGTGTCGATGTTCTTCTGGGCCAGCTCGGTGTAGTGGCCCTCGCCGTCGTTGTCAAACTGGGTGAAGACGTTGTTCCAGACCTCCATATACCGGTCGCAGTCGCAGCCGGGGGCGCAGTCGGGGCTGCCGCAGCCGAATTCCTCGCCCCGGTCGTAGTAGACCTCAGAGCAGGGGCCGCAGGGACCGGAGCCGTGCTCCCAGAAGTTGTCCTCCTTGCCCATGCGGTAGATGCGGTCCTCGGGGATGCCCACCACGTCCCGCCAGATGTTGAAGGCCTCGTCGTCCTCCTGGTAGACCGAGGGATACAGGCGGTCCTTCTCCAGGCCCACCCACTTCTCGTCGGTGAGGAACTCCCAGGTCCACTGGATGGCGTCGTGCTTGAAGTAGTCGCCGAAGGAGAAGTTGCCCAGCATCTCAAAATACGTGCCGTGGCGGGCGGTGTGACCGATGTTCTCGATATCGCCGGTGCGGATGCACTTCTGGCAGGTGCACACCCGCTTGCGGGGGGGCTCCTCCTCCCCCTTGAACCAGGGCTTCATGGGGGCCATACCGGCGTTGATGAGCAGCAGAGAGGGGTCGTTTTCGGGGACCAGCGGGAAGCTGGGCAGGCGGAGATGGCCCTTGGACTCAAAGAAGGTCAGGAACATCTCCCGCAGTTCGTTCAAACCGTAATACTTGTGCATGGAACATACCTCCAATAAAAATCAAAAACCCCGCCCCCGACATCTGGTCAGGGGCGGAGCACATTTACTTCGCGGTACCACCCTGATTACAGGCAGACCGCCTGTCTCTCAAGTCATCCGATAACGGGGATGAATCGGCCCGGTCCTCCCGGGCGGCTCGGAAGTGGCTGCGAACCGGCTCTGCCAAGGGGCTTGCACCCTCCCCCTCTCGCTCTGGGCTTGCCTTCGGTCCGCTCGTTTCCTCATCGCCATATCTCAGTATGCCAAACATTTTATCACAAATTCCGGGCTTGTCAAGAGCGCTTCGACGCCTTCTTCTCCAGCCCCTCCAACACCAGCTTGCCGCCTCCGTATCCGATCTCTGCGGCGGCCTCGGCCACCTCCTCCAGGTCGTACTCCGGGTGCTTGAGCCAGTCCACATAGAGGGCCATGACCCCCGAGGTGGCGTACTCCGCATAGAGCTCCAGCTTCACCTGGGAGACCTCCGCCGTCCTGGCCCGCTGGAGATACCGCTCCCGCAGCACCACCTTCATAGACGCCTTCAGCTTTACATAGTAAAAGCTGTACCGGTCGGCCACCAGCAGGCGGCGGTAGACGTCCGAATTCTGGTCAATGACGGCATTGATCCGCCGGAAAAAGCCCAGGGCGTCAAAATCGGGCTGAAAGAGGTCGAAGTCGGCCAGCAGATGGTCCACCTTGGCCAGCAGCTCGTTCTGGATCTCCTCCATCACATCCCCCACACCGTTGTAATGGAGGTAAAAGGTCTTCCGGTCAATGTCCGCCCGCTCCGCCAACTCCTTGATGGTGATCTTGTCGATGTCCTTCTCCATGACCAGCTCGTTAAAGGCCTCCCGGATGCGGCGTCTGGTGCGCACCTGCCGGCGGTCCGGCCGCTTGGTCTCTCTGTCTTCCATCGTTGCTTCTTTCCTCCTCGTTCCCCGTTGCTATGGGAATTATTCCACACAAGCAGAATGATTGGGTATTGAAACTGCTCTACACAAGCACTATAATTCACACATGTTGAAAAGTCAACACAAAAACCATAATTTTTCTTCAAAGGATGGATGGCTATGCTCAACAAACTGGCCAGAATGGTCACCCGGAAGCCCAAGCTGGTGGTGACCATCGCCCTGGTCCTGCTCATCCCGTCGATCATCGGCTACGCGGCCACCCGGGTCAACTACGACGTGCTCAACTACATCCCCCAGGACCTGGACTCCGCCAAGGGCGAGGCTCTCCTGGAAGACCCGTTCCAGATGGCCGCCACCGCCATGCTCATCGTGGAGGATATGCCCTCGGACTATGTGGCCCAGCTCCAGGAGGCCATCGAAGAAGTGGACGGGGTGAGCAATGTCCTCTCCGTGGCCGGCTCGGTGGGCTCCCAGCTTCCCCAGGCCATGCTGCCCCAGGACCTGCAGTCCCTGTTCTACTCCGACAGCGGCGCGGCCACCCAAATGCTCATCTTCTTTGACGCCCCCGCCGCCTCCCTGGATACCATGCACGCCATCCAGGCCATTCGGGACATCGCCAACGAGAAGTGCTTCGTGGCCGGGTTCTCCGCCCTCATCAACGACACCCAGGAGATGCTCCGGTCGGAGATGCCCCTGTATATCGCCGTGGCCGCCCTGCTGGCCCTCATCGCCATGAGCGTGATGATGACCTCCTGGGTCCTGCCGGTGGCCATCCTGCTGAACATCGGCCTGGCCATCGTCTATAATATGGGGACCAACATCCTCTTCGGGGAGATCTCCTTCGTCACCCAGGCCCTGGCGGCCATCCTCCAGCTGGGGGTCACCATGGACTATTCCGTCTTCCTCTACAACCGCTACCAAGAGGAGCTGAAGTACCGGGAGGACCCCCGGGACGCCATGGCCTCGGCCATCCGAGCGGCCTTCCTCTCCCTGTCGGGCAGCTCCCTGACCACCATCGCCGGCTTTGCCGCCCTGTGCTTCATGCGGCTGGGTCTGGGCCGGGACGTGGGTCTGGTCATGATGAAGGGCGTGCTGCTGGGCATCCTCTGCGTGGTGCTGGTGCTGCCCGCCATCCTGCTGGTGCTGGACGGCCCCATCCACAAGCACACCCACCGGTGCCTGGACCCGGACTTTGCCCCCATGAACCGCTTTCTGGTCAAGCACCGCCGGGTCTTTGTCCTCATCGCCCTAGTGGCCTACGCCCCCGCCATCTACTCCCAGACCCACACGGAGCTCTACCATGACCTCATCGGCAACATGCTGCCGGACACCGCCGACAGCGTGGTGGCCACAGAGAAGCTGGAGGATGACTTCGGCGTGGTGAACCAGCACTTCATGCTGGTCCACCAGGACGCCCTCACCGACGGGGACACCGCCCGGCTGGTGGAGGAGCTGAAGGAGGTACCGGGCATCGACTCGGTCCTCACCTTCCGGTCCTGGGTCTCCCGGTCGGTCCCCGACTTCTTTATCCCCTCGGATGTGATGGAGATGTTCCAGCAGGAGGGCTGGACCTACCTCATGCTGGATTCGGCCTATGAGACCGGCTCTTAGGAGATGACCGGCCAGATCAACACCCTCCAGAGCATCATGAAGAGCTATGACCCGGGCAGCTATCTCACCGGCGCCGCCGTCATGGCCGAGGACCTCTTCGACACGGCGGACCAGGATTTCCTTCGGACCAACAGCCTGTCCATCCTGGCGATCCTGCTCATTGTGGCCATCCTCTTCCGCTCGGTCTCCATGCCGGTGATTCTGGTGGCCTGTATCGAGCTGGCCATCTACATCAACGAGGGGGTCCCCTACTGGATGGGGACCCAGATCCCCTTCATCGCCAACACCTTCATCGGCTGCATCCAGCTGGGGGCCACGGTGGACTACTCCATCCTCCTGGGTACCCGCTTCCAGGAGGAGCTTCGCCGGGACGGCGACCGGAAGGAGGCCATGGTCCGGGCGGCCACCACCTCGGACCACTCCATCATCACCGGCGGCCTGGTCCTCTTCTCCGCCTGCCTGTCGGTAGCCCTCATTTCCCACATCGACCTGGTGGCCTCCCTGTGCGTCATGCTGGCCCGGGGCACCCTGATCTCCGTGGTCATCTGCCTGTTTTTCGTCCCCCCCATCCTGCTGGTCTGCGAGCCCCTCATCGCCCGCACCAGCAAAAACTGGAAGCCCGCCCCCGTGCCGGCGGCCGTGCTTCCTGTCCCCAGTGAAAAGGAGGAATTTTCGTGAAAAAACAATGGAAACAGCCCGCCCTTCGCCTGGGCGCGGTCTCCCTGACGGCCGCCCTCACCGCCGGTCTGCTGGCCCCCTCTGCCTGCGCCGCCGTCAACCCCGTGCTGGATGAATCCTACTATGGCACCCTGGACTACTACGGCGGTCTCACCGAGGGCAGCGTGGTGAAAAGCTACCGCACCAACGGAAACCAGACCATCACCGACCGGGGGACCTACGACGAGGTCATCAACCTCACCGACCGGACCGAGCCCACCGTAGGGGACGGCACCGTCACCTTCTCCCTGGGGGAGAACGCCCCGGAGACCTTCTACTTCGAGGGCAAGACCAGCCGCCCCTTTGAGGAGATGCCCTTCCGGATCGATGTCTCCTACCGGATGAACGGGGTGGACACCGAGCCCCAGGACATGGCCGGCCAGACCGGCGTGGGGGAGGTCATTCTGGATATCACCCCCAACACCGGCGCCTCGGAATACGCCCAAAACAACTACGTCCTCATGGCCATGACCGTAGTCCGGGACCGGGATATCCTCTCCCTGGAGGCCCCCGGCGCCCAGGTTCAGAAGGTGGGCGACATGGACGCGGTGGTCTACATGGTCCTGCCCGGGGAGGAGCGGCACTTTACCCTGCGCATCGGCACCGAGGACTTCTCCTTCGGCGGCTTCACCTTCCTGGTGGAGCCCGCCACCCTGGCCCAGCTGGACCAGATCGCCGACCTGCGGGAGGCCAAGGAGGACATGGAGGACTCCTACAACTCCATCACCGACAGCATCAACACCATTCTGAACAGCCTGGACGGCCTGGACAGCAAGCTGGTGGGCACCGCCAACGGCCTGGACCAGCTCAACAGCGGCCGGGCCACCCTCTCCGCCGGGAAGAACCGGGTCTATGACGAGGCAGACAAGACCCTGGCCTCCATGACCGACCTGAGCCAGTCCCTGGTCCCGGTGGTGGAGCACCTGCAAACCGGCAAGGCCGCCCTGGCGGAAACCACGGAGCAGTTCAATACCCTCTCCGACACCGTGGATGGCCTGCGGCCTGACGTGAAGGACCTAAAAAAGAGCCTCAGCGCCGTCCGGGAGGATCTGGACGACCTGAACGACGTGATCCAGAACGGAAAGCAGGACACCAAAAAGCTGAGCAAGCTTCTGGACCAGTTGGACAACGACCTGGATGACCTTCAGGATGACCTCTCCCAGGTGGAGAGCAAGACCGGCGGTCTGAGCACCGCCCTGAAGAATCTGCAAAGCCTGAGCAGCATTGAGGACATGACAATCAATGGCATGAACGTAGCAGAGTTGGAAACGTATCATGACACTTCCGATAAAATTTTTTCGATCTGTTCCGCTTTAGAGCATAGACCTATCGACGAAAAAGACTATAAAGAATTTGTAAAAGCACATAAAGATCAAGTGATCAATGCAGCCGCAGCCGCAGAGGCCCAAAAATACGGCACGAATGGTTCTAAGGAATACGAGGCTGCTTTCTCTGCTGCCCATCAGAAATACTCCGCTATGCTCACCGACGAAAACATCGACCAATTGGCTTACCTTTATTACCACTGGGACCAAGTGAAGCAAATGGACGCTTTCAACGGCATGATCGGCCAGGCCAACGGCAGCATCAACCAGGTCAACCAGATGGTCTCGGCCATCTCCAAGCCCACCGCCGCCCTGCTGGATTCTCTGAAAACCCTCACCGGAAACGCCAACGACAACCTGCTCACCGACAGCCGGGATGTGCTCACCACCATGAAATCCCTGCTGGACACCGCCAACGGCTATGACAGCGACGCCCTCCACAGCGACCTGGACGCCATCCTCCAGACCACCGACAGCCTGCTGGGCCGGGCAGACCTTCTGCTGGAGCAGAGCAAGGCCCTGTCAGACACGGTGACCAAGTACGAGCCCAACGCCCAGGCTGCCCTGGACGATGCGGTGAAGCAGGTCAACGCCTCGGTGAAGCTGCTGGATGACCTGAACGCCTTCACCAAAACCTTTGAGAACCTGATGAAGGCCGCCGACCCGGACCTGGACCAGGGTGCGGAGAAATCCCTCACCGGCCTGTCCGGCTCTCTCAGGCAGATGGCCTCGGGCCTGGGGGCCACGGACAGCGTCCGCCGGGCCAACTCGGACGTACAGACCCTCATCGAGGACACCTGGAACGAGTACACCGGCGAGAAAAACAACCTTCTGAACATGGACTCCCAGGCGGAGATGGTCTCCCTGACCTCCCCGGAGAACCAGAGTCCCAACAGCGTCCAGCTGATCCTGCGCACCCAGGAGATCAAGGTGGACAAGGACCAGGAGGCCGCCGGAGCCAACCAGCAGCAGAAGACCACCTTCTGGCAGCGGGTGGCCCGCATGTTCCACGACTTCGCCGCCATCTTCACCGGGGACTGATCCCCGCTGAACAAAAACAGACCAAGGGTCTGCCGCGAACACCTTCACGGCAGACCCTTGGTCTTTGTTTATTGGAATTTCGTCCAGGGCTCGGTTTTGGGCGGGTCCAGGCGGAAGTCCATCTCCTCCCCGGTGTCCGGGTGGGTGAACTGCAAATGGCTGGACCACAGGGCAATCTGCCACGCCTGGGGATCAGGATACTTGCTGTATTTCCGGTCCCCGGCCAGGGGCATCCCCCGGTGGGAGAACTGAGCCCGAATCTGGTGGGTCCGGCCGGTCTCCAGACGGATCTCCACCAGGGAGAACCCGTCCCGGTTGTCCAGCAGCTTATAGTGCAGGACGGCCTGCTGGATGCCCTTCCCCGGGTACTTGGCCACATAGGTCTTTCGGGTCTTTTCGCTGCGGCCCAGCAGGTCGATCAACGTCCCCTCATCGTACTGGGGCCGCCAGTGGACCACCGCCTGATACTCCTTCAGAAAGGCGTCCTCCCGGATCTGCCGGGACAGCTCCGAAGCCGCCGGGCCGGTGAGCCCGTAGACCATAAGCCCTCCCACCACTTGATCCAGCCGGTGGACGGTGCGGACCTTGGCCTCGGGCTGGCCGATGGCCTCCCGGATCAGGTCGGGCATACCGCCGGGCTCGTCGGTGGACAGCACCCGGAAGGGCTTGACGCAGACCACAATGGACTCGTCCTGATAGATGATATCAATCATACCAGAGATCAGACGGTTTCCAGCGCCTGGGCCAGGTCGGCGATGAGGTCGTTGACGTCCTCGATGCCCACAGACAGACGGATCAGGTCGGGGGACACGCCGGCGGCCTCCAGCTCGGCGTCGGACATCTGCCGGTGGGTGGCGGAGGCAGGGTGGAGGACGCAGGTCTTGGCGTCGGCCACATGGGTGGCGATGGAGGCCAGCTTCAGGCCGGCCATGAAGGTCTCCGCCGCCTTGCGGCCGCCCTTCACGCCAAAGGTGACCACGCCGCAGGTGCCGTTGGGCATGTACTTCTGCGCGGTCTCATAGTTCTTGTCCCCCTCCAGGCCGGGATAAGTGACCCAGGCCACCTTGGGGTGGTCCTTCACGAACTGGGCCACGGCCAGGGCGTTGGCGCAGTGCTGGGGCATCCGCAGGTGGAGGGTCTCCAGACCCACGTTCAGCAGGTAGGCATTCATGGGAGCGGGGGTGCTGCCGAAGTCCCGCATGAGCTGAACGGTGGCCTTGGTGATGAAGGCGCCGCCCAGGCCGAAGCGCTCGGTGTAGGTCACGCCGTGGTAGCTCTCGTCGGGGGTGCACAGGCCGGGGAACTTGTCGGGATACTTGGTCCAGTCAAAGTTGCCGCTGTCCACGATGGCGCCGCCTACCTGATTGGCATGACCGTCCATATACTTGGTGGTAGAGTGGGTGACGATGTCGGCACCCCACTCAAAGGGACGGCAGTTGATGGGGGTGGGGAAGGTGTTGTCGATGATCAGGGGAACGCCGTGGGCGTGGGCTGCCTTGGCGAACTTCTCAATGTCCAGAACGGTCAGGGCGGGGTTGGCGATGGTCTCGCCAAAGACTGCCTTGGTCTCCGGCCGGAAGGCCGCCTCCAGCTCCTCCTGGGAGCAGTTGGGGTCCACGAAGGTGAACTGGATGCCCATGCGCTTCATGGTCACGGCGAAGAGGTTGAAGGTGCCGCCGTAGATGGCGGCGGAGGCCACCACATGATCCCCGGCGGAGCAGATGTTGAAGATGGCGAAGAAGTTGGCCGCCTGGCCGGAAGAGGTCAGCATGGCGGCAGTGCCGCCCTCCAGGGCGCAGATCTTGGCCGCCACCCGGTCGCTGGTGGGGTTCTGGAGCCGGGTGTAGAAGTAGCCCTCGGCCTCCAGGTCGAAGAGCTTGCCCATGGCCTCACTGGTGCCATAGCGGAAGGTAGTGCTCTGAATGATGGGAATATTTCTGGGCTCCCCGCTCTCCGGCACATAACCGGCGTGCAGGCAGTTGGTCCCTCTCTTGTAATTGCTCATTTCCCGTAATCCTCCTTAATCAGTGGGTAATTCCCTATATTTTTAGACAGAAAAATTAGGATAATGTAGGAATTATACTTCCATCCGTCAATTTGGTCAATCCCCCTGTTAGAAACGGGCACAGAGAGGCACAGCAACCAGCCGTCCTATCCTTCCAGAGGCATCATTTTTTTGTGGAAGGAACGGATAAAACCTATGGATTTTTACTCAATTTTGAGAAATTATGGATGTTTTTTACATGCAGTCCACAGGGAATATCTATTGCTTTTCCCCTGCCAAAACACTATAATTTAATTGTATTTTATAAGAATCCGCCGGGATTTTCGATCCCGGTCTGCATGAAAAAACAGAACCTATACAGGAAAGGAGCGATTTGATTTTGAGCAGGCTTAGTATCACCCCCTGGGAAAATGCCCAGCGCACGGTAGATGACCTGTACGCCGACATGGAGCGGCGCATTTCCTCCGCCCCCTGCGGAAATTGCCCCGTGGAGCTGACCAGCGCCTTTTTGAAGCTGTGCCTGGCCCAGAGCTGCGGTAAATGCGTCCCCTGCCGGATCGGCCTGGACCGTCTGTCCGACCTGCTGGACCGGCTGCTGGATGGCCAGGGTTCCGAGGAGGATATGGAAACCATCCTCCGGTCCGCCCAGGCCATTGTGGACAGCGCTGACTGCGCCATCGGCTTCGAGGCCGCCCAGATGGTCCTGGACGGCTATGTGGCCTTCCACGACGACTACGTCGCCCACATCTCCCACGGCGGCTGCACCGCCAACTTCAAGAGTGTCCCCTGCGTGGAGCTATGTCCCGCCCACGTGGACGTCCCCGGCTACATTTCTCTGGTCGGCGAGGAGCGCTACGATGACGCCATTCGTCTTATCCGGAAGGATAACCCCTTCCCCTCGGTCTGCGGCCTCATCTGCGAGCACCCCTGCGAGACCCACTGCCGCCGGTCCATCGTGGACGCCCCCCTGAATATCCGAGGGGTCAAGCGGTTCGCCGTGGACCACGCCGGCCACGTTCCCGCGCCGCCCTGCGCCCCAGCCACCGGCAAGCACATCGCCATCGTGGGCGGCGGCCCCTCGGGCCTCACCGCCGCCTACTTCCTGTCCCTCATGGGCCACAAGTGCACGGTATTTGAAAAGAACGAAAAGCTGGGCGGTATGCTCCGCTACGGCATCCCCAGCTACCGTCTGCCCGCCTCCTATCTGGAGCGGGACATCGACTGCATCCTCTCCACCGGCGTGGAAGTCAAGCTAAACTGCACCATCGGCAAAGACGTCACCCTGGAGGAGCTGCGGCGGGACCACGACAGTGTGTACCTGGCCATCGGCGCCGCCCTCCACAAGACCCTGGGGATCCCCGGGGAGGATGCCAAGGGCGTTCTCTCCGCCATTGAGCTGCTGGACACCACCACCCGCAAGGCAAAGCCCAACTTTACCGGCCAGCGTGTGGTCATCGTGGGCGGCGGCAACGTGGCCATGGACGCCACCCGCACCGCCGTCCGTCTGGGCGCCACCTCCGTAAAATGCGTCTACCGCCGCCGGATCCCCGACATGACCGCCCTACCCGAGGAGGTGGAGGGCGCCATGGCCGAGGGCTGCGAGATCCTCCCCCTGAAGGCTCCCGTCCGGGTGGAGACCTCCACCAGCGGCCGGGTCACCGGTCTGATCGTCCAGCCCCAGGTCATCGGCGAGGTCAAGGGCGGCCGCCCCGCTCCCCGGGACGCCGACCAGCCCGAGGAGTTCATTCCCTGTGACGTCATCCTCATGGCCGTGGGTCAGCGGGTGGACGCCGAGCCCTTCACCCGGGAGGGCGTCCCCGCCAACCGGGGGACCATCGTGGCCGGTCCCGACGGCAGCGTCCCCGGCCTGGAGGGCGTCTTCTCCGGCGGCGACTGCGTCTCCGGCCCTGCCACCGTTATTCTGGCCATCGAGGCCGGCAAGGTGGCTGCCGCCAGTATCGACGAGTACCTGGGCTTCCACACGGATATCTCCGCCAACCTGGAGATCCCCCCCGCTCCCTTCCGCCTGAAACAGGCCACCGGCCGAATCGATCTGACCGAGCGGGAGGCCAGCTGGCGGAAAAACGACTTTGAACTCATGGAAAACTGCATGTCCGACCAGGAGATGGCCCAGGAGTGCAGCCGCTGCCTGCGCTGCGACCACTACGGCCATGCCGGCTTCAAGGGAGGGAGGAAGACCACATGGTAACACTGACCATTGATAAAAAGACCGTCACCGTGCCGGAGGGCACCACCATCCTGGATGCTGCCCGGCAGGCGGACATTATCATCCCCACCCTCTGCTACCTGCGGGACGTCAACGAGGTGGCCTCCTGCCGCATCTGCGCCGTGGAGGTGGAGGGGGTGGATAAGCTGGCCACCGCCTGCAACACCCTGGCAGAGGACGGCATGGTGGTCCACACCAACACCCAGCGGGTCCGGGTCACCCGAAAGACCAACGTGGAGCTGATCCTGTCCCAGCATGTGGACCACTGCGTCACCTGCGTGCGCAGCGGCAACTGCACGCTGCAAACGCTGTCCAAGGATATGAACATCCAGAACGTCCCCTTCTCCCAGAACGCCGCCCGGCGGCCCTGGGACCCCGCCCTGCCCATCCTCCGGGACAGCACCAAGTGCATCAAGTGCCTGCGCTGTGTCTCGGTCTGCGACCGGGTCCAGTCCCTGGGCGTCTGGGAGGTCACCGGCTCCGGCGCCCACACTGCCATCCGGATCCGGGGCGGCCTGCGGATGGATGAGGTCAACTGCTCCCTGTGCGGGCAGTGCGTCACCCACTGTCCCGTGGGTGCCCTCCGGGAGCGGGACGACACCGAGCAGGTCTTCGCCGCCCTGGCCGACCCCAAAAAGACGGTGGTCTTCCAGGTGGCCCCCGCCGTCCGTGCCGCCTGGGCCGACAGCCTGGGCCTGCCGACGGAGCTGGCCACCGAGAAGCGCATGGTGGCCGCCATCCGGGCCCTGGGGGCGGACTACGTCTTTGACACCAGCTTCTCCGCCGACCTGACCATCATGGAGGAGAGCAGCGAGTTCATCCAGCGCCTGACCAACCCTGGTCAGTACCCCATGCCCATGTTTACCTCCTGCTGCCCCGGCTGGGTCCGCTTCCTGAAGCTGGAGTACCCGGAGATGGTTCCCCACCTGTCCTCCGCCAAGAGCCCCCAGCAGATGTTCGGCGCGGTGACCAAGAGCTACTTTGCCCAAAAGATCGGCGTAGACCCCAAGGATATCTGCTGCGTGTCCATCATGCCCTGCACCGCCAAAAAGTATGAGAGCGGCGTGCCCCAGGTCAATGACGCCTCCGACCGGGATGTGGACATCGTCCTCACCACCCGGGAGCTGGTCCGTATGCTCCGGGCCTTCCAGGTAAATGTCCGCACCCTGCCCGAGGAGGACTTTGACACCACCATGGGCGCTCACACCGGCGCGGGCCTCATCTTCGGCGCCGCCGGCGGCGTCATGGAGGCCGCCCTCCGCACCGCCCACTATTTCATCACCGGTCATAACACCGATCCCGATGCCTTCCGGGACGTCCGCGGGTCCGACGGCTGGCGGGATGCCTCCTTTGACATTGACGGAACCACCGTCCGTCTGGCTGTGGTCAGCGGCCTGGGCAACGCCCGGGAGCTCATCCACGCCATCAAGAGCGGCAGAGTCCGGTATGATTTCGTAGAGGTCATGTCCTGCCCCGGCGGCTGCGCCGGCGGCGGCGGTCAGCCCATCCGGGACGGCCAGGAGTTGGCTGGGGTTCGTGGCTCCCTGCTGTATGACCTGGACGCCGCCAACCCCCTCCGCTTCTCCCACGAGAACCCCGAGATTCAAAATCTCTACCAGGAGTATCTGGAAAAGCCCTTGAGTCCCAAGGCCCATCACCTGCTCCACTCCGACAAGGGGGAGTGGACCCTGTAAGTTTAAACAAGATGCCAAAAGGGCAAAGGAGGTCGTCTCCTTTGCCCTTTCAGTCTGTCGAGAAAGTCGTGTACTCCGCCGAACAACCCCACGCAGGGAGCGGGCATGCACGTTCCTATGGAAACGTTGCGGATACCACCACGTTGGACCGGCCTGCGGCCCTTGACCGAAACGCCATCCATGGCGCGCCCACCGGCTGGGCGCGCGGGGGGCGCGGTTTCAGCCCTTCGGGTGTCGGCGGGAGCAAGCCCCCGCCCTACGGCGTGACAGACAACGCTGCAAGGCTTTTTCGACAAGCTCCCTTATACAAAGTCCGGTCTACTCCTCCTCCACGGGGATAAGGGAGGATTGGACGTCGGCGGCGGTGAGCCGTTGGTGATCCCGGTAAGAGAGCAGGTCCCCCTCGGCGGTGATCATCACGGTTTCCACTTCCTCCAATTGAGAGAGGGTCAGCACCACGCTGTAGTCCGCCAGGGTCAGGGCCACCCCGGACAGGCTGCCGTACCGGCCGGAAAAGTCCACGGTGAGCAGGCCGTTCTCCAGGGCCCACCCCCGCAGGGTCACCCCTTCGGGAATGGTCCGGCGGAGGTTTTCTCCCTGGGGACCCTCCAGCAGGCTGTTCAACAGGCCCTCCACCGTGTCCTCCTCCGGGGAGAGAGTCCGGTCCTCGGCAGCCAGAGCGGCCTCGATGTCGGACTCCCGGGTCTGGAAATAGACCGGATAGGCGTCCCCCTCGCCGCCCCCGCCGGCACAGCCGGACAGCAAGAGGGACAGGAGGAGGAGAGACAGCAGAGCTTTCTTCATGGTTCCTCCTCCTTCCATCGGGGCAGCTCCACGGTAAAGACCGTGCCGCCCCCCTCCCGGGGGGCCACGGAGATCCGGCCCCCGTGGCTGCCTACGGTGTCCCGGACGATGGACAGACCCAGCCCGGTGCCGCCGGCCGCCCGGGAGCGGGCCTTGTCCACCCGGTAAAACCGCTCGAAGATCCGGTCCATATCCTCCCGGGGGATGCCCACGCCGGTGTCGGCCACCTCCAGGCGGATCCTCTCCCCCGCCCGGGCGGTGGTCACTGTCACCCGGCCGCCGGGGACATTGTACTTGATGGCGTTCTCCATGAGATTGCGGAAGATCTGGTCCACGTCCTCCCGGCTGCACCGGGCCACGCAGTCCGGCCCCAGGTCGGTCTCCAAAGTGACCTGGGCCTCCTCGGCCAGGGGGGCCAGCATCCGGCAGGTCTTTTCGGCCTCCCGGTTCACCTCCACCGGCTCCCGGCGGAGGGTCCGCCCCTCGTCCAGCCGGTTCAGGGCCAGAAGCTCCTCACTGATGTGGATGAGCCGGTCGGCGGCCTCCCCGATGTCCCCCACAAACTCCAGGGCGGTCTCCCGGTCGATGTTCGCGTCCTGGAGGATGGAGTCGGTGAGCAGGCGGATGGAGGCCAGAGGGGTCTTCAGCTCGTGGGAGGCGTCGGACACGAACCGCCGCCGCTCCTCCTCGGTGGTCTGGAGCCGACCGGTGAGCTGGTTGAACTCGTCGGCCAGTTGGCTCAGCTCGTCCTGGCCCTCCAGGGAGACCCGGTGGGTGTACTCCCCCTCCCGCACCCGGCGGATGCCCGCCAGGAGCATGCTCACCCGCCGGGTGAGCATCCGGGAAAAGGCGGCGAAGAGGATCAGCACCGCCAGGCAGACCACCATAGAGATCAGCCGCAGGTTGTGCTGCAGCTCGTTCAGCAGGACCCCCTGGCTGCTGTCGGCCTCATAGAGACAGACCGCCCCCACCACGGTGTTCCGGGTCATGATGGGGGTGGCCGCCCGGCTGGAAAAGGCCCCGTCCCGGTAGTCGCTGGCAAAGGCGTCGCTCCCTCCCAGGGCGGCCACCACCTCCCGGGTCAGGAGGTACTTCCCCACCTGGCTGTCCTCCCCTGTGTCGTAGAGGACCAGCCCGGCCCCATCGGTGATCAGGACCCGCTGGGCCTCCAGGTCCTCCAAGGGAGCAATGGCCTGCTCCACGGTCTCGGGGTTCAGCCCGTCGGCAGTGGTCAGGGAGTTGGTCACCAGGGCGGCCTGGTTCTGCAGGGCGGTCTGCTGGCTCCGGAACATCAGGTTCTGGGTGGTGATCAGAGGGTAGGTGTTCAGCAGGAGCAGCAGGGCCGCGATGATGGCGGCGTAACCCACAGCCAAGCGGGTCTGGAGGGACCGCCGTACCTTGGGCTTGTTATCCTGTCGGGCCATGTCAGGACTCCTTGAAATAGTAGCCCACCCCCCACTTGGTGCGGATGAGCTGGGGGTTGGCGGGGTCCTGCTCCACCTTCTCCCGCAGGCGGCGGATGTGGACGTCCACCGTGCGGTACTCCCCGGTGTATTCGTAGCCCCAGACCAGGTTCAGCAGCTGCTCCCGGCTGTACACCCGGTCGGGGTTTTTCATGAGCAGCTCCAGCAGGTCGAATTCCCGGGCGGTGAGCTCCACCGGCTCCCCGTCCTTCCAGGTGGCCCGGGAGGCGCTGTCCAGGGTGAGCGGCCCCCGGGCGAGCCGGTCCCGCCGGCCCTCCTGCTGCCGGGTGGTGGAGGACCGGCGGAGCAAGGCCTTCACCCGGGCCTTGACCTCCAGGATGTTGAAGGGCTTCGTAATATAGTCATCGGCCCCGTACTCAAAGCCCAGGAGCTTGTCGGTGTCCTCTCCCTTGGCAGTGAGCATGATGATGGGCACCGTGGAAAAGGTGCGGATCTCCATGCAGGCCTCCAGGCCGTCCAGTTCAGGCATCATCAGGTCCAGGATGATGAGGTCATACTCGGTGGCCCGGGCCAGCTCCACGGCCTCCCGGCCGTTGTAGCCCACGTCCACCTGATACCCCTCGTTCTCCAGGTTGAAGCGGATGCCCTTGACCATGACCTTCTCATCGTCAACTACCAGGATACGTGCCAACTCAGGTTCCTCCTTCCTCTGCCGCCGGCGCCCCGACGGTCACATAGGGCCGAATGTCGGCCAAAATCTTCTCGCCGATCCCGTCCACGCTCACCAGGTCCTCTACCACCCGGAAGGGGCCGTTCTCCTCCCGCCAGGACAGGATGGCGGCGGCCTTCTTCTCCCCGATGCCGGGCAGTCGGGTCAGGTCGGCCTGAGAGGCGGTGTTCAGGTCCAGGATCTCTCCCTCCAGCATCCCCGGCGCGGTGGGCTGCTCCGGCGGGGAGACCGTCTGCTCCTGCCCTCCGGTTTCCACGAAGGTCATCTCCCCAACAGGCTGGGAGGCCCGGAACCACAGGAGGGTCCCCAGGACAAAAAGCAGGGTGATGGCCAAAACGACCCCCTCCAAGGGAGATATTTTCTTAAAAATTGCTCTCATTGGCCCCCACCCCATTGCGTCTTTTGTCATCCTTTGTTATAATTTTATGTCTAAAGTTATGCTTTCTTCTGCCGCGATCTGCTGATGCGGATTTCTGCGGTTATTATAACACGGGATGTGGATGTTTCCTATGAAAAAAACGCTGATTCGCGCCTTTTCTTTTCTTCTGACCTTATCGCTCCTGACCGGGCTGCTCTGCCCCTTTGCCAGCGCCCTGGAATACGAGGGAGTTCCCCCCATTTCCATTGAGTCCACCGCCTCCCTCCTGGTGGACATGGACACCGACCAGATCCTCCATGAGGAGAACGCCGACGAGATCCGCTACCCCGCCAGCATCACCAAGGTGATGACTGCCCTGCTGACCCTGGAGGCTGTCGGCCGGGGAGAACTGACCATGGATACTATGGTCACCGTCCCCGCCGAAGCCCTCAAGGACATCACCGACGACTCCTCCACCGCCAACATCGTGGCCGGAGAACAGATCTCCGTCCATGACCTGCTCTACTGCCTGCTGGTGGTCTCGGCCAACGAGGCCGCCAACATTCTGGCCATCACCGTGTCCGGGGATATCCCCACCTTCGTGGACCTGATGAACCAGCGGGCTCAGGAGCTGGGCATGGAGAACACCCACTTCGTCAACCCCCACGGCCTGCACCATGCCGACCACTACACCACCGCCAGGGATATCTATACGATGGCCAAGGAGGCCATGACCCATGCCCCCTTCCGGGAGATCGTCTCCACCGGCCAGTACACCACCGCCGCCACCAACAAGTCCGAACCCCGGACCCTCTACAACACCAACGGCCTGCTGGCCCGGTTCAAGTACGCCGGGTATGTCTACAGCGGCACCATCGGCATCAAGACCGGCAGCACCCCCGAGGCGGGCTACTGCCTGGTGGCCGCCGCCAAGAAGAAGGGCGTCACCCTAATCTCCGTGGTGCTGGGCTGCGAAAACATCGAACTAGGCAACAATAAAGTAGAACGCAAGCAGTTCTCAGAGAGCAGCCGTCTGCTGGACTGGGGCTTTACCAACTTCTCCTCCGCAACCCTGCTCAACGCGGAGACCTATCTGGAGGAAGTCCCCGTCCGCAACTCCTTCCAGTCCGCCCACGTGGTCATCCAGCCGGAGGAGACCGTGAAGAGTCTCATCCCCGGCCAGTATGACCCGGAAAAGCTGGACCTCCGCCTGACCCTGAACAGCGACACCGCCTACGCCCCCATCTCCAAGGGAGATGCCCTGGGCAAGGTGGCCGTCATCTACGACGGTGAGCAGTACGCCGAGGTGGATATGGTGGCCGTCAGCGACGTATCCTTCTCCCCCTTCAGTGCCTTTATCTCCAGCGTGGACGCCGTGCTGGGCAATCTCTTCGTGCGCATCCTCCTGGCCCTGGCCCTTCTCTTCTTCCTGGTTGGCGTGGTGCGCCGGTTCCAGGCCCAGAAGCGAGAGGAGCTGAAGGAGAAGCGCCTGCACCGCAAGGAGGAGAAACGCCAGGCGGCCGAGGCCCGGCACCTCCGGGAGGAGGCTGCCTACGCCCAGCGGAAGCAGGATCAGGAACGCAAACGCCAGGAGCGGGACCGCGCCCGGGAGGAAGAACAAGCCTTCCGCCGGGCAGAACAGGAACGCCGCCGCCAGGAACAGGAGGCACGTCGGGCAGAAGAGGCCCGCCTCCGGGCTGAGCGGGAGCGGGTCCGGGCCGAGGAACAGGCCATCCGCCGAGCCGAGCAGGAGAAACGCCGCCGGGAGCGGGAGCGCATCCACCAGGAAGAGCTGGCCGCTCGCCGGGCTGAGCAGGAACGCCGCCGCCGGGAACAGGAGCGCCGCCGGCAGCAGGCCGAAGAGCGCCGCTGGCAGGAGCAGACCCGCCGGGAATTCTATGACAACCGGGATCCCCGGGGCGGCTACCGCCAGGACTATCGGGAGGACCGCCGGCCCACCGCCCGGGACGACCGCCGGGGCTCCCATCCCTCCCAGAACAAGCGGGACCGCCGGCCCAACAACCGCAGATAACCAACCGCACATTCTCATATTGATGTAAGGAGGCACCATCATGGATCAGAACATCGTGACGTTACAGAACTGGATCGACGAGAGCGAAAACATCGTCTTCTTCGGCGGCGCGGGGGTATCCACCGAGAGCGGCATCCCCGACTTCCGCAGTGTGGACGGCCTGTACAGCCAGAAGTACGACTATCCCCCCGAGACCATCCTGAGCCACAGCTTCTTTGTCAATAACCCCGGGGAGTTCTACAAGTTCTACCGGGACAAAATGCTCATTGACGGCGCCAAGCCCAACCCCGCCCACTTAAAGCTGGCCGAGCTGGAGCAGGCAGGCAAGCTCAAGGCCGTGGTCACCCAGAACATCGACGGACTCCACCAGGAGGCCGGCAGCAAGGTGGTCTATGAGCTCCACGGCTCCACCCTCCGCAACTACTGCCCCCGCTGCGGCAGAAAGTACCCCACCTCCGTGATCGCCAACAGCAAGGGTCTGCCCTACTGCGACAACGGCGACTGCCGGGGTATCATCCGGCCCGACGTGGTCCTCTATGAGGAGGCCCTGGACTCTGACGTCATGTCCGGCGCCATCTCCGCCATCCGCAAGGCCGACATGCTCATCATCGGCGGCACCTCCCTGGTGGTCTACCCCGCCGCCGGTCTGGTAAACTACTATAAGGGCAAAAAGCTGGTCCTCATCAACAAGTCCCAGACCAGCATGGACAGCTACGCCAACCTGGCCATCAACGCCCCCATCGGCGAGGTCTTTTCCCAGATCGTCGTCCGCTGACCGCGGGGCTTGTCCCAACAGAAGGAGGATATTCCTATGTCCATTGAACTTGCACTGCTGGAAAAATGGATCAATGAGAGCGACAACGTGGTCTTCATCTCCGGCCGGGACTTCTCCAAGGACGCTGGCTTCCCGGACTACCGGGAGATGGACGAGGACTACCGGAAAAAGTTTCGCTATCCCCCCAGTGAGATGCTCCGCCTGTCCTTTCTCCAGCGGTCTCCCACCATCTTCTTCCGGTGGTACCGGGAACGGGTCCTGGCCCCTCTGCTGGAGGCCCAGCCCGGCATCGCCCATGAGACCCTGACCCGGCTGGAGGAGTCCGGCAAGCTGAAGGCCATCCTCACGGTGAACATCGACGGGCTCCACCAGGAGGCCGGCAGCCGGAATGTCCTGGAGCTCCACGGCTCAGTCATGCGGACCTGGTGCGCCAAGTGCGACGAGTACATGGATTTCTTCAAGATCGCCGACTCCCCCACCCTGGTCCCCCAGTGCACCGTGGACATGTGCGGCGACTACATCCGCCCGGCCATCGTCCTGGAGGAAGAGCCCTACGACCTGGAGCTTCTGGCCCGGGCCATCGAGTACGCAAAGGCGGCCGACGTCCTGGTCATTGACGGCTCGGCCCTGCGGGAGTTCCCCGTCCCCAACCTGATGAAGGCCTACCAGGGCCACAAGCTGGTGCTCATCAACACGCCCCCCCTGGTCTTCGACTCCAGAGCCGGGGCGGTGGTGCGCAACTGCGGCACCTTCAACGACATCTTTTCCAAGATGGAGCTGGACTTCACCCCTGTGGACCCCAAGCCCTGATCTTCAACCGCAGCGTAGCGGCTGAACGCCGCTCCGCTGCGTATTTTTTATTGTAATGGAGGCGTATCCATTTGGAATTCAGAATCGAACACGACACCATGGGCGAGGTCTCCGTCCCCGCCGACCGGTACTGGGGCGCCCAGACCCAGCGCAGCTATGAAAACTTCCCCATCGGGGAGGAAAAAATGCCCCCCGACCTGATCCGGGCCTTTGCCATCCTGAAGCAGGCCTGCGCCGCCGCCAACTGCCGCCTGGGCAAGCTGGACCAGCGCAGGGCCGACCTGATCCAGTCGGTCTGCCGGGACATCCTGGCGGGCAAGCTGGAGGGACACTTCCCCCTCTCCGTCTGGCAGACCGGCAGCGGCACCCAGACCAACATGAACGTCAACGAGGTGGTGGCCAACTACGGCAACGCCCAGGCGGAAGAGAAGCTCCTCCACCCCAACGACCATGTGAACATGTCCCAGAGCTCCAACGACACCTTCCCCACCGCCCTGCACATCTCCGCGGTGACCGCCGTCCACCAGCGGCTCCTCCCCGCCATGGACACCATGCTGGCCTGCCTGGAGAAGCTAGAGGCGGAGAACAGGGAGATCGTCAAGACCGGCCGCACCCACCTCCAGGACGCCACCCCCATCACCTTCGGCCAGGAGATCAGCGGCTGGCGGAGCATGGTGTCCCACAGCCGGGACATGGTCATCGCCTCCCTGGACGCCCTCTATGAGCTGGCCCTGGGGGGCACCGCCGTGGGCACCGGCCTGAACGCCCCCGCCGGCTTCGGAGAAGCCGCCGCAGAGGAGGCCGCCAGGCTCACCGGCCTGCCCTTCCGCACCGCCCCCAACAAGTTCCACGCCCTCACCGCCAAGGACGCCCTGGTCTTCTCCCACGGAGCCTTCAAGGCTCTGGCCGCCAACCTGATGAAGATCGCCAACGACGTCCGCTGGCTGGCCTCCGGCCCCCGGTGCGGCCTGGGGGAGATCTCCATCCCCGAGAACGAGCCCGGCTCCTCCATCATGCCCGGCAAGGTCAACCCCACCCAGTGCGAGGCCCTCACCATGGTGGCCGTCCAGGTGATGGCCAACGACACGGTCATGGGCATTGCCGCCTCCCAGGGCAACTTTGAGCTGAATGTGTACATGCCCGTCATGGCCCTGAACTACCTCCAGTCCGTGCGGCTCCTGGCCGACGGCATGAACTCCTTCGTCCGGCGGTGCCTGTCCGGGGTCGTGGCCAACAAAGAGAAGATGGCCGAATACCTGGACCGCTCCCTCATGACCGTCACCGCCCTGACCCCCATCGTGGGCTACGAGAACGGGGCCAAGATCGCCAAGAAGGCCCACAGGGAGAACATCTCCCTGAAGGAGGCCGCCGTAGCCCTGGGCCTCTTCACCCCCGAGACCTTCGACAAAGCCTTCCATCCCGAGAGAATGATTTAAGGAAAGGAGAACCTGCCCATGGACATCAACGCCGAATCTTTGGCTTTACACTATGAATTGAAGGGCAAGCTGGAGGTGGTCTCCCGCTGCCCCATCCAGACCCAGAAGGACCTCTCCCTGGCCTACACCCCCGGGGTGGCCACCCCCTGCCTGGAGATCCAGAAGGATCCCGCCAAGTCCTTCGCCCTTACCCGCCGCCAGAACATGGTGGCCGTCATCACCGACGGCTCCGCCGTTTTGGGCCTGGGCAACATCGGCCCCCTGGCCGGCATGCCCGTCATGGAGGGCAAGTGCGTCCTCTTCAAGGAGTTCGCCGGGGTGGACGCCTTCCCCATCTGCGTGGACACCCAGGACGTGGACGAGATGGTCAAGACCATCGCCCTCATCTCCAAGAGCTTTGGCGGCATCAACCTGGAGGATATCTCCGCCCCCCGCTGCTTCGAAGTGGAGCGCCGCCTGAAGGAGATCTGCGACATCCCCGTCTTCCACGACGACCAGCACGGCACCGCCGTGGTCATCACCGCCGCCCTCACCAACGCCCTGAAGGTGGTGGGCAAGAAGAAGGAGGAGGTCCGCATCGTCATCAACGGCATCGGAGCCGCCGGCGGGGCCGCCGCCAAGCTCCTGCTGGACCTGGGCTTTGCCAACATGACCCTCTGCGACAAGGACGGCATCCTCTGGGCCGGGGACCCCAACCTCACCGGCCACCACGCCGAGTTGGCCGCCCGGACCAACCAGGAGGGACGCAAGGGCTCCCTGGCCGACGCCCTGGTGGGGGCCGACGTATTCATCGGCGTCTCCCGCCCCGGTCTGGTCACCGGTGAGATGGTGGAGACCATGGCCAAGGACCCCATCATCCTCTCCATGGCAAACCCCGTGCCGGAGATCATGCCCGATGTGGCCAAGGCCCACGGCGCCGCCGTGGTGGGCACCGGCCGGTCGGACTTCCCCAACCAGATCAACAACGTGCTGGTCTTCCCCGGCCTGTTCAAGGGGGCCCTGTCCTGCGGGGCCGTCCAGATCACCGAAGGCATGAAGCACGCCGCCGCCAAGGCTCTGGCGGACATGGTCCCCCCGGAGGAGCTCTCCGCCGAGTGCATTCTCCCCTCTCCCCTGAACCGGGCCGCCGCCCAGGCGGTGGCCGACGCCGTGGCCGCCGAGGCCCGCCGGACGGGGATCGCGAGATTCTAAGCATACAAAAACGGACGACCGCCCGGTCGTCCGTTTTTTCATTCTCGGTCAGGATTCCCATATTGCATCATAATCATATTCCACAAGAAACGCCCGAAATCTGTCGATTCTCGGGCCGATCTCTGTTTCAGCCACAGGCTCTCCGTAAATGAGTTTTCCCAGCAACTGTTCACATACTTCGGGGGAATAGTGGACATGGTCACAATAATTGTCCAGGTTTGTGATCAACTCTGTATCATCCATAAAGTAAAAGACACGGGTATTGGTTCTTGATGTAAGTTCCTCCAATACCATCCGGTGCATCATAAGGGTTGCATCCAGCTCTCCGCTTTGGATGGTCTGATGCCAGAAAAGAATGCTGTACGGGGCCAGATAAAAAGTAAAGGTTACATCAGGATTGTCGTCCACTCTCTGGAGAATATTTCTCAGATTCTCCGTCGCCGCAGGCAGAAATGCATCTGCGGGAACCGACATCCACTCCGGTTTTTCCATACTTCCATACACGCTCAAGGCCGTGCTCTTCCCCCATTCTTCATTTTCTCCCCAGGTGTACCCTCCGGTCTGCTCATCCTGAAAATCTCCCGTCCAGGCCCGTTCCAAAACCGCAGTCAAATCCCAGAAAAACATATCTTTGTTGAGAAGATAGGATACATCGTTTATGGGATTCTCATCAAACAAATAGCTCGGTTCCTTCCATGGATTGTCCGCATCCCTTCGACGCAGACAATTGGAATCCGTTCCCCAAAACACTGCTTTTACATCGTGGGTCGTTAGAGCAACATCGAGTGGCCCATAAAAATCCGCAAAATATCCGCCCTGAACGATCAGTTTCAGACTTTTTCCACCAAGCATACGGTCCATATCTGATGTATGCATATTAGCTGTCACAGAAGTTCCCAGCAAGAGGGTGTCATAGTCGGCATACTCTGCAATGCCAGTGTTTTGATATCTGCCATCCCGCAAGCACAGGGGAAGGCCCAGGATCGGCTCGTGGTAATGGTACCAGGGGTCGACGATCCAGACAATGCCAGAAAACACCGCTGTAAGAAAAAATCCAAGCAGGAAAAAGCAAGTTAAAAATCTCCGGCTCATAACGAACTCCTTAGAATTCAGAATATAGGAATTGGGTAACTCCCGTTAAAGAGATCAGCGACCAGAAAAGCAGAACCGCACTCAGCATTCCAGTCCGTGCACCAAGTTTCACTGCGGTTTCTTTCTTTTCCCCTTCCTTCTCCAAAAAAATGAACAGGAACGCGCCCCCAAAGAAGAGCAGCATCATGAACAACGCCAATCGCCCCATATCTAAACTCAGCCAACGGCCCAGCCAGGATTCCAACGGCAAGTGGAAACATCCTGTAAACTGAGGCATAATCGTTCCAAAATCACACATTGCGACTGTCTTTACCATGGCCCAGCCATCTGCAATTGTTGGGGCTCGGAAAAAAATCCAGCAAAAGCTGACAAAAGCAAATGTCACGCCCCAAGAGAGGACAGGGTGAACCGTTGAAAAACGTTTGCCAACCAGCCGCTCCAGAACCATAGCGCATCCATGGAGGAAACCCCAGAGAACAAATGTCCAGTTCGCACCATGCCATAGACCAGAAACAAGAAACACAATCATGATATTTCGGCAAGTGGAGACTATTTCGCCCCGGTTTCCACCCAAGGGAAAATACAGATACCGCGTAAAAAATCTCGTCATGGTCATGTGCCATCGCTTCCAGAAAGCCCCAATCGTCAACGCCTGATAAGGTGCGTTGAAATTATCCGGGAGGTCAATCCCCAGCAGTCGCCCGATTCCTCGCGCCATATCCGTGTACGCCGAAAAATCAAAATAAAGTTGGAACGTATAGCTCAAAACCACCAGGATCGCCGTGGTAGAGTTCAGCTCCGCGATGGCTGCAAATCCCCAATCTGCGCCTTTCCCAAAGGTTTGGGCCACAATCACCTTTTTCCACAGTCCCTGCGTAAACAACCAGATTCCCTGGGATAGTTCCTCCCCAGAAACCTTCCGTCCAACTGCACTGCGAATCTGAGGGATCACTTCATAATGGAACGCAATCGGGCCGGATACCACACAAGGAAATAAGCTGACAAAGCAGGCATATTCCAGCAAAGTATATTCCATACGTCCTTCCCGATACACATCTACCAAAAAAGCGATCTGCTGGAATGTGAAAAAACTGATCCCCAAGGGAAGCAGTATCTCCTGAAGCGCAAAGGATGTATGAAAGAGCGAATTGACATTATCAAGTAAGAACGCTGTATATTTAAAGTATGCTAAAGGAAGCAGACTCCCTATGACTCCAAAAATAAGGATCGCCTTACGTCGGCTCCGTGCTCTGCACAGCCAGTTCCCCAACGCAAAATGAAATAGAATACTGCCAATTAAAATAAACAAACAATCCCATCGGTTCCATCCATAAAACACCAGGGAAGATGTAAGTAAAACCCCTTGGGCACCTCTGCCAAATCCTCGCTGATTGAGCATCCACCAGAGGAAAATGGTAATTGGTAAGAAAAGCAAGACAAAGGAATAGGACGAAAATGACATAAACATACCTCTGATAGGTTTCTACTGAATAGTTCTTGCATAATACGCATTAGTTTATTATAGTATAGAGAAATCTTTTCTGAAAATCAATAGATAAAATATATCTAAGTATTAATACTATCTTTTTTAACTGTCAGCGTAAGCATGAAGAACAGAATCCGGGGCATATGCAAAAACAAAGATTTGACCCAGCAGCCGGGAGAGCCGGCAGGAGTAATTTTAAAACCTGCGCACCATGGCCTCAAAGTCCGTGGTGCGCGGGTTTTATGTTCTCTCACAGCTGTCGGTGCATCCCGACTACGTAGTAATCCCCCTGCTGGCGGATCTCGCCGGTGCCCACGAAGCCGTTCTTGCGCCAGAAATTCTCGCTCTGCTCGTTGCCGTAGGCGTAGGCCAGCTCCACCCAGGTGTAGCCGTCGTTCCGCAGCCAGGCGAAGACCTCCTCCATGATGCGGCTGCCCTCGCCGGTGCGCTGGCGGGAGGCCGACATCATGAACAGGCCCACATAGGCGATGTTCTCATCGGGGTAGTCGATGACCAGTTCCAGAACGGCCACCAGTTTGTCCCCATCCCAGAAGCCCAGGAAGCACTTGTCCTCCGAGCTCTTGCCGGCGGGGACGGCCACCAGGTCCTCCCAGAGGTTCTCCGTGGGGACCTCCTGGCCCACGGACGTGAAATACTGGGGGTTCTCCTGATACAGCGCGGCCAGCTCCTCCAGATGGTTGGTCATGGAATCCACCCGGTATCTCTGGGTCAGATCCGAAAGAAACAGCATGTTACTCTCCTCCTTTTATCCTTCCGTTTTCTTGA
This sequence comes from Bacillota bacterium, assembly GCA_030535235.1. Taxonomy (GTDB): domain Bacteria; phylum Bacillota; class Clostridia; order Oscillospirales; family Oscillospiraceae; genus Evtepia. The sequence goes on from JAUNCL010000015.1 coordinate 25,160, forward strand.
TTTTCAGGCTCAATTTCAACAGGTATGACTGGGGATCCTCGGAGGTGGTGTAGTTCACCAGATCCTCCTCGTAGAGGTCCCCGTCGATGGTGTAGCCCCGGTCCAGGACCCAATCCCGGAGGGTTCGGCAGGCCTCGTACTCCGACTGGTAGGACCCCTGGTGATAGAGGACCGCATAGGTCCCCGCCGGGCGCTCCCGGGTCTCCCACCCTGTGGTCCCCGCCGGGACCGGGCAAAAGTAGTAGTTCTCCAGAAAAGAGTCCCGTTCCAGGCTCTCCCGGCAGATGATATCCCCGGGGGCCTGGGCGGAGCCCCCCTGTTCTCTGGCCCAGGTGAGCAGCGCCCGGATGTGGAGCAGGTAGACCGGCTCCTCAAAGGTCTCAAAGTCCGGGGCCTTCACCACCGCCAGAAGCTGCCGGGGCTGCTCCTCGATGCGGATCTCCCCCGGCCGCACCTGCTGGGCCAGCTCCGCCGTGTGGATGGTCTCCCGCAAGCGCTCTCCCATCCGGGCCAGCCGCCGCCGCTCGGCCTCCAGGGCGGTCTCTTTCTCCCGCAGCAGATCCAGGAGGGCCTCCGGGCTGCGGCGGGTCAGGTAATCCCGGATCTCCGCCAGGGGGGTATCCAGCCGCCGCAGGGCAGCGATCAGGTCATAAGTCGCCAGCTGCCGGACAGAATAGTACCGGTACCCGTTCTCCCCCACCCACTGGGGTTTTAGCAGGCCGATGTGGTCGTAGTGAAGGAGGGTGTCCTTCTTCACCCCGCACAGGGCGGCAAATTCCGCCGTCTTAAAGTAGTGCTTTTCCATCCGCCCCCTCCTCTGAAAAAAATGTACCTTTCCCCCTTGACTCTGGGGTTACCCCATGGTTTATCCTTAGTATAGCAAAGGAAAGGGCCGGACGCAAGGAAAATCCTGCTGCCCGCCCCCACGATATCAGTTTTATTATGAGGTGAACCATCTTGTCTATCCCCGCAAACCCTTCCAAACCCCTGAACCAGCCCGCCGCCGGAAGCTGGCGGCTCTTCTTTCACTATGTGATCCCATCGGTCTCGGCCATGGTCCTCTTCTCCTCCTACACCATCATCGACGGCATCTTCGTCTCCCATGGCGTGGGGGAGCTGGCCCTGGCCTCGGTGAACATCTCCCTGCCCTTCATCAACATCCTCTCGGGCATCGCCATCCTGCTGTCCATGGGAACCTCCACCCTGTGTGCCTTCGCCATGGGGGAGGGGGACCACGAAAAGGCCGAGCGCATCTTCACCCAGACGGTGGCCGTCATCCTGGCGGTGTCGGTGGTCATCACCCTGGCGGTCTCCCTCTTTGCCGAGCCCCTGGGCTATCTGCTGGGCGCCGGTCCCCAGACCATCGGCCGCACCAGTGAGTACCTCCACATCGTCTGTCTGTTCTCCGTGTGCTTCATCCTGTCCTACTGCCTGGAAGTCATGGTAAAGGTGGACGGACGGCCCCAGCTGGCGGTCATGGGCGTGGGCACCAGCTTCCTCCTGAACGTGGGCCTGGACTACCTGTTTATCTTCCAGTTCCACTGGGAGGTCTTCGGCGCAGCCTTGGCCACCGGTCTGGCTCAGCTGGGCAGCATGCTCTTCTTCCTGTCCTACTTCCTCTCCGGTAAGTCCAACCTGAAGTTCCGGAAGTTTACGTTCCATCCGGGCCAGTTCCGCCGCATCCTCCCTCTGGGCATCGCCGACTGCTCCATTGAGCTGATGCTGGGCTTTCTGACCCTGCTGTACAACCACGTGATCCTCGCCCTGCTGGGAGAGGAGAGCCTGGCCACCTACGCGGTCATCGCCTACATCAGCCTGCTGGTGTCCATGGTCATGCAGGGGGTGGCCCAGGGGATGATGCCCCTGGTGAGCCTGGCCGTGGGACAGAACGACCGGGGCAGCATCCGCCGCTACCTGTCTCAGTGTCTCATCACCGTCCTGGCGGTGGGCTTGGTGGTGGAGCTTCTCTGCCAGCTCACCCCCGGCCTGCTGGTAAACCTGCTGCTGGAAAACAGCAGCACCCTCTTCCAGGAGACCGTCTCCGCCCTGCGGCAGTACGGCCTGTCCTACCTGCCCGCGGGCTTCTCCATCGCCCTGGCCGGCTACTTCGCCGCCCTGGGGAAGTCCGGCGCCTCGGCTCTCCTCTCCCTGGCCCGGGGGTTCGTCCTCCTGCCCGGCGTCCTCCTGGTGATCTTCTTTTTCTTCCAGGGCACCGGCATCTGGATGGCCGCCCTCATGGGCGAGCTGATCACCCTGCTGCTGGCCCTCTTCCTCCTGCGCCGAACCAAAGTCTAAATCCACCAGCTGCCTCTTTTCTCGATAAAAGCCCACCCGAAGGATTCTCTCCCTTCGGGTGGGCTTTTTTTCCAATGGGTTTGGATCACTCCACCAGAGCGTATTTCCGGGCGTAGGCGTCGTAGGCCTTCAAAAAGCCGGGGCTGCCGGCCTTCACGCTGCCCAGATAGTCGTGGACGTCCAGGCTGTCGTGGGACATTTCTATGATGCAGCCGGCGATGTTGGAGCAGTGGTCGGCCACCCGCTCCAGGCTGGTCAGCAGGTCGGACCAGACGAAGCCCAGCTCAATGGTGCACTCGCCCTTCTGCAGACGCAGGATGTGACGGGTGCGCAGCTGTTCCTTCAGGGCCTCCACCACTTC